>NZ_JBBWWT010000003.1:0-549275 GCF_038321125.1 Pseudoxanthomonas putridarboris | reverse complement strand
GTTCCCGGACCAGCTTTACCGCCTCAAGCTTGAACTCGGGCGTGAACGTCCGCTTTGCCATTTACCACCTCCGATTTCATCATTGCACCTAAACTAGGTGTCTGTGAAATCGGCAGCAGGCCAGATAGCTGGACGCCATGGCCGTGCCACCGCCATGATTCGGGATGGGGAAGGGATGATGCGGGGGTGGGGAAACGATGTTGAAGCAGGTGAGGCATCGCTGGGCGGCTGTGCTCAGCCGAGTGGCTACCGTGCCGGCCAGCCAGGCACAAATTGATCGATGGCTGGTGCAGGCGCCATGCCGAAAGCCATCCGGTGATCAGGCTGCGACGTCTTTGCAGGGCATGGCCGGTGATCCGGCATTGCTATGCCTCAGTTCGACCAACGTCTCGACCTAGATCGACTGAAGGATATGGAAACACCGCAACGCCGAGTCGATGAAGATCATCCACAGAACCACGCCGGAGTTGTCGGTGATGGTGGAGTCGCCGTGACGTGGATCGAGGTGCATGCGGCGACATGATGAATGCACCGCACAAACCGCGTCTCCTGCTTCGCGCGTTGGATGAACGCGATAAAGATTTTTACACGGACCTTTACGCAGATCCGGAAGTCATGCGCAGTATCGGCGAGCCTTGGTCGGCCAAGACAGCGGGTGATGCTTTTTTCCTGGCCTGCGACGCAAATAAAAAAGCCGACGCGGATTTTCGTTGTTGGCTCATTTTATCGGCGGAGGGTTTCAAGATAGGTATAGCAGCCCTGATGAAGCGAGTATCGAATGTGGAACTGGGCATCATGGTGGCGCCTGAATGGCAGCGACGCGGAGTGGGTTCACTGGTATTGGAAATGCTGGTCCGGTTGGCGTTTGAAGAACATGGTTCTGTGCAGATCTTGTGCCGTCACCGGCATGGCAATGAGGCGTGGACGCGTTTGATGGCTCGCTCTCGGTTCTCACAGGATATGAGCATAGAATGCGCATCAGACTTGCGGGCATGGCGTTTCATTGGCGAAGACAAGAATACGTAGATGCCGGCATGATATCCGATGGGCAGATATCAGGCAGCGCTCGGTTACTGGGCAATTCCTCTTTGGAGTGTGAAGGCGAGTGAAATGAGTAAAGGCAGTCTGGCGTGTGTAGGGCTTGGAATGACGCTGGGCGCACACCTCGCGCCACGGGCTCGCAGCTTCATTGAGAAGGCCGACGTCGTCTTCGCAGCTGTTTCCGACCCATTGGTGGAGTTGTGGGTGCAGGAGATGCATCGGGACGTCAGGAGCCTGCAGCCGTATTATGGGGAGGGCAAGCCGCGGAATCTGGCCTACCGTGAGATGGTGGCCGCCATGCTTGTGGAGGTGCGTGCCGGCAAGCAGGTATGCGGAGCCTTCTATGGGCATCCTGGTGTTTTCGCCTGTGTCCCTCATATGGCGATCAGCCGAGCAAAGGAAGAGGGCTTTGATGCAGTAATGGAAGCCGCGGTTTCGGCTGAGGATTGCCTTTATGCCGACCTTGGGATCGATCCGGGAACATTTGGCTGCCAGCATTACGAAGCGAGCCAGTTCATGTTCTATCGGCGCCGGGTGGATCCTTCCGCCTATTTGATCCTCTGGCAGGTGGGTATTGCCGGGGATCCGACCTTGACGCGAGTGGGCACCGGGGATCTTTATCGCGAGGTACTGTTGGAATTGCTGGCAGCAGATTACCCTCTCGACCATGATGTCATTGCTTATGAAGCGGCCACGTTACCCTTGTATCCTCCCAGGATGGAGCACATGTTGCTGCGACAGCTGCCACACGCCAGTCTCAATGCCGAGACCACGTTGGTGATTCCCCCAGGCCGGTCTTTGGAGCCCAACCTCGAAGTGACGTCCCGGCTGTCTCGGCTGGCTGAAGAGGAAGCAGGGCTTGCCCCCCTCTGAGCCTGCGGGTCCGACGAGTGGGCGGAGCAACTCTGGTTAGTGTGAGGAAAACCGGTTATCTTCCCTCAGGTTCCCGCGTACGGCCTTGGGGGTAAGGCTTAGTGGCTGTCCGCAGGCTGAAATAGACCGTCCAAATTCAGGGGGTATTCGTGTCAAGCACCATCCAGTTCATTGAAGCCATGGGTCGCAATGCACAGGCCCGCCATATGTCAGATGCGGAATATGAAGCTGCGATCGATGCGCTTGCGCTGGACGAGGCTGAGGCCGGTGCGCTCAAGGCCCGAGATCGGGCTGTACTCCGCGACCTGTTGGGTGGAAGAGCGAGCATGATGTGCATGATCTGGGCCCCCGACAAGCAGCCCGACAAGCAGGACGAACAACCGCAGGAAGCCGATGTGCCGGAAGAAGAGGCCCCTCCCGCCGAGGAATAATGAGGAGGGGGCGCGATGTAGCAAAGGAGTAGGACTATGTTTGCGCGCTGGAAAATACGTGGTCTTTGGCTAGCCATCGCCATGATGGTTTTGTGTGGTCCTGTGTTCGCAGCGGCTCCATTGGATGATTTGCTGGTCAAGGCTGAAGTCGCGCGCAGTTCCGATCCGAAGTTGTTTCAAAGATTGCTGGGTCAAATCAATGACCAAAGCGATCAAGCCACTGCGGACCAGAAAGAACGCATCACCTACCTCAATGCTTACTCGCTTATTTTCGAGGGACGCATCGAGAATGGGCTGCCAATGGCGCGATCTTTGGCGGAATCCGCAAAGGATGGCGACATTCGTTTCCGCGCCAACATGCTAATGGTGAACGCATACGCGCTCAACAGGCAGTTCACAGAAGGGCTGCGTCAGCTTGAGCAAGTCCTTCAGGATCTGCCCAAGGTGCGTTCAAAGCAGATACGTCATCAAGGACTGGGTGTGGCTGCGGTGATGAACCAGCAGATCGGACAATCCAGGCAGGCGTTGGAGTATGTCGAGCGCATTCTGGCCGATGTACCCGATGGCCGGACGCAGTGCTTGGCTACCCAAGTTCAGGTGGAGGCCAAGCAGCATCTCGGGCTGCTTCCCACGGAAGACGGCGATATCTACAAGGGTATCGATCAGTGCGTCCGTCAGAAGGAATTCGCAGCAGCCAACTTCATCAGGATAGCGCTGGCACGCAAGTGGGCTGACCTCGGCGATTCCGAGCGCGCAATCAGTTTGTTGAGGAAGCATCTTCCCGAGATCGAGAGGACCCGTTACCCGCATCTAATCGCAGAGGCCAAGGCCTTCTTGGCGGAGCTAACCCTGGAAAAAGGGGATGCCGCATCGGCGGAACTCTACTCGCAGGGTGTTCTGGCGCAGAGTGCGAGTGTTACCAGCAGCCTTCCGCTCGTTAAGGCCTATCGCACGCTCTATGAAGTCGCGGAACAAAGAGGCGATCTACAATCAGCACTGAGGGCATATCAGAGCTATTCTCAGGCTGACAAGGCATACCTCAATGAAGTCAAGGCACGTGAGCTTGCTTATCAGATTGTCCGACAAGAGACGCTGCAGAAAACCCAGCAGATCAGCCTGCTGGACCAACAGAACCAGATGCTGCAGCAGCAGCGCCAGGTCGACCAGCTGCAGGCCCAGAACACCCGCCTGATCGTCATCCTGCTGATCGTGCTGGTGGCGTCCATCGGCTATTGGGCGTTCAAGATCAAGCGCGTGCAGCTGTCGCTGAAGAAGATGGCCGAGACCGATGCGCTGACCGGCGTGTGCAATCGCCATCACTTCACCCTGCGGGCCGAGCGCGCGTTGGCCGAATGCGCGCGCAACGGCGAGCAGGCGGCGTTGATCATGTTCGACCTGGACCACTTCAAGAACATCAACGACCGCTACGGCCACGAAACCGGCGACTGGGCATTGAAGCAGGTGGCCGAGGCCTGCAAGGGCTTCTGCCGCCGCATCGACGTGCTGGGCCGGCTGGGCGGGGAGGAGTTCGCCATCCTGATGTATGGCTGCGACCTGCGCGCCGCCGCCCGCGTGGCCGACGACTGCCGCGTGCGCCTGGCGCAGATCGACACCAAGGAGACCGGCCACACCTTCGCCATCACCGGCAGCTTCGGCGTGACCTCCAGCACCATGGCCGGCTACAGCCTGGCCAAGCTGCTCTCGCAGGCCGACAAGATGCTGTACCGCGCCAAGCACCTGGGCCGCAACCGCATCTGCATCCACGAGCCCGCGCAGGAACATCCGCGCGAGGGCGGCAGCAACGTGCTGGAACTGCCGCAGCGCGAGGGCCGCGTCGAACAGATCGGCGCCTGATATCCGGCCGGCAGCGGCCTGCGGCCGCTGCCTTTTCCTTCAGGCCCTGGAGACCGCCGCCACGCCGGCGGCCGACGGGCATCAAGCAAGGGAGGTCAGCCCGCGGTCGCCGGGGCAGCCCCGTTGCCACCGCCCAGGCCATGCACTTCCAGCCGGTTGCGGCCGCTGCTCTTGGCGCGGTAGAGCGCGCGGTCGGCGGCTTCCAGCCAGGCGCGCAAGCCGCGCGCCGGATCGTCCGCCCTGGCCAGCCCCAGGCTGACCGTGCAGCGCAGGCCGGGCGCATTGTCCACGCGGATGGCCTCGACTCCTTGCAGGATGCGTCGGGCGACCACTTCGGCGGCCTGCAGGTCGGTGCCGCGCAGCAGCACCGCGAACTCGTCGCCACCCAGCCGCCCGGCGCAGTCCATGCTCCGGATGCTGTGGCGGATCACGCTGGCGGTGGCACGCAACACGTCGTCGCCGCCCGCGTGGCCATGGCGGTCGTTGATGGCCTTGAAGTGGTCGACGTCGATCATCATCAGCGTGGCGGCTTCGCCGTTGTCGGCGCACTGCTGCAGGATCAGGGCCGCCTGTTCCTGCCAGTGGCGGCGGCAATCCAGCCCGGTCAGGGTGTCGCGCCGGCTCAGTTCGTCCAGCAACCGGTTCTGCCGCTTCACCTTGCGCACCAGCCGGTAGCTGGCCTGGCTGACGGCGATGGTGTGGATCAGCAGCATCGGCAGGCAGGCCACCATCACCGTCATGCTGGTGGCGGGGTGGAATTCGAAGCCCGTGGCCACGCCGGCCAGCAAGGCGCCGGCCAGCATCAACGGCAGCGACCAGTGCCACAGCCGGTCGATGCCGGTGCTGATCTTGTCCACCGTGGCCAGGGTCACCAGCAGCACGCTGGGCAACAGGTTGAAGGCCATCATCGGCACCCACATGCCGGCCAGCACCGAATCGAACAGCAGGTTGCGGATCTCGCCGCGGTAGGGCTGCGGGTGGCGCAGCGCCAGCCACAGCGCCAGTTGCGGCCACGCCACCGCGGTAAAGGCCAGCCATGTCCAGCCGATCCACGAGGCCTGGTTCTCCAGCAGCACCGCTCCGATCGGAATGGCGGCCAGGCCCATGCCCAGCATCCGCAGGCGATGGATGCGCCGCGGCAGGCGCTGGGCATGCCGTACATGCTCGGACGCGGGCACCTGGGTGGAAGAACGCATGGGCGCGAGGAGTTCCCTGCTCGTGGCGGCCGGTCCCGGCAGGCGCCGGGGGTGGCCATATTAGGGCAAACGGTTCCACGGAGCGCAGCCGCCCCGGTCGGGCCGGAATGCCTGTCACCCACATCGGCCGATCACGCGGTTTCTTGAGCCACGCGCGAACCTGGGCGCCAACGTTGCGATAATCGCGGCTCCGCCACCATCGAGTCCCCCATCGGATGCCAGCCATCGACCTGTCCGCCGCTTCCATGCCCCCCGTGACGGCCCGCTGGATCCGCGCCAGCGGCATGGCGGCCATGCTGGGGGCGCTGGCCTTCCTCGCCACCGCGCTGGCATTGCAGTTCATCCGCCAGGACCTGCCGTGGCAGAGCGCCACGTTGAGCCGTTACCTGCTGGGCCCCTACGGGCTGGGGCTGCGCACGCTGTACTGCGTGCTGGCCGTGGCCATCGTGCTCCTGGCCCTCGGGCTGGACGCCAGCCTGCAGGCATCGGCGCGCAGTGCGGCGCCGCTGGGCCTGCTCTGCGCCGGTGCGCTGGGGCTCAGCGGCGTGGCCATCGGGGACTCATGGCTGCCGGCCATCGATCCGGACTTCCACCAGTGGTTCCACCACGCCTGTGCCATTTCGGCGTTCCTGTTCGTCACCACCGGCATGGTGCTGCAAGCATGGCGGTTCCGCCTGGATGCTTACTGGCGACGCCATTTCCCGCTGGCGATCGGCTGGGCGCTGGCTTGCTATGGCTTGCTGTGGCTGCACGCCTTCTGGCCGCCGGCGGGCAGGGGCTGGGTGCAGAAGCTCTTGATCGCGTTCATCGTCGGTGCGATGGCGGTGGGTGGGCGCTGGCTCTGGCGGGCGGCTTCGCCCACGCGTGCGGTGGATGGCGCGCGGCGCTAAGCTGCGGTCAGTCCAAGCCAGGGAGTGAATGCCATGATCCAGCGGTTCGACGTGGGCCAGCGCCTTTCGGAAATGGCCATCCACAACGGCGCGGTCTATCTGGCCGGGCAGGTGGCCGGCAACACCGCCGACAGCATCTGCGGGCAGACCCGGCAGGTGCTGGACGAAGTGGATGCCTTGCTCGCCCGCGCCGGCACCGACAAGACCCGCATCCTGCGGGCGGAAATCTTCCTGAAGGACATGAACGACTTCGACGCGATGAACCGCGTCTGGGACGAATGGGTACCCGCGGGCCATGCGCCGCCGCGCGCCACCGTGCAGGCGCAGTTGGCCAACCCGGGCTGGCTGGTCGAGATCGTGGTGACCGCGGCGGTCTGAACGGACGCGCGCGTATTGCGCACGCGTTCACAAGTCCGGCGCATGTCATCGAATTGCCGCCAAAAGCTAACCAGAATTCAACACCACAAATCGTATCTTTCGCACACGCTCCGCAGCCGCTGTAGCCCGCATCCCGTGATGCAACGCCACAGCCCCTGCGGGCGACCAATCAGCTGGATGCCTGCTTCGCCAGCCACGCCACCGCGCCAAGCCCGGCACGGCGGCCACTGGCGAAGCAGGCGGTGAGCAGATAGCCACCGGTCGGGGCTTCCCAGTCCAGCATCTCGCCCGCCGCGAATACGCCGGGCCGGCCACGGATCATCAGTGCGTCATCGAGCGCTTCGAGACGGATGCCGCCGGCCGTGCTGATGGCTTCTTCCATCGGGCGGGCACGCTTGAGCACCAGCGGCAGACGCTTGGCCGCCCGGGCGAGGGCGGCGGCGTCCTGCCATCGGGACCTGTCCAGCACTTCGTGGAGCAGGGCGGCTTTCACGCCGCCCAGCCCCGCCTGGCGGCGCAGGTGTTCGCTGAAGCTGCGCGAGCCGCGAGGCTTCTCCAGCGCGCGCAGGAGATCGGATTCGTCCCGCCCGGGCAACAGGTCCAGGTGCAGGGTGGTCTGTCCATCGCGTGCGATCGCATCGCGCAGCGCGGGCGACAGCGCATAGACCAGGCTGCCTTCGATGCCGGTGGCGGTGACGACGCATTCGCCCTGGCGGTGTTGTTCGTGTCCGGCGGCATCGCGCCAGTACGCGACGACAGGTTTGATCGGCGCGCCGGCGAAGCGGCTGGCCAGGTGCTCGCTCCAGCCGACGTCGAAACCGCAGTTGGAGGGCCGTAGCGGCGCCACCGCGATGCCGTTCTCTTCCAGTACCGGCACCCACGCGCCATCGGAACCCAGTTCCGGCCAACTGCCGCCGCCCAGCGCCAGCACCACGGCATCGGGCTTCGCGCGTCGCTCGCCTTCGGGCGTGGCGAAGCGCAGTGCGCCTTCTTCGTCCCAGCCTTCCCAGCGGTGCTGCACGTGGAAGCGCACGCCCTGTTCGCGCAGGCGGCGCACCCAGCCGCGCAGCAACGGTGCGGCCTTCAGGTCGCCGGGGAAGACGCGCCCGGACGTGCCGACGAAGGTTTCCACGCCCAATCCCTTCGCCCATTCGCGCAATGCATCGGCGTCGAAGTCGCGCAGCCAGGCCGTTACCTCGTCGCGCCGTTCGCCATAACGGGTGGCGAATGCGTCGAAGGTCTCGGAATGGGTCAGGTTCAATCCGCCCTTGCCGGCGATCAGGAACTTGCGGCCCACCGAACCCTTGGCGTCGTACAGATCCGCGTCCAGCCCTGCGGCGCGCGCGACTTCCGCCGCCATCAGGCCCGCCGGGCCGCCGCCGACGATCGCCAGCGTGCGGGCAGGGGGCGGAAGAGTCCGTGCGTGGGTCATCCGCCCATTATGCCGTGCGCGGCCCTGCCCACCGGCACGGCGCACAGCGGTGCGGGCATGCGGTATCGTCCCACGCTGGTTCCGATGATGGATGACGCATGACGTTCCCTGTCCTGGCCGCGCTGCGCCGGCCATCGCTGTGGCTGCTCTGCCTGTTCGCCAGCGTGGGCGTCCACGCCCAGCCGGTCCCGGTATCCGAGCCGCTGCACGATTTCGATGCCTACGTGGAATCGGTGCGCCAGGCCTTCGACGTTCCCGGCATCGCCGTGGCCGTGGTCAAGGACGGCGAGGTGGTGCTGGCGCGCGGCTATGGCGAGCGCGAACTGGGCAAGGCCACGCGGGTGGACGAACACACGATGTTCGCCATCGCCTCCAACACCAAGGCGTTCACCGCCGCCTCGCTGTCGATGCTGGCCGACGAGGGCAAGCTGAAGCTGGAGGACCGCGTCATCGACCACTTGCCGTGGTTCCGCATGGCCGATCCCTATGTCACCCATGAGATGCGCATCCGCGACCTGCTGGTCCATCGCAGCGGCCTGGGCCTGGGCGCGGGCGACCTGCTGTTCTGGCCCGCCACCACCTACAGCAACCGCGAGGTGGCCGAACGCCTGCGCGACGTGCCGCTGACCGGCGGGTTCCGCGAACGCTACGCCTACGACAACATCCTGTACGGCGTGGCGCAACTGGTGATCGAGCAGGCCAGCGGGCAGAGTTACGAGCAATTCCTGCGCACGCGCATCCTCCAGCCGCTGGGCATGCGCGAGACCCGCTACAACAGCGATGCGCTGAAGCCGGGCGACAACGTCGCCACCGGCCACGCCAAGGCCGACTTCACCGACCTGCAACCGGCGCCGCGCATGACCTGGGCGAACGTGGCGGGCGCGGGCGGCCTGTATTCGAGCGTCTCGGACATGGCGCGCTGGATGAACGCGCAGCTTGCCGGCGGTGCGTACCGCGATGCGCATGGTCGCGAGCAGCGCCTGTTCTCGCCGGAGCGGCAGAAGGCGATGTGGTCGCTGGTCACGCCGATGCCGATCGCCGAACCCAAGGTCGAGGCATTGAAGGCCGCAAGGCCCGACTTCCTGGGTTACGGCGAAGGCTGGATGGTCTCCGATTTCCGGGGCCGCAAGCTGGTCTGGCATACCGGCGGCTGGCCGGGCATGGTCTCGCGCGTCACCCTGGTGCCGGAGCAGAAACTGGGCATCGTGGTGCTGACCAACCAGGAAACCGGCGCCGCGTTCAACGCGGTGACGATGAAGGTGCTGGACGCCTACCTGGCCGGTACCGGCACGGATTGGCTGGCGGCCTATCGGGCGCAGGTGGCGCAGTCCAGGGACGATGCCGACGAACACTGGCGCAAGCTGCAGGAGGCGCGCGATGCGGATTCGCGCCCATCGCTGCCGCTGGACCGCTACGCCGGCACCTTGCGTGATCCGTGGTACGGCGACGTGGTGGTGGCGAAGGAGGGCGATGGACTGGTGCTGCGCTTCAGCCGCACCCCGGAACTGGTGGGCGACCTGCGGCATTGGCAGCACGACACCTTCGTGGTGCGCTGGCGCAAGCGCTGGCTGAATGCCGATGCGTTCATCACCTACGCATTGAAACCCGATGGCAGCCTGCGCGAGGCGCGGATGGAGGCCATTTCGCCATTGACCGACTTCAGTTTCGATTTCCACGACCTGCGGCTGGCGCCGGTGGAGCCCTGACCCTTCTTGTAGGAGCGCCCCATGGGCGCGATGCTCTTCGCCGCCTGCAAGCAAGAAGCATCGCGCCCATGGGGCGCTCCTACAGGGCATGCGTGCGAAGGGTTCCGATTGCGTGGTATCGGTTTCCGGTGAACAAAGCATCGCGTCCGTGGGGTGTTCCTGCGAGAACTCCGTGTCAGCGCGGCTTGACGCCCAGCAGTTCCACCTCGAACACCAGCGAGGCGTTCGGCGGGATCACGCCGCCGGCGCCCTTGCTGCCATAGCCGTAGTCCGACGGAATCAGCAGGGTGCGCTTGCCGCCCACCTTCATGCCGGCCACGCCGTCGTCCCAGCCGCGGATCACCTGGCCGGCGCCCAGCAGGAAGGTGAAGGGCTGGCCGCGGTCCACCGAGCTGTCGAACTTCTCGCCGCGCTTGTCCGGCGCCTTTTCGTCGTACAGCCAGCCGGTGTAGTGCACGGTGACATCGCTGCCGGAAGTGGCCGTGTCGCCGCTGCCGGCCTGGTGGTCGATGCGCTGCAGTTCGGCCACGCTGCCGCCGGGCGGCGGACCGGGAGGCGTGCAGGCGGAGAGCAGGGCGATAGTCAGGGCGAGCAGCAGCGAACGCATCGGCGGATCCTTTCGGGCGGGGCGGCAGGGTAGCGCATCCCGTGGGCCGGCGGACGCGCCGCCTCAATCCACCAGCGAGCCGCATGTCAATTGGCGATGGATGCCTTCCCGCTGCCCTGGAGGATCTCGGCGGCCTGCAGGCGAGCCGGCGAGCGGCCGCCGGCCGGGCGGACGTGGGCGCCTTCGCGGACGAACATGCGCAACGTCGCCCTGCTGTCGGTGATGAGAACCACAGCCGTTAGACTGTCGGCATGGCGAAACTCTTCCTCAATCTGCGCAACGTACCCGCTGACGAAGCCGATGATGTGCGCGGATTTTTGCATCGGCATGCCATCGACTTCTACGAGACCCCGCCCAGCCCATGGGGCGTTTCCGCCGGCGGCCTCTGGATCGAGGACGCGGAGCAACTGGCGCGGGCGAAGGCCCTGATGGCCGACTACCAGCAACAGCGCCGCACGCAGGCCCGAGAAGAACAGGCTGCCGCATCGCGCGAAGGCCGTGCCGAAACCTTCCTCGGCCTGCTGAAGGCGCGGCCGCTCTACGTGCTGGGCATGCTGGCGGCCATCGCGCTGGTGCTGGGCCTCACGCTGGCATTGCCCTACCTGCTGCTCTGACCGCGTGGCCTACGCGGCCTGGCGCGGCAGGCGCCGGTCGTATTCGGCTTCCAGCCGCTCGTGCGCGGGCCAGAAGCTGCGCGGTTCACGCCCTTCCAGCCGATCGACCAGGATGCCGACGTGCGCATGCCAGCCGGCCGACACGCTGAGCAGCATCCCGCGGCTGCGCAGGCGGCTGTGGGTGATGGTCAGCAGCACGCGGTCGCCTTCCGGCGCCAGGTCGAAACGCACTTCGGAATCGCCGCCGTCGGCTTCGCGCCAGGTAAAGCTGAGCAGGCGGGGCGCCTCGCACGCGAGGATGCGACCCTGCTGGCGATGGCAGCCATCGTCCGTGCGATAACGCTCCGGCGTGGGGACCTGTTCCTCCGACAGCTGGTCGTGCTGGAACATCAGTTCCACTTCGCCGCCCGGCCGCAAATCCATTTCGCCACGCGCCAGCCAGCGGCTGCGCGGCCCGGATTCGGTCAGGTATTGCCAGACGCGTTCGATGGGGCCGGGCAACGAGCGTTGCAGGCGCAAGGTGTCCGGGGCGATCAGGGTGCCGTAACTGTCGTTCATCGCGGTGCTCCAGGTTCAGGCGAACAGGGCATGCAGCGCATCCAGCATGGTGTGCCAGCCGTGTTCGGTACGGGATGCGTAGTCGGCCATTCGACGGTATCGATGGTGGGCGATAAGCTCATGCGGGTTTTCCCTTGCGCCGGGATCGCGTGGAAACCACGGGTGGTGGTTCCTCGGCCTGCAGCGCGGCTTCCAGCGCATCCAGGCGCTGGTTCCAGAACTGTTCGTAGTAGCGCAGCCAGGCCTGCCCTTGGGCCAGCGCCTGCGGTTGCAGGTGGCACAGGTGCGTACGCCCCTGGATCTGCCGCGTCACCAGCCCGGCGCGTTCCAGCACCTTGATGTGCTTGGAGGCGGCGGCCAGCGATATACGGAAAGGCGCGGCCAGTTCGCCGACGCTGCGCGGGTGGCCGCCCAGGCTGCGCAGCATGCGCCGCCGGGTGCCATCGGCCAGGGCGTGGAAGACCGCATCCAGTCGAGGAGAGTCATGTTCAACCATGTGGTTGAGCATTTCATCGCGCCTGCTAATTGTCAACCGATTGGTTGAATGAAGAGCGTGCCGGCCGACGGACGGTAAAATGCCGCATGGTCACCAACATCGCCGCCTACCACTTCACGCCCATCAACGAACCGGACACGCTGGTGGCCGAGTTGCGGGCGCGTGCCGAATCGTTGGCCCTGCGCGGCACGGTGCTGGTGGCCGGGGAGGGCGTAAACCTCTTCCTGGCGGGCGATGCCGATGCCATCGAGGCCTTCCTGGTACCGCTGCGGCAGGACGCGCGTTTCGCCGGGCTGCGTGTGAAGTACAGCGAAAGCCGCACGCAGCCTTTCGCCCGGCTGAAGGTCAAGGCCAAGCCGGAGATCATCAGCTTCCGCCGCGAAGGCACCACGCCGCTGCGCGCGCGCGCGCCGGACGTGAAGCCCGCCACGCTGGCGCGCTGGCTGCGCCAAGGGCACGACGACGAGGGCAGGCGGGTGGTGCTGCTGGACACGCGCAACCGCCAGGAAGTGGCGCATGGCACTTTCGCCGGTGCGCTGACGCTGCCCATCGCCAGGTTCACCGAGTTGCCGGCCGCACTGGAGCCGCATCGCGATGGCTTGAAGGACGCCACCGTGGTGAGCTTCTGCACCGGCGGCATCCGCTGCGAGAAGGCCGCGCTATGGATGCGCGACACCGGCATGGACAACGTGCTGCAACTGGATGGCGGCATCCTGGGGTACTTCGAGGACGTCGGCGGCCTGGGTTACGAGGGCCGCTGCTTCGTGTTCGACGAGCGCGTGGCGCTGGACCCCGGGCTGAAGCCGTTGGCGGACGAGACGGCGGAAGCGGCGTGAGCGCCGCCATGCAGGCGCTGCGCTTCGACAACCGTTTCGTCGATGAATTGCCGGGCGATCCGGAACAGGGCGCGCGCCGGCGGGAAGTGCGTGGGGCGTTGTGGTCGTCGGTCATGCCCACGCCGGTCGCGGCGCCGCGGTTGCTGACGCATTCGCCGGAAGTCGCCGCGTTGCTGGGTCTCGCCGCGGACGACGTGGCTTCGCCAGGATTCGCGCAGGTGTTCGGCGGCAACGCCCTGCTTCCCGGCATGCAACCATATGCCGCCAACTACGGCGGCCACCAGTTCGGCAGTTGGGCGGGCCAACTGGGCGATGGCCGCGCGATCACGCTGGGCGAAGTGCTGAATGCGCGCGGCGAGCGCTGGGAGATCCAGCTGAAGGGCGCCGGGCCCACGCCTTACTCGCGCACCGCCGATGGCCGAGCGGTATTGCGCTCGTCGATCCGCGAATTCCTGTGCAGCGAGGCGATGCATCACCTGGGTGTGCCGACGACGCGCGCATTGAGCCTGGTCGCGACCGGCGAGGACGTGGTCCGCGACATGTTCTACGACGGCCATCCGAAGTCGGAACCGGGCGCCATCGTCTGCCGGGTGGCGCCGTCGTTCCTGCGTTTCGGCAATTACCAGTTGCCGGCTTCGCGCGACGAGACCGACCTGCTGCGGCAACTGGTGGACTTCACCATCCGCCGCGATTTCCCGCATCTTGCGGGCGAGGGCGAGACGCTGCATGCGGCGTGGTTCGCCGAGGTCTGCGAGCGCACGGCGACGATGGTGGCGCACTGGATGCGGGTGGGCTTCGTGCATGGGGTGATGAACACCGACAACATGTCGGTGCTGGGCCTGACCATCGACTACGGTCCCTACGGCTGGATCGACGACTACGACCCGGACTGGACGCCCAATACCACCGATGCGCAGGGACGCCGCTACCGCTTCGGCTGGCAGCCCAAGGTGGCGTGGTGGAACCTGAGCCGGCTGGCGCAGGCGCTGTCGCCGTTGTTCGATGGCGTGGAGGCATTGCAGGACGGCTTGCAACGCTATGCGGACACGTATGCACGGCTGGACCGCGACAATGTGGCGCGCAAGTTGGGATTGGCCGAATGCCGCGACGATGACCTGGTGTCGATGCAGGATCTGCATGCGCTGATGCAGGCCGGCGAAGTGGACATGACGCTGTTCTTCCGTGCCCTGATCGACGCCGACATGGCCGATCCGTCCATGCGCGGCTTCGACGATGCGTTCTACGACGCAGGCAAGCGCGAAGCGGTGGCGGGGCCATTGCGGGCATGGTTGGCCGGCTATGCGGCGCGCATCGCGGACGACGCACTGGACGCGACGGGGCGGCGCGAGAAGATGCGGCTTGCCAATCCGCGCTATGTGCTGCGCAACTACCTGGCGCAGCAGGCGATCGATGCGGCCGAGGCCGGCGATGCGTCCGGCGTCGCCGAACTGCTGGACGTGATGCGCCATCCCTACGACGACCAGCCGGGCCGCGAGCGGTTCGCGCAGCGCCGCCCTGACTGGGCGCGCGAGCGCGCCGGCAGCTCCATGCTGTCGTGCAGTTCGTAGGAGAACGGTGTAGGAGCGACGTGAGTCGCGACCGCGCTTACCCCGAAGCCCGAACGCGTCGCCACGTGGCAGTGCAGGCAAGCAGGCAGGCTTGCCTCTTCCGGGTCCGGTCGCGACTTACGTCGCTCCTACAGGGGAGACGGAGCGCTAAGATGCGTCACCCGACGTTGGAGCCCCCAGCATGATCACCGTGCACCACCTCAACAATTCGCGCTCGCAGCGCGTGCTCTGGCTGCTGGAGGAACTGGGGCTGGACTACACGGTCGTGCGTTACCAGCGCGATGCGAAGACGATGCTGGCGCCGCCGGAGCTGCGCAGGGTGCATCCCCTGGGCAAATCGCCGGTGGTGGTGGACGGGAACGACACGCTGGCCGAATCCGGCGCCATCCTCGAAACCCTGGTCGAGCGCTACGACGCCGCGCATCGCTTCGCACCGTCGCCGGGCACGCCGGAACACCTGCGCTACCGCTATTGGCTGCACTACGCGGAAGGTTCGGCGATGCCGCCGATGCTGCTGAGCCTGGTCTTCTCGCGGCTGAAGAAGGCGCCGATGCCGTTCTTCGTCCGACCGGTCGCCCGCGGCATCGCCGACAAGGCGCTCGCCGGCTTCGTCTCGCCGCAGGTGAAGCTGCACCTGGACTACATGGAGAGCGAACTGGCCGGGCACGCCTGGTTCGCAGGGGACCAGTTCAGCGCCGCCGACATCCAGATGAGCTTTCCCGTGGAAGCGGCGGCCGTGCGCGCGGGCCTGTCGTCGTATCCGAAGCTGGCCGCGTTCCTGCAACGGATCCATGCGCGGCCGGCGTACCAGCGCGCATTGGAGCAGGGCGGGCCGTTCGACTTGCTGAGCTGAAGAATCCGTCTTGTGGGAGCGATGTAAGTCGCGATGAAGCTTCACCGGTGATCCTGTCGCGACTTATGTCGCTCCCACCATGGGATGGTCGGTGGTTGCCGTCACCTTTCATCGAACCGAAGGAAAAACGATGTCGTATGTGCGTTGCCTGCGGGGCCTGGGCTCGAGCGTCGAGTACGCGGCCGATGTACCGATGAACCTGGATCCGGTCGACGGCCGGCCGGTGGAGATGGTGCTGGACCTGGAACGGCTCGCGGCCGAGCAGCCGGACGCGGCCTGGTACCACCCCGCGCGCCGCGACATGTGGCGGTTCGGCGCACTGATGGCGCTGGATGCGTACGACCCGCGCGACGCAGCGCACATCGTGTCGCTGGACGAAGGCGCGACGCCCTTGCTCGACTTCAGCCATCATCCCGTCGCCAGCCGGGCCGGCATCGCCCTGCAACTGAAGGACGAGGGCAAGGCGCATGCCGGGTTCGGCGCCAATCCCACGCAGAGCTTCAAGGACCGCGGCATGGCAATGGTCGCCGCGCAGGCGCGCCGCCTGGGACTGGCGAAACTGGCGGTGCCCACGCAGGGCAATGCCGGCGACTCACTGGTGCGCTATGCGCTGGCGGGCGGGCTGTCGGTGGTGGTGGCCATGCCCGACGACACGCCGCTGCCGATTCTTGGCGGCGTGGCGGCTGCCGCGCACCGGTTTCCCGATCGCGTGGAGCTGGTGCTGAAGGGGCCGACGATCCGCGAGTCCGGTACATGGCTGAAGGAGCACTACGTGCCGCAGGGCTGGTTCTCGGTGGCGACGTTCCAGGAGCCGGGCTGGCGCATAGAAGGCAAGAAATCGCTCGGGCTGGAGCTCGCCGAACCGCTTCCCGGGGAAACGCGGTGGTCGCTGCCGGACGCGGTGATCTATCCCACCGGCGGCGGCACCGGCGTGCTCGGCATGTGCAAGGCCTGGGACGAACTGCAGGCGCTGGGCCTGATCGACGCGCGCCGTCCGCGCATGATCTGCGTGCAGAGCGCGGCGACGCCGCCGCTGGTGCGCGCGTTCGACAGCGGCGCGGCGGACACGACGGCGATGGAGGCGGGAAGCACCCTGGCCACCGGGCTCAACGTACCCGGTGGCGTCGGCCATTTCCGCGTGCTGCGGATCGTGCGCGACAGCGGCGGCGCGGCCGTGGCGGTGGACGAAGCCGACATCGCCGCCGAAGTGGCACGCCTGTGGCGCCAGCAGCCGCTATGGATCGGCCCGGAGGGCGCGGCCTGCCTGGCGGCGTTGCCGCAATTGCTGGACCGTGGCCTGGTCAAGCGCGGCGAGCGGGTGGTGGCGGTGAACACCGGTTCGGCCGAGAAGTACCTGCCGGAGCTGCGTCACCTGCTGTAGCGCGATGGAAGGGCGATGGGATGCAGCATCCCACGATGCATGGTGGAATCGCACCCGGCACGTCCCCATGACGATGACATCGTCATCATCCGAACGCCCATGATCCCTTATTCATTGCTCGACCTCGCGCCCGTCTGCGAAGGCAGCGACACCACGCAGGCCTTCGCCCACATGCGCGACCTGGCGCGACACGCGGAAGGCTGGGGCTACACTCGCTACTGGCTGGCCGAGCACCACAACATGCCGGGCATCGCCAGCGCGGCGACCGCGGTGCTGATCGGCCACGTGGCCGGCGCCACCTCGACGATCCGCGTCGGCGCCGGCGGCATCATGCTGCCCAACCATTCGCCGCTGCAGGTCGCCGAGCAGTTCGGCACGCTGGCCTCGCTGTACCCGGGCCGCATCGACCTGGGGCTGGGGCGCGCGCCGGGCACCGACCAGGCGACCGCGCGCGCGTTGCGCCGCTACTTCGACAGCTCCGAGCAGTTCCCGCAGGACGTGCAGGAACTGTTGCATTACTTCGAACCCGTGCAGGAAGGGCAGGCGGTGCGCGCCGTGCCGGGCGCGGGGCTGGACGTCCCCGTGTGGCTGCTGGGTTCCAGCCTGTTCAGTGCGCGGCTGGCGGCGGCGCTGGGCCTGTCGTTCGCGTTCGCCTCGCACTTCGCGCCCGATGCGATGGACCAGGCATTGCTGCTGTACCACCGCGATTTCCGACCATCGAAATGGCTGGCCAGGCCGCACGCGATGCTGGCCCTGAACGTGGTCGCGGCCGAAACCGATGCCGAAGCCCGGCACTTGTTCACCACCCAGCAACAGGCTTTCGTCAACCTGCGCCGCGGCAAGGCCGGGCTGGTGCCGCCGCCGATCGACGACATCGAGAATTACTGGCAGCCGCACGAGAAGCTGGGCGTGGAACAGGCGCTGGCCTGCGCCGTCGTGGGCGGCCCGGAGACCGTGCGGCAGGGCATCGCCGATTTCATCGCGCGCCACCGGCCCGATGAAATCATGCTGACGGCGAACATCTTCGACCACGACAAGCGGCTGCGCAGTTTCCGCATCGCCGCCGAGGTGATGTCCGGCGGTTGACGCGCCGGGATTCCTTCCCGCGGCCTGTCGCTATGTAGGAGCGGCTTCAGCCGCGACCGCGGATATGCGCCCCTGGTGGCACCTGCCGTCCGCATGCGCTACGGCGCATTTGTCACCGCGTGACATTGATTGCCATCAGGGCGCGGTCGCGGCTGAAGCCGCTCCTACAAGGGGCGCCATGGTCGTTTACAAGGGGCGGCATGGTCGTTTCAGAAGGTTCCGCGCTGGACGAAGGGCACGCTTTCGTACAGCCGGCGCTCGCCGCCGCGCGGGTCGTCTTCCATCCGGCTGGCATCGTCGAACACCATCGTCTGCCGGCGGGGCAGGGTGTAGGGCGCCCAGTGCGGGATGCCGGCATGGTTGGGATCGCCATGGCGGGCGAAGGCGATCAGCGCATCGCTCATGCGCGTGGCCATGCGGTGCGCGCGTTCGCTCGTGCCCGTCCTTGACCCTTCGGCGTCCACGTTGTCGAACACCAGCGGGATGTCCAGGGTATGGAAGGCGCGCAGCCTGCCGCCTTCCGCCGGCGACCTCCAATCCAACTGGTAGACCCAGGCCGGCGCGCCCTGGCGCGCGCGTTCCTCGGCCTCGATGATCGCGCCACGCCATGAGCGGCCGGCGGTGGTGGCGGCGAAGAAAACCTCGGACGGGGTGTAATCGGGGTACAGCCGGCGGTACTCGGCGATCACCACGTCCGGCGCCAGGTCCACGTATTGCTGCTCGCGGATCTTCCGCGGCAACTGTTCCCAGGTCAGGGCGAAGTTGGCCGGGTCGCCGCCGAGGAACGCACGGGTCTCATCGTGCGTGTTGCCGATGATCATCGGGATGCGCGCCGACTGCGCCGGCGCGTCCGGGTAGAACGGATGCCGGGGCAGGGCGCGCGAATCGAGCACGGGACTGAAGTAGAGCGAGGTGTCCTCCACGCGCGACGGATCGCGCGCGCGCGTGGCTTCCAGTAGCCGTGCCATCGGCAGCGCGAGCAGGCGATCGAGTTCGTCCGGTTCCAGTCCTGCTTCCCGCAGCAGCAGGTCGGCGCGTTGCGCGGCCGCGCGCGGGCCGGCGGCGGTGACCTGCTGGCCGCTCATCGTCATCGCCTTGTGGAACAGGCCGTCGGCTTCGGGCATGGCCATCAGCGTGGCGATCTTCGCGCCGCCGCCGGACTGGCCGAACACGGTGACGTTGCTGGCGTCGCCGCCGAATTCGTCGGCGTGTTCGCGCACCCAGTGCAGCGCCTGGATCAGGTCGAGCTGGCCGACGTTGCCGGACTCGGCGAAGCGTTCGTCGCCATGCTCGCCCAGGTAAAGATAGCCGAAGGCGTTGAGCCGGTGGTTCACCGTCACCACCACCACGTCGCCGCGGCGGCACAGGTTCGCGCCGTCGTACAGCGGATGCGAGCCGGAACCGTTGTTGTAGCCGCCGCCGTGGATATAGAACAGGATCGGCCGCTTGCGGCCATCGCGCAGCCCGGGCGTGTGGAGGTTGAGGAACAGGCAGTCCTCGCTGACCGGCTGGCCGTCGGCATCGCCGCGCTGCGGGGCGGAGGCGGCGAAGCGGGTGGCGTCGCGCACGCCCGTCCAGGGTGTCTCCGGCAGGGCGCGCCGGAAGCGTCGCGTCGACGTGTCGCCATAGGGAATGCCGCGGAACACATGGATGCCCCGGTCGCGCAGCCCGGCGATGCGGCCGCTGCGCGTGGTGGCCACGCTGTCGCCGCGTGCGCTGGCGGACGGCGACGCCAACGGCGCCAACGCGGCGGCGAGACCGATCGCCGAAACCTGCTTCAGGAAATGGCGGCGGGAGGATTCGCGAGCGGAGAACGACGGCATGCGGGAACCTGGAGATGACACCGGTTTCCGCCAGCCTAGCAAAGCCTTCCCGCCGACAAACGCCGCGCTGCGTCAGACCGCCAGCCCCGCGGCATGGCCCGACGCCCACGCCCACTGGAAGTTGTAGCCGCCCAGCCAGCCGGTGACGTCCAGTACCTCGCCGACGAAGAACAGGCCGGGCACCCGTTTCGACATCATGGTGCTGCTGGACACGCCGTCGGTGTCCACGCCGCCCAGCGTGACCTCGGCGGTGCGATAGCCCTCCGTGCCGCTGGCGACCAGCGGCCAGTTCGCCAGCAGGTCGGCGGCCTCGCGCAACTGGGGCTCGTTGTACTGCTTCATCGGCCGGTTCGGCAGCCAGACCTCGCACAGGCGCTGGGCGAAACGGCGCGGCAACGCCTCCGACAGTACCGTCTTCAGTTCGGCGTCAGGGCGCTGCTTCTGCTGCTGCTTCAGCCACGCCCGGGCATCCTGGCCGGGCAGCAGGTCCAGCCGCAGAGCCGGCCCCGCACCCGATGCGGGGTCGTCGCCGGGTTGCCAGTACGAGGAGATCTGCAGGATCGCCGGGCCGCTGACGCCGCGGTGGGTCAGCAGCATGAAGTTGCGGAAGGCCTGTTTGCCGTAGCGGGCCTCCACCGGCAGCGCCACGCCGCTGAGGTCCTGCAGGCGTTCCTGGTGCTTGCCGCTCAGGGTCAGCGGTACCAGGCCGGCGCGCGTCGGCAGCACATCGTGGCCGAACTGGCGGGCCAGTTCGTAGCCGAAGCCGGTGGCGCCCATGCTGGGGATCGACAGGCCGCCCGTCGCGACCACCAGCGACGGGGCCGAGAACGCACCGTGCGTAGTGTGCAGGCGGAAACCGTCTTCGCCGTGCAGCACCCGTTCGACGCCGCAATTCGTCTCGATGCGGACATGCGCGTCCGCGCATTCGTCCACCAGCATCTTCACGATCAGCTTGGACGACACGTCGCAGAACAGTTGTCCCAGTTCCTTCTCGTGGTAGGCGATGCCGTGCCGTTCCACCATCCCGATGAAGTCGGCCGGCGTGTAGCGCGCCAGCGCCGACTTGCAGAAGTGGGGGTTGGCGGAGATGAAGTTGGCCGGCGTGGTGCCGGTGTTGGTGAAGTTGCAGCGCCCGCCGCCGGACATCAGGATCTTCTTGCCCACCTTGTTGGCGTGCTCCACCACCAGCACGCGCAGGCCACGCTGGCCGGCGGTCAGCGCGCACATCAGGCCGGCCGCGCCGCCGCCGACGATCAGTACGTCGTGGGTGTGCGCCATCTGCGACAAGCCCTAGGCGGCCCGCGCGAGGCCCGTCTGGCGGGTGGCCGGGATCACGCTGACGTTGCGGTCGTCGGTCATCCACTGCATCTCGCCGTCCTGGATCATCACGTGGAATCGCATGCCGCGCTGCATCAGGGCGGTGATGGCCTCGACGGATTCGGGGGCGATGTCCAGCACGGTCAGGTTGCGGTGGCGGGACAGCGCGGCGGCGTTCTTCGCCCACCACAGGTCGGCGGCGCGGCCGCCATAGTTCACCACCACCACCTCGCGCGCGCGGCCACAGGCCTTGCGGACGCGCGATTCGTCGGGCTGGCCCAGGTCGATCCACTGCTCGATCAGGCCGGTGTAGTCCTTGCGCCACAGGTCGGGCTCTTCCTCGTTGCTGAGCCCCTTGCCGAACTCCAGCCGGTCCTCCGCATGCAGCGCGAAGGCCAGCAGCCGCACCATCAGCCGTTCGTCGGTCTCGGAGGGGTGCTGGGCCAGGGTCAGGCCGTGGGCGCCGTAGTAGTGGCGGTCCATGTCGCTGATCTGCAGTTCGGCTTTGACGACGGTCGCCTTGGGCGCCATGGGAGGGAAACCGGGGAAGAGAGGGGCGCCATCATAAGGCGTCGCCGGCCCCGGGCCGGCGGAAAGCCCGCTTCCGGGGCGGGGAAGGGCGGTCAAAGGCCTTGATCCGGCACGGATTTGCTCCGGCCGGCCGGCATTGTGCGAAAAGATTCGCTTTTGTCCGAAAACCCGAGTAGAGTGCCAAGCACTGTGCTTGCCAGGGTCACCGTGAATCGTGAGCCTGATGCGGTAGATACATCTGCTACATCTTCCCGCTTTACCAACGCCTGCAACTCAGTCTCGGTCCGGAATAGTCCGGTGCCGCGATTTTTTCTTCAAACCTAGTTCCAGGAGTTAGTAAAGATGTCTGACCGTCAGACCGGTACCGTCAAGTGGTTCAACGATGCCAAGGGCTTTGGCTTCATCACCCCGCAGAGCGGCCCTGACCTGTTCGTGCATTTCCGCGCGATCCAGGGCAACGGCTTCAAGACCCTGAAGGAAGGCCAGAGCGTTACGTTCGTGGCCGTCCAGGGCCAGAAGGGTATGCAGGCCGACCAGGTGCAGCCGCTGTAATCCAGCGCTGAACCCAGAGTTGCCAGAACGCCGGTGCGCAAGCGCCGGCGTTTTTTGTTGCCTGTACCCAACCCGTTGTAGGAGCGACGTCAGTCGCGACCGCGAACCTGAAAGGCCTTTCGACACGGATCAACGCGGATGAACGCGGATAGGGCCTTCCTGCCTTGATTCGCCTTATCCGCGTTCATCCGTGTCAATCCGTGGCCTGAGGGCTTTTTAGTCGTGCGGTCGCGACTGACGTCGCTCCTACAGGGGTTTGCGTCAGAGCTTGCGTACGCGGAAGCTGCGGCCCTTGATCCTGCCGGCGTTGAGCCGGGTCAGCGCCGCGCCGGCCTTGTCGCGCTGCACGGCGACGTAGGTACGGGTGGCGAAGACATTGATCTTGCCGATGGCGGCGGCGGGCAGGCCGGCGTCGCCGGTCAGCGCGCCCAGCACGTCGCCGGGTCGCAGCTTGTCGGTCTTGCCGGCGTCGATGCGCAGGGTGGTCATGGCCGCGGGCGGGGCGGCATGCGCCCTGGGCGGCGAGGGGACCTGACGGTCCCACGACAGCGGCGCGCCCAGGCGTTCCTCGATGACCGTGGCGCGCGGCAGTTCGCGCGGCGTGCACAGGCTGATCGCCAGGCCTTCGCGTCCGGCACGGCCGGTGCGGCCGATGCGGTGCACGTAGGTGTCGGCGTCGCTGGGCATGTCGTAGTTGACCACCAGCGCCAGGTCGTCGATGTCCAGCCCGCGCGCGGCCACGTCGCTGGCCACCAGCACGTTGCAGCTGCGGTTGGCGAAGCGCACCAGCACCTCGTCGCGGTCGCGCTGCTCCATGTCGCCGTGCAGCGCCAGCGCGGAGAAGCCGAAGTGCTGCAGCGAGCCGGCCACTTCGTCCACGTCCTTGCGCATGTTGCAGAACACCACGCACGAATCCACGCCGCGCTGCGCCAGCAGGCCCGCCAGCGCGGTCTGCTTGCGTTCCGGCTCCACCCGCACGAACCGCTGTTCGATGACGGCCTGTTCCTGCGGCGCGTCCACGGTGACTTCCAGCGGATCGCGCAGCGTGTTGCGGGCGATCGTGCGGATGGCATCGGTGAAGGTGGCGGAGAACAGCAGGCTCTGCCGCTCCTTCGGCGTCTTGCCGGTGATCTCGCGGATCGGTTCCTCGAAACCCATGTCGAGCATGCGGTCGGCTTCGTCCAGCACCAGCGTGCGCACGCCGGCCAGGTGCAGCGCCTTCTTGCGCAGCAGTTCCTGGATGCGGCCGGGCGTGCCGACCACCACGTGCGGGTCGTGCGCTTCCAGCGAACGCAGTTGCGGTTCCAGCGGCATGCCGCCGCACAGCGTCAGCACCTTCAGGTTGGGAATGCCGATGGCCAGCCTGCGCAGTTGCTGGGCGACCTGGTCGGCCAGTTCGCGCGTCGGGCACAGCACCAGCGCCTGCGTGCGCCCGGCGGACACGTCCAGCCGGTGCAGCAGGCCCAGGCCGAAGGCGGCGGTCTTGCCGCTGCCGGTCGGCGCCTGCGCGATGACGTCGCGGCCGGCGAGGATGGCGGGCAGGCTCTGCGCCTGGATCGGAGTGGGGCGGGTGTAGCCGAGCGCGTCGACGCCCTGCTGAAGGCCGGGCGCCAGCGGGAGTTGGGTGAAATCAAGCATGCGGCATTCTCGCAGATCGCCGCGGGACACGTGGGCGTTCCACGGGCACGCGCTCACTGCAAGTCGGGGAAATCGTCCTCGGGCAGGGCGATGAAGGCCCAGAACGGCACGTCGTTGCGGGTCCAGGATTGCGAGGCTTCGTCCAGGATGTCCAGCAGGGTGTCGAAGTCGGCCTCATTGCGTTCGCGCAGGTCGTGGGCCTGTTCGAACAGCAGGACATAGCCATTGGCCGGCAGCCAGGACAGATCGCGCAGGCTGTCGGACAGGGCATCCCAGTTGCGGCCCGACGTGTCGGGGAAATCCAGCACGGTGGCGATGCGCAGCAGCAGCGCGGACTTGCCGTCGCAGCCGGACAGGTCGATGCGGCGCGCCAGCAGTCCGGCATCGCGGCCGGCGGCGGCCAGGGCACCCAGGTCCTCGTCGGTCACGAAAAAGACGCCCGCGTGGCGGGCGTCGTCCAGGCCGGGGTCGAAACCGGATTCGCTCATGGGGTGGCTCCTGTGGGGCCGGTTTCGAAGCGGCGGAAACTCTCGTAGTGGTCGTCGGTGTAGTAGTACTCGCGGGGCGGCTGGCCGCCGGTGACGATGCGCCGCGCGCCGCGATGATCCAGCCCCGGTGTTTCCACCGTGTACTCGCGGTAATAGCCGTTGGGCTGGCGCGGCAGGCGGCCTTCGCGATTGCCGAACACCGAGCCGTCCTGCCGGTGCGGGAACGGCCCGCCCTGCCGGATCAGCCGCAGCGTGTGGCGCGCCTCCGCGGGCAGGAAGGCGGGCAGGCTGTCGCGGGCGGCTTCGTTCGTGGGCGCGGACTCGGTCGGCCGCGTGTCTTCGACCGGCGGCAAGGGCAGCAGCACGCCGCTGAGCCGCTGCGGATCGCCGGCCTCCCGTTCGGCCACGGCCGGGACGGCCTCGGGGGCGGCGTCGCGCTGCGACCACCACCAGGCGCCGGCCCCGGCCAGCAGGAGTACGACCAGGGCGATCAGGGGCAGGCGAAGACCGGACTGCCGGCGGGAACGGGAACGTCGGCTCATGGGGTGCTCATTCGCTCAGGAAACGGCCGCAGCCCTGGTAGGTCTTGTCGTCCACGGTCAGGATGGCGGAAGCAGGGTAGGTGGCGTCGCTCATGCCATCGTTGCAGGCTTCGCGCCGGGTCAGCAGCTTGACCGCCACGCTGTCGGCGGTGGTGCCGCTGAAACCCCCGGCCGTGGCCTGCACGCGTTCGACGCGCAGCTTGCGTTCGCCATAGTCCAGTTCGGCATCCAGTGCGGGGGCTTCGCCCTTGCCGACCTCGACCAGCCAGCCGGGCTCGTTGCCGACCGCGCGGAAGGCGATGCCGCGGGCCTTGGCCTGCTCCCAGGGCGAGCCTTCCTCGACATGGCTGCAATCGAGCTGCGGTTTGCCGGCCAGGGTCAGCGTGGCTTCGCGGCCCTTGTTCCAGAATTCGTTGCCCTGCGCATCGGCATAGCGGGCGCCGGATGCCGAAACCGCCTGCGGCAGCGTCAGTGCCTCGCCGTCGATGTCGAGCACGACGTTGTCGGCCGCATTGTCGAAGCGCGCGCCGATGCGTCGGTCGCCGCATTGCCAGTGGGTCAGCGCGATGGCGTCGACGGCCGGTTCGGCACCGGCGCGCACCATGCGGAATTCCACCGGTTGCGCCGCGCCCGGCGTGACCGGCACCCGCGTATCGGTAACGAACCACAATCTGCCCGCCGCATCGCGCAGGCCGGCGTGCAGGCCGTACTCGCCGTTCTCGCGCAGTTTGGCGGGGTCGTAGGGCAGGGTGAATTCGAAGGGAGGGCCCTTGGCGTCCTTGAACTCGGCGCTGGCGACGACCGCGGCGGGCGTATCCGCCAAGTGGTTGTCGATCAATTGCACACTGAGCGTGGCGCCGGGAGGCGGGGCGATGCGTTCCAGGTACGTCGCGCGGCCGTTGATGCTGGCCGTGGCCGGCGCGGGGGCCGGATCCGTGCCGGATGGCGCGTCGCCGGGAGCCGGGGGCGTGGGTTGGCAGGCGGCCAGCGCCAGCAGGCAGGCGGCGGCGAGCAAGGGGCGTGTCATGGGCTCCGTCTCCTTTCCGGGATAGCGGGGCAGCATAGCCGTGGCCGTCGTAATGGACCGTCAACACGATGGTACTGGCAGGGGACACGGGCGAACCGGCACACCCCGGCCAGCGCGCTGGCGATGCCGCGACCGCGCCGCCGATGGATCGCCGCCATGAATCGACGCGATTCATCTTCGCGATGAGTGCGGCGCGACATGCGGGCGTACCATCGGGTCGTGGCCTGTTCCATCGGTGCCATGACCTTGCACCCTCCACCGCAAGCACCTCCTGTCCCCCGGGTAGCCGATCGGCATGAATCGCATCCTGCAGCCATTCGCCCATACCCAGACCATCGCGGCCTGGCCGTACACGGCCGTGGTCGCGGCGATCATCGCGGCCAGCCTGTGGGTGCTGGCGCAGGCGCCGGTCGAAGGGTGGCAGGCGGGGATGGGCAGGGGCCTGCGCGGCGGTGCGCTGTGCGCGCTGGCGACGGCGCTGGGCGCATTGCCGGTGCTGGTGGTGCGGACCATTCCGCAGCGGCTGGCCGATGGCCTGCTGGGTTTCGGCGCCGGCGTGATGCTGGCGGCGACGGCATTCTCGCTGGTGCTGCCCGGGCTGGGCGCGGCGGAACGCGCTGGCTATTCCGCGTGGGGCGCGGCCGGGCTGGTCAGCGCCGGCGTGATGCTGGGCGCATTGGCGCTGCTGGCGCTGGACCGTTCGCTGGTGGACGACCCGCTGGACGAGCAGCGCCAACTGGTGCCGTCGCGGGTGGTGCTGTTCGTGCTGGCCATCCTGCTGCACAACGTGCCCGAGGGCATGGCCGTGGGCGTGGCGGCGGGCGGCGGCCTGCGCGGCGCGGAAGGCCTGGCGATGGGCATCGCGCTGCAGGACGTTCCGGAGGGGCTGGTGGTCGCGCTGATCCTGGCCGGCGCCGGCATGGCACGGGCGAAAGCCGTATGCATCGGCGCACTGTCCGGCGTGGTGGAACCGCTGGCGGCGGTGTTCAGCGCCTGGGCGGTGGGTATCTCGTCGCTGCTGCTGCCGTGGGGGCTGGCCTTCGCGGCCGGCGCGATGTTGATCGCGGTGGGGCACAGCGTGATTCCCGAAGCGAACCGCCATGGCCACGGGGCCATCGCGTCATTGGGCCTGGCCATCGGCTTCTGCCTGATGATGGCGCTGGATACCGCGCTGGGTTGACCCGGGACGCCATCGTCCGCACCCTGCCGCTTCCTGGTGAATGGACAAGCGTGGCATGAGCGAACCCCTGACCATCATCGGCAACTACATCTCGCCCTATGTGCGCAAGGTGCTGGTGTGCCTGGAACTGAAGGGCATCGACTACCGCATCGACCCCATCGCGCCCTTCGTGGGCGATGAGGAATTCAGCCGGCTCAGCCCGTTGCGGCGCATCCCGGTACTGCGCGATGGCGACCTGGTGCTGAACGACTCCACGGTGATCTGCGAATACCTGCAGGATCGTTTCCCGCGGCCTTCGCTGTATCCGGTCGACCCGTTGCAGAGGGCGAAGGCGCGTTGGCTGGAGGAGTACGCCGATTCCTACCTGGGCGACGTCATCATCTGGCGGATGTTCTTCCAGCAGGGCGTGCGCCGGTTCCTGTTCAAAGAAGGCACCGACGACGAGGTGGTGCGCAGGGCGCGCGAGGAGGAACTGCCGGTGGCGCTGGATTACCTGGAGGCGCAGCTCCCGGCCGATGGCTGGTTGTTCGGCGACCTGTCGATCGCGGACATCAGCATCGCCAGCTTCTTCCGCAACGCGGCGTTCGTGCGTTACCAGGTCGATGCGGACCGCTGGCCCCGCACCGCCGCGTTCGTCGAGCGTGCACTGGCCTTGCCCGCCTTCCGGAAGCTGGCCGAATACGAAAACCGCACCCTCCGCACGCCGTTGCCGCAGCAGCGCGCCCTGCTGGCCGAAATGGGGGCGCCACTCACCGAGACCACCTGCGGCAATGCGCCGCCGCGCTACGGGCTGATGCGCTTGGGCTAGCGTTGTAGGAGCGGCTTCAGCCGCGACCGTGAGTCTGGCAGAACCGGGAAAGAACTTCGGACGGGCTCTGGTGAGTGGCCGCTTGTCCCGTGCGCGCCATTCCCGTCGCGGCTGAAGCCGCTCCTACAGGGGTCAAGGGATGCGATCCACCCGCAGCACTGGATACAACTGGTAACGCTCGTCCCACGACGGATGGCGGCGGTGGAAGAACTCCAGCCGCGCGCTGGCGCTTTCCGCGAAGGCCTTGTCGTCCCTGATGCGCTGCTCGAACTCGGCCTTGACCGCCGGGTCGCGCAACATCTCGCGGGCGACGGCTTCGGCCACGTAGTCTTCCATGTATTCCTTGCGCTCGAAGGCGTTGTTGAAGCGGCCCCAGGCCAGCAGCGAATCCGGCGCCAGCGGTTCCAGCAGGGCCATCGCCAGGCGCGACTTGGATTGCGCGATGGGAACGAACAGCGAGCCGCCCGGGACGCTGCGCGCCTCGGTCTTCCATCGGCCTTCCACGGTCAGGCGCTGGCGGCTCTCGACGGAGGTGTCACCGAAGCTGCTCGCATCCGCGCGGAACGCTTCCGCATCGCCTTGCCACGGCTTGCCCAGCAGGCGGTACTCGACGCCATGCGCCTTCAGCACGTCGGCGACCCATGCCGCATGCGCGGCCGGCACCAGGTAGCCGGCGCCGGGTGCATCGACGATCACGTCGGGGTGGATGTCGTCCTTCAGCGGCACCTTCCAGATCTGCGGCGCGGTTTCGTCGTAGCGCGTCATCAGCGCGCCGGACACGTCCGAAAGCGTGCGCGTGTAGGCGTAGCCGCGGAAGTCCACCGTGCGCGCGGTGGGCGCGGCCGCATACGTCAGCGGTTCCGGCTTGCCGGCCAATTGCGCGGCGGCGGCATCCGCCTGTTTCGCGCTCGCCAGCCAATCCTTGCCATGTTCGGCCACCTGTTCCAGCACGGAAACCACGGTATTGCGGGTGATCCTCACGCGCACCGGGTATTCCTTCCACGAATGCGTTTCCACCAGCATCCCGATGCGGTTGCGCAGCAGGAAGTAGCCGTGCGAGAAGCGCGGCGGCGGCACGCCATCCTCGAAACCCGAGGCGGGGTCGTCGTACACCACGAAGGAGGGGTAATACGGCAGGGGCAGCGAACCCTGCTCCGCCAGGTCCTCGATCACCGCCGTGCGCAGCGCCAGCCCCGCCTTGCGCAGTCCGGCATCGCCCGCGTGGACCGGTTCCACCTGGATCGAGATGTCGTGCTCGAACTGGGCGCCATTGGTGGCATGCAGGTCCACCGCGACCAGCGGGTCCCAGCGGTCGACCAGTTGCAGCATCGCGCGCATCTCGGGCGCGTCGGCCTTCACGTAGTCGCGGTTGAGGTTGAAGTTCTGCGCGGTGGTGCGCCAGCCCATTTCCTTCGGCCCGCGCTGGTTGGGGCGGTTCCAGGCGGCGAACCGCTCGTGGCCGTCCACGTTGAACACCGGCACGAACACCCACACCACCTTGTCCAGCGCGCCGGCGGCGGCCTTGCCTTCCAGCGCTTCGCGCAGGGCCAGGAAGCCCGCGTCCTTGCCGTCGATCTCGCCGGCGTGGATGCCGCCCTGCATCAGCACCACCGGCAGGCCGCGGCGCTGCGCCAGCTCCGGGGTGAGCGCGCCGCTGGTGGAGACCACCAGCGCCTTCATCGGGCGGCCTTCCGGCGTGGTGCCGAAGGTGGTGCAGCGCACCGCCTTCGGGTACTGGCGCGCGAACGCGTCGCAGAGGGCGGGCACTTCGTCGTAGCGGCCGGTCTCGATGAAGCCGGAACGCTCGGAGACGGTGGTCAACGCCTCCCCGGCATGGGCCAGCGGGGCGAGGGCAAGCAGCAGGGTGGCGTACAGCGGTCGCAGCATCGATGTGTCCTGGGCGGAGGCAGGTGCGCATGATGCCCGGCCATCGCGGTCAGGCCCAGCCCTTGATTGCGCGAATGCCTTGCCGGAACGGCGGTTCGACCCTGCCGGGGCGGATACGGTAACCTTCGACAACTTTGTACCGGACGTTCGGATGAGCACGACAGCAGAAGCCGGCCAGGGCCGCATGCCCCGCCAGATTCCCTACATCATCGGCAACGAGGCGTGCGAGCGGTTCAGCTTCTACGGGATGCGCAACATCCTGGTGCCGTTCCTGATCAGCTCCGTCCTGCTGGCTTATCTGCCGGAGGCGGACCGCGATGGCGCCGCGAAGGACATCTTCCACACCTTCGTCATCGGCGTGTACTTTTTCCCACTGCTGGGTGGCTGGCTGTCGGACCGATTCTTCGGCAAGTACAACACCGTGCTCTGGCTGTCGCTGGTGTACTGCGCCGGTCATGCCTGTCTCGCGTTCTTCGAGGAGAACCGGACGGGCTTCTACACGGGCCTGTTCCTGATCGCCCTGGGGTCCGGCGGCATCAAGCCCCTGGTGTCGGCCTTTGTCGGCGACCAGTTCGACCAGAGCAACAAGCACAAGGCCAAGGTGGTCTACGACGCGTTCTACTGGACGATCAATTTCGGTTCGTTCTTCGCTTCGCTGCTGATGCCGATCTTCCTGAAGCATTATGGGCCGAGCGTCGCATTCGGAATCCCCGGCCTGCTGATGTTCATCGCCACGGTGATCTTCTGGGCCGGCCGCCACAAGTACGTGCACGTGCCGCCGTCGCCGCCCGACCCGGACTCGTTCCTCAACGTGGTGCGCAGCGCGCTGCTGGGGCCTTCGCAGGGCCGGGGCGCCGGGACCGCGCTGGCCGGCGCCGGCGTGGTGCTGGCGGTCGCGTCGCTCGCCCTGATCCCGTCGGCGGGCTTCGTCAAGGCGGTGCTGATCGGTCTGGGACTGCTGATCGCGCTGGTCGGCATCGGCGCTTCGATGCAACTCGAGCGCGCCCGCGGCGCGCATCCGGAGTCGGCGATCGAGGGCGTGCGCGCGGTGCTGCGGATCCTGATCGTGTTCGCGCTGGTGACCCCGTTCTGGTCGCTGTTCGACCAGAAGGCCTCGACCTGGGTGTTGCAGGGCCAGACCATGCACATCCCGCACGAAGCATGGTGGTGGCCGAGCTGGCTGGTGGTGACCGCGGGGCAGATGCAGGCGCTGAACCCGATCATGGTCATGCTGCTGATCCCGTTCAACAACCTGGTGCTGTATCCGCTGTTGCGCCGGATGGGCTTCGAAGCGACGGCGCTGCGACGGATGGGCTTCGGTATCGCGTTCTCGGGCCTGGCCTGGATCGTGGCGGGCGTTATCCAGTTGTGGATCGATGGGGGCGACCCGGTGTCGCTGGCCTGGCAGATTCTGCCGTACCTGCTGTTGACGTTCGCCGAAGTGCTGGTTTCCGCGACCGGGCTGGAATTCGCCTACAGCCAGGCGCCGCGCTCGATGAAGGGCGCGATCATGAGTTTCTGGTTGTTGTCGGTGTCCTACGGCAACCTGTGGGTGCTGATGACCAACGCGGCGGTCCGCAACGAGGCAGTGATCGGGCAGATCGCCAGTACGGGACTGAGCGAGAACGCCTTCCTGATGTTCTTCTTCGCTGCGTTCGCATTCGTGGCCGCGTTGCTGTTCGGACTTTACGCGCGCCGTTACCCGATGCAGGACCACTACCGCGCAGCAGCCTGAGGTCGCCCGATGTCGTCACCGATCACCCTGCTCCTGATCGCCGTCACCTGCGTGGTGACGTTCCTGGCGTTCCGCACGCCGTCCCTGGCCGGCCGCCTGATCCTGTGGCCGCCGGCGATCGACCGCCATCGCCAGTACGACCGGCTGGTGACCTACGGCTTCATCCATGCCGACTTCTGGCACCTGCTGTTCAACATGGTCACGCTGTTCTTCTTCGGCCGGCAGATCGAGGGCTGGATGGCGCAGCAGGCGGGGCCGTGGGTGTTCCCGCTGTTCTACTTCTCGGCGCTGGTGGTGTCGATCCTGCCGACCTACCTGAAGCACCAGAAGGACCCCAACTACCGCAGCCTGGGCGCATCCGGCGCGGTGTCGGCGGTGCTGTTCGCCTTCATCATGCTGGCGCCATGGGCGTGGATCGGGGTGTTCTTCATCCCGATGCCGGCGATCGTGTTCGCGGTGCTCTACATCGCCTACAGCATCTGGATGGACCATCGCGGCGGCGACAACGTCAACCATGGCGCGCACCTCGCCGGCGCGGCCTACGGCGTGTTGTTCATGGTGGCCATGGATACCCGCGTGGTGGCCCATTTCCTGGGGCAGTTGTCGAACCCGCCCTTCGGTTAAGCGCGCATAGCGGCCACGCTCACCTGGACTGAAGGTGGGCCGTGCTATCCCGAAACCACGTCCAAACCGTGGAGCGAGGCATGGCACAGGCCAAGGTCAAGGCGCGCAAGGCCGCCGGCAAGACCGCGACGAAGAAAGCCGCAAGCAAGAAAACCGTTGCCCGCAAGACCGCCACCCAGCGGGTGGCGAAGAAGGCACCTGCCCGCAAGGCGGCGAAGAAAGCGACGACCCGGGGCAATGCCGCACGCAAGGCGGCCAAGAAGACCGTGGGCCGGAAAGCCGCCGCCAGCAAAACCGTCGCCAGCAAGCCTGCGGCCAGCAAGCGCGTGGCGAAAAAGGCCGTAGCCAAGAAGAAGGCCGTAGCCAAGAAGATCGTGGCGAAGAAGGCCACGGTGAAGAAGGCGACAGCGAAGAGGCGGGTGGCGCCCCGTTCCACGCCGCGCAAGGCCGCCTTGGGCAAGGCAGTGGCCAGGAAACCCGCTTCCGACAGCAAGACCGCACGCAAGACGACGCCTTCGACCGTGGCGGCCGGCAAGCGTCGTAAGACGGCTCCGCGCAAGACCGCCGCCAAGCGCCTCACACCGGAACAGGCGTTGGCACGGACGCGCGCCTTGCTGGAGCAGAAACAGGAACAGGACCGCCAGCCCGCGCCATGGCAGCAGTTGGACCATGACGGCCACGACGCATCGCAGGCGGCGGGCTTCGTACCCGTCGAGGCGACAGGACATGCGATGGAACTGCATGCGGCCGAAAGCCGCCTGAAGGCCATCCAGGGCAGCTCAGGCACGCAGGACCGGCGCAACCAGGGCAAGCGCGACCATCGCGGCGAATAGGATTCCGGCGCGTGTGCGGTTCGAGGGTGAGGTGAAGCCGATGCCTGCCGGCGGATCGCGCGACGGGCGAGGGACGGGACTCCGGCGCGGCAGTCGCGCCCGAAGGCGGACCCCTGCGCCGCGCCGGAGTACCCGGTAGCGAAGAAGAAGAGCGGTTGCGGAGGACGCTTCAGTCCGTCATCAGGCTGTGCACGGCGTGCACGGTGCCGGTGTCGTTGCTGGAATAGGTGGAAAGCAGGCGCTCGTAGACGGCGTTGTTGAGGCGCTCGAATTCCCAGTCCTGGGTGTGGCCGGTGACGGTCAGCTGGTAGAGGCCTTCCAGCAAGGTGAAATCGCTGGCGCTGGAGACATCGGGCAGTGCGTCGATCAGGCTCATGTCGGAACTCCGAAGGCTGCGGGTCTATGGGCCAACTGACGCAGAATCCGTGCCAACTCCTGTTTCGTGATGGAAATCATGTTTTCTGGGCGTGACGAACCCTTCACAACCGTGAATGTGACGCGCTGCGTCCAGTTCTGCCGCAAGCTTTGGATGGGCAGTGGGTCACAATGAGCATGAGCCACTTGCCACGGAGCCGTCATGACCCTCGACCCGCCCGCCCTGGATATCCATCACGACCCCGCCGCCCTGCGCTTCGCCACCACGCTGGATGGCCGGGAAGCCGAACTGCTGTACTCCCTGCGGGGCACGCGGATGGTGATCGAGCATACCGGGGTGCCGGAAGCCATCGGCGGCCGCGGCGTGGCCGCCGCGCTGGTGCGCGCGGCGCTGGAGTTCGCCCGGACCCAAGGCTGGCAGGTGATACCGGCATGTTCCTACTCGGCCGCCTACGTGCAGCGCCATCCGGAGTACGCCGACCTGCTGGCGACCCGCTGAAGCGGGTGCTGGAGCGCCGCCGCGGCGCAGCCTAGAATTCGAATCCTCACACCCGGAAGGAGTCCGAACGTGAACCCGGCCCTCGCACCTCCCTCATTGCTCCGTCGTGGCCTGCTGTGCGCCGCGCTGCTGCTGGCGCTGGCCGGCTGCAAGCGCGATCCGGCACCGGCCGATGCCGGATCGCCGGCCGAGCCGCCCGTTGCGGCGACATCCCCCACGGCGCCGGAAGCGGAAACCACGGAGCTGAAGGACGTCATCGAAACCACCGACCGCTACATCGTCGGCATCAGCTATCCGCCTTCCGCCAACCAGTACACGGGCCTGGCCAAGGTGCTGGGCGACTACGCGGCCGCCGCGCGCGCCGAACTGATGGAGGCCGTGGAAGCGTTCGGCAACGACAGGCCGACGGCGCCGTACGAGCTGTCGCTGGCCTTCGAACAGGTGGTCAACACGCCGCAGATCGTCGCCATCGCCGCCGATGGCAGCCGCTACACCGGCGGCGCGCACGGCCAGCCGCTCATCGCGCGCTTCGTCTGGCTGCCGCAGCAGGACAAGCGGCTCACGGCCGCGGAACTGGTGCCGGAGGCCGAGGGCTGGAAGGCCATCAGCGACTACGTGCGCGAGCAGTTGCATACCGCGGTCGCGACGCGCGCCGACGAGGACGAGCTGACCCCGGCCGAGCGGGCCGAACTGGTGAGGAACAGCGCCCGGATGATCGACGGAGGCACCGAACCGACCGCCGGGAACTTCAGCGAGTTCGTCCCCGTGCTCGATGCCGCCGGCCGCATCAGCGCATTGCGCTTCGTGTTCCCGCCCTACCAGGTGGGGCCGTACGCCGACGGTACGCAGACGGTCGTGGTACCGGCCAGCGTGCTGCTTCCCCACATCGCACCGGAGTACGCGGGACTGTTCGCCCGCTGACGCGCCGCCATGCCGCACAGCCGCTTCCAGCGCAGGATCGAAGGCCTGTTGGCCGAAGCGGATGTGCGCGTGGGAGGCGACCGCCCCTGGGACCTGCAGGTCCATGACCCGCGTTTCTCCGCCCGCGCGCTGGGGCAGGGCTCGCTGGGCCTGGGCGAGAGCTACATGGATGGGTGGTGGGACGCGGCGTCGCTGGACGGCTTCCTTTTCCGTGTCCTCGAAGCCCGCCTGGACGAGCGCGTGCATGGCGTGGGCGAGGTGTTCGATGCCCTGCGCGCGCGGCTGGTCAACCTGCAAACGCAACGGCGCAGCGGCGAGGTAGGGCGACGGCATTACGACCTGGGCAACGATCTCTATGGCGCCATGCTGGGGAAGCGGCTGGTCTACAGCTGCGGTTACTGGCGCACCGCGCACGACCTGGACGCCGCGCAGGAGGCCAAGCTGGACTTGGTCTGCCGCAAGCTGCAATTGAAGCCCGGCATGCGCGTGCTGGACATCGGCTGCGGCTGGGGCGAGGCGCTGAAGTTCGCGGTGGAACGCTATGGCGTCAGCGGCGTGGGCGTGACCATCTCGCAACAGCAGGCGGACTTCGCCCGCGAACTGTGCGCCGGCCTGCCGGTCGACATCCGCCTGCAGGACTATCGCGACCTGGACGAACCTTTCGATGCGGCCTTCTCGCTGGGCATGTTCGAGCACGTCGGCGTGAAGAACTACACCACCTATTTCGACGTGGCCCGCCGCTGCCTGCCGCCGCAAGGGCTGTTCCTGCTGCACACCATCGGCGGCAACCGGTCCGTGCACCGCACCGATCCGTGGATCGCCCGCTACATCTTCCCCAACTCGATGCTGCCGTCGGCCGCGCAGATCGCGCACGCCATCGAGGGGCGCTTCGTGCTGGAGGACTGGCACAACTTCGGTGCCGACTACGACCTCACGCTACAGGCCTGGCGCGCCAACGTGGAGGCGGCCTGGCCATCGCTGGACCCGCGTTACGACGAACGCTTCCGCCGCATGTGGCGGTTCTACCTGGCGGGCTCCATGGCTACCTTCCGCAGCCGGCGCTCGCAGCTTTGGCAACTGGTGCTGTCGCCGCGCGGGGTGCCGGGCGGCTACGTCGCGCCGCGTTGAGCGGCGACGCCACTCATTCCCTTCGCCCAACGGAAAAGAGCAGGCGGTGCCTGCTCTTTCGTCGCCAACGGTGCGCAGAACGCGTCAGGCCGAAGGCAGCTCGCGGGCGTTGAAGATGCGCTCGATGACCTCGGCCAGTTCGTCTTCCGAGAACGGCTTGGTCAGGTAGGCCTTGGCGCCCTGGCGCAGGCCCCACATGCGGTCGGTGTCCTGGTCCTTGGTGGTGACCAGGATGACCGGGATGTGCTTGGTGGTCGCCTCGCGGCTCAGCGTGCGGGTAGCCTGGAACCCGTTCAGGTTGGGCATCACCACGTCCATCAGCACCATGTCCGGCAGCTCGCGCTTGGCGACTTCCACGCCCGCGGCGCCGTCTTCGGCGGTAATGGACTCGTGCCCCAGCTTCTCGACGATGCGCTGGATGCCGAGCAGCTGCGACGGTGAGTCGTCGACGATCAGAATCTTTGCCATGGAGTTCCCCAAGTTGTCCCCGTCGTCGATTGTAGTGGGAGTTTGCGTCAACAGAAATGGGGTGGGGCGGCCAGTCCGCTCGCCTGTCGCACGCCCACTGCCGTTCATCCCATTCGTACGACCGTGCGCCCGAACGAGCGCCCCGCCAGCATGGTCCCGAACACGTCCGGCAGCCCGTCCAGCGTGATCTCGCGGGTGCAGATGGTGTCCAGGTGGGCCGGTTTCCAATCGCTGGCCAGATGCTGCCAGACGGCCTCGCGGATGTCCCGCGCGGTGCCGGCCGACGCCACGCCCAGCAGGGAAACGCCGCGGATGATGAAGGGCATCACGGTGGTGGGCAGGTCCGGGCTGGCGGCCAGTCCGGCGGTGGCCACGTTGCCGTAGGGCGTGGTCTGCGCCAGCAGGCTGGCCAGCATCGCCCCGCCCACGTTGTCCAGGCCGCCGCCGAAGCGCGCGGTTTCCATGGGGCGGGCGGTCGCCAATGCGTCGCGGCCCAGCACGCGGGTGGCGCCGATGGAGGTCAGGTAGTCCGTGTTCTCCGGCTTGCCGCTGATCGCGTGCACCTCGAAGCCGGCGCGGCTGAAGATGTCCACGGCCAGCGAGCCCACGCCACCGGTCGCGCCGGTGACCGCGAGCGGTCCCAGGTCCGGCGTCTGCCGGTTGTCCCGCATGCGGTACAGCGCCAGCGCGGCGGTGAAGCCGGCGGTGCCCAGGATCATGCTTTCGCGCAGCGTCAGGCCGGCGGGCAGGGGGATGACCCATTCGGCCTGCAGGCGTGCGTACTCGGCATAGCCGCCGTCGCGCGTCTCGCTGAGCCCGCAGCCGGTGACCAGCACCGCATCGCCTTCCCTGAACGCCGGATCGGTGGACGCGACCACGTGCCCGGCCACGTCGATGCCGCCGACCAGCGGGAAGCGGCGCAGGATCTTGCCTTCGCCGGTGCCGGCCAGCGCGTCCTTGTAGTTGACCGAGGAGTAGGCGGTCTTGACGACCACTTCGCCTGCATTGAGGTCGTCGATGGAGAGCGGTTCGATGCCGCTGCGGTAGCCGCTGGCGTCGTTGTGGATGCGGAAGGCGTTGAAGGTGGCAGGCGTCGTCATTTCATGGATCCGTCATCCCGGCGAAGGCAGGGACAGTGTGTCCGGGATTCTTGCCGCTCGTGATGGCAAAAGCAAAGACAGGGGGCCCGGCTTGACCAGCCATTCGGCTGTTGAAAGTCGTCGGGACGATGGCCTGAATGAGTGCGAGTCCAGAGCCGTGGTCAAAGGATGTCGTAATACAGGTCATGCCAATATGGGTTGGCGTCCTCGATCAACCTGATCTTCCAAGCGCGTTTCCATTCCTTTAGCGCTTTCTCGCGCGCGATCGCGGATTCCATGCTCCCATGCACTTCGTACCAGACCAGCATGTGAATGCGGTAGCGTCGGGTGAAGCCAGGGACCTGATCGTTCTTGTGTTGCTAGATGCACGAGGGCAGGTCCGAAGTGACGCCGATGTACAGCGTCCCGTTGCGCTTGCTGGCAAGGATGTAGACGCAGGGAATCCGTTCCCGCATGGGGTGCTCCATGTGCAGTGTCGCTCCTTCCCAAGAGATTGCCTTCGTGGCTGGATGGGATCAAGAGCCAAGTCGCTGGGTCCCGGCTTGCGCCGGGATGACGAGCGGTTACTCCTGAGCTGCCAGCCCCGGACGAACTTGCAACCGAGCGGCGCAGGATGCCTTCTCCACCCTCTCAGCCCTTCCCGCCATCCCGGCGCAAGCCGGGACCCAGCGACTTGTGCTCGCGATCGCATGGGCATCGGCACCGCAGCTTCGCCACGATACCTCGCAGTTCAGCGCAGCGACTTGCGCCGCTTCTCGTCGATCCACTTGTCCGCGTGCGCGGGGGTGTACTCGCGCATCCAGGCGAACAGTTCGTCCAGGTCGTCGCCGTGCCATAGGTCGGCGCGCTGGTCCGGGTGCAGGAAGCGCTCCTCGACCATGCGGTCGATCATGCCGATCAACGGATCGTAGAAGTCGTCCACGTCGAGGAAGGCGCAGGGCTTGTCGCCGATCCCCAGTTGGCGCCAGGTCAGCATCTCGAACATCTCGTCCAGCGTGCCGAAGCCGCCGGGCAGGGCGACGAAGCCGTCGGACAGGTCGAACATGCGCTTCTTGCGCTCGTGCATGTTGGCCACCACTTCCAGCCGGGTCACGCCCTTGTGCGCGACTTCCCAGCCGACCAGTTGCTCCGGGATCACGCCGACCACTTCACCGCCGGCCTGCAACACGGCATCGGCCACCACGCCCATCAGGCCGACGTTGCCGCCGCCGTAGACCAGTTGCAGTCCTTCCCTGGCGATGCGATCGCCCAGCGCCATCGCGCGTTCGGTATAGGCAGGCTTGTTGCCGGCGTTGGAGCCGCAGTAGACGCAGATGCTACGCATGGGATTCGTGATTCGGGATTAGTGATTGGTAAAAGCGAAACGCCGGACTTCCGTCCGGCGCTGGATGCGGCTGGGAAAAGGTGATGGGAGCAGGGACGGCCTTGGCGAATCCCCAATCCCGAATCTCCAATCCCGAGCCAACGTCAGTTGGCTTTATGGATCGAACGCTTGTCCACCGCCATCGCGGCGTCGTGGATGGCCTCGGACAGGGTCGGGTGCGCGTGGCAGATGCGGGCCAGGTCGTCGGCGGAGCCGTTGAACTCCATCGCGATCACGCCTTCGTGCACCAGTTCCGACACGCCCACGCCGACCAGGTGCAGACCCAGGATGCGGTCGGTCTCGGCGTGCGCCAGCACCTTCACGAAGCCGGCCGGCTCACCCATGGCGACCGCGCGCGCGATGGCGGCGAACGGGAAGCTGCCGGCCTTGTACGGGATGCCCTCGGCCTTGAGCTGCTGTTCGGTCTTGCCGACCCAGGCGATTTCCGGCTCGGTGTAGATGACCCACGGCACGGTATCGAGGTTGACGTGGCCGGGCAGGCCGGCGATCAATTCGGCCACGGCGATGCCTTCCTCGAAGCCCTTGTGCGCCAGCATCGGGCCGCGCACGCAGTCGCCGATCGCCCACACGCCATCCACGCCGGTGTGGCAGTGCTCGTCCACCTCGATCTGGCCGCGTTCGTTGACCTTCACGCCGGTGCCGTCGGCCAGCAGGCCCTTGGTGGCGGCGCGGCGGCCCACGGCCACCAGCAGCTTGTCGACGGTCAGCGTCTTCTCGCCTTCGGCATCGGTGTAGGTGACCACCACGTCCTTCTTCTTGCCCTTGCCGGTGACTTCGGTCTTGCCGACCTTGGCGCCCAGGCGGATGTCCAGGCCTTGCTTCTTGAACTCGCGCGCAGCGGTCTTGGCCACTTCGGCGTCGGCGGCGGCCAGGAAGTCGGGCAGGGCCTCGAGGATGGTGACCTCGGCGCCCAGGCGCTTCCACACGCTGCCCAGTTCCAGGCCTATCACGCCCGCGCCGATCACGGCCAGGCGCTTGGGCACTTCGGTGAAGTCCAGCGCGCCGACGTTGTCGACGATGTATTCGTTGTCGAACTTGGCGAACGGCAGCTCGATGGAATCCGAACCGGCGGCGATGACCACGTTGGTGCCCTTCAGCTCGACTTCGCTGCCGTCGTGCTGCTTGACCTTGACGATGTTGCCCGGCTGCAACTGGCCGAAGCCGTAGTACGGGGTGATCTTGTTGGCCTTGAACAGCATCGCGATGCCGCCGGTGAACTGCTTCACGATCTTGTCCTTGCGGCCGACCATCGCCTCGACGTCGATCTTCGCGTCCTTGAAGCTGATGCCGTGGTCGCCGAACAGGTGGCCCATGTTCCAGAACTGGCGCGAGGAATCCAGCAGCGCCTTCGACGGCACGCAGCCCACGCGCAGGCAGGTGCCGCCCAGCGCCGGCTTGCCGTCCTTGCCCAGCGCCGCGTCGATGCAGGCGACCTTCATGCCCAGTTGCGCGGCGCGGATCGCGGCGTGGTAGCCGGCCGGGCCGGCACCGATGACGACGACGTCGAATTGTTGTTGTTCGCTCATTTTTCGCTCACGGGAATGGAGATTCGGGATTTGGGATTCGTTGAAAAGCGGTATTGCGGGAATGGGTCATCGCTTCTGCGGATCCCCAATCCCGAATCCCGCCATCCCGGCTTCTCACAGGTCGAACAGCATCCGGTTCGGGTTTTCCAACTGGTTCTTGATGTCGACCAGGAACAGCACCGCGTCCTTGCCGTCGATGATGCGGTGGTCGTAGCTCAGCGCGATGTACATCATCGGCGCGATGACGACCTGGCCGTTCTCGGCGATCGGGCGTTCCTTGATGGCGTGCATGCCCAGGATGGCGCTCTGCGGCGGGTTGACGATGGGGGTGGAGAACAGCGAGCCGAAGGTGCCGCCGTTGGTGATGGTGAAGGTGCCGCCCTGCAGGTCGTCCAGGCTCAGCTTGCCGTCGCGGGCCTTGGCGGCGTACTCGCCGATGCCCTTTTCGATGTCGGCGAACGACTGGCGTTCGACGTTGCGCAGCACCGGCGTGACCAGGCCCTTGTCGGTGGACACGGCGATGGAGATGTCGGCGTAGCCGTGGTAGATGATGTCGTCGCCGTCGACCGAGGCGTTGACCACCGGGAAGCGCTGCAGCGCGTTGGCGGCGGCCTTGGCGAAGAAGCTCATGAAGCCGAGCTTGACGCCGTGGGTCTTCTGGAATTCCTCGCCGATCTGCTTGCGCGCGGCGGCGACCTTGGACAGGTTGACCTCGTTGAACGAGGTCAGCATGGCGATGGATTCCTTCGACTGCATCAGGCGCTCGGCGATGCGCTTGCGGATGCGGGTCATCGGCACGCGCTCTTCCGGGCGCGCGCCGCCGGACACGCCGGCGGTCTTGCCGCTGGCGTAGTTGATCAGGTCTTCCTTGGTCACGGCGCCCTTGCGGCCGGTGCCCTCGACGTTGGCCGGGTCGATGCCCTGGGTGACGGCGGTGAAGCGCGCGCCCGGCGGCAGGCCGTCGGTGCTGGCGGTGGCCGGTGCCGGCTTGGTGCTGGAAGGCGCGGCGGCATCGGCCTTGGCGGCCTCCGCCTTCGGCTGCACTTCCTGCGCGCCGGCGTCGGGCTTCTTCTCCTCGGCGGCCGGCGCGGCGGCGGCCACGGCGCCTTCCTCGATGACCGCCAGCAGTTGCTGGCTGGTCACCGTGTCGCCTTCCTGGAACTTGATTTCCGTCAGCACGCCATCGACCGGCGAGGGCACTTCCAGCACGACCTTGTCGGTTTCCAGGTCCATGAGGTTCTCGTCGCGCTTGACCGCGTCGCCCACCTTCTTGTGCCAGGCGGCGATGGTGGCATCGGAAACGGATTCGGGAAGAACCGGAACTTTGACTTCGGTGGCCATTGGCTAGGACGTCCTGGTGTTGTTATTCGGCAAATGTATGGAAAGGGGTTACTCGGCGACGACTTGGTCGCCGAGCTTGTTGACCAGCGCGTCGGCGACCAGCTTCAGCTGCTCTTCCACGTGCTCGGCGAAATGGCCGGCGGCGGGCGAGGGCGAACGCGGGCGGCCGGCATAGTGCAGGCTCTGCTTGTCGGCCAGGCAGGCGTTGAGGTGGTGGCGGATCTGGTACCACGCGCCCTGGTTCTGCGGCTCTTCCTGGCACCAGACCACTTCGGTGGCCTTGCCGAAGCGTTTCAGCTCGGCGGCCAGCAGTTCGCGCGGGAACGGGTACAGCTGTTCGATGCGCAGGATGGCGACGTCGTCCTGCCCGCGCTTCTGCTGGTCTTCCAGCAGGTCGTAGTAGACCTTGCCCGAGCACGCCACCACGCGCTTGACCTTCTTCGGGTCGGCGGCCTTGTCGGGGATCAGGTGCTGGAATTCGCCGTTGGCCAGTTCGTCCAGCGTGGACACGGCCAGCTTGTGGCGCAGCAGCGACTTGGGCGTCATCACCACCAGCGGCTTGCGGGTGGTCATGCGCATCTGCCGGCGCAGCATGTGGTAGGCCTGGGCCGGCGTGGTGGGCACGCAGACCAGCATGTTCTCCAGCGCGCACAGCTGCAGGAAGCGTTCCAGGCGCGCGGAACTGTGCTCCGGGCCCTGGCCTTCGTAGCCGTGCGGCAGCAGCAGGGTCAGGCCGCTGATGCGGCCCCACTTGGCCTCGCCGGCGGCGATGAACTGGTCGATCACCACCTGCGCGCCGTTGGCGAAGTCGCCGAACTGCGCTTCCCAGATGCACAGAGTGTTGGGATCGGTGGTGGAGAAGCCGTATTCGAACGCCATCACCGCTTCCTCGCTGAGCAGCGAGTCGATGACGGTGGCCTGTTCCGGCTGTTCCACCAGTTGCCGCAGCGGCAGGTAGTAGCTGTCGGTCTTCTGGTCGTGCAGGATGGCGTGGCGGTGGAAGAACGTGCCGCGGCCGGCGTCCTGGCCGACCAGGCGCAGGCCGTGGCCTTCGGCCAGCAGGGTGGCGTAGGCCAGGTTCTCGGCGAAGCCCCAGTCGCCGGGCAGGTCGCCGGCGGCCATCTTCGCGCGGTCTTCGTAGATCTTGGCCACGCGCGGGTGCAGCGACACGCCGCTGGGAATGGTGTTGATGATCTTGGCCAGCGAGTCCAGCGTCTTGCGCTTGACCTTGGTGTCCACCGCGTCGGTGAGCTTGCCGGAGAGGTACCTGGACCAGTCGATGGCCAGTTCGTCGCCCTTCTGCTTGGCCAGCTCGGTGGTGTATTCGCCGGAGTCCAGCTTGTCGCGGTAGTCGTCGGCCAGCGCCTTGCCGCCGCCGGCCGGGATGACGCCGGCGCCTTCCAGGCGCGTGGCATACAGCTCGCGGGTGGTCGGGTGCTTGCGGATGGTCTGGTACATCAGCGGCTGGGTGGCCGCCGGTTCGTCGGCTTCGTTGTGGCCGTGGCGGCGGTAGCACACCAGGTCGATCACCACGTCCTTCTTGAACCGCTGGCGGAAGTCGTAGGCCAGGTTGGCGCAGAACACCACCGCTTCCGGGTCGTCGCCGTTCACGTGCAGCACCGGCGCGCCGATCATCTTGGCCACGTCGGTGCAGTACAGGGTGGAGCGGGCGTCGTCGCGGGCGCTGGTGGTGAAGCCGATCTGGTTGTTGATGACGATGTGCAGGGTGCCGCCGACCGCGAAACCGCGCGCCTGCGACATCTGGAACAGTTCCATCACCACGCCCTGGCCGGCGAACGCGGCGTCGCCGTGCATGATGATGGGCAGCACCGCCTGGCGCGCGCTGTCGCCGCGGCGTTCCTGGCGCGAGCGCACGCTGCCGGCGACCACCGGATCGACGATTTCCAGGTGCGAGGGGTTGAACGCCAGCGCCAGGTGGACCGGGCCGCCGGGGGTGGCGATGTCGGCCGAGAAGCCCATGTGGTACTTCACGTCGCCGGCATGGGCCAGCGTGTTGTCGTGCTCGAACTTGCCTTCGAACTCGTCGAACAGCTTGCGCGGGCTCTTGCCCAGCGTGTTGACCAGCACGTTGAGGCGGCCGCGGTGGGCCATGCCGACCACGATGTCCTTGACCTGGCCTTCGCCGGCGCGGCGGATCATCACGTCCAGCATCGGGATCAGCGAGTCGCCGCCTTCCAGCGAGAAGCGCTTCTGGCCGACGTACTTGGTGTGCAGGTAGCGCTCCAGGCCCTCGGCCGCGGTCAGGCGCTCCAGCGTGCGGCGCTGGGCGTCGGCCGACAGGCCGTACTGGCCACCGGCCGTTTCCAGCCGCTGGTACAGCCACTGGCGCTGCTCCACTTCCGAGATGTGCATGAACTCGGCGCCGATGGAGCCGGTATAGGTGGACTTCAGCCGGGCCAGCAGGTCGCGCAGCTTCATCCGCGAATGGCCGCCGACGTTGCCGGTGCTGAACTCGCTGTCCAGGTCCTTGTCGGACAGGTCGTGGAAGTCCAGTTGCAGGTCCGGCGTGGGGGACGGCGGAGTCAGTCCCAGCGGATCCAGCTTCGCGCCCAGGTGGCCGCGCGAGCGGTAGGCGGTGATCAGGCGGCCGACATTGCGCTCGCGCTCGTCGCCACTGGCGGACGGGGCGGCGGCATAGCCGTTGTTGGCGGCATGGCGGGCGGCGTCGGCGACCTGCTCGATGACGACCGAATGCGGCACGTCGCCGGCTTCGCGGCCCTTGAAGCCGTCGAAGTAGGCCTTCCATTTGGGGCCAACGCTATCGGGAGCGACCAGGTACTGTTCGTACAGGTCTTCGACATAGGAGGCGTTGCCTCCATTGAGCTGCGAGGATTGCGCAAACTGCTTCAGGAGATTGTCCACGATGGCGATGGCGTGCGGTGGTAGTCGGGGGGCATTCCCGCCCCTGCGCTGCGTTGTCCGGCAGGCATGGTCGAAAACCGGGAAATTATACCCCCATGCCGGCAGCGGGGCGTAAGCGGATTGGACTAAAGACGCACCGGATGGCCATGCGTGGCGATGCCGCAGTGCCAGCGCCGGGGTGGCATGGCCCCGCGGCCGTCACAGGCCGAGCGCGCGATACTCGCTGACCGCGCGCGCGCGTTCCCATACATGGCCGAATTCCTCGCGCAGCTGGCGGGCGCGGCCGCCGTGTTCCAGCCCGGCCTCGCCATCGAAGCGATGCCCAAGCGGGCGGAAGTAGTAGCCCGCGTCGTCATTGGCCACGAACGCGGAGGGATAGCCCCGGTCCACCGGGTCCAGCGCCTCGCGGAACGCGAACACGCTGGGCAGCCGCTGGGCCAGCCCGATCAGCGGCGCCAGGTTGCGCTGCGGCGTCGCGGCGTCCTGCACCAGCACGCGCACCTCGCCGCCGCGCTGGCGGGTGGCCAGGCGGCGCAATGCCTCCAGCACCGGCGGGGCATCGAACAGGCCCGGGTCCAGTTCGCGGCTGTAGACATAAAGCGAGCGGCGCGCCTGCGTGGCCAGTGCGGTCACGATGGCCACGGCTTCGTCCACGTGCTCGATGGCCATGGGGGCACCCAGCCGGCGGCGCATGGCCCGGTGCTCGATGCCGGCTTCCCGGAAGCGTTCGCCATGGGGCAGGAAGCCATGGCGCGCATAGAACGCCTCCGCGCCGACCTGGGCATTCAGCGACACTTCCGGCCATTGGCGCCGGCGGGCCTCCCCGATCAGGGCCAGCAGCAGCGCGTCGCCGACGCCACGGCCGCGCCAGCCGGCCAGCACGGCCATGCGGCCGATCCTGCGTTCGGGGGTCAGCCGGCCGGTGCCGATGGGCTGGCCGGTTCCGGAGTCATAGGCCACGACGTGGTGGCACAGCGGGTCCAGCGCGTCCCATTCTTCCTCCAGCGGAACGTTCTGTTCCTGCACGAAGACGGTTTCGCGGACCCGGCGCAGGTCGTCCAGCGCGGCCCGGTAGCCCACCGATGCGATGCGGAAGCCCGGCGCGCCGTTCATTCCCCGTCCTCCGCCTCCAGCAGCAACTGATAATGCCCCTGTTCCATCAGGGCCATCACCGCGTCGCGTCCGTCCTGGCTGAGCGCGGCGTAGAGGGCGCCGTCCAGCGCGTCCACGGCCGCCAGCATCTGCGCATCGCGTACCGGCAGAACGTAGTCGACGCCGTTGCAGAACAGCGTGGCGCCCTTCTGGCGGCGGCGCCAGGCCAGCCGCGAGAACGGATGCCGTTGCAGCAGGGCGCCCTGCTGCAGGTCCCATTCCACCTCGATGCGCGACCGCTGGCCGGGCGCCGGCATCACCTCGCCGGAGGCGCGGTAGGTGGTGATGAAGCGGCCGAACCAGTCGCCCAGTTTGTCCGGGTCGTTCATGCGCAGCGCATTGAGCGCTTCCACCACGCGCTTCATCGCGTCGGCATCGATCTCGTTCGGGTCCTTGGGCGGCGACAGGTCTTCGTCGTGGTAGCGGATGCCCTCGTCGGCATCGGCCACCAGCGTGTCCAGCCAGTCGCTGATCAGTTCGGCGGAGGACGGCGCGCGCATGCCCACCGAAAAGGTCAGGCAAGGATTCACCGCCACGCCGTGGTGCGGCACCCCCGGCGGCAGGTACAGCATGTCGCCCGGTTCCAGCACCCAGTCGTGGGTGGGGGCGAATTCGCGCAGCAGCTTCAGTTCGGCGTCGTCGCGGAAGGCCTTCGGTGGGTTGGGCCCCGCGTCGATCTGCCAGTGCCGCTGGCCCTGCGCCTGCAGCAGGAAAACGTCGTACTGGTCCACGTGCGCGCCGACCGAACCGCCCGTCGCGGCGAAGCTGACCATGATGTCGTCCAGCCGCCAGCGCGGCAGGAAATCGAACGCCTCCAGCAGTTCGCGCACGTCGGTGTCCCACTTGTCCACGTCCTGCACCAGCAGGGTCCAGTCGTGGTCGGGCATGCCCGGGAATTCCTCTTCCCGGAACGGCCCGTTGCGCAGCGTCCAGCGGTCGTTCGCACGATCGTGCATCACGATGCGCGACAGCGCGGCTTCCTCGCAGGCCAGGCCGGCTAAATCCTCCGGCTGGATCGGGGAGACGAAATCCGGGAACGCCTGCCGGATCAGCAGCGGCTTCTTCTGCCAGTACTCGCGCAGGAACTTCGCGGCCGGCATGCCGAGCGGGTGCCTGGCGTTGGCGTGAACTTCGATCATGGCGTGGCCTTGCCGGCGGGTGCGGCAGCTTCGTCGGCCAGCCGCTTGTCCAGTCGTTCGGCGGCCTTCTGCGCATAGGCGCGGCAGGCGCCGGTATCGGCCAGAGGTTCGCTGGCGGCGGGGCCGATGCGCGACCACAGGCGGCTGGCCGACGGGTGCGGAGTGACCAGGATGTCGCAGCGCAGGGCGGCGACGCGGGCCAGGGTATCGCGGAACGTGGCGACATAGCCGGGATGCGCGGCCTCGTCGCTGTAGCGGTACACGTCGTCGGAGATCGCGGTCAGGCTGTCGGCATAGACCATCTGCCGGCAGTCGTCGCCCTCGCACGAGCGCCACGTCCAACTGGTGCCGCCGGCGGTATGGCCGGGCGTCGGAACGGCTCGCAGCGCCAGCGGGCCGACCTTGACCACTTCGTCGTCGGCGATCGTCCGCACATCGGCGACGGCGGGGAAGGACTCCAGCACCAGGAACTGCGGATCGCTGCGGTCGCTGGCGCCGCGCTTCAGTGTGTCCACGGCCGGCGCGCGCGCCAGCACCGGGGCGCCGGTGGCGGCTTGCAGGTCGGCCAGGCCGCCGGTGTGGTCGAAGTGCTCGTGCGAGAACACGATGGCGCGCACGTCCTCCGGCTCGAAGCCCAGCGTGCGGATGTTGTCCACGATCTGTCCGCCGGCCTGCGGCGTGGCGCCGTCGATCAGGATGTGGCCCTCGGGCGAGGTCACCAGCAGCGCGCTGATGCCGCAGGTGCCGACGTACCAGGTATTGCCGTGGACGCGCAGCGGCGTGGCCGGGTCGTTCCAGCCGGCATCGGCGGCGCAGGCCTTGGGCGTGGCATTGGCTGCTGTGGTCGTGGCTGGCAGCGTAGTGCCGCATGAGGTCAGTGCAGCGAGAGCGACACAGCAGGAGAGCAGGCCGGCCAGCGTCGAGCGCGACGAGGGTTTCCCGGAAAGCTCGATACCGTCATTCCGGCGGCTTTCAACAGCCGAATGGCTGGTCAAGCCGGAACCCAGTGACGCCTCCCGGTCGAAGCGGAAAGACGCTGGGTCCCGGCGTTCGCCGGGATGACGAGGATTGGAGGGGGACTTCGATTGCATGGAGATCCTTTTCACGTCGTGATTTCGTCGTAGCCGCGACCCGTGAACTGCAGCAGGCACCAGCCGTGGCCGAAGGGATCGGCCAGGCGCACGATGCACCCCCAGTCGGCTTCGCGGATGTCGGTTTCCTGCACCAGTCCGGCGCGGGTGGCGCGTTCGAGCGCGGGTTCGAGATGGTCCACCACCACGTCCAGGTGCACGGGCGTCCAGTGGCGGGCGTAGTCGCGGCGCGAATCGCCGGCCGCAGGGGTGCCGGCGGCGTTGCGCAGCAGGTAGATCGGTGCCTGCGCGCCCAGCAGTTCCACGCCGCCGTCGCCGAAGCGTCGTGCGGCGGTAAGGCCGAAGGCTTGCGCATACACCGCCTCGGCGGCAGGCAGGTCGGGGACGTCGATGTTGATCAGCAGGTGCATCGTCGTGTCCGTTCCTTGCATGGCGCCGTGGATCAGATGTCGCGCGCCAGCTTTTCCGCCAGGCCGGTGTAGCTGCCCGGCGTCATCTCGCGCAGGCGTTGCCTGGCGTCGGCCGGCAGTTCCAGCGATTCGATGAAGGCACGCATCGACTCGGCGGTGATGCCCTGGCCGCGGGTCAGCGCCTTCAGTTGTTCGTAGGGATTGGGCAGGCCGTGGCGGCGCATCACCGTCTGCACGGCTTCGGCCAGCACTTCCCAGGCGGCATCGAGGTCGGCGTCCAGCCGTTCCGGGTTGACCGTCAGCTTGCCCAGGCCCTTGGCCAGCGAATCCAGTGCCACCTGGGTGTGGCCGAACGCCGTGCCCAGCGCGCGCAGCACGGTGGAATCGGTCAGGTCGCGCTGCCAGCGGCTGATCGGCAGCTTGGCGGAGAAATGTTCGAACAGGGCGTTGGCGATGCCGAAATTGCCTTCCGCGTTTTCGAAGTCGATCGGATTGACCTTGTGCGGCATGGTCGAGGAACCGACTTCGCCTTCCTTGAGCTTCTGCTTGAAGTAGCCCAGCGAGATGTAGCCCCAGATGTCGCGCGCCAGGTCGATCAGGACGATGTTGGCGCGGCGGGCGGCATCGCCGATCTCGGCGACGTTGTCGTGCGGCTCGATCTGGGTGGTGTAGGGGTTGAACACCAGGCCCAGTCCTTCGACGAAGCGCTGGGCGAAGGCCGGCCAGTCCACGTCCGGGTAGCTGGCGACGTGCGCGTTGTAGTTGCCGACCGCGCCGTTGATCTTGCCGGTCAGTTCCACCGCGGCGATCTGCGCACGCTGGCGCTCGACGCGCGCCACCACGTTGGCGATTTCTTTGCCCAGCGTGGTCGGCGAAGCGGTCTGGCCGTGGGTGCGCGACAGCATCGGCTGCGCGGCCTGCGCGTGCGCCAGTTGGCGCAGGGTGGCGGTGACGCTGTCCAGCGTGGGCAGCAGCACATCGCGGCGGGCCTGTTCCAGCATCACCCCGTAGGACAGGTTGTTGATGTCCTCGCTGGTGCAGGCGAAGTGGACGAACTCCAGCGCCGGGGCCAGTTCGCCGTCGTCCTTGAGTTGTTCCTTGATGAAGTACTCCACCGCCTTGACGTCGTGGTTGGTGGTGCGTTCGATCTCCTTCACCCGTGCCGCGTTCGCCACGCTGAAGCCTTCGGCCAGCGCGCGCAGGCGCGCGGCGGCGGCGTCGGAGAACGGCGCCAGTTCCACGATGCCCGGCTCGGCCGCCAGCGCCAGCAGCCATTCCACTTCCACCTTCACGCGCGCCTTGATCAGGCCGTACTCGGAGAAGATGGGGCGCAGCGCGTCGACCTTGCCGGCGTAGCGGCCATCGAGCGGGGACAGGGCGAGCAGGGAGGCGTCCGACATAAGAGGGGGCGGGGAGGGTGAAAAGGAGCGTTCTAGTTTACCCCGGGATGGCCGTCCTCCGGCTTGGCGTATCCTGCCCGTCCCCGCCAGCCGCTGGCCCGACAAGCCGGCGCGCAAGCCGTGAATCCCTCCTGGAGACGGTGATGACCAGCAAGAAGACCGCGGGCAGGACCCGCATCGAACACGACAGCATGGGCGAGTTGCAGGTGCCCGCCGATGCCCTGTGGGGCGCGCAGACGCAGCGCGCCGTGCAGAATTTCCCCATCTCGGGCCGGCCGATGCCGCGCGGCTTCATCCGCGCGCTGGGGCTGGTCAAGGCGGCGGCGGCGGAGGTCAATGCCGGCCTGGGCCTGCTGCCCAAGGGCGTGGCCCGCAGCGTGCAGGCGGCGGCGAAGGAAGTGGCCGACGGCCAGCACGACGCGCACTTCCCGATCGACATCTACCAGACCGGCTCGGGCACCTCGTCGAACATGAATGCCAACGAGGTGATCGCCACGCTGGCTTCGCGCGACGGCAAGCCGGTGCATCCCAACGATCACGTCAACCTGGGGCAGAGCTCCAACGACGTGATTCCGACCGCGATCCGCGTGGCGGCCCAGCTGGCGGCGGTGGAGGATCTGCTTCCGGCGGTCAAGCACCTGCGCCGCACCATCGACAGGCGCGGCAAGGCGCTGGGCAAGGTGGTCAAGACCGGCCGCACGCACCTGATGGACGCCATGCCGCTGACCTTCGGCCAGGAGTTCTCGGCCTGGTCGGCGCAACTGGCCTCCGCGCAGGCACGCATCGAAGATGCGCTGAAGCGCGTGCGCCGCCTGCCGCTGGGCGGCACCGCCATCGGCACCGGCATCAATGCCGATCCGCGCTTCGGGTCGCGCGTGGCCAAGGCGCTGTCCACGATGACCGGCACGCGCTTCGAGAGCGCGGCCAACAAGTTCGAGGGTCTGGCCTCGCAGGACGATGCGGTCGAACTGTCCGGCCAGCTCAGCGCGCTGGCGGTGGCGTTGACCAAGATCGCCAACGACCTGCGCTGGATGAATTCCGGGCCGCTCGCCGGCCTGGGCGAAGTGGAACTGCCGGCGTTGCAGCCGGGCAGTTCCATCATGCCGGGCAAGGTGAACCCCGTGATCCCGGAAGCCACGGTGATGGTCTGCGCGCAGGTGATCGGCTACCACACCGCCGTGACCGTGGCGGGACAGACCGGCAACTTCCAGCTCAACGTCACCCTGCCGCTGATCGCGGCCAACCTGCTGGAAGGCATGCAGTTGCTGTCCAACGTGTCGCGTCTGCTGGCGGACGATTGCATCGCCGGGTTGAAGGTGCGCAACGAACGGGTGAAGGAAGCGCTGGACCGCAATCCGATCCTGGTGACCGCGTTGAATCCGGTGATCGGTTACGAGAAGGGCGCCGCCATCGCCAAGCGCGCCTACAAGGAAAACCGCCCCGTGCTGGACGTGGCGCGCGAGGTCACCGGCCTGCCGGAAAAGACCCTCAAGCCGCTGCTGGACCCGGCCGTGCTGGCCAAGGGCGGCATCCACGGCAAGGCGGGGGGCGGGGGCGGCTGACACACGCCTCTGTAGGAGCGGCTTCAGCCGCGACCGGAAAGCCCGAAAAGCCTTGGGCCACGGATTGACACGGATCGACGCGGATCGACGCGGATCGACGCGGATAAAGCGGATCAAAGCAAAGGCTTTATCCGTGTGCATCCGCGTTGATTCGTGTCTTCCGCTTGCTTTGATTGCCTGTCGCGGCTGAAGCCGCTCCTACAGGGGGACAGGTCAGATGGCCGTAGCGGCGGCATTCGCCCTGGCGGCGGCATCGCCGTCTTCCTCGATGTCCTGGCGGCAGTCCGTGACGTCGTCCAGGTCCATCGCCGCGTAAGGCGCGAACGCGGGCAGGGCGGCGGCGAGGTCTTGCTGTGCCTGATAAAGCGCGGGCAGGCGTTCGCAGATCTTCATGGCGTGGGCCTCGACCTTCTTCGCCTCGGCTTCGATTTCCTGTTCGATCTGCTCGGGGTTGCCGCTGAAGACGCCTTTCACCGCGGCGCCCACGGCCTTGCCGGCCAGCTTGACGCCCTCCTTGCCGGTGGCGATGCCGGCATCGGCGATGCCGCCGAGTTCGCGGTGGTAGGCGACCAGCAGCGCGCGCTGGGCGTCGTTCACCTCCACCGTCTTGCCGCCGACGATGAACTCGCCCTTGGCGGTGATCTCGGCCTTGGGCTGGCCGGTGGCGGTGAGGGTGATGTTCTTGCCCCACAGCGCGGTGGAGCGTTGGCTGCCAGTATCCGGGCCCGGCCCGCAGGCCGCCAGCAGCAGGACGGACAGGGCGATAGAAAGGATGGTGATGGTCTTCATGGGTCTGTCCCGAACAGCGGTCAGCGCTTCTTCGGGGTATCGATGGGGCCGCGCACGTCGTTGTGGCGGATCGAGCCGCTGCCTACCGAGCGCACGGTCAGTCCACCGGCGACGTTGTGCGCCTCGATGTCGCCGGAACCGATGGAGCCGACGCTGACGTTGCCCTGCACGTCGCGCACGTTGGCGTCGCCGGAGCCGATGGAGCGGATGCTCACCCCGCCCTTCACGCCGCGCACATCGGCGTCGCCGGAACCGATGGAACCGATCTCGACATCGCCGGCCGCCCCGGTCAGGTCGAAATCGCCGGAACCGATGCTGCCCACGGTGACGGCCCCGCGCACGGCATGGGCCTCCACCTTGCCGGAACCGATCGAAATGACGTGCAGCTTGCCGACATCGTGCAGTTCGATGTCGCCGGAGCCCACCGACACGGCGGCCAGTCCCTGTATGCGCCGGGCGGCCACATCGCCGGAACCGACGTCCGCGCTGAGCACGGCCGCGCCGTTGACCGACGCATCGCCGGAACCCACCTTCAGTTGTACCGGCAGGTTGTCCGGCAGGGTGGCGGAGAGCGTCTGGTACGCGTAGTTCTGTCCGAAGGAGAACCCGAGCAGCTTGTCCTCCCGGTAGGCGCGCACGACCAGCTTGTCGCCCACGCGTTCCTGGGTCAGCTTCAGCCTGTCCAGTCTCTCGGGCGCGCTGGCGCAGGCCTTGCCGGACACGGCGGCCGACGCTCCCGGCGTCGCCTCCACCTTGAGGTCGTTCGGGCCGATGTCGAACACCACGGCCTTGACGCCGGCCAGGTCGAGCGAGAGCTGGCGCGGCGCCGAATGCTTGCAGTGTGGTTCCTGCGCCTGCGCGGCGAGCGGTGCAGCCAGCGCGAGCGCGGCCAGCAGCGAAGAGGCGGTGAAGATGTTGCGCATGCCTTGTTTCCTCATTGGAAAGCGGGGGTTGTTCCCTGCGTGCAGCGGCGATGAGGGAGGTGTGTGATGCGGGCCGCGCCGCGCGGGCCCGGCCTGTGCTCCGGTCAGAAGTCCCATTCCGTGTTGTCCATGCATTCGTCCACGTCCGACTGGTCCGTGGTCGCATAAGGCTTGAACTCGGGCAGTTTGTCCGCCAGCGCCTGCTGGGCCGCGAGCAGGCCGGGCATCCGGCCGCACAGCTGTTCCACCCTCGGCTTGAGCTTGGCCTTGGCCTCGGCGCCCACCTGCTTGCCGATCTCGTCGCCGGACTGGCCGGCCAGGACGCCTTTCAACGCCATCGCGGCGGCATCGATGCCAATGCTGGCGCCTTCCATGCCGATGGCCATGCCCTCGTTGACGATGTCGAGCAACGCCGCGCGATATGCCAGCACCAGCGTCTTCTGCTCGGGGTCGGTGGCCACGGCCTTGCCCTCGATCAGCAACTCGCCCGCAGGAGTGATTTCCGCTTTCGGCAGGTGCCGTTTGTCGTTGCGGTTGAGCGACAGGTTCTCGTTCGCCAGTTTCTCGCGCGCGGCATCGATCTCGGTGCGTGCCTGCCGGAGTTCCTTGCTGGCTTCGCCCAACCCTTTCTGGGCCTCGCTCATGGCCTTGGCGGCGATCCCGGTGGGAGCGGAACGGCCCTTGTCCTGCGCCGGCTGGCAGGCGGCCAGCAGCAAGGCGCCGACGAGACAGAGAGTGGTGGTGAGGGTGGATGAGTTTCGCATGGTGGTTCCTCGCATGGGCGTTGGCGGGCCATGCGGAATGGCCCGCCTGAGGGGATTCATTCGCTCTCGCGCCAGCGGCGCAGATAGATGGCGCCGGCGATCAGGGCCACGCCGACGACCGCACCGATCCACAGGTCGGCCGTGGCGAAGGCGTTCCAGCTGTGGGTCAGGTCGACCGCGCCGGCCAGGTCCTCCGGCGAGTTGATCTCCACGTCCGGGTTGCCGACGCCGCCGATGATGGGGAACCAGCTGCCCGGCACCACGCTCAGCAGGCCGCGGTAGACCACCGTGTACCAGATCAGGTCGTGGCGGATGTTCACGCCCGGCAGGATCTCCATCATGCTGACGATCACGCACGCCAGCACCGGTACCAGCACCGCCCACAGGAACGGCTTGGAGCGCGCCCAGGCCGAGCAGAACATCAACCAGCCCACCGCCGGCAGCGCCCAGAACACGTAGACCGGCAGCGAGGCGACCACGCCGCCGATGACCCGCAGCGGATGCGAGTGGGTGAAGATGGCGGTGCCCGCGGACAGCCCGTTGACGGTGATGGTCAGCGCGGAGATCAGCCACAACGCGATGCCGATCAGGATGCCGATGCCCACGGCCAGCACCGGCGCCAGCAGCAGCGCCCAGGCCAGCTTGGACAGCACCATGTGGGTATCCGACACCGGCAGCGATTTCCAGAACAGCACGCTGCGGTCGCGGCGGTCGTCGTACAGCGTGCCCAGCGCGTAGAAGAACACCACGAAGGCCAGCACCACGCAGGCCAGCACCACGCCGCCCAGCAGCATGCCGTCGCCGAAGGCGCCGGCGACCTGGTGTATCTTTTCCTGGCCCTCATCGATGATGAAGCCGTCGCCGCCCATCGAGCGGCGCGCGGCGATGCTGCCGATGATCGCCAGGATCAGGTTGAGGACGACGAAGATGCCGCCGGTGATGACCGGCGCCCAGAAGAAGCCGCCGCGGTTCTCCCAGAACTCGCGCTTGAGCAGCCACTTGAACGCGCCCGGCTTGGAGGTCTTGCCCATGGAAGCAGTCACGGCGTTCATGCGTAGGTTCCTTTCATGATGGCGACGAACAGGTCGGCCAGGCCGGGGGTGCGGATCTCGCCGAGGGCGGCGAGGTGTCCTTTCGGCACGCCGTCGAACAGCAGCACGGTCTTGCCGAAGGGCAGCGCGCGCTCGTCGATGGGGTTCAGCGCGCGCGCCTGCGCGACCGCGTCGCCGCCGACCAGCACTTCGGTGTAGCGCTCGGCCACGTCGTCCATCTGCGCGGTCAGGACGATCCTGCCGTCGCGGATGAACATCACGTCGGTGAGGATGTGCTCGATCTCCTCCACCTGGTGGGTGGTGACGATGATGGTCTTCTGCTCGTCGAAGTAGTCTTCCAGCAGGCGCTGGTAGAACTGCTTGCGGTACAGGATGTCCAGGCCCAGCGTGGGTTCGTCCAGCACCAGCAGGCGGGCGTCGATGGCCATCACCAGCGCCAGGTGCAGCTGCACGATCATGCCCTTGGACATCTCGCGCACGCGCAGGCCGGGCTTGAGCTGGGTGCCGGCCAGGAAGCGCTCGCACTTGGCGCGGTCGAAGCGCGGGTGCACGCCCTCGACGAAGTCGATGGCCTCCTTCACCTTCATCCAGCGCGGCAGCACCGCCACGTCGGCGATGAAGCAGACGTCGTTCATCAGCGCGTCGCGGTCCTTGCGCGGATCCAGGCCCAGCACCTTCAGCTGGCCCTCGAACGGCGTCAGCCCCAGCATGGCCTTCAGCGCGGTGGTCTTGCCGGCGCCGTTGGGACCGATCAGGCCGATGATCCGGCCGGTCTCGATCTCGAAGCTGGTGTTGTCCAGCGCAAGCTTGTTCCTGTAGGCCTTGCGCAGGCCGTGGGCCGACACCACGGTATTGGCGACTGCAGCATTCATCACTTGTTCCCCTTGGATTGCAGCAAATCTTCCAGCGACAGGCCCAGGCGTTCGATGCGCTCCACCACCGCCGGCCATTCCTCGGTCAGGAAGCGCTCGCGCTCGCTGCCGCGCAGTTTCTTGGCGGCTTCGTCGGTGACGAACATGCCCAGGCCGCGGCGCTTCTCCACCAGGGCCTCGTCGGCCAGTTCCTGGTAGGCGCGCGAGACGGTGATCGGGTTGAGCTGGTATTCGGCGGCCACCTGGCGGACCGAGGGCAGGGCGTCGCCCGGCTTCAGGATGCCGTCCAGCATCATCGCGATCACGCGATCCTTCAGCTGGCGGTAGATGGGAGCGCCATCGCTCCATTGGATGGACGTCATGGCTCAGCCCCTCGGACGCAGTGATTGGCCAAAGGAGAAGTAAGGCATGGACAGCGATGCCCGGGCGCGGCGCTTGTGCTGCCGCGTGGGCTGGCCCGATTCGCCGGCGATCTCGCGGGTCTCGGCTTCCAGCGCATCGACCAGCGCCGCCGGTTCCGGATTGGCCGTGCGGACGCCGGGCACGGCGGCCAGCATGCCCAGTCCCAGCAGCAGGCCGCCGACGGCCAGGCTGGGTAGGGTGTTGGTCAGTTTCTGGTTCATGGCATCCCCCCCTGAGTGGGTGAGTGGTGTTGTATTTAACTATAACACCGAAACACGGCCAGTCAATGGGCGACCCCGGTTTTGTCACCCAACTGAAGGCATACTTGTCATGTTCGCACTAGTGGAGCTGTACCGTGGCACGTAATGCATTGAAAATGTTGATGTTTGCAGCTGCTCTGGCGGTCGCGGCCAGTGCTCTGGCGGCCGGCTTGCTGGACGTCAGCTACCGTCCGCTGGCCGGGAAAGAGCCGGTCAACCTGAAGGAACGCTATGCCGGCCAGGTGCTGCTGGTGGTCAACACGGCCAGCAAGTGCGGCTATACCTCGCAGTACGAAGGCCTGGAGGCGCTGAACCGGAAGTATGCGGGGCAAGGGTTCGCGGTGCTGGGGTTTCCCTCCAACGACTTCAAGGGCCAGGAGCCGGGCAGCGAGGCGGAGATCCAGGAATTCTGCACGCTGACCTATGGGGTGAAGTTCCCCATGTTCGAAAAGGTCGCGGTGACCGGCGCCGGCGCCACGCCGTTGTACAAGTCGTTGGCGCAGGCGACAGGCGTCGCGCCGGGGTGGAATTTCCACAAGTACCTGATCTCGCGCGACGGACGCGTGGTCGCCAACTTCCCCAGCAAGGTCGAGCCGGACGATCCGGCGCTGGTGGCGGCGATCCAGCGGGAGCTGAAGGCACCGCGCGCGGCGGAATGAGGGATGCCGTCGGCCACGGCCGGCGTGCCACAATAGCGGTTTGGCGCCGTCTTCGCGGCGCGGGTTCCAGGAGTGAAGGATGAAGCGGTCGGTTCGCGGCGCAGCCGTGTTGTTGGCAATCTCGATTTCGATGCTGGGAGGCAGCGTGTCTGCACAGGAAAAGACGGCGCTGGTCACCGAGCGCGACAAGATCAGCTACGCCATCGGCGTGGACGTGGGCAATTCGCTGCAGCCGGTGGGTCCGTTCATGGACGTGGCCGCCTTCGAGCGCGCGCTGGCCAATGAATTCGCGGGCAAGCCGAAACTGATTTCCGAAGCCGAGGCGCAGGCTACCGACCAGTTGCTGCGCGTGAACCTGGCCGCCGCCGAAGGCGCGCCGGTCCCGGGCATGCCGCCGGGCAGCACGCCGCCGGCCGTGGACAAGACCAAGGTGGGCCTGTTCCTGGGCTCGTACGTGGTGGGCCCGTCGCTGATGCCGTTCAAGGATGAAGTCGACCCGGCCCTGCTGGCGCAGGCCGTGCGCGCCGTCGCCGGCAAGAGTGGCACGCTGCTGCTGACGGTGGAACAGGCACAGGCCGAAATGCAGGCCTACCTGACCAAGCGCCAGGGCGCGCAGGCGCAGCGCAATCGCGACGAAGGCGCGAAGTTCCTGGCCGAGAACAAGGCCCAGAACGGCGTCATCACCACCCCGTCCGGCCTGCAGTACATGGTGCTGCGCGAAGGCAACGGCCAGCGTCCGCTGCCCAGCAGCCGCGTGCGGGTGAACTACGAGGGCAAGCTGCTCGACGGCACCGTGTTCGACAGTTCCTACAGCCGTGGCCAGCCGGCCGAGTTCGGCCTGAACCAGGTCATCGCCGGCTGGACCGAGGGCGTCTCGCTGATGCCGGTGGGGGCCAAGTACCGCTTCTGGATCCCGTCCAACCTGGCCTACGGCCCCGACGGCGCGCCGGGCGGCACCATCGGTCCCGATGCCACGCTGACCTTCGACGTCGAATTGATGGGCATCCTGCAATAACCGCCTGCTGTAGTCGAATCCCCCCGATTCCGGAAGCGTACTGATGCGTGTAGCGATCTTTGGCACGGGATATGTCGGTCTGGTGACCGGTACCTGCCTGGCCGATGTCGGCCACGACGTGGTCTGCGTGGACATCGACCAGGCCAAGGTCGATGGCCTCAACCGTGGCGTGGTGCCGATCTACGAGCCCGGCCTGGCGCCGATGGTGCAGGCCAACCACGCCGCCGGCCGCCTGCGCTTCACCACCGACGCCGCCGGGGCCATCGGCCATGGCGAGCTGGTGTTCATCGCCGTGGGCACGCCGCCGGACGAGGACGGCAGCGCCGACCTGCAATACGTGCTCGCCGTCGCCCGCACCATCGGGCGGCACATCGATCAGCCGACGGTGGTGGTCAACAAGTCCACGGTGCCGGTGGGTACCGCGGACAAGGTGCGGGATGCCATCGAAGGCGAGTTGGAGGCGCGCGGCAAGGCGGTCCCCTTCGACGTGGTCTCCAACCCGGAATTCCTGAAGGAAGGCGATGCGGTCAACGATTGCATGCGCCCGGACCGCATCGTGATCGGCGCCTCCCATCCCGCGGCGGCGGACAAGCTGCGGCGCCTGTACGCGCCGTTCAACCGCAACCACGAGCGCATCGTGGTGATGGACGTGCGTTCGGCCGAGCTGACCAAGTACGCGGCCAATGCGATGCTGGCCACCAAGATCAGCTTCATGAACGAGATCGCCAACATCGCCGAGCGCGTCGGCGCCGACGTGGAGCAGGTACGCCAGGGCATCGGTTCCGACCCGCGCATCGGCTGGCATTTCATCTATCCGGGCGCCGGCTATGGCGGTTCGTGCTTCCCCAAGGACGTGCAGGCGCTGGCCCGCATCGCCCAGCAGAACGGCTACGTGCCGCACCTGCTGGACGCGGTGGAGGCGGTGAACGAGCACCAGAAGGGCCATCTGTTCGAACTGATCCAGCGCCACTTCGACCGTGGCGAGGACGAAGGCGTGCGCGGCAAGACCTTCGCCGTATGGGGCCTGGCGTTCAAGCCCAATACCGACGACATGCGCGAAGCGTCCAGCCGCCGCCTGCTGGCCGAGTTGTGGGAAGCCGGCGCCCGGGTGCGCGCCTACGATCCGGAAGCCACCGACGAGGCGCGCCGGATCTTCGGCGAACGCGACGACCTGGTGCTGTGCGACAGCGCCCACGACGCATTGCAGGGCGCCGATGCGCTGGTGGTGGTGACCGAGTGGAAACAGTTCCGCAGCCCCGATTTCGCCCGCCTGCGCCAGGCGCTGGGCGATGCGGTCATCTTCGACGGCCGCAATCTCTACCATCCGGCGGAAGTGGAAGCCGCCGGCATCGCGTATTACGGCATCGGACGCGGGCGATCCCTGCATGCAGGCTGATCTGCCATTGGCCGACAGTGCGCTGGAAAAGCGCCTGGTGGAACTGGAAACGCGGCTGGCCTTCCAGGAGCACGCATTGGGCGAGCTGAGCGAAGCGCTGGCCGACGCGCGCGCCGAGAACAGCCGTACCGCCGACCTGCTGCGCCACATGCTGGAAGACCTGCGCAAGGTCCGCACCACGCTGTACGACGATCACGATCCCGCGGAAGAACCGCCGCCGCCGCATTATTGATACGCTTGGGACGCGCCGGCATGCCGGCGCCGCATGTCCCCCCCTACGAAAGCACGCATGAGCGATTCACTCAAGGATCAACTGCTGGGCCTGGGCTTCAAGCCCGCGCCCAAGCCCGAACGTCGTCCCGAGCGCAAGCCCGAGCACAAGCGCGAAGGCCAGAAGCCTGGCACGCATCGGCCGTCTTCGCAGGGTTCAGGCAAGCCCGGCGGCAAGCCGGGCCGCCCGCAAGGACCGCAGGGGAAGAAGCCGCAGGGCAGGCGCAGCGCCGAAGAGATCGACCTGGCCAAGGCGTACGCGATCCGCGCGCAGCGCGAGAAGGACGAACGCATCGAGGCCGAGCGGGTGAAGCAGGAGGAGGCCCGCCTGCGCCGCGAAGCCAAGGCGAAGTTGGACGTTTTCCTGAAGGACAAGGCCTTGAACGATGCCGAGGCCGACATCGCGCGGCATTTCCCCTACGGCGGCAAGATCAAGCGCATCTACGTCAACGCCACCCAGTTGAAGGCGCTCAATGCCGGCGAGTTGGGCGTGCTGCAGCAGAATGGTCGCTACCTGCTGGTCACCGCCGAAGTGCTGGCCGAAGCGGAAGCCATCTTCGCCCCGGCCGTCGCGCTGAAGGTCGATCCCGATGCCCCGGCCGGCGACGATCCCTACGCCGATCCGAAGTACCAGGTGCCCGACGACCTGGTGTGGTGAAGTGCCAGCCCGGCGACCGACGCTCTGTCTCTTGCCTGGACTGGACGGTAGCGGACGGTTCTATGCTCCGCTCGAGCGCGAGCTGGCGGACGAGTTCGACCTGAAAGTGCTTTCATACGACGGCAGCCGGTTCGACGGATATGCGGGCCTGGTGGAAGAACTGTCCCCTCAATTGCCATCCGGTAACGACGTTGTACTCGTCGCCGAATCGTTCGCCGGCCCACTGGGCGTGCTGCTTGCGCGACGGCACCCCGATCGGCTGAAGGCCTTGGTGTTGGCGGCCACGTTCGTCCATGCCCCCTTGCCATGCAGTCCGTTGCTGGCCGCATGTCTCGGAAGACTGCCTGCGTTGCGGCCGCCGGACGTCCTTTTGCACGGATTCCTGGCCGGAAGGGGAAGGATGACGGCCGAACTCCGGTGCGAATTGGACGAGGCATTGCGCGCCATCCCTCTGTCGATCCTCCGTCTCCGCGCACTTGCCGCGTTGCGCGCGGATGTGCGCGCCGAACTGTCGGAACTCGCCATTCCGCTGCTTTACCTGCAAGCGGTGGACGACCGGCTGATCGGATCGCAGGCCGGCCGCAAGGTCCTTCGGCACGCACGGCATGCCCGGTTGGTGCGCGTCGACGCTCCTCATTTCCTGTTTCAGACGGCGCCTGGCGAGGCGGCCGCGGCCATCCGGAATTTCTTGAGCACCAATATCGACGGTTGACGATACAAGGATGCGGAGAGTCATCCTTGCGAATGATCCGTCCCGGTCGAATCGTCCTTAGGACCGCGCCGCGACCGGATGCTGCCGCACCAGCCAATGCCACACGATCAAGGCGGCCAGCAAGGCGACCGCCGACGAGACCAGGAAGGCGGTCTCGCCACCGAAACGCCACAGCTGGCCGGCGATCAGCGCGCCGGCCACGCCGCCGACGCCGGACGACAGGCCATAGAAAACGCCCTGGCCGTGGCCGTTCATCCGGCCGGGGAAGAAGCGCACCAGCAGTTGCATCGCCGCAGCGAAGAACGCGCCGAAGTTCAGCGCGTGGGTCAGTTGCGCGATCACCATGATCGGCAGGCTGTCCGGAAACAGCGCGGTCGCGCACCAGCGCAGCGAGGCGCTGAGCAACGCGACCATCAGCACGCGCCCGGCGTCCCAGCGCCGGAAGATGCGGCTGGACAGGAAGAACACGCCGATTTCTGCCAGTACGCCCACCGACCACAGCACGCCCTGCGTGGAGGTGGGATAGCCGTGCTCGGACAGGTAGATCGAGAAGAACGTGTAGAACGGACCGAACGAAACCTGGGCCAGGAACGCCGCCGCGAAGAAGGCGATCACCGGGGGCCGTTTCAGCCGCGCGCGGAAGCCATCGTTCGGATCGGCGTGCGCCGGTTCGGGCTCGTGCGCGTAGCGGTTGCCCAGCGCCGAAAACAGCACGCCGGCCAGGATCGGCAGCATCAGCCAGGGCAGGGCGCCCACGCCCAGCTGCTCGTCGTCGATCAGCCAGCCGAACAGCGCCACCACCACGATGAAGCCGATGGAGCCCCATACGCGGATCAACCCGTAGCGATCGCTGCGTTCGCCCAGGTGCGACATCGTGATCGCCTCGAACTGCGGCATCACCGCGTTGTAGGCGAAGCAGTAGGCGAACATCACCACGAACAGGCCGGCAAACCCCATCGGCAGCAGGAACAGCGCGAAGCAGCCCAGCGCCAGCGCGCAGCCCAGGTGCAGCCAGCGGATCGGATGCGGCGAGCGCGACGCCAGCGTGGTCCACAGGCTGGGCGAGACGATGCGGGTGGCGTACCACAGGCTCATCAGCACGCTGATCGCCGCCGCGTCCAACCCGCGCGATTGCAGGTACAGGCTCCAGTACGGCGTGAACGCGCCCAGGACGGCGTAGTAGGAGAAGTAGAACCCCGACAGCCGGGTCGCCGGGTACGCATGGATGCCCGGCGCCACGCTTTCCTTCATCGCGCCACGATCCGCAGGCAGGGGCCGTGCGCGCACCGCCTTCCCGCCATCGGGGAGGGTGGCGCGGAGAGGCGTGGCGTGTGTCGGCGGCGGCGGTGCATGGAGGCGCGCATTCTATCGGAGCCGGCGCCCTGCGCGCTCGGTCCCGGTGTCGGCGCATCCGCCATGCACATGCGATCTGTCATCCGGCTTTCATCGGCGGCGTCTCCAATGCGAGGGCCACGCTGGGTGGCCTGGGCGGGACGTGCGATGCGCGGCAAGTGGATCTGGCGATGCGGCCTTGGCCTGTGGCTGGCCGCGATGGCGTTGGTGGCGCAGGCGCGGCCATTGGTGCTGATCTCGGTGGACGGGCTGCGGCCGGACGATCTGCACGGTACCGCGCAACCGCGCGCCGAACTGCCGCACCTGCGCCGATTGGCCGGCGAGGGCAGCACCGCGCAGCGCGTGCGCGGGGTGATGCCCACGCTGACCTATCCCAGCCATGCGACGCTGCTGACCGGCGTTTCGCCGGCGCGCCACGGCATCGCCAGCAACCTGACGTTCGATCCCGAGTTCAAGAACCAGGTCGGCTGGTACTGGTACGCGGCCGACTTCAAGGTGGACACGCTGTGGGACGCCGCCCGCCAGCATGGCTTGCGCACGGCCAGCGTGCACTGGCCGGTCAGCGTGGGGGCGGCGGTGGACGCCAACCTGCCGCAGATCTGGCGTACGGGCACGGCCGACGACCGCAAGCTGTTGGCGGCGCTGGCCACGCCCGGGCTGCTGCCGGAACTGGAAGCCGCGCTGGGGCCATACCCCGACGGCATCGACGAAAGCGTGGAGGCGGACGAGCGTCGAGCGCGGTTCGCCGCCCGCCTGTTCGAGCGGCAACGTCCCGATTTCATGACGGTCTATTTCGCCGGACTGGACCATGAGGAGCATCGCCATGGCGCCGGCTCGCCGCAGGCGCTGGACGCGCTACGCCGGCTGGACGCGGCCATCGGTGAGTTGATCGCGTCGCTGCGCCGCACCGATCCGCAGACGGTGGTGGCGCTGGTTTCGGACCACGGTTTCGTGCCGCTGCATACCGATGTCAACCTGTTCGGCGCTTTCATCCAGGCCGGCCTCATCAGCGTGGACGAGAAGCGCCAGGTCAGCGGCTGGAAGGCGACCCTGTGGCCGGCGGCCGGCAGTGCCGCGGTGGTACTGCGCGACCCGGCCGACCAGGCCGTGAGGCAACAGGTACAGACGCTGCTGGCGCAATTGGCCGGCGATCCGGCCAATGGCATCGACCGCATCCTGGATGCGCAGGATATCGTGCGGTTGGGCGGCGCGCAGGCCGATCATCTGGTGCTGTTCAAGCCCGGCTTCCAGATCGGCCGCGATCCCGCGGCGCCAATGCTGGCCGACAGCAGTTATCGCGGCATGCACGGTTATTCGCCGGAGTCGCGGGAGATGGATGCGGTCTTCGTGGTGACCGGTCCGGGCATCCCGCGGCGCGACCTGGGCGGGATCGACATGCGCGACATCGCGCCGACGCTGGCGCGGCTGATGCGGGTGGAACTGCCGCAGGCGGAAGGGCAGGACCTGCTGCCCTGAGAAGTGCCAACGGCGGCACGGCTGCAACAAGACTGTCTCGCAAACGTAAGTCGGCCGCCATCCGGCTGTCATGCGGGCTCACCACCATGGCGCCCGCGCTGGCCGGCGGTCGCCCGCATGCCTTGCGCCCCCACCTCCACCTCGATGGACCGCGGCAGCGTTGCCGCGGTCCCATCCTTTAGGGAAACTCCACATGCACAAGAAGAGCACCATGGCCCTGGCCGTGATGGGCGTGCTGTACGCCTCGGCCGTATTCGCGCAGGACAATGCCAGCCCCAACGGCGGCGCGGCCGACGCCGATGCGCAGACGCTGGATACCGTTTCCGTGATCGGCCTGGGCGAAACCCGCCAGGTGCAGCGCCTGGCGCCGGAACAGATCCGCGCACTGCCGCCGGGCACCAGCCCGCTGAAGCTGCTGGCCGACCTGCCGGGCGTCAACTTCCAGTCCGCCGATGCCTTCGGTGCCTACGAATGGTCGGCGCGCATCAGCCTGCGCGGCTTCAACCAGAACCAGTTGGGCTTCACCCTGGACGGCATCCCGCTGGGCGACATGAGCTACGGCAACAACAACGGCCTGCACATCAGCCGCGCGCTGATTTCCGAAGACCTGGCCGGCGTCGAACTGGCCGAGGGCATCGGCGGCGTCAACACCGCTTCCACCAGCAACCTGGGCGGCACCATCCAGTTCTTCTCGGCCGATCCGCTGCCCGAGTTCGGGGTGAGGCTGTCGCAGACGGTGGGCAGCGATTCCACCCGTCGCACTTATGCGCGGCTGGACACCGGCGACCACAACGGTTTCGCCATGTACCTGTCCGGCGTCACCTCGCGCATGGACAAGTGGAAGGGCGACGGCGAGCAGAAGCAGGACCAGGTCGACCTGAAGGCGGTCTACGATTTCGGCGACCATCGCGTCAGCCTGCTGGCCACCACCTCGCGCCGCAACGAGAACGACTACCAGGACCTGTCGCTGGATTCGCAGCGCCGCCTGGGCTGGGACTGGGACAACTACCGTCCCGACTGGCAGCGCGCCGTGGACGCCGCCAACGGCATCTTCAGCGGCGGCGTCAACAACCTGGACGATGCCTACTACGATGCGCGCGGCCTGCGCGACGACGGCGTGCTGGGCCTGTCCGGCGACTTCGGCCTGACCGAGGACGTGCGCCTCCGCACCACGCTGTACCACCACACCAACCGCGGCCAGGGTCACTGGTTCACCCCGTACGTGCCGTCCTCGGCCGACGTGCCGATCTCGCTGCGCACCACCGAATACGGCATCGACCGCAGCGGCGTGATCGCGGCGCTGGACTGGACCTTCGGCAACCACCGCATCGAGGGCGGCCTGTGGTTGGAGGACAACGGCCACACTGTGCAGCGCAATTACTACTTCATCAACGGCCCGATCGACGACGGCTTCTTCCTGCGCGGTCCCGACATCCGCCAGTTCTACCAGAATTTCGACATCAAGACCCGCCAGTTCTACCTGAAGGACACGCTCAGCCTGCTGGACGACCGCCTGGCGGTGGACATCGGTTTCAAGAGCCCGCGGGTGGAGATCGAATCGCGCATCCCGGCCGGCACCTTCGTCTCGCGTTACGCCGAAGGCGACCTGACCGCCAAGGACAGCTTCCTGCCGCAACTGGGCGCCAGCTTCCGGCTGGCCGGCAACAACGAACTGTTCGCCTCCTATGCCGAGAACATGGCCGCCTTCCAGGCCGGCATCACCGGCCCGTTCGCCACCACCCAGGAGGCGTTCGACGCGTTCATCGGTTCGCTGCAACCGGAGGAAAGCCGCACGGTCGAGGCCGGTTTCCGCCATTCCGGCGACACCCTGCAGGCGGCGCTGGCGCTGTACCACGTCAAGTTCGACAACCGCCTGTTGTCGGTGGCGCAATGCTCGGGCATCCAGGGCTGTCCGTCGGCCTTCGCCAACGTGGGCTCGGTCACCAGCAAGGGCGCGGAGGCTACCCTGGTGTGGATGCCGGTGGACGGCCTGCGCTGGCACAACACGCTGTCGTGGAACGAATCCACCTACGATTCCGACTACCTCAACGGCGACGAACTGGTCGAGATCGAGGGCAGGCAGACCGTCAACACGCCCAAGCAGATGTTCTCCTCCTCGCTCAGCTGGACGCGCGGTCCGCTGGAACTCGACTTCGGCGCCAACTACACCGGCAAGCGCTACTACAGCTACTCCAACGATGCCGAAGTGCCCTCGTTCTGGCTGGCCAACGCGGGCGGTTCATGGAACTTCGGCAGCATCGGCGCGATCGAGGAGCTGCAACTGGCGCTGCACGTGACCAACCTGACCGACAAACAGTATTTCGCGACCGTCGGCACCAACGGCTTCGTGGTCTCCGACCCCGACGGCACCTACGCCACACTGCTGGCGGGCGCGCCGCGCCAGGTGATGTTCACGGTCAGCGCTTCGTTCTAGGGCACTCGTATCGAATGTCGACGCGGAACCGATAATCCACCGTCGTCCCGGCGCAGGCCGGGACCCAGTGCCTTGGACACACCAGGGACACCGGATGGCGGAAAGTCGCTGGGTCCCGGCCTGCGCCGGGACGACGAACTCGGGAGGTGATGCGGGACCCGACCCTGCGGGCTATTCCGGATCGTAGTCCAGGTTGGAGGCGAGCCATCTTTCCGCCTGCGCCAGTTCCACGCCCTTGCGCTTGGCATAGTCGGCGGCCTGTTCCTTCGACACCCGCCCGACCACGAAGTACTGGCTCTGCGGATGGCTGAAGTAATAGCCGGACACCGCCGCCGTGGGCAGCATGGCGAAGCTCTCGGTCAGCGTCATGCCGGCGTTGCGGCCGGCGTCGAGCAGGCGGAACAGCGTGCCCTTCTCGCTGTGCTCGGGGCAGGCGGGATAGCCAGGGGCAGGGCGGATGCCTTGGTACTGTTCGCCGATCAGCGCATCGTTGTCGAGCGATTCGTCGGCGGCGTAGCCCCAGAACTCCTTGCGCACGCGCTGGTGCAGGCGTTCGGCCAGCGCCTCGGCCAGGCGGTCGGCCAGCGCCTTCAACAGGATCGCGTTGTAGTCGTCGTGATCGGCCTCGAAGCGGGCGACATGTTCGTCGATGCCGATGCCGGCGGTGACCGCGAACGCGCCGATCCAGTCCTGCCTGCCCGAGTCCTTCGGCGCGATGAAATCGGCCAGGCAGAAGTCCGGCCGGTCGGCGGGCTTGTCGACCTGCTGGCGGAGGAAGTGCAGGGTGGCTTTTAGCCCCTCTCCCTCCGGGAGAGGGGTTGGGGTGAGGGTACGGTGAGAGGATGATGGTTCGGGCGATGCCGACTTCGCCGTACCCTCATCCGCCCTACGGGCACCTTCTCCCGAAGGGAGAAGGGTTACAACGACATCATCACCCACACTGTTCGCCGGCCACAGCCCGAACACGGCCTTGGCGGTCAGCCACTTCTCGCCGACGATCCGGTCCAGCATCGCCCGCGCATCGCGGTACAGCTCGCTGGCCTGCGTGCCGACCACTTCGTCGGTGAGGATGGCGGGGTACTTGCCGGCCAGTTCCCAGGCCTGGAAAAACGGCGTCCAGTCGATGCAGTCCACCAGTTCGGCCAGCGGATAGTCGTCGAACACGGTGATGCCGGGCCGGTTCGGGACGGGCGGGGTGTAGGCGTCCCAGCCGCCGTCGAACTTCTGCCCGCGCGCCTTCTCCAGCGACACCAGCCGCTTGGCGTCGCCACGGTTGCGGTGGCGCTGGCGGATCTCGGCGTAGTCGGCGTCGTTGGCGGCGACGAAGGCCTCGCGCATGTCGCGCGAGATCAGCGACTGCGCCACGCCCACGGCGCGCGAGGCGTCCTTCACCCATACCGTCGGCGCGTCGTAGTGCGGATCGATCTTCAGCGCGGTGTGCGCGCGCGAGGTGGTGGCGCCGCCGATCAGCAGGGGCATGGAGAAGCCCTGGCGCTGCATCTCGCGCGCCACGTGGGTCATTTCCTCCAGCGACGGCGTGATCAGGCCGGACAGGCCGATCAGGTCGGCGTTCTCGGCGCGGGCGGTATCCAGGATCTTCTGCGTGGGCACCATCACGCCCAGGTCCACCACGTCGAAGTTGTTGCAAGCCAGCACCACGCCGACGATGTTCTTGCCGATGTCGTGCACGTCGCCCTTCACCGTGGCCATGACGATCTTGCCGTTCGACTTGCCCACGTCGCCGGTGCGCAGCTTCTCCGCCTCGATGTAGGGCAGCAGGTAGGCCACGGCCTTCTTCATCACGCGCGCGGACTTGACCACCTGCGGCAGGAACATCTTGCCGGCGCCGAACAGGTCGCCGACCACGTTCATGCCGTCCATCAACGGACCTTCGATCACGTCCAGTGGCCGGGTGGCCTGGTGCCGGGCTTCCTCGGTGTCGTCCTCCACGAAGGCATCGATGCCGTGCACCAGCGCGTGCGCCAGGCGCTCGCGCACCGGCTTGTCGCGCCAGGCCAGGTTTTCGACCTGGGCCTCGCCCTTCTTGCCCTTGTAGCGGTTGGCGATCTCCAGCAGCCGCTCGGTGCCGTCCTTGCGGCGGTTGAGCACCACGTCCTCGACGCGCTCGCGCAGCTCCGGCTCCAGATCGTCGTAGATCGGCATGGCGCCGGCGTTGACGATGCCCATGTCCATGCCGGCCTTGATGGCGTGGTACAGGAACACCGAATGGATGGCCTGCCGCACCGGCTCGTTGCCGCGGAACGAGAACGACACGTTCGACACGCCGCCGGAGACATGGCAATGCGGCAGGGTCTGTTTGATGATGCGGGTGGCTTCGATGAAGTCCACCGCGTAGTTGTCGTGCTCCTCGATGCCGGTGGCGACGGCGAAGATGTTGGGGTCGAAGATGATGTCTTCCGGCAGGAAGTCGACCTGTTCGGTCAGGATGCGATAGGCGCGGGTGCAGATCTCCACCTTGCGCGCGCAGGTGTCGGCCTGGCCGTCCTCGTCGAAGGCCATCACCACCGCGGCGGCGCCGTAGCGCAGCACCTTGCGCGCGTGTTCGACGAAGGCCGCTTCGCCTTCCTTCAGCGAGATCGAATTGACCACGCTCTTGCCTTGCAGGCACTTGAGCCCGGCCTCGATCACGCTCCACTTGGAGGAGTCCACCATCACCGGGATGCGGGCGATGTCGGGCTCGGACATGATCAGGTTGAGGAAGCGGGTCATCGCCTTCTCGGAATCGATCAGGCCCTCGTCCATGTTGACGTCGAGGATCTGCGCGCCGTTGGCGACCTGCTGGCGCGCCACTTCGACGGCTTCCTCGTAGCGCTCTTCCTTGATCAGCTTGCGGAACTGCGCGCTGCCGGTGACGTTGGTGCGCTCGCCGATGTTGACGAACAACAGGTCCGGCGTGATGACCAGTGGCTCCAGGCCGGAGAGGCGGGTTTGGCGGGCATGCGCGCTCATGCGATGCGTCTCCGTTTCCTTCCCCCGCTTGCGGGGGAAGGTGGCGCAAAGCGCCGGATGGGGGCCAACGTTCCCGGCTCGCCCTCATCCGCCCTTCGGGCACCTTCCCCCGCATGCGGGGGAAGGGTGTTCACGAACCGCTTGGTCATGCCGCCCGCTCCAGCGCCTGCGGGAACCGCCGCGGCGCGATCCCGCGCACCGCTTCGGCGATAGCCTGGATATGCGCCGGCGTGGTGCCGCAGCAGCCGCCGACCAGGTTGAGCAGGCCGGACTGGGCGAATTCCTTCAAGGTGGCGGCCATCTCTTCCGGCGTCTCGTCGTATTCGCCGAAGGCATTGGGCAGGCCGGCGTTGGGATGCGCACTGACGTAGGCATCGGCGACGGTGGCCAGCGTCTCCACGTGCTCACGCAGGTCCTTGGCGCCAAGCGCACAGTTCAGGCCCACGGACAGCGGGCGGCCATGCGCGACCGAGGCGTAGAAGGCCTCGGCGGTCTGTCCCGACAGGGTGCGGCCCGAGGCATCGGTGATGGTGCCGGAGATCATCACCGGCAAACGTCCGCCGCGAACTTCGAACACCTCCTCGATGGCATACAGCGCCGCCTTGGCGTTGAGCGTGTCGAAAATGGTTTCCACCATCAGCGTGTCCGCGCCACCGTCGATCAGGCCTTCGATGGCCTCGCGGTAGGTGGCGCGCAGTTCGTCGAAGCTGGTGTTGCGGAAGCCGGGATCGTTGACGTCCGGGCTGATCGAGGCGGTGCGGCTGGTCGGGCCCAGCACGCCGATCACGAAGCGCGGCTTGTCCGGTGTCCTGGCCTCCACGGCATCGCAGCAGCGGCGGGCGACTTCGGCCCCGGCCTTGTTGAGTTCGTAGACCAGGTGTTCCAGGTGATAGTCGGCCTGGCTGACGGAGGTGGCATTGAAGGTATTGGTTTCGACCAGGTCGGCGCCGGCTTCGAGATAGGCGGTATGCACGTCGGCGATGACTTCGGGCTTGCTGAGCAGCAGCAGGTCGTTGTTGCCCTTCAGGTCATGGCCGCAGTTCTCGCCATGGACATGCTGGCTGTCGTAGCCATCCGCGAAGCGCTCGCCCCGGTAGTCGGCTTCTTCCAGCCGATGGCGCTGGATCATGGTGCCCATGGCGCCGTCGATGATCAGGATGCGGGCAGCCAGCGCATCGTGGAGCGCCTTTGCGCGGGCAGGGTTCAACCAGGGCAGGGTATTCATTCTTTCACCGCTGTCAGCGAAATGACTTCGAAGTGGGGCGGGCGGCGTTCGCGGGTGACGGTTTCGGCGTTGGCGATGTCCAGGCCGGCCTTTTCGGCGAACTTGCGCAGTTCCTTTTCGGTGAAACCGAGGTTGACGTGTCCGTAGGCTTCCACCACGGCACGATGCTCGTGCCTGGCCAGGCTGCTCAGCAGCAGGCGGCCGCCCTTGCGCAGCACGCGGGCGGCTTCCGCGACGGCCTGTGCCGGCTTGGCCGAGTAGGTCAGCGCATGCATCAGCACCACCAGGTCGAAGCTGTTGTCCTTGAACGGCAGGGCGTGCATGTCGCCTTCGCGCACTTCCACGTTGGGGAAGCGGCGCAGGCGTTCGCCGGCGGCGGCCACGACGCGGGCGCTGGTATCCACGCACACGTAGCGGCTGGCGTGCGGCGACAGCAGTTCGGCCAGCACGCCGTCGCCGGAGGCGATGTCCAGCACGTCGCCGGTTTCCAGCAGCGGCAGGGCGGTGCGGGCCAGGGCCTCCCAGGTGCGGCCGGGCGAGTAGTGGCGCTCCATGTCGCCGGCCACGGCATCGGCCCAGTTCTGGTCGGCGGCGCGGTTGGCCAGCACGCCGGCCACGCGCTCGGCGTCCTGGCGCAGCAGCGGGTCGTCGCTGCCCTGCTTCAGGCTGCGCCACAGCTCGCGCTGCACCGCGTCCAGTTGCTCCTCGTCGAAGCGGTAATAGGCCGACACGCCCGCGCGGCGGTCGCGCACCAGCCCGGCCTCCTTCAGCTTGGCCAGGTGGGTGGAGACGCGCGGTTGGGCCAGCTGGGTGATCGCCGACAGCTCGGCCACGGTCAGCTCTTCGCGCTCCAGCAGGGCCAGCAGGCGTACGCGGGTGGCGTCGGCGAAGACTTTCAGCCGGACCGACCAGGCTTCCAGATCCATAAATATCTTCCTATCGCGATATAGAGATATTGTCCCGCCGGCGTCCTGCCGGGTCAAGCGGCATACGCCTGCGCACGGTGCGCCCGCTACAATGGCGGCTTCAATTGGTATGTGAGGGGTAGCCGTGGATTTCGCATTCACCGAAGAGCAGTTGATGATCCAGGACGTGGCGCGCCGTATCGCGCAGGAAAAGATCGCGCCCAGCGCCGAGCACTTCGACAAGGTGGGCGAGTTCCCGCTGGACAACATCCGCCTGCTGGGCGAGAACGGCTTGATGGGCATCGAGGTGCCGGCCGAGTACGGTGGTGCCGGCATGGACCCGATCGCCTACGTGCTGGCGATGATCGAAATCGCCGCCGGCGACGCCGCGCATTCCACCATCATGTCGGTGAACAACTCGCTGTTCTGCAACGGCATCCTGAAGTTCGGCACCGAGGCGCAGAAGCAGAAGTACGTGCGCGCCATCGCCGAAGGGGCCGAGATCGGCGCCTTCGCGCTGACCGAGCCGCAGTCCGGTTCCGATGCCACCGCGATGCGCTGCCGCGCCGTGAAGCAGGCCGATGGCAGCTTCGTCGTCAACGGCAAGAAGAGCTGGATCACCTCCGGCCCGGTGGCCAAGTACATCGTGCTGTTCGCCATGAGCGAGCCGGACAAGGGCGCGCGCGGCATCACCGCGTTCCTGGTCGACACCGCCAAGCCGGGCTTCCACCGCGGCAAGACCGAACCCAAGCTGGGCATCCGCGCCTCGGCCACCTGCGAGATCGAGTTCACCGACTACGTGGTCGCTCCCGAGGACGTGCTGGGCCAGGAAGGCGAGGGCTTCAAGATCGCCATGGGCGTGCTGGACGCCGGCCGCATCGGCATCGCCTCGCAGGCCATCGGCATCGCCCGTGCCGCCTACGAGGCGACGATCGCCTACGTGAAGGAACGCAAGGCGTTCGGCGCGCCCATCGGCACCTTCCAGATGACCCAGGCCAAGATCGCCGACATGAAGTGCAAGCTGGACGCGGCCACGCTGCTGACCCTGCGCGCGGCGTGGGTGAAGGGCCAGGACCAGCGCTTCAGCAACGAGGCCGCCATCGCCAAGCTGACCGCCTCCGAGGCGGCCATGTGGATCACCCACCAGGCCGTGCAGATCCACGGCGGCATGGGCTATTCCAAGGAAATGCCGCTGGAGCGTTACTTCCGCGACGCCAAGATCACCGAGATCTACGAAGGCACCAGCGAGATCCAGCGCCTGGTGATCGCCCGCAACGAAACCGGCCTGCGCTGAGAAGCAGCGTGCAGGAGCGACGTCAGTCGCGACCGCGATGCCGAAAGGCGGAAATGGAGCCTGCGCGCGCCAACGGAAAACCCCGGCACGACCGGGGTTTTCCGTATCGGGCGCGGCGATCCCGGCGCGATGCGAAGCTTGTGTTCCGGGATGGGCACGGTGCTGCCGTCCAAGGGGACTACTTCGAACCGGTCTTTCCGTGGTGGCCCGGATCGCGGGGTGTGACGCCGTTGGCGCAATCCGTTCTCGCCGGTGGCTTCGATCCTCCGATCCCGCGTCCCCCCATCTTTAGTAATGGGACGGGCCGGCATCGGGTCCGCTAGAGTCCCGTGATGCGGGAGTCCGCCTTCCGTGTCCCTCCAGGAGAACCCGATGCGTAAAACCCTGATCGTCTGCGCCCTTGCACTGGCCCTGGCTGCCTGCGACCGCGCTGCTTCGCCGGACGCCGGCACGGCCGCGACGCCTGCGGCTTCCTATTCGCAGGCCGACATCGCCGCCGAAACCGAACGGCTGAACCAATGGTTCGAGAAGAAGTACGAGGAACAACTGCAGTTCAGTCCGTTGCAGCTGACCTTCCAGGGCCGCAAGGACAAGTACGACCAATTGGACGATCTGTCGGAAAAGGCGCAGCTGGACCAGGTCGCCTGGCAGAAGGCCAGCGTCGAGGAGATGGAATCGGCCTTCGACTACGCCAAGCTCAGCGACGAAGGAAAGTTTTCCTACGACCTGTGGAAGCTGCAGTACGAGAACGCGCGTGATGGCGTGCCATTCATCGCCGACGGTTATGCCTTCGACCAGATGAACGGCGCGCAGAGTTTCTTCCCCACGGTGATGATCAGCTTCCACAAGGTGGACGAGGAATCGGACTACACGGCCTACGTGGCGCGCCTGAATGCGAGCGGGCGCGCGTTCGACCAGTTGCTGGAACGCGCCCGCGCGTCGGCCGGGCAGGGCATCCGTCCGCCGAAGTTCGCCTACGAAGGCGTCATCGACCAGTCGCGCAAGGTCATCAGCGGCGCGCCGTTCTCGGCGGGCAAGGATTCGGCCATCTGGGCCGACGCGCAGGCCAAGGCCGATGCGCTGGTGGAGAACGGCAAGATCGACGCCGCGCGCGCCGCCGCCTTGAAGGAAGAGGCGCGCAAGGCATTGCTCGAGCAGTTCAAGCCGGCCTACGAGCGCATCATCGCCTGGAGCGAGGAAGAGCTGCCCAAGGCGGCGGTGAACGCCACCGGCGTGGGCGCGACCCATCCCAACGGCAAGGCGTACTACGAGTACCAGCTGCGCCAGATGACCACCACCCGCATGACGGCCGAGGAGGTCCATGCGCTGGGCCTGAAGGAAGTGGAGCGCATCAAGGGCGAGATGGCCGCGTTGAAGGACAAGGTGGGCTTCGAGGGCGACCTGGACGCCTTCTTCGCCTTCATCGACAGCGACCCGCGTTTCAAATTCCCCAACACCGACGCCGGCCGGCAGGCCTACATCGACGAGGCCACCCAGGCCATCGACAACATCAAGAAGGAACTGCCGAACTACTTCGGCCTGCTGCCGAAGGCGGACCTGGTGGTCAAGCGGGTGGAGGCTTTCCGCGAGCAGGACGGCGCCGCGCAGCATTACTTCCCCGGCACGCCCGACGGTTCGCGTCCAGGCGTCTACTACGCGCACCTGTCCGACATGAACGCGATGCCGAAGCCCGAGCTGGAAGTGATCGCCTACCACGAAGGCCTGCCGGGCCACCACATGCAGATCTCCATCGCGCAGGAACTCACCGGCGTGCCCAAGTTCCGCACGCAGGCCGGTTTCACCGCGTACCAGGAAGGCTGGGGGCTGTATGCGGAATGGCTGGCCAAGGAAATGCCGAACACCTACCAGGATCCGTATTCGGAGTTCGGCCGCCTGAGTTCGGAGATGTGGCGCGCGATCCGCCTGGTGGTGGACACCGGCCTGCACGCCAAGGGCTGGACCGAACAGCAGGCGGTGGAGTACTTCGACGCCAACAGCGCGGTGCCGCTGGCGGCCATCAAGTCGGAAGTGCAGCGCTACCTGATCATGCCCGGCCAGGCCACGGCCTACAAAGTCGGCATGATCCGCATCCAGGAACTGCGCAGGAAGGCGGAAACCGAACTGGGCGACAAGTTCGACATCAAGGGGTTCCACGATGCGGTGCTGGGAGGCGGCGCGCTGCCGCTGACCCTGCTGGAGAAGCGCGTGGACCAGTGGATCGCCAGCCGGAAGGCGACGCAGGCGTAAGGACGGCGCAATCCGATATTCCGCACGACGAAACCCCGGCCTTGGCCGGGGTTTCCGCTTTCTCAGCCGCCGATCAGGGTGCTCGCGTTGTCGGCCAGCCATGTCTCGAACGACTGCGGGACCTTTCCGGTCAATCGCGTGTAGTCGTCGGTGACTTCGCCCAGGTCGCCTGCGGCGGTGGCGGCATCGAACGATGCGAACACGTCGGCCAGCGCCGGCGGGAAGCCATGCGCCAGCAGACCTTCGATCAGTTGCGCGATATCCACGTCCACCACCTCCAGCGGCTTGCCGGCGAGCACGCCGATGCGCGCGGCGACCTGGCGGGCCGTCAACGCCTGCGCGCCCGTCAGCGTCAGCGTGCGGTTGCCGTTGTCGCCGGCCGCGAGCGCCACGGCGGCGGCGCGCGCCAGGTCGTCGCGCGCGATGTAGGCGATGCCGCCTTCGCCGGCCGCCGAGAACCACTGGCCGCTCGCGAGTGCGCCAGGCACCGCGTAGGCCAGGTTCTCGAAGTACCAGGCGTTGCGCAGCACGGTCCAGCCCAGCGGCGAGGCGGCGAGCGCCTGTTCCGTGCCCAGGTGGTCGGGCGCGAACGACACATGCGAGGTCTCCGGCGACGGCAGCGAGGTGTAGACCACGTGCTCCACGCCGGCCTTCACCGCCGCGTCCACGGCGTTGCGGTGCTGGGCCAGGCGCTTGCCCGGCTCCAGCAGCGCGTCGGTACTGACCAGCAGCAGGCGGCCGGCGCCGGCGAACGCGGCCGGCAGCGACGCGGGATCGTCGAAGTCGGCGCCGCGCACGGTCACGCCGCGCGCGGCGAGGTCGGCCAGCGTCTCCGGCTTGCGGGTGGTCGCGATGACGCGGTCGGCCGGAATCTCCAGCGTATCCAGCAGATGGGCGAGGGTGGCGCGACCCAGGTGGCCGGCGGCGCCGGTGACCAGCAGGGTGGGGGTGGGGGCGTTCATGGCGACTCCTGTAGTCGGTTATCGAAAGGATGTTGGTTACGATATGGTAGTAAGGCCTCCCGGCCCCGCAAGCAGGGAGCTTGAAGTAACCCGGTTACCACGCGGTAACCGACCTCGCCGGAGCCAGGCCATGACGCTGCACCGCCAGTCCTTCATCATCACCGAGAACTGCCCCATCCGCGACGTGCTGGATCGGCTGGGCGACCGCTGGACGGTGCTAGTGCTGCACGAACTGGCGACCGGCACGCTGCGCTTTTCCGAACTGCGCAAGCGCATCGCCGACATCTCGCCGCGCATGCTGGCGCAGACACTGCGCCACCTGGAGCAGGACGGGCTGGTGCGCCGCGAGGTGTTCCCCACCGTGCCGCCGCGCGTGGACTACGCGCTGACGGCGATGGGGGAGTCGTTCTTCGAGCGCGTGGAGATGCTGGCGCAATGGGCGGCGGACCACCACGAGGCGGTCAAGGCCGCGCGCAGGGCTTACGTGGCGCCGGCGGGTAACGCGCCGAAATGATCCTGGAAATAATCCTGTAGGAGGAGCTTCAGCCCCGACTTTGGCAACAACCCGCTGTCGGGGCTGAAGCCCCTCCTACATGGATCGGGGCGACATGCGCATGGCGCGTCGCGGTGCGCAAAGAAAAACCCCGGCATGGCCGGGGTTTTTCCATCCTGCAACCGTCTGCGCCGAATCAGCGCGACGGCGGTTTGTTGTGCTCTTCCAGGTATTCCCGGGACGGCTCGTCCATCTTGTCGCCCAGCATGCGGCGGACCGCGACGAAGAACACCGGGATCAGCAGCAGGCCCAGGAACGTGGCGAACACCATGCCGCCGATCACGCCGGTACCGATGGCGTGGCGGGCGTTGGCGCCGGCGCCGGTGGAGATGGCCATCGGCAGCACGCCCATGATGAAGGCGAACGACGTCATCAGGATCGGGCGGAAGCGCAGGCGCGAAGCCTCCACCACCGCGTCGCGCAGGGTCTTGCCTTCGCGGCGCTGTTCCACCGCGAACTCCACGATCAGGATCGCGTTCTTCGCGGCCAGGCCGATGATGGTGATCAGGCCGATCTTGAAGAAGATGTCGTTGGGCAGGCCGCGCAGCATCGCGAACACGATGGCGCCCAGCACGCCCAGCGGCACCACCAGCAGCACCGATACCGGGATCGACCAGCTTTCGTACAGCGCGGCCAGGCACAGGAACACCACCACGATGGACAGCACCAGCAGCAGCGTGGCCGTGTTGCCGGCCAGGATTTCCTGGTACGACAGGCCGGTCCAGTCGTAGCCGAAGCCTGCCGGCAGGTCGTTGGCCACGATGTCCTCCATCGCCTTCATCGCCTCGCCGGAACTGCGGCCGGGCGCCTGCGAGCCCACGATATTGATGGAGGCGTAGCCGTTGTAGCGGGTCAGCGACGGCGAGTTGGTGATCCATTCGGGCTTCACCACGTTGGTCAGCGGGATCATCGCGCCGTTCTGCAGGCTGCTGGGCGTGTAGAAGTTGCCCAGCGAGTCCGGACTCATGCGGAAGGGCGCATCGGCCTGCATGGTCACGCGCTTGATGCGGCCTTCGTAGAAGAAGTCGTTCACGTACACCGGCGCCAGCATCAGGCCGATCGCGCTGTAGATGTCGGACACCGACAGCCCCATCGCCTGCGCCTGCACGCGGTCCACGTGCAGCTTCAGCTGCGGCGCGTCCTCCAGGCTGTTCGGGCGCACGCCGGTCAGCAGGTCCTGCTTCTCGGCCGCCTTGCCCAGCAGGATGTTGCGCGCCTGGGTGAGGGCTTCATGGCCCTGGCCGGTGCGGTCCTGCAGGTACATGTCGAAGCCGCCGAACTGGCCCAGGCCGTTCACCGTGGGCAGGTTGACCACGAAGATGCCGGCTTCCTTGATGCCGAACAGCGCACCGTTGGCTTGCTGGATGAAGCTGGCCGCATCGACCTTGCGCTCGTCCCACGGCTTGAGCCGGATGAAGGCCATGCCGACGTTCTCGCCCTGGCCGACGAAGCTGAAGCCGGTGACCTGCATCATGCCGTCGAAGCCTTCCATGTTCTCCAGGATGCCGCGTATCTGGGTGAAGACCCGGCTGGTGCGCTCCATCGAGGCGCCCGGCGGCAACTGCACGATGGCCAGCGCATAGCCCTGGTCCTCTTCCGGCAGGAAGCTGCCCGGCATGCGGGTGAACAGGAAGCCGCACAGCAGCGTCAGGGCCGCGAACACCATCATCCAGCGCGGGGCGTGCTTCACCGCGCTGCCGATATGGCCCACGTAGGTGTGCGAGATCTTGTCGTAGTACTTGTTGAAGACGCGGAAGACGATGTTGGGCCGCTTGCCCTCGCCATGGGTGGGCTTGAGCAGGGTGGCGCACAACGCGGGCGTGAAGCCCAGCGCCAGGAACGCCGAGAATACCATCGCGATGGCGATGGTCAGCGCGAACTGCTTGTAGATCTCGCCGGCCGAACCGCCTTGCAGCGCCGACGGGATGAACACCGCCGACAGCACCACGGTGATCGCGATCACCGCGCCGGTGATCTGGTCCATGGCCTTGCGGGTGGCTTCCTTCGGCGGCAGCCCCTCCTCGGTCATGATGCGCTCGACGTTCTCGATCACCACGATGGCATCGTCCACCACGATGCCGATCGCCAGCACCATGCCGAACAGCGTCAGCTGGTTGATGGTGAAGCCGATCACCGTCATGCCCAGGAAGGTACCCAGCAGGGCGACCGGGATGACCAGGGTGGGGATGATGGTGGCGCGCAGGTTCTGCAGGAAGATCAGCATCACCAGGAACACCAGCACCACCGCCTCGATCAGCGTCTTGACCACTTCCTCGATCGAGATGCGCACGAAGGTCGTGCTGTCGTACGGCGAGAACCACTGCACGCCCTGCGGGAAGCTGGGCTGCAGCTCGTCCATCTTGGCGCGCACGGCGCCGGCCACGTTCAAGGCGTTGGCGCCGGGCAGCAACTGCACCGCGAAGGCCGCGGTGGGGGCGCCGTTCCATTGCGTCTCGAAACCGTAGGCGGTGGCGCCGATGGCGACGCGCGCGACATCCTTCAGGCGTACAGTGGTGCCGTCGCTGTTGGCGCGAAGGATGATGTCCTCGAACTGCTCGGGCGAGGTGAAGCGGCCCTCGGTGGTGACCGTGGCGGTGAAGCCCTGGCCTTCCGGCGCGGGATCGGTGCCGATGGAGCCGGCGGCGAACTGCACGTTTTGGCCGCGGATGGCCGCCAGCACTTCGCTGGTGGACATGCCGAAGCCCTGCAGCTTGTTCGGGTCCAGCCAGATGCGCATAGCGTATTCGCTGCCGAACTGCTGCGTGCTGCCCACGCCGGGGATGCGCGAAACCTGGTCGAGCACGCGCGAGCCGACGATGTCGTTGAGCTGCTCGCGGCCCACGGCCGGATTCTCCGAGCGCAGCGCGGCCACCATCAGGAAGCCGGCGTTGGCCTTGGCCACCACCACGCCCTGCTGCACCACTTCGGTGGGCAGGCGGGGTTCGGCCAGCGCCACCTTGTTCTGCACCTGCACCTGGGCGATGTCCGGGTCGGTGCCGGTCTGGAAGGTCAGGGTGATGCTGGAGCCGCCGCTGGCATTGGACGAGGAGCTGAAATACAGCAGGTTGTCGATGCCGGTGAGCTGCTGCTCGATGATCTGCGTGACCGCCTGTTCGGTGGTCTCCGCGCTGGCGCCGGGGTAGCTGGCGTTGACCACCACCTGCGGCGGGGCGATGTTGGGGTACGACTCGACGCCCAGGTTGAAGATCGCGATCACGCCGCCGAGCGAGATCAGGATCGCCACCACCCAGGCGAAGATGGGTTTGTCGATGAAGAATTTGGGCATGGGGGCAGTCCCTTACTGCTGCGGCGCGTCGGCGGCGGGTTGCTGGTCGGCAGGCTCGGCAGGCTTCCACGGCGTGGCCGTGGCCGGGGCGCCGGGCTGCACCTTCTGCACGCCGGACACGATGACCTGGTCGTTGGCGGCCAGTCCGGAGGTGATGACCCACTGGCCTTCACGCGGGTTTTCCGCCGTCACCTGCTTGCGCGCGACCTTGCCGTCGGCGCCCACCACCAGCACGTAGGCGCCGGAGGCGTCGCGCAGCACGGCGTCCTGCGGGATCACGTAGGCGTTCTTGCGTTCGCCCAGCGTGGCCTTCAGCGTCACGAACATGCCCGGCAGCAGCGTCTTCTGCGGGTTGGGAATGCGCGCCCGCAGCGACACCGCGCCGGTGGCCGGGTCGACCACCGTGTCGGAGAAGTCCAGCAGGCCTTCCTCGCCGTAGACGCTGCCGTTGGACAGCAGCACCTGCACCTTGGCCTCGCCGGCGCCGGTCAATTGCAGGCTGCCGTCGCGCTGCGCGGTCTGCAGGGCTTCCAGCTCGTTGATGCCCAGCGAGAAATTGACGTACAGCGGATCGATCTGGTCCACCGTGGTCAGCAGCGTGGCGTCGCCCTGGCCGACCAGCGCACCCTCGGTGACCTGCTGCTTGCCCGCGCGGCCCGAGATGGGGGCGACGACGTTGGCGTAGCCCAGGTTGATGCGGGCGGTGGACACGTTGGCCTGTGCCTGCTGCACGGCGGCGGCGGCGCTGCGTTCGGCGGCCTCGGCGTTGTCCACGTCGGACTTGGAGACGAAATTCTGCGGCGCCAGCTGGCGCGCGCGGTCGGCCGCTATCTTGGCGTTGGCGTAGGTGGCCTGGGCCGACGCCAGGTTGGCCTGGGCCGCGCTCAACGAGGCCTGCAGCGGGGCCGGGTCGATCTGGAACAGCACCTGGCCTTCCTTCACGTCGCTGCCTTCCTGGTAGACGCGCTTGACCAGCACGCCCGGCACGCGGGCGCGCACGTCCGAACTGCGGTAGGCGGACAGGCGGCCCACCAGGTCGCGCTGCAGCGGCACGCTCTGCGGGGTGGCCTTGATCACGCCGACTTCGGGCGTGGGCATCTGCGGCTGTTCCTGCTGGCTGCACGCGGCCAGCACCACCAGCAGCGCGTTGGCGAGGACGAGGACGAGGGGGCGGACGGGGGACGTCATGGGGAAGCTCCGTTTCTGTTTTTTGAAGTCTTGGGAAGAGGACGCCTGTTGCGGATGCGCCGGCCCGGGATGCCCGGTGGGATGGGACGAGCATCGCCGGTGGCGTTCGCATCGGGTGAGAAGGCGCGCAGGAACGTGTCCACCGCGAATTCGGCCCACCGCTGGCGCGCCTTGTCGCCCGCGCGGTGGGGGACCCCGAACCTCTGCCTCTCGAAGTCGAGCCCGACCATCATGCTCAACAGCAGCTCGGCGGCGTAGTGCGGTTCGTCATGCCTCAGCCGTCCCTGGTCCATCGCATGTTGCAGCCAGGCGGCCAGACGCTGCTGGAGAGTATCGCAGCCCTCGCGGTAAAGCGCTTGTGCTTCGAGGGGAAATTGATGCGCTTCCGCGGTCAACAACTGGCTGGCGGCCACCACGGTGGGATCGCACAGGTGCTCCAGGTGCTGGCGGGCGAAGGCCAGCAGCGTCGCGCGGGGGTCTTCCGCGACCGGGTCCAGCCGGGCCGTGGCCAGGTCGAGGTGCTCGCTGATTACGCTGCGCATCAGCTCCTGCTTGTTGCCGAACTGCGAGTAAAGCGTCTGTTTGGAGCAACCCACGCGAGCGGCCACGTCGTCCATGCTGACGCGGAAACCCTGCTCGGCCAGCAGTTCGCGCACGGCGGCACGCACGCGCATGCGCCGCTGTTCCGCCGCCGGCAGGGAAGGGGGGGTCTTCATTGGCGCTGGACTATACCGTCCAGTTCAGAATTTGAACAGGCTTGATGTCGGCGCGATTCTGTGGACAAAGCCGCGGGGCGGGTGGTGAAAACCGCGTGAGGGCGACCCGCCTCCTCCATCCGCCGGCGGATGGTGGAGGCGTGAGTGCGGCATGCGATGGCAAAGGCAGGGAAACGCGACGGAGGTCCACAGGCATGCCGCCGACAAGCGCACTAATCAATCGCGCCGGCATTTGCAAGCCATTCTTATGACGCCTCGCAGCACGTGTTGTCATCATGCCCGGGGATACAATAACCATTCGACTACCAATCGTTGAGCCACTTCCTGCATGAACGCTGCGCGCAGCCCCAAGAAAGCCTCGAAACAGAAGCCGAAACCGGAATCCGGGAAGACCGCCGCCAGGTCGGCCGCGCCCGGCAGGACGCCCGCCCGGAAGGTGGCCGCCCGACCGGAGACCAGCGCGGCCAGGGCCGCAGGCGGCACGATGCAGGCGTTCTCTCTGGAACCCATCCTCGCGGCCATCCGCAAGCGCGTATCCGGCAAATCGCAGCAGGGCGAAGCGCAGGCCTTCGCCGAGGCGTTCTACAAGCGCATGGAGGAGGACGAGTATCCGCACCACGGTGCCGATGCGTGGGCCGCCATCGCGCTGCACATGCTGGAGTTCGCGCGTACGCGCAAGGCGGGGACCGCCAACGTGCGCGTGTTCAACGCCACCACCGGGACGCACGGCTGGGAATCGCCGCATACCGTGCTGCAGATCGTCAACGACGACATGCCGTTCCTGGTCGATTCGGTCAGCATGGCGCTGGCCGAGATGGGCGTGGGCGTGCATGTGCTGGGCCATCCGCTGGTCCGCTTCACCCGCGACAAGTCCGGCAAGGTCAACGCAGTGGGCGAGGGCAAGCCCGAGTCGCTGATGCTGCTCGAAATCGACCGCCAGCCGGCCGAGGAAATGGGCGCCATCGAGCGGCGCATCCGCGGCGTGCTGGACGAAGTGCGCGCCATCGTCCGCGACTGGAGCGCGATGCGGGAGAAGATGCTGGTGCTGGCCGACGACCTGGCCACCCGCCGCATGCCGGTCGGCGACGACGGCCGTCGCGAGGCGCAGGAGTTCCTGCGCTGGGCCGCCGCCGATCATTTCACCTTCTTCGGCTACCGCGAGTACCGCGTCGAGAAGCGCACCGGCATCCTGGCCGCCGTCGAGGACAGCGGCCTGGGCCTGCTGCGCCATGGCGACACCACGCCGCCGCGCAACGTCAACACGCTGGCCGCGCACTACCTGCCGCAGGGCGGTTCGGTGGATGCCCTGATCCTGACCAAGACCAACCGCCGCTCCAGCGTGCACCGCCCGGGCAACATGGACTACATCGGCGTGCTGGAGTTCGACGCACAGGGCAAGCCGGTGGCCGAGCAGCGTTTCATCGGCCTGTACACCTCCAGCGCCTACAACCGCCGCCCGTGGGAAATCCCGCTGGTGCGCGAGCGCCACGACTACGTCATGCAGAAGTCCGGCCTGTCGCCCGGCAGCCACAGCGGCAAGGCGCTGCGCCACATCCTGGAAACGCTGCCGCGCGAGGAACTGTTCCAGTCCAGCGACGAAGAACTGTACCGCACCGCGATGGGCATCCTGGGCCTGCAGGAGCGCGTGCGCAGCAAGCTGTTCCTGCGCCGCGACCGTTACGGGCGCTTCTACTCGGCGCTGGTGTACATCCCGCGCGAACGCTTCAACACGGACGTCCGGCTGCGCATCGAGTCGCTGCTGAAGGACGCGATGCGGGGCGAATACGTGGACAGTTCGGTCCAGCTGGGCGAATCGCCGCTGGCGCAGCTGCACCTGACCATCCGCCCGAAGGCCGGCGAACAGGTCGAAGTGGACACCGCCGCGCTGGAAGCCGACATCGCCCACTTGCTGCGCAACTGGCAGGACGACCTGCGCGAGAGGCTGATCGCGCGTCACGGCGAATCGGCCGGCCTGCTGCTGGCCGGCGGCTTCGGCCGCGCGTTGCCGGCGGGTTACATCGAAGTGGTGTCGCCCGAAGGCGCCGCCCGCGATGTCGAGCACCTGGCTGCTTTGTCAGGTCCGGACGACCTGCGCCTGAGCCTGCACGAGTCCCGCCGCAAGCGCCCTGGCCAGGGCCGCCTGCGCCTGAACCTGTATCGCCAGGAAAACGACATCCCGCTCTCCGACGCCTTGCCGCTGATGGAGAACATGGGCCTGCGGGTGATCTCGGAGCACCCGTTCCGGTTGGAGACCGCGCAGGGCGCGCGCTACATCCAGGAGTTCGAGGTCGAGCCGCTGCATGGCGCGTTCGACGTGGAACGGCTGGCGCCGGCCTTCGAGGACGCCTTCGCCCGCGTGTGGCGCGGCGATGCCGAGAACGACGGTTTCAACAAACTGGTGCTGGGCGCGGGCCTGGCCTGGCGGCAGGTCGCGCTGCTGCGCGGCTATTGCAAGTACCTGCTGCAGACCGGCGTGCCGTTCTCGCAGAGCTACGTGGAGGAAACGCTCAACCGCTATCCGCTGCTGGCGCGCCTGCTGGTGGAGCTGTTCGAGGCCCGCTTCGATCCGGCCATCGGCGGCGAGAGCAAGGCCCAGGTCAAGGAAGGCCAGGCGCGCTTCGCCGCGCAGCTGAAGGCGCTGGCCGGCGACGACGAGGCCACGGCCAAGGCGTTGCAGGCGCTGGTCGACGCGCGCGCCGGCGACCGCCAGCAGCAGGCCGAATCGGCGCACCAGACGCTGGTGAAGCTGATGGACCGCGTGTCCAGCCTGGACGAGGACCGCATCCTGCGCGGTTTCATGGGCGCCATCGAGGCCACCCTGCGCACCAGCTTCTACCAGGTGGGCAAGGACGGCCAGCCGGCGCACACGATCAGCTTCAAGTTCGATTCGGCCAAGGTGCCCGACCTGCCCAAGCCGCGCCCGTACCGCGAGATCTTCGTGTACGGCCCGCGGGTGGAAGGCGTGCACCTGCGCTTCGGCCCGGTGGCGCGCGGCGGCCTGCGCTGGTCCGACCGCCGCGAGGATTTCCGCACCGAGGTGCTGGGCCTGGTCAAGGCGCAGATGGTCAAGAACACCGTGATCGTGCCGGTCGGCGCCAAGGGCGGCTTCTTCGTCAAGCGCCCGCCGGCCGGCGGCGACCGCGACGCGGTGCTGGCCGAAGGCATCGCCTGCTACAAGATGTTCATCCAGGGCCTGCTGGACATCACCGACAACATCGTCGGCGGCAGGATCGTGCCGCCGCTGGGCGTGGTGCGCCACGATACGGACGACCCCTACCTGGTGGTCGCCGCCGACAAGGGCACGGCCACGTTCTCCGACATCGCCAACGGGCTGGCCATCGCGCACGGCTTCTGGCTGGGCGATGCGTTCGCCTCCGGCGGTTCGGTGGGCTACGACCACAAGGGCATGGGCATCACCGCGCGCGGCGCGTGGGAGTCGGTCAAGCGCCATTTCCGCGCGCTGGGCCGCGACAGCCAGACGCAGGACTTCACCTGCGTCGGCATCGGCGACATGTCCGGCGACGTGTTCGGCAACGGCATGCTGTTGTCCGAGCACATCCGCCTGGTGGCCGCGTTCGACCACCGCCACATCTTCCTGGACCCGAACCCGGATGCGGCGCGCTCGTTCGAGGAACGCGACCGCGTGTTCAAGCTGCCGCGCTCCAGCTGGGCCGACTACGATGCGAAACTGATCTCCAAGGGGGGCGGCATCCATCCGCGTTCGGCCAAGTCCATCGACATCACCCCGGAAGTGCGCGCGGCGCTGGGCATCGCCGACGGCGTGAAGTCGTTGACGCCCAACGCGTTGATGAGCGCGATCCTGAAGTCGCCGGTGGACCTGCTGTGGAACGGCGGCATCGGCACCTACGTCAAGGCCGCCAGCGAGACGCACGCCGACGTGGGCGACCGCGCCAACAACGGCCTGCGCGTGGACGGCCGCGACTTGCGCTGCAAGGTGGTGGGCGAGGGCGGCAACCTGGGCCTGACCCAGTTGGGCCGCATCGAGGCGGCCCAGCACGGCGTGCTGCTCAACACCGACTTCATCGACAACTCCGCCGGCGTGGACACCTCCGACCACGAGGTGAACATCAAGATCCTGCTCAACGGCGTGGTGCAGGCGAAGAAGCTGTCGATGGACGCCCGCAACAAGCTGCTGGCCGACATGACCGGCGAAGTGGCCGACCTGGTGCTGTGGGACAACTACCGCCAGAACCAGGCCATCAGCCTGATGGAACGGATGAGCGTGGCACGGCTGGGTTCCAAGCAGCACTTCATCCAGACGCTGGAATCGCAGGGCCTGCTGGACCGCCAGATCGAGTACCTGCCTTCGGACGCCGAACTGGCCGAACGCAAGGCGCGCGGGCAGGGCATGACCCGCCCGGAACTGTCGGTGCTGCTGTCCTACTCCAAGCTGGTCGCCTTCCAGCAACTGCTGGAATCGGACATCCCCGAGGATCCGTACCTGTCCAGGGAACTGCAGCGCTACTTCCCGCAGCCGCTGCAGAAGAAGTACGCGGCGGAGATGGAGAGGCACCGCCTGAAGCGCGAGATCATCGCCACCGCGGTCACCAACACCACCATCAACCGGATGGGCGCCACCTTCCTGCTGCGCATGCAGGAAGACACCGGCCGCACGACGGCGGAGGTGGCCAAGGCCTTCACCATCACCCGCGAAACGCTGGACGCGCGCGCGCTGTGGAACCAGATCGATGCGCTGGACGGCAAAGTGCCGGAGTCGGTGCAGATCGATGCCCTGCAGGTCATCTGGCACGTGCAGCGCGGCATGACGCGCTGGCTGCTGACGCGCCAGGGCGCCATTCCGGGGATCGCCATCGCGGTTGAGCGCTACCGCGACGGCTTCAACGAGATCCGTGCCGCCGATGGCGTGCTGCCGGACTCGCTGCGCCCGGCCTACAACGCCAGCTTGCGGGAGTGGGGCGAGAAGGGAGTGCCGGAGGGACTGGCCGGCCAACTGGCGGCATTGCCGTACCTCGAGCCGTCCTGCGACATCATCGAACTGGCGCGCGCGCGCAAGCTCAAGCCGGTGGAGGTGTCCAAGGCGCACTATCGCCTGGGCGAAGCGCTGCACCTGCCGTGGCTGCAGGACCAGATCGAGGCGCTGAAGGTCGATGGCCGCTGGCATGCGGTGGCCCGTGGCGTGCTGCGCGACGAGCTGGCCAACCACCAGCGCACGCTGACCGGCCATGTGTTGTCGATGCCCGGCGGCGACGCCGACGCCAAGGTCGGGGCATGGCTGGGCCGCGACGACGGCAGCCTGCGCTTCACGCTCAACATGCTCAACGAACTGGCCGCGCAGAAGACGCTGGACTACCCGACCGCCTCGGTCGCGGTGCAACGCCTGGCGCAACTGGCGTCGCAGGGTTGATGCGGCAGGGCAGGCCGGAACTCCCGGCCTGCCCGATCCCCTGCAGGTGCGTGCGTTGGGTGCGCCCCGGCGCACCGCGCCTCCGATGGCCATTCCGTCTGCCCGACGACAAGCACGCCGCCGCGCGTCAGGTGGCGAACAGACAGGTCCCGATGCGCGCCTGAAGATTTCGGCGGTGCGCCGGGGCGCACCCTACGCCAGCAGCCGAGTCACCCGCTTGCGGGCAACACCCGCTATCCTCTGCGGCAACCACCCGGAGTCGCGGATGAGTCAGACGCCACGCATCTCGTTTCTAGCCAGTCCCACCGATGAGGCGCAACAGGCGCTGGCGGCGTTGACCGCGGAGCATGGCGCCTGCGCGCCGGCCGATGCCGACGTGCTGTGCGCGCTGGGCGGCGACGGCTTCATGCTGCAGACGCTGCACCGGCATGGCGCGCTGGGCAAGCCGGTGTTCGGCATGAAGCTGGGCACGGTGGGTTTCCTGATGAACCACTACCGCCCCGAGGACCTGCTGGATCGCATCGCCGCCGCCGAGCCGGCCAAGCTGCGGCCGCTGGAAATGCTGGCGCTGACCGAATCCGGCGCCAGCATCGGTTCGCTGGCCTACAACGAAGTGTCGTTGCTGCGGCAGACGCGCCAGGCCGCGCACATCCAGATCGACCTCAACGGCGAGACGCGCCTGGACGAATTGATCTGCGACGGCGTGCTGACCGCCACGCCGGCCGGCAGCACCGCCTACAACTTCTCCGCGCACGGGCCGATCCTGCCGCTGGGCTCGCACACCATCGCGCTGACGCCGATCGCGCCGTTCCGCCCGCGGCGCTGGCGCGGCGCCATCCTCAAGGCCGATACCGAGATCCGCTTCCGCGTGCTGGACCCTTACAAGCGCCCGGTCAGCGCCACCGCCGACTCGCATGAAGTGCGCGACGTGGTGGAAGTGACCATCCGCGAATCGCGCGACCGCATGGTCACGCTGTTGTTCGATCCCGAGCACAACCTGGAAGAGCGCATCCTCAGCGAGCAGTTCATGGTCTGAGCCGCCGACCGTCCGCGGGACGGGCGGCAATGGCGAAAGCGGTCGCTTGCCCAGGTGGGGGCGACGTGGTATCCAGCACGCGCAGCGGTTCCGTTCGCATCCGCCCGGGGAGGGGTCACGATGCAGATGAAGTTCGCGTGGGCGTTCTGCGCCGTCCTGGGCATGGCCGATGCAACGGCCTGCCCGCTGTCCACGGGCGTCACGCCCTTCCAGCCGGCGGTCGGCGTTGCCCAGCCGGGCGAGGCCGGCGACCTGCGGCCACCGGAAGTGGAGGTGGTCAACGTGACCCGCGGCGTCGGCACCCGCCATGCCTCCTGCGACGACACCGGCCTGTTGACGGTGCGGGTGGAATGGCCGCGCGGCACCGACTACAAGGTGCGCGATCTCGGCTTCGAGTTCCGGGTGGTCGGCGACGGCGCCGGGTTGTCGATCTTCCCCGAAGGACCGGTCGTCGGACGTGTCGATGGCAGGCGCAGCGAATTCCTCTTCATGTGGCGCGATGGTCCGCCTTGGGAGCAGAAACCCCTCGACCTGCAGGTGGAAGTGCGCGCGGTGACGCCGGACAACCGGCGCGGTCCCCCCGCATTGCTGCGGGTGACGGCGCCGCCGGGCGCCTGAACCGCCCTCCGGATACGGGGCGATGCCGCTCGCGCGGAGAGGGCGGCATCGCCGATACTGTCGCCATGGCCGACAACACTCCACGACTGCTGACCGTCGCCGTCACCTCGCGCGCCCTGTTCGACCTGGAAGAAAGCCACGCGCTGTACGAGCGCGAAGGCGTGCAGGTGTACAGCGATTACCAGCGCACGCACGAGGACGACGTGCTGTCGCCCGGCATCGCGTTCCCGGTCGTGCGCAAGCTGCTGGCGCTCAATGCGGGGGCGTCCGAAGACACGCCGCGGGTCGAGGTGATCCTGCTGTCGCGCAATTCCGCCGACACCGGCCTGCGCATCTTCAATTCCATCCAGCACTACGGGCTGGGCATCGTGCGGGCGACCTTCACCGCCGGCGAGCCCACCTGGCCCTACGTCAAGCCGTTCGGCACCGACCTGTTCCTGTCCGCCAATCCCGAGTCGGTGCGCCGTTCGCTGGAACACGGCATCGCCGCCGCCACCATCCTGCCGGCCCAGGCCCCGCAGCAGCGCCACGACCAGCTGCGCATCGCCTTCGACGGCGACGCGGTGATCTTCGGCGACGAGAGCGAGCGCATCTCGCGCGAGCAGGGCGTGGAGGCCTTTGGGCGGCACGAACAGCAGCGTGCGCGCGAGCCGTTGTCGGGCGGCCCCTTCCGCAATTTCCTGTCTGCGCTGCACCAACTGCAACAGGTGTTCCCGGCGGACGAGCGTTCGCCCATCCGCACCGCGCTGGTCACCGCGCGCTCGGCGCCCGCGCACGAGCGGGTGATCCGCACGCTGCGCGAGTGGGGCGTGCGGCTGGACGAGGCCTTGTTCCTCGGCGGACGGCACAAGGGGCCGTTCCTGGAAGCGTTCGGCGCCGACATTTTCTTCGACGACTCCCAGCACAACATCGACAGCGCCCGCCAGCATGTGGCTGCCGGGCACGTGCCGCACGGCGTGGCGAACGTCGCTTCCGGGGAATGAGCACGCCGGGGAGGCCCTATGTCCGGCGCGGCTGGTGGTACACCACGCTGCACTTCCAGGGAGCGGTCACCCAGAGCCGGATGCTGACGCTGTGGCCCGACGTGCTGCAGGTGGGGTACACACGCAGCATGATGGGCGGTCTGTTGCTGCGTCCCGGGCCGCGCGAGATCGGCATCGTCGGTCTGGGCGGCGGCTCGCAGGCCAAGTTCTGCTATCGCCATCTGCCGCAGGCGGGCATCGAGGCCTTCGAGATCGACCCGGACGTGCTGGCGCTGCGGCGCGCGTTCCGCATCCCGGACGACGATGCGCGCTTCAGGACCGTGCTGGGCGACGCCGCGCGCCTGCTGCGGCAGCGCCGCGACCGCTACGACCTGCTGCTGGTCGATGCCTACGACCCGCAGGGCATTCCCGCCGCGCTTTCCAGCGCGGCGTTCTACGCCGATTGCCGCGACGCGCTGGCCGAGGGCGGGGTGGTGGCGTGCAACCTGTACGCCACCGATGTGAAGCGCCATCTTGCGCGCATGCGGCGCGCCTTCGCGGGAAACGTGCTCGCCGTGCACGAGCCCCGCATGAGCAACGTCGTGGCCTTCGGCTGGCGGGGCGAATTGCGCCAGGTTTCGCAGGAGGAGGCGCTCGCCCGCCTGCCGCGCGCGGCGCGCCGCCAGTTGTCGGGAGTGTTCGCACGGGTGGCCGCGGCGCTCGCGCGCCGTCCCGCGCATCCGCACTGACGCGGAGCTTCGATCAGCGCAATGGCAGGCGGATGTCGGTCAACCGCCAGCGCAGGCCCTGCCGGGTGAAGACGAACACCACCGGCTCGCCGTCGGCATCCGGCACGGTGGCGGTGAAGCGGGACAGCGACTCGTAGTGGTGGCTCGCCGTCTTCAACGGGTCCACGGGGACCGGCGGCGCATAGGTATCTCCCCCCACGGTCTCGCCGATGGCGCGTTTCCAGGTGGCCCGTCCCTGCAGGATCGCGCCGATGCCCACCGGCGTGACCAGCGTATCCACTCCACGGCCGAGCATCTGGTTGGCCACGGACAGGGCCGCGGCGCCGAAGAAATTGGACGAGACCTCCGCCCCGGCCTTGCGCGCCAGGTAATCCTCCACCTGCGCCCGCAGGTTGACCCGCAGCGCGGGGAAGTCGACGTGCCGTCTCAGCTTGCCGGTGTCCTGCTCAGCCAGCGCGGTGCGGATGCCGTGGACGGCCAGGTAAGGGCCGGCGGCGACGTAGCCGCCCAGGGCGAGCAGCAGGACGATGACCAGGGAGACCCATTTCTTCATGCCTATCGTTTCCCAGAATCGCGGTGCCAAGAAATGAACTGTATGCGCTGTACGTGGATTATCGGTGAACGCGAGGGCACCGAGGGATCGGGCTGTCCGCGATGCGGTGCGGCCACGCTGCGCCCTGTCGAACGAGGGGTAGATATGAGTGGCCGATCTCCAATGGGGACGCTATGGTGGCGCTCTTTGCCCGATCAAGGACGGATGGACGATGGGAATCAAGCGCGTGTTGCGATGGGCGACGTGCCTGCTGGCGCTGTGTGTGGTGGGGTGCATGTCGGCGGCGCCGCGACCGACCGAGGCCATGCGCATCCAGGTCGTCGATGCCGACGTGGCCTTGTTCTGGCAGGTCTACGATGCGGTCGGTGCGATGGACGACCGCCAACAGCAGTTGGACTACCTGCAGACACACTATCTGGACGCGGGCACGCCGGGGCTGACGGCTTTCGCGGAGGCGAAGGGCTATACGGCCGCCGACTACGTGGACGCCATACGCGCCTATCCGGCCTATTGGGACAGTGTGCGCCCGCGGACTGCATTGGCGAAGGATGTGCTGGACAGGGTGGAGGCCCATCTGCCGCGCTTCCCCGAAGTGTATCCGCGCCTGCGTCCGGCCACGGTCTATTTCGAAGTCGGCGCGCTGCGGTCGGCGGGTACCACCCGGGAAGACAAAGTGCTGATCGGAGTGGAGATGGCGACCGGCGACGAGGGCGTCGATACGCGGCAGATGCCCGCGGGCCTGCAACGCTTCTTCGACGGCTACTTCGCCAGCCGTCCCCTGGACAACCTGGATCTGCTGGTGGTGCACGAACTGGTGCATACCCAGCAGCGGGGCGAGCGGGGCAGCCTGCTGGCCCAGGCACTCTACGAAGGCGTGGCGGACTTCGTCGCCCGGCAAGTGACCGGGCGGCTGCCCGATCTGGATTACGTCCGTTACGGGCCCGCCCACGATAAGGAGGTCAAGGCCGCGTTCGTGCGCGACATGCACACGAACGACTACAGTGGCTGGCTGTACAACTCCATCGACAATCCGTTCGGAACGCGCGACTTGGGCTACTACATCGGCTACGCCATCTGCGCCGCCTACTATGCGGGGGCGGAGGACAAGCAGGCGGCCATCGCCGGGATGATCGAACTGGACTACGCCGATGCGGTCGCCGTGGAGCGTTTCGTCGCGGCCTCCGGCTATCTCGACGAGGGCGACGCCGCCACCCCGCCGGCGCGTCCTTGAATCAGAACTCCAGGTCCAGCGCGGCGCACAGGTAATCGACGAACGGGCCCAGCGCGGCCAGGTCGGCCGCCAGCACCTGCCGCAGTCGCGGGCCGGTGACGACGTCGTTGTCCAGCGAACGCCAGAACACGAAGTTGCGATGCTTCAAATCGTCGATGAACTCGAAGTCGGCCGGGAAGCCGCGAGGCGGCCGCACCAGTTTCTCGCTCTCCTCGAACTCGAAGCGCTTGCGGAACCTGGCCTCGTGCGCGGCCTTCTTCCAGCCGCCGGGGTTGTCCAGGATGAACTGGCGCACGCGGCGCTGCGTGTCCGGCTCCGGGTGCCACAGGCCCGCGCCCACGAAGCATTCGCCCGGCTGCAGGTGGAAGTAGAACGACGGCGCCGGCACTTGCCTGTGGCGCTCGTGGTACAGCCGCGCGCCCTGCCAGGTCTTGTAGGGCGACTTGTCGGTGGAGAAGCGCGCGTCGCGATGGATGCGGAACAATGAGCCGCCCACGGTCTTCGGATCGGATCGGAAATGCAGGCTCACTTCGGCCAGGTCCGGCTGCAGGTCGGTCAGCAGGCGGAGGAACGGCTGCCGCACGTTCGCCTCGTACTGCGGCTTGTGGTCGTTGAACCAGGTCTTGTCGTTGTGGCGTGCCAGGGCGCGCAGGAACTTGAAACTGGCGTCGGTGAAGTAGGTGGCCATGGACGGGATTGTAGACAAGCCGACGTCAAGCGGCTGGCAAAGGCTGTCCTCAATGCTGCCTGGGGGACAGGGGGTGGCCGGGGGCGTAGGAGCGCGCCATGCGCGCGATGCCTTTTCTTTACGGCATCCTTGCGATCGGATTGAACAGCATCGCGCGCATGGTGCGCTCCTACAGGGTCGCCTGGAGGTCGGTGCGCCATTGCTCGATCTGGTCCAGCAGCGCCTGCTTCGCCCCGTCGCCGGCATGGGCCGTGCGCAAGGCGGCCAGTTCCTGGTCGAATCCCTCGAAGCTGTGCTCGGACAGGCCGCTTTCCTCGCACAAACGCCGGCGCCGGTAGTCGTCCCAGCGCTGGCGTTCGGCGGGCGCCAGCGTGGCCGGCCAGTTGCGGGCGCGGTAGCGGAACAGCAGCTCCGGCAGCCGCGGATCCTGGAAACCGAAATCGCGCTGCCCCAGCAGTTCCGGCGGCGTGGTGCGCACGTCGGTGAAACGGCGCTTGTCGGGGTCGGACAGGAAGCCGTCGTACAGCGACGCATCCACATCCGGCCGCTCGAAGGCGCGTTCGCTGGAGAACACCTGCCGGACCTTCTCGGCCAGCGCCGGGCCGGCATCGCGCAATCGGCGCGCGCGCGCTTCCACTTGCGCGGGATCGATCCGGAGCCGCTCCAGGTCGGTGGGACGCAGGTGCGACCAGGACACCAGCGCGGGCGCCTTGTTGAGATGCACTTCCTTCAGCGGGACGCGCTGTTCGCCCTCGGGCAGGTCGGCGATGGGCGTGTAGAGGCGGTCGGCGATGTCCTCGGCCGCCATCGACAGCAGGGCCTCCGGGTCGCTGTCCAGGTCGTAGACGACCACCCGGTTGTCGTAGCGCGGGTGGCGCGCCACCGGCAGCACCGCCGCGGCGCACAGCCGGCTGGCGGGATAGCGCTGCGAGACGTGCAGCACCGGCGTCATCGCGATGGTGTCCAGCAGCCGCGCGGCGAAGCGCTTGTCGCGCAGTTGCAGGGCGTAGTCCCACAGGCGCGGTTGGGCCTGGCGCATCAGCCGGGCCATGCCGATGGTGGCGTGCACGTCCGACAAGGCTTCGTGCGCGTCGCCTTCGCGCACATGGTTGGCCAGCGCCAGCTGTTCCAGCTTGAACGAGGTGGCGCCGTCCTCGCGCTTCGGCCAGACGATGCCGTCCGGGCGCAGCGCGTGCATCAGCCGCATCGCGTCCAGCAGGTCCCAGCGCGAGTTGCCGCCGCGCCATTCGCGCTCGTAGGGTTCGTGGAAGTTGCGGAACAGCCCATGACGGACGAACTCGTCGTCGAAGCGCAGGCTGTTGTAGCCCAGCGTGCAGGTCTCCGGCCGGCCCATCTCGTCGGCGATGCGCGCGAAAGCTTCCGCCTCGTTGACGCCCTCGCGCAACGCCTGTTGCGGCGTGATGCCGGTGATCAGGGTGGCGGTGGGCGAGGGCAGCAGGTCGTCGGCCGGCTGCACGAAGAAGCTGACCGGCTCCTCGATGACTTCCAGCGCCGGACTGGTGCGCACCGCGGCGAACTGCGCGATGCGCGTGCGGCGCGGGTCGGCGCCGAAGGTTTCGAGATCGTAGAAGAGGAAGCTCGCGCTCACCCCGCACCATCCTCCAGCATCGGCAGGCGGGCCAGCACGTCGGCATCCACCGCATCCCAGTCGATGCCGGCCAGGTCGTCGATGCCGCGCGTGTGTTCGACCAGCAACCCGCGCTGCACTTCGCTGCGCTGCCGGGCCAGCGCATACGGGATGCGCATGAAGCTGACCATCGTGTAGTGCGGGACGAAGCGGGCCGGATGCCGCTGTTGCAGGGCCAGTTCCAGTTCGCGCTGGAGCAGGAAGCCGGAATCGTCCACCTTGTCGCGCATCTCGACGTAGTTCTCCAGCGCCATCTCCTGGATCGCCAGCGCGTTGGGCTTGCGTTCGGCCTCGAAGGCCGCGAATGCGGCGGCGAGGTCGGGCGTGGCCTGCAGGTGGCGCGCCAGCGACACGCAATCCTCGAACGCGCAGTTCATGCCCTGTCCGTGGAACGGCACCATCGCGTGGGCGGCGTCGCCGAGCAGCACGGCCTGGTCGCCGACATGCCAGCGGTCCAGGTACAGCGTGGCCAGCAGACCGGTGGGGTTGCGTTCCCAGTCCTGCTCCAGTTCCGGGATCAGCGGCACGGCGTCTGGGAAATCGCGCCGGAACAGCGCCAGCGCCTCCGCGCCGTTGCGCACGCTGGCGAAGCTGGGGTCGCCTTCGTTGGGCAGGAACAGCGTCACCGTGAAGGTGCGCTCGTCGTTGGGAAGCGCGATGCACATGTAATGCCCGCGCGGCCAGATGTGCAGGGCGTTCGGCTCCATGATGAAGCCGCCATCGTCGGCCGGCGGTATCTCCAGCTCCTTGTACGAATGGTCGAGGAACTCGGTGCGTTCGCCCAGGTCCTGGCGCGCCCGCATGGCGGCGCGCAGCGACGAGCCGGCGCCATCGGCACCGACCAGCGCGACGAACGGCACATCGTGCGTGCCGCCATCGCGTTCGTCGGTGAAGCGCGCGACGTTGGTGTCGAAATCCACGCCATCCAGCCGCCGGTGGAAATGCAGTGCCGCGCCGGCCTGTTCGGCCAGGTCCAGCAGGGTGATGTTGAGATCGCCGCGGTGGATCGACCAGATGACCTCGGAGTCGTCGCGGCCGTAGCGCTGCAACTGCTGGCGACCGTCCAGCGAATGCACCATGCGCCCGCGCATCATCACCGCCTGGCGCATCACCGCGTCGTCGGCGTCGGCGATGCGCAGGGCGTGGCGGCCGCGCTCGGCCAGCGCCAGGTTGATCGAACGCCCGCCCTCGTAGCCTTTCACGCGCGGATCGCCGCGTTTCTCGAACACGTCCACCCGCCAGCCGGCGCGCGCCATCAGCGTGGCCAGCAGCGCGCCGGCCAGGCCGGCGCCGATGATGGTGAGGGAGCGCGTGTTGTCAGTGTCCAATGCGATGCCCCGTCATCCCCGCGCAGGCGGGGACCCAGTGACTTGGCCCTGGCCCGTGATTTCGGGCCAAAGGTCGTTCCAATAGGGGTTGGATGCCTCGATCAACCGGATCTTCCATGCCCTGTTCCATTTCTTGAGTTGCTTTTCGTGGGTAATCGCCGCATCCATCGTTCAGTGCAATTCGTACCAGACCAGATTCGTCACGCCGTAACGGTGAGTGAAGCCCGGCATCATATGGTTGCGATGTTGCCGGAGGCGCGCGATCAGGTCGCTGGTGACACCGGTGCAGAGCGTGCCATTGCGTTTGCTGGCCAATATGCAAGTCGCGGGTTGCCTGTCCACAAGCATCCTGTCGAAGCCAGAAGGCGCTGGGTTCCCGCCTGCGCGGGGATGACCGTTGCATCAGAAGCCCCGCCACGTTTCCACTTCCTCGACGAAGCGGTAGACGTCCATGTAGCGGTTGTAGAACGGAGCGGGGGAGATGCGGATCACGTCCGGTTCCCGCCAGTCGCCGACGGTGCCGACGGACAGCAGGTACTCGAACAGTTCGCGTCCGCGCTCGCGCCCGCCGACCACGCGCAGCGACAACTGCGCGCCGCGCTGGCCGGGATCGTCCGGGGTGACGATTTGCAGCACGTCGGACAGGCGCGCGCGGATCAGCGCTTCCAGCAGACCGGTGAGCTTGAGCGACTTGGCGCGCAATGCCTCCATGCCGCCCGCCTTTTCGTACAGTTCCAGCGATGCGCGCAACGGCGCCAGGCCCAGGATCGGCGGATTGCTCAGCTGCCAGCCGTCGGCACCGGGGGTGGGGACGAATTCGGGCGCCATGCGGAAGCGGGTTTCTTTCTCGTGGCCCCACCATCCGGCGAAGCGCGGCCGGTCGGTGTTGGCATGGCGTTCGTGGACGAAACAGCCGGCCACCGCGCCCGGGCCGGAATTCATGTACTTGTAGTGGCACCAGACCGCGAAATCGACGCCACTGTCGTGCAGGCGCAGCGGCAGATTGCCGGCGGCATGGGCCAGGTCGAAACCGACCACGGCGCCTTGCGCATGGCCCAGGCGCGCGATCTCGGCCAGGTCGAACGCCTGGCCGGTGCGGTACTGGATGCCGGGCCACAGCACCAGCGCCAGGCGCGGGCCGTGCTCGGCGATGGCGCGGTCGATGGCCGCCATCGACAGCGTGCCGTCGGGCTGGTCGGGTTCGACCTCGATCAGGTCGGTGGCCGGATCGAAGCCATGGAAGCGCACCTGCGATTCCATCGCGTGCCGGTCGGACGGGAACGCGCCGGCTTCCATCAGGATGGCCGGACGTTCCGCCGTCGGGCGGTAGAAGCTGACCATCATCAGGTGCAGGTTGGTGGTCAGCGTGTTCATCGCCACCACTTCGCTGGGCTGCGCGCCCACCACGTTCGCCAAGGGCTCGCGCAGCAGTTCGTGGTAGGTCATCCATTGCGCGTTGCCGGTGAAGTGGCCCTCGACCGCCTCGTTCGCCCACTTGTCCAGCACCTCGTTGATGTGGACGCGCGCGCCCCTGGGTTGCAGGCCCAGCGAGTTGCCGCAGAAATAAAGCTGGTCGTTGTGCTTGTGGCGCGGGATCAGGAAGTCGTTGCGCAGCGCACGCAGCGGGTCGGCGGCGTCGAGGGCGATGACGTGGGTGCGGGACAGCGGGTCGGTCATGGAGAGGTCGGGAAAAGGAGAACAGGTGATGTAGGAGCGCCCCATCGGCGCGATGCTTTTGACCACATCTGCCCAACGGAACGAAAAGCATCGCGCCCATGGGGCGCTCCTACGGTGGTCATGGGGCGAACCTCGCCGCCGGCAGGCCCAGCCATTCCAGCGCGGTGCCGTGGTAGAGCCGCGCCTGCTGGACTTCGTTCAGGCCCAGCGCGGCGATGCCGGCCCCGGGCTCCTGTTCGCCCAGCGGGAACGGGTAGTCGGTGCCCAGCATCACGCGCTCGTGGCCCACGGTATCCAGCAGGTAGTGCAGGGCGCGGGGGTCGGCCACCCACGAGTCGAAGTAGACGCGTTCCAGGTACTCGCGCGGGTTGCGGTAGTTGTCGGTGGCGACCAGGTCCGGCCGCATGTTGAAGCCGTGCTCGATGCGGCCGATGGTGTAGGGAAAGCTGCCGCCGCCGTGGGCGAAGCAGACCTTCAGCTCCGGCAGGCGTTCCAGCACGCCGCCGAAGATCAGGCAGCAGGCCGCGCGCGACTGCTCGGCCGGCATGCCGACCAGCCAGGGCAGCCAGTATTTCGGCATGGAGGCGGCGCCCATCATGTCCCACGGGTGCACCAGGATGGCGGCGCCCAGTTCGCTGGCGGCCTGGAAGAATTCGAACAACTCCGGCGCGTCCAGGTTCCAGTCGTTGACGTGGCTGCCGATCTGCACGCCCTGCAGGCCCAACTGGTCCATGCAGCGCTCCAGTTCCTGCACGGCCAGCCGCGGCGACTGCAACGGCACGGTGCCGATGCCGGCGTAGTGGCGCGGGTAGTCGCGGCAGGCGGTGGCGGTGTGGTCGTTGAGCGACTGGTGCAGATCCAGTGCCTGGTTCGGTTTGGCCCAGTAGCTGAACATTACCGGCACCGTGCTGATGACCTGCACCTGCACGCCGAACTTGGCGTAGTCGGCGATGCGCTCCTCCGGGTCCCAGGTCTTGGGCCAGATCTCGCGGAAGAACTTGCCGTCCTTGTAGATGCGGTGGCGGCCGTCCTCGCCATGGTGGATCACCGGGAAGCGCAGGTCGCCGTACTTGGCCGCCAGGTCGGGCCAGTCGCGGGGCAGGAAGTGCGCATGGGTGTCGATCTTCAGCATCGACGGAGTTTAGCCGAGCCGGGTGGGGGCGGGCACGATGCGGTGCAAGGCGAGGTTCTGTTGTAGGAGGGGCTTCAGCCTGCGCCCAGATAGCCGGCACGTGTGCATGGCGGCGAACGCGCCGCAGCGCGCCCGAGAGGCGAACCATGACCGCCATATGTCATAGCCACTGGCCCACGGTCGGGGCTGAAGCCCCTCCTACAAAGGTGCCTCCAGTCCGCTGACCGGGCCGCCCTCACGTATCCGGCATCACGTACTTGCCCGGCGCGGGGTTCAGGTGCCCGCAGTGCTTGCAGGTGCGGTGTTCGCGCGAGGCGTAGAAACGATCGAAGACAGGCGGGAAATCGGTCTCGATGTTCTTCAGGTGGAAGTACTCCTCGTACAGCTTGTGGTTGCACTGCTCGCAGAACCACAGCAGGCCGTCGTCCTCGTGCGGCAGGCGCTTGCGTTCGATCACCAGGCCGATGGAGTCGGGCATGCGCTGCGGCGAATGCGGCACGCGCGGCGGCAGCAGGAAGATCTCGCCGGCGCGGATGGGGATGTCGCGGACGGCGCCCCTGCCGTCATCGGTATGTTCCTGGATGCGCAGCACCATCTCGCCTTCCAACTGGTAGAACCACTCCGGGCCTTCGTCCCAGTGGTAGTCGGTGCGCGCGTTGGGGCCGCCCACCACCATCACGATGAAGTCGCCCGCGTAGATCACCTTGTTGCCCACCGGCGGTTTCAGCAGGTGGCGGTGTTCCTCGATCCAGGCTTGCAGGGTGAGGGGATTGGGGAGCATGGCGTTTTCTCCCCCTCTCCCGCTTGCGGGAGAGGGCAGGGGTGAGGGTGCGGCCGTTCAGGCCCTCACCCTAACCCTCTCCCGCAAGCGGGAGAGGGGACTTTATCTCGGCAACGCACTTGAGTTCGATCGCGATCGGCGTGGGCAGCGCGTTGATGCCCAGCGTGGTGCGGCAGGGCGCGCGGGACGCGTCCGGGAAGCACTCCGCCCAGACCCGGTTGTAGGCCTTGAAGTCGCGCGCCATGTCGGTCAGGTAGACGGTCACGTCCACCAGGTCCTCCCAGCGCGCGCCGCTGGCCTGGAGCACGGCGCGCACGTTGGCGAACACCGCCCGGCACTGCGCGTCGATGTCGTAGCTGATCAGGTGGCCGTCGGCGTCGTGCACGTTGCCGACGATGGCGTTGCTGGCCGGGTCGCGCGGGCCGATGCCGGACAGGAACAGCAACTGGCCCACGCGGCGCGCGTGCGGATAATGCCCGACCGGGGCCGGCGCGCCGCTGGCCTGCACCGCGTCACTCATCGCGCTTGCCCTTCACGGGTACGCCCGCCAGCGCGCGCCGGTAAGCGGGCTGGAGCCGGTCGGCGGCGTCCACGTCCATGCCCAGTTCGCGCACGCGGCCGTCGAACAGGCTGTAGACCCAGCCATGCACGGCCAGCGGCTGGCCGCGTGCCCAGGCGTCCTGCACAACCGTGGTCTGGCAGACGTTGAAGACCTGCTCGATCACGTTGAGCTCGCACAGGCGCGCGTGGCGCAGCGACTCGCTGTCCACTTTTTCCAGCAGCGCAGCGTGCTTCAGCGCCACGTCGGCCACGTGGCGCAGCCAGTTGTCGGCCAGGCCGACGCGCAGGCCGGTCATCGCCGCGTGCACGCCGCCGCAGCCGTAGTGGCCCACCAGCAGGATGTGCTCCACCTTCAGGATGTCCACGGCGAACTGGATCACCGACAGGCAATTGAGGTCGCCGTGCGACATCACGTTGGCGATGTTGCGGTGGACGAACACTTCGCCCGGGTCCAGCCCGAGGATCTGGTTGGCCGGCACGCGCGAGTCGGAGCAGCCGATCCACAGGTAGCGCGGCGACTGTTGTTGCGACAGCCGCTTGAAGAAGCCGGGGTCCTCCTGCTTGATGCGGGCGGCCCAGTCGCGGTTGTTCTGCAGCAGTTCTTCTAGATGGGTCATGGGGGGATTATCGCAGGCCCAGGCAGACGTTCCTGGGTTCGGTGAAGAAACGCATGGCCTCCAGGCCGCCTTCGCGGCCCAGCCCGGACGCGCCGACGCCCCCGAACGGCGTGCGCAGGTCGCGCGTCATCCAGGTGTTGATCCACACGATCCCGGCGCGCAACCGGGCGGCCAGCCGGTGCGCGCGGTCCAGGTCGCGCGTCCACACGGTGGCGGCCAGGCCGTAGTCGCCCGCATTGGCCAGCGCCAGCGCATGGTTTTCGTCGTCGAAGGCCTGCAGCGTGACCACCGGGCCGAAGATCTCTTCGCGGTTGGTCGCCGCTTCCGGACCCAGTCCCTCGATCACCGTGGGCGCGATGTACCAGCCCGGCCGGTCCAGCGCGTGCCCGCCCAGCAGCAGGCGGCCGCCTTCCATGCGCGCACGCTCGATGCAGCCCATCACCTTGTCGAAGTGCGCCTGCGACACCATCGGCCCCAGACGCGTGGCCGGGTCGTCGAGGTCGCCGGGCTGCAAGGCCGAGGCGCGCGCGACCAGCGCATCGCGGAATTCATCGTAGATGGCCTGTTGCACCAGCAGCCGCGAACCGCACAGGCAGATCTGCCCGGCATTCTGGAACGCCGAGCGCAGCAGCGTGTCCAGGTTCGCGCGCCAGTCGCTGTTGGCGAACACCAGGGTGGCGTTCTTGCCGCCCAGTTCCAGCGAAACTTTCTTCAACAGTGGTGCGGCCAGCCCGGCGATGCGGCGGCCGACCGCGGTGCTGCCGGTGAACGACACCGCCTTCACCGCAGGGTGCAGCACCAGCGGCTCGCCGACGGCCGTGCCGGTGCCGTGCACGATGTTCAGCACGCCGCGCGGAAAGCCGATCCGCGCGGCCAATTCGCCCAGCATCGTCGCCGTGGCCGGTGTGATCTCGGAAGGCTTGGCGACCACGGTGTTGCCGGCGGCCAGCGCGGGCGCGATCTTCCAGGTGAACAGGTACAGCGGCAGGTTCCACGGCGAGATGGCGGCGACCACGCCCAGCGGTGCGCGCAGGGTGTAGTTCAACCCGGCTTCGCCGTGGTGCGACTCGCTGGCGAACTGGGTGGCGGCATGCGCGAAGAAACGCAGGTTGGACACCGCACGCGGGATCTCGACATCGCGCGCCAGCGCCAGCGGCTTGCCCGCATCGCGCGACTCGGCGCGGGCGAATTCGTCGATGCGGTCCTCCAGTGCCTGCGCCAGCTTTTCAAGCCAGCGCGCACGCTCGGAGTTGGGCAGTGCCGACCAGGCGGGCAGGGCACGGCTGGCGGCGTCGATGGCCTGCTGCACTTCCGCGTCGCCGCCGTCGGCGACTTCCGCGTAGACCTCCGCCCGGGCCGGTTCGAATACCGCACGCCAGCCGCCGGACGCGGAGGGCTCCATTTCGCCGTCGATGAAGTGACTGAAACGTTCCATTCCCAACGGCGGCTCCCGATCGCCTCGATGCCTCTCTAGCTTACCCGTATTGGCAAGCCCCACCTGTCGAGGTGGCAGGCGTCAGATCGACTGCATCCGGCCGCCGTCCACGGCCAGGCTGACGCCGTTGATGTAGCCGGCGGCCGGTGAGGCGAGGAAGGCGATGGCGGCGGCGACCTCGCCGGCCTCTGCGAAGCGGCCGGCCGGCACGCTGGCCAGCATGCTGGCGGAAATCGCTGCCTGGTCCTTGCCGGTGGCTTGCACCCGGTCGTCCAGGATCTGTTCCAGCCGCCGGGTGCGGGTGTAGCCGGGCAGCACGTTGTTGACGGTGATGCCGGCGCCGCCCAGTTCGCGCGAGAGCGTCTTGGCCCAGCTGGCGACCGCGCCACGGATGGTGTTGGACACGCCCAGGTTGGCGATGGGCTCCTTCACCGACGTGGAGACCACGTTGACGATGCGCCCCCAGCCGGCGGCCTGCATGCCGGGCACGACCGCCCGGGCGAGGATCTGGTTGGCCAACAGGTGTTTGCCGAAGGCATCCAGGTAGGCGCCGGCATCGGCATCGATGGCGCGCCCGCCGGGCGGCCCGCCGGTGTTGTTGACCAGGATGTGCACCGGCTGCCTGTCGGCGAGCGATTGCACGGCATCGTGCAACGGGCCGTGCCGGGAAACATCGGCGACGCAGGCGTCGTGGCGCTGGTGCTCCACGACCACCGGAAGCGCGGCGGCCACCTCGGCCAGCACGTCGGCGCGGCGCGCCAGCACGGTGACGTTGGCGCCCAGCAGGGCCAGTTCGTGCGCGGCGGCGCGGCCGATGCCTTCCGAGGCGCCGCAGACCAGGGCGTGCCTACCGGCGAGATTCAGGTCCATGCGCGCTTCTCCGTGGGAACAATCCCCGACAGTCTAAGGCTAAGGCAGCCCCCTGCAGGAGCGGCTTCAGCCGCGACCGCACCGCCATGAATTTTCATCATGGATGATGGCTAACCCGGTACAGCGGCGTAGGGTGCGCCCTGGCGCACCATGGAGATAAGCATGCGGCGCGCGGATGCCGGATGGAGTCTGCGCGATCATGCGCGCCGTCGATGACGCAGGTGGAGTCGTGGACATCACTAACCCTGGCGTCACGGTGGTGCGCCAGGGCGCACCCTACGTGCCGCGCCGGGCCAGGCGGTCCCGCATCAGGTCGGCGATCTCGATGTTGTCTTCGCCGCCCAGCCGTCGCAGCGCGTCCGCCGCCGATTTCACGTTCGCGGCGGGGTGGTTCTGGCTGAGCTTGAACTTCAGTTCGATGCGCTCGGGCACGAAGCGGAAGCCGACGATGCCGCGCAACTGGCGCACATGGTCGTCGCGGTCGTGCTCGAAGCGCCAGTCGTTGCCCACATGGGCTTCGTTCAGCTGGCTCAGGCGATCCACGAGGCTGGCGAGCACCACGGTATCTTCCGTGGTTTCCAGCGTGCCGTGCAGGTGGGCCACCGCGTAGTTCCACGTGGGCACGCGTGCGGCTTCTTCCTTGTCCGGATACCAGCCGGGAGAGACATACGCATGCGGGCCGTGCACGATCAGCATCGCCGGGCCGGCGTGGCGCGCCTGGGGGTTCGGCTTGGCCCAATGGCCTTCGATCGACACGCGCTCGCCATCGCGTGCGTAGAGCACGGGCAGGTGGCTGGCGAACGGAAGCCCGTCAGCGACGGTGACCAGCGTGACGAAAGCGTCGCGGGCGATCAGCCGGTCCAGTTCGGCCAGGTCGGTTTCGGCGAACGTGCGGGGCGTATACACGGGCGCTTCAGGCCCGGCCGCCCAACGACTGCACCATCAGCGGACGCAAGGCGTCGTCGTTGTCGGCCTGCGGCGGCTGCACGTCGTGCAGCGAGAATCCGCGCGTGAGCGCATCGTCCTCGTCCAGGCCGTCCCAGGCGACGAACTCGGCGTCGAACAGCGCGGCGCGCGCGGTGTCCTCGCTGTCGTAGGGCAGGGTGTTGCCGTCGCTGTCCAGCACTTCGGCGGTGCCGGCCTCCAGCACGCGCAGGCGCGCCCAGATCAGCGTGCGGCCCAGCGAGGCCAGGTACCAGTCTTCTCTCACGTGGTCCGTCATCCCATCGCCTCCGCCCACAGCCACAACAGGCCGGCCATGCCCAGCCCCAGGAAGATCACGCACAGCGAGATGCGCGCCGGCGTCGCCAGGCCCGACAGCGAGCGGTCGGTGATCCGCCGGTAATCGCCGGACAGCAGCCAGCGCAGCGCGACCGGCTTGAGGAAGGCGCCTTCGCCCCATTGCGCGCCGAGCGCGGCATGACGGTCGCGGATGTGCACCAGCGTCAGCGGCCAGAAGATCACGAACGCGCAGAAGCCGGCGATGGCCACGCCGACGAAGCAAAGAGCGAAGAAGAGGATCATGGAAGGCGGGGATTCGGGACAGGGGATTCGGGATTCGAGGAAGCGGGGCGGGATCCGCTTTGCGAATTCCGATTCCCGAATCCCCGATCCCGGCTCTCAGAACTCGGCATTGCCCGGCGCGCGCGGGTAGGGGATGGCGTCGCGGATGTTGGACAGCCCGCACACGTACACCACCAGCCGCTCGAAACCCAGGCCGAAGCCGGCATGCGGCACCGTGCCGTAGCGGCGGAAGTCGCGGTACCAGCCGTAGTGCGCCGGGTCCAGGCCGAACTGCGCCATGCGCGCGTCCAGCACGTCCAGGCGCTCCTCGCGCTGGCTGCCGCCGATGATCTCGCCGATGCCGGGGGCCAGCACGTCCATCGCGGCGACGGTCCTGCCGTCGTCGTTCAGGCGCATGTAGAAGGCCTTGATGTGCTCGGGGTAGTTCATCACCACGACCGGGCGGCCGACGTGTTCCTCCGTCAGCCAGCGCTCGTGCTCGGTCTGCAGGTCCAGGCCCCATTCGACCGGGAAGTCGAACTTCCTGCCGGACTTCTGCAGCAGGTCGATGGCGTCGGTGTAGTCGATGCGCTCGAACGGCGCGTTGACGAACCCCTCCAGCCTCGTGATCGCGTCCTTCTGCACGCGCTCGGCGATGAAGGCCATGTCGTCGGCGCGCTCGTCCAGCACGGCGCGGAACAGGTACTTCAGGAAATCCTCGGCCAGGTCGGCGTCCTGCGCCAGGTCGGCGAAGGCGATCTCCGGTTCGATCATCCAGAACTCGGCCAGGTGGCGAGTGGTGTTGCTGTTCTCCGCGCGGAAGGTCGGGCCGAAGGTGTAGACCTTGCTCAGCGACAGGCAGTAGGCCTCGACGTTGAGCTGGCCGGACACGGTCAGGAAGGTTTCCTTGCCGAAGAAGTCGCGCGAGAAATCCACCGCGCCGTCCTTGCCGCGCGGCAGGTTGGCCAGGTCCAGCGTGGACACGCGGAACATCTGCCCGGCGCCCTCGGCGTCGGAGGTGGTGATGATGGGCGTGCTGATCCAGTAGAAGCCGCGCTCGTGGAAGAAGCGGTGCACGGCCTGCGCCAGGCAGTGGCGGATGCGGGTGACCGCGCCGAACAGGTTGGTGCGCGGGCGCAGGTGGGCCACTTCGCGCAGGAATTCCAGCGAATGCGCCTTGGGCTGGATGGGGTAGGTTTCCGGGTCCTCGACCCAGCCCACCACCTCCACCGCGCTGGCCTGGATCTCGAAGCTCTGGCCCTGGCCCTGCGACGGCACCAGCGTGCCGGTGGCGATCACCGCGCAGCCCGCGCTCAGGTGCTTCACTTCGGATTCGTAGTTGGGCAGCGTGTTGGGCGCCACCACCTGGATGGCGGCGAAGCACGAACCGTCGCTGACATTGACGAAGGACAGGCCCGCCTTGGAGTCGCGCCGCGTGCGCACCCAGCCGCGCACCGTGACCTCGCCGCCGGCCGGGAGCTTGCCCGCCAGCGCATGTTCGACGCTTACCACCGTCATGGCTTGAATCCTTCCGTAATCAGACACATTAATGGAACGCGGAGTTTACAAGAGCCGCGCGGCCCACGCTGCGTCGCCACCGCTATAATTCCACCTTGGTTGTCCCGCAGGAGATCCGCATGGCCATCACCCTGACCCCGGTTGCGCTGGAACGCGTGCAGCGTTTCGTCGAACAGACCCCGGGCACGCTGGGCCTGCGTTTCGGGGTGACCCGCACCGGCTGTTCCGGCTGGGGCCACGTGGCCGACCTGGCCCGCGAGCAGCGCGACGGCGATACCGTGTTCGAGTACCAGGGCGTGCGCATCTACGTGGACGCGGACAGCCTGGCGCTGGTGGACGGCACCGAGATCGACTTCGCCAGGCAGGGCCTGGGCGAGACCTTCCTGTTCAAGAACCCCAACGCCACGGCCGAATGCGGCTGCGGCGAGAGCTTCACCACGGCCGTCGACGCCGCCTGAGGGCATGAGGCCCCGCCTCGACGGGCGCAGGACGGGGCAGGGCGTTGCCCTTAACCCCTGTTCCCGGCTCGAGTTGCCCCTAAGTCCCTGACCTGCCATAATTTCCTGCTCCCGACGGCCTCCCGGCCGCGGGTCCTTGCCCCACCGCGCCCCGCTGGCGATCCAGCCGGGTGGTCGGGGGGCTGTCCCGTCCGGCGCGCATGGCGCGTGCCGGGCCCACATCCGAAAGGTAAAAAACGATGCGTCACTATGAAGTCGTGTTCCTGGTCCACCCGGACCAGAGCGAGCAGGTGCCGGCCATGATCGAGCGCTACAAGGCGCTGATCGAGGGCGGCAACGGCAAGATCCACCGCCTGGAAGACTGGGGCCGCCGCCAGCTGGCCTACCCGATCCAGAACCTGGTGAAGGCCCACTACGTGCTGCTCAACATCGAAGCCGACCAGGCCGTGCTGACGGAACTGGTGGAAAGCTTCCGCTTCAACGATGCGGTGCTGCGCAACCTGGTCATCAAGCGCGATGGCCCGGATACCGAGCAGTCCCTGATCATGAAGAACAAGGACGAGAAGGGCGACAAGCCCGAGCGTGGCGAGCGCCGTCGCCGTGACGACGAAGAAGGCGAAGCCCCCGAGGCCTCGACCGATTCCGACACCGCCGAAGCCGCCTGAGGAGCAAACCCATGTCCAAGTTCTTCCGCCGCCGCAAGTTCTGCAAGTTCACCGCCGAAGGCGTGAAAGAGATCGACTACAAGGATCTCAACACCCTGCGCCAGTACCTGACCGAGACCGGCAAGATCGTGCCGAGCCGCGTCACCGGCACCAAGTCGCGCTACCAGCGCCAGCTGTCCACCGCGGTCAAGCGCGCCCGTTTCCTGGCGTTGATCCCGTACACGGACAACCACGACGTCTGAGCAGGCAAGTGAGGGGGTAAGTCGGCGGCTTCGCCGCCTGCAGGGAGGCTCGCTTCCCGACAGCCCGCGCGGCGGGCGACCGGCTCCCTGACTTTTTACCGCTACACCCCCGTCCATTCGGACAGCAACCGTTGCGGTGGCATCGCCAACGCTAACGAATACGGAGCAACACCATGGAACTGATTCTTCTGCAGAAAGTGACCAACCTGGGCGTCCTGGGCGACAAGGTCAACGTCAAGCCGGGCTACGGCCGCAACTACCTGGTACCGCAGGGCAAGGCCGTGCCGGCCACCGCCGCCAACGTCGCCGAGTTCGAGGCCAAGCGCGCCGAGTACGAAGCCAAGGCCAAGGCCCAGCACGACGACGCCGAAGGCCGCGCCGCCAAGCTGGAAGGCGCCAGCATCACGGTCAAGGCCAATGCCTCCACCGAAGGCAAGCTGTTCGGCTCGGTCGGCCCGCGCGACATCGCCGACGCCTTCACCGCCGCCGGCCTGCCGCTGGAAAAGAGCGAAGTCATCATGGGCGAAGGCGCCCTGCGCAACCTCGGCGAGTACGACATCGTCGTCAAGCTGCATGCCGACGTGCAGGCCACCGTCAAGGTGATCGTGGAAAGCGAAGCCTGATCCCCCGACGGATCCAGGCTTCGACCGGACGGGCGCCGCAAGGCGCCCGTTCCGTTTTCGGGGCGGCACGTTCGCGGTGGCGGGGTTTCCGACAGGGGGCAGGCATGCGTCTCATCCGGTGAGATGCCCACCGGTTATCCACAAGGTTATCTGCAACGTAACGCCACCCCGGCCGTCTACCATGTGCCGTTCGCTCCACCCGCCGCCGCACTCTCATCGCGATCCGGCACGCCTAAGGACATCCACGCACGCCCATGCCCGCCCGTTCCGGTTTCCGCTCCGATCTCCACGAAGCCCGCATCGAACAACTGCGCGTTCCGCCGCACTCCATCGAAGCCGAACAGGCGGTGCTGGGCGGCCTGATGCTGGCGCCGGAAGCCTACGACCGCATCAACGATCGGCTGACCCAGAACGACTTCTACCGGCGCGACCATCAGCTGATCTACCGCGCCATCTCCGAACTGGCCGAACGCAACCGCCCGTACGATGCGGTGACGCTGGGCGAATGGTTCGAGTCGCAGGGGCAGATGGAACTGGTGGCCGGCGGCGCCTACCTGATCGAACTGGCCAGCACCACGCCGTCGGCGGCCAACATCACCGCCTATGCCGAAATCGTGCGCGACAAGGCGGTGATGCGGCAGCTGATCGAGGTCGGCACCGGCATCGTCAACGATGCCTTCCAGCCCGATGGCAAGGAAAGCGACGAACTGCTGGCGGTGGCCGAGCAGAAGGTGTTCGCCATCGCCGAGGCCGGCGCGCGCGGGCGTACCGACTTCGTGGCGATGCACTCCGCGCTGAAGGACGCGTTCGAGGTCTTGCAGAACCGCTTCGAGAACGGCGGCAACGTCACCGGCCTGCCGACCGGCTACACCGAGTTCGACGAGATGACCGCGGGCCTGCAGCCCACCGACCTGATCATCCTGGCCGCGCGTCCGGCCATGGGCAAGACCACCCTCGCGCTGAACATGGCCGAGTACGCCGCCATCAAGTCGAAGAAGGCGGTGGCGGTGTTCTCGATGGAAATGTCGGCCGCGCAGTTGGCGTTGCGCCTGATCTCCTCCAACGGCCGCGTCAACGCCACCCGCCTGCGCACCGGCCAGCTGGAGGACGAGGACTGGAGCCGCGTGACCGGCGCCATCCGCATGCTGAAGGAAACCAAGATCTTCATCGACGACACGCCGGGCCTGTCGCCGGAGGTGTTGCGCTCCAAGGCGCGCCGGCTGAAGCGCGAGCACGACCTGGGCCTGATCGTCATCGACTACCTGCAGCTGATGTCGGTGCCGGGCAACAGCGAGAACCGCGCCACGGAAATCTCCGAGATCTCGCGCTCGCTGAAGGGACTGGCGAAGGAACTCAACGTGCCGGTGATCGCGCTGTCGCAGCTCAACCGCTCGCTGGAAACGCGAACCGACAAGCGCCCGGTGATGGCCGACCTGCGCGAGTCCGGCGCCATCGAGCAGGACGCCGACATGATCGTGTTCATCTACCGCGACGACTACTACAACAAGGAAAACTCGCCGGACAAGGGCCTGGCCGAGATCATCATCGGCAAGCAGCGCAGCGGCCCGACCGGTTCGTGCAAGCTGAAGTTCTTCGGCGAATACACCCGCTTCGACAACCTGGCCCACGACTCGGTGGGCAGCTTCGAGTAGGAGCGGCCCATGGCCGCGATGCTCTTGCCCGGTAACCCGGTCGGGGCTGAAGCCCCTCCCACACACTGCATTCGCCCATAGGAGCGGTTGCCGGCAGGCGTTTCGGCGCGCAGGACCGGGTCGCCGCATTGCTCCGCATCGGCACCCGACGCGACACGCCGCGCGCGGCCGTCGGGCCATGCGAAGTACACGCATGTACCTCGCGCCGTCCGCGCCTTGGCGCGATCGGGCTGGCCTGTCCGGCGTTGCGGCGGCGTTGTCTGTCAGTGCCATCCATCCGCGGAACGGCGATCCTCGTACGATAGGGCCCTTCATCCGCCCAGGGAGAGGAAAGAGCGATGAGCGAAAACAGCGCACGGGGACCACTGCCGGTCCCTTCCGGTCCCGACGAAGCGTCCCAAGCCCCCGATGAGCAGGTGTTCGCCAGCGAATGCGACCTGGTGATGAAGGGAGGGATCACCAGCGGGGTGGTCTATCCGCTGGCCATCGTGGAGATCGCCAAGGCCTTCCGGCTGCGCTCGATCGGCGGCACCAGCGCCGGCGCCATCGCGGCGGGCGCGGCCGCCGCGGCGGAACTGGGCAGGCAGCGCCACCAGGCCGGGGAGATCGCCAGCGATCCGCGCAGTTTCGACGAACTGGCCAGGCTGCCCGATTACCTCGGCCAGCCCGCCGACAGCGGCGCGGGCACGCGCCTGCTGGCCTTCTTCAAGCCCAAGACGGCGCTGCGCCCGGTGTTCCGCATCTTCACCCGCGTCATCGCCGTGCGCGGCGTGGGCGCGCGGTTGCGCACGGCCGCCCGGGTGCTGCTGGCGCAGTACCGGGGATGGGCGCTGGCCGTGGCGGCGGTGGTACTGGCGCCGGTGCTGCTGTTGCCCTGGTCCGCCGCCTCGCTGCCAGCGGCAGCGGGATTGCTGCTGCTCGCCTTCGTGCTGGCCCTCGCGGTCGCCTTGTGGCGCGGCGCCCGGGTGGTGGTGCGGGAATTGCCGCTCAATGCCTTCGGCGTGTGCTCGGGCATGCCCGAACAGGACGATCCCCACGGCGCGGAGGCGCTGACGTGCTGGCTTTCGGACTACTTCGACCGGTTGGCCGGGCAGTCCGATGCGTTCGCCGGACAGCGCAAGCCGCTGACCTTCGGCGACCTGAAGCGGCACGGCATCGAATTGCGGGTGATGACCACCTGCCTGACCCTGGGCAGGCCGTTCCAGTTGCCGTTCGGCGACGATGGCGACGTGCGCGAGAACGGGCGCTTCGTGTTCGACCCGGAACGGTTCCGGGAACTGTTCCCGGCGCACGTGGTGGAATGGATGCGGGCGCATCCCCGCGCCGCCGGTTTCGGCGGCGTGTTCCGCAACGCGGACATGCAGGGCTTCCATCCGCTGCCGTCGCCCGACGACCTGCCGGTGATCGTGGCCGTGCGCATGAGCCTGAGCTTCCCGCTGCTGCTCAGCGCGGTGCCGCTGCACTCGGTGGACGTGCGCCAGCCGTTGGTGCCGGGACAGAAGCCGCAGACGTGCTGGTTCACCGACGGCGGCGTGGGTTCCAACTTCCCGATCCATTTCTTCGATGCACCGTTGCCGACCCGTCCTACCTTCGGCCTCGACCTGGGAACGGCACCGGAAGGAGGAAGCGATGCGCCGTCCGACCGCGTCTCGTTTCCCGACAGGAACAGCGATGCCAGTTTCTCGCAATGGAAGTCGCTGTCCGACCATGCCGGGCTGGGGCCGATCCTGGGCTTCCTGGGCAGGGTCTTCAACGTGGCGAAGGACTGGAACCACGAGGCGCTCGCCAACCTGCCGGGCTTCCGCGACCGGATCGGGCAGATCCTGCTTTCCGAGCGCGAGGGCGGGCTCAACCTGACCATGGACCGTCCGCTCATCCAGGCGCTGACGGACTACGGCCGGCACGCCGGCCTGCAATTCGTCCGGCGCTTCGGCGACCCCAGGCATTGGTCCGACGCCACCACGCCGTCGAAGATGGACTGGGACAACCACCAGCACATCCGGCTCAGGCTGCTGCTGGCCTCGACCAGCGAAATGCTCAAGCACCTGAAGGATTCCGTGGACACGGTATCCGCCCGGCCGGCGGAGGACTACCGGCGTTTCTTCCAGCGCACGTCGCGGAAACGTTCCTACGCACTCAAGAATCTGGGGAAATTGGACGCGGACCCCGCCACCGGCCATCCCGATACGCAGGCGGGGCTGGCCAGTTGGTTGCTCGAGGAGTTGCTGCGCATCGCTTCGGTCCTGCAGGCGGTCGGGAAAGGCCGGCCGCCCGCGCCGCCGCTCGATCTGCGCGATGGCGCCCCGCGGCCGCCACCGGAATTGAAGCCGCGTCCGCGCATTTGAGTCGCGGCCTGCGTTCGCCGTTCGCGCCGTGCCGTCGCGACCGGGCCGCTACAATCGCCGCATGTCCAACCCGACGCCTTTTCCCGAGCCCGAGTCCGACCTTGCATGCGCGTTCCGCGCCGAGGCGGGCGACCGCCCCACGCGCATCCGCGTGGATCTGGACGCGCTGACCCACAACCTGCACGCCCTGCAGCGCCATGCCCGCGCGCCGGTGATGGGCATCGTCAAGGCCGACGCCTACGGCCACGGGCTGGTGCCGGTGGCGCTGCACCTGCAGGCCCAGGGCATCGCACAGCTCGGTGTCGCGTTCGTCGAGGAAGGCATCGCGCTGCGCCGCGCCGGCGTGACGGTGCCGATCCTGGTGCTGGGCGGCATCCATGCGCCGCAGGTGTCCCAGTTCATCGCCCACGACCTGGAGGTCACGGTCTCGTCGATCGACAAGCTCCGCCAGGTGGAGCAGGCGGCCGAGTCGCTGGGCCGCAAGGCGGTCATCCACCTGAAGCTGGACACCGGCATGGAGCGCATCGGCGTGCACAGCGAGCATGCCGCGCCCTTCATCGAGGCCGCGGTGTCCTCGCGCGGATGCACGGTGAAGGGCATCTACTCGCACCTGGCCTGCTCCGACGATCCCGCCTCGCCGATGACCGCCGAGCAGTTGCGGCGTTTCCTCGCCGCCTGCGCGCACTTCGACCGGTTGGGGGCGCCGATGCCGGTGCGCCATCTCGCCAACTCCGGCGGCGTGCTGCATTTCCCCGAGACGCACCTCGACATGGTGCGCCCCGGCATCGCGCTGTACGGCGTGCTGCCCGATCCGGCGTCGCGCGCCACCGTCGCGTTGCGCCCGGCGCTGTCGCTGGTTTCCAGGGTGGTGTACTTCAAGGTCGTGCGGGCCGGACGAACCGTGAGCTATGGCGCCACCTGGACGGCCGGGCAGGACACGCGCGTCATCACCTTGCCGATCGGTTACGGCGATGGTTACCCGCGCTCGCTGTCCTCGTGCGGCGAAGTGCTGGTGCGGGAGCGGCGCCGCCCGATCGTGGGCCGCATCTGCATGGACCAGTTCATGGTCGATATCGGCCCCGATGGCACCGCGTACAACGGCGACGAGGCGGTGCTGATCGGCCGCCAGGGCGATGCCGCCATCACCTGCGAAGCCGTGGCGCAGGCCGCCGGCACGATTCCCTACGAAATCCTCACCGGCCTCAACCAGCGCATCCCGCGCGAGTACACGGGCGGCCCAGCGGGGCAGCCTGCTTCTTCCGCGGCCGGCCGCGTCGCGTAGGGCTCCTCGGCCCTTGCCCGGGTTCCGCATGCCTTGCGCCCTCGTCTGGTTCCGCCACGACCTGCGCCTGGACGACAATCCGGCCCTGCGCGCGGCGCTGGACGGCGGCTTCACCCCTGTGCCGGTCCATGTGCATGCGCCGGAAGAAGAAGGCGAGTGGGCACCGGGCGGCGCCTCGCGGGCTTGGCTGCATCGCTCGTTGACGGCACTCGACCGGGATCTTCGCGCGCGTGGCTCGCGGTTGGTCCTGCGCCATGGGCCGACGATGCCCGCGTTGCAGGCGCTGCTGGCCGAGACCGGCGCGGAGGCGGTCTTCTGGAACCGCAAGTACGAGCCGGCCACCCAGCCCCGCGATGCCGCGATCAAGCGACAGCTGCGCGGACAAGGCGTGCAGGCGGAAAGCTCCAACGGCACGCTGTTGTTCGAGCCATGGGAACTGGCCACCCAGCAGGGTGGTCCGTACGAGGTATTCACGCCGTTCTGGCGTTCCGCGCTGTTGCAGTGGCGGGCGCCGGTGGAATGGGGCGCGCCTGCACGCCTGCCGGAAATGGACGAAGACATCGCCAGCCTCCCGGTCGATGCGCTCGGGCTGAAGCCGTCGCCAGCTTGGGATGCGGGCTTCTGGGACGTTTGGCGGCCGGGTGAGGCCGGCGCGCGCGACGCGCTGGAAGTCTTCATCGACGGTGCGTTGCGTGGCTACCGCAGCGAGCGCGACCGCACGGACCGCACCGGCACTTCGCATCTGTCGCCGCACCTGCATTTCGGCGAGATCGCGCCATGGCGCATCGCCGCCGGACTGGAGAGGGCGCGCACCGCCGCCAACAGTGCCGACATCGACGGCTATGTCCGTGAACTGGGGTGGCGCGAGTTCGGCTATCACCTGCTGCACCACTTCCCGCATACCGCCACGCAGGACCTCAACCCGCGCTTCGAGCGCTTCGACTGGGCGCGCCCGCAACCCGCGATGCTGGAAGCCTGGCAACGCGGCCGTACCGGCGTGCCCATCGTCGATGCCGGACTGCGCGAGCTGTGGGCCACCGGCTACATGCATAACCGCGCGCGGATGATCGTCGCCAGCTACCTGACCAAGCACCTGCGCTACCACTGGCTGCACGGCGCGCGCTGGTTCTGGGACACGCTGGTGGACGCCGACCTGGCCAGCAATACGCTGGGCTGGCAGTGGACCGCCGGCACCGGGGCCGATGCCGCGCCTTACTTCCGCGTGTTCAACCCGGTGACGCAGGCGAGGAAGTTCGATCCGGACGGGCGCTACATCGCCCGCTGGGTGCCGGAACTGGCGGCGTTGCCGGTGCCGCTGCGGTTCGCGCCCTGGCAACAGCCCGACGTGCTGGCGCTGGCTGCGCCGAAATATCCGCGCAGCCCCATTGTGGACCTTGCTGCTGGCCGCGACGCCGCGCTGGCCGCCTACCGCAAGACCGGCGGCGACTGAGCCCGGCCCGCTTTCCCATCGCGTTGACGCCCTTCGCGGGCGCGTGCTTCACTCGGCGCAGGAGAGGAGGGCAGCATGGCAACGAAGAGAGCGCCTGGAAAGCCGCGCCGTGAAGCGATGTCGCGGGTCGATACCGCCTGGTTGCGGATGTGTCGTCCCACCAACCCGATGATGATCACCGGCGTGTTGATGTTCGACGAGCCGATGACGCTGGACCGCTTGAAACAGGTGATCAGGAAGCGCTTCCTGGCCTATCCGCGCTTCCTGCAGAAAGCCGTCGATACGACCGCCGGCGCATCGTGGATGGACGATGCCGACTTCGACCTGGACTGGCACGTGCGCATTTCCGCGCTGCCCGGTCGCCAGGATCCGCGCTCGGAGAAGAAGGCGCTGGAACGCTTCACCAGCCAGATGGCGTCCACACCCTTGGACAAGACCAAGCCGCTGTGGCAGTTCCACCTGGTGGAGAAGTACGGCGCCGGCTCGGCGCTGGTGGCGCGCATCCACCACAGCTACGCCGACGGCATCGCGCTGGTGCAGGTGCTGCTGTCGTTGACCGACACCAGCCGCAAGCCGGACAAGGACAGCAACCTGCGCGCGGCCTGGCTGAAGAAGGACGGCGTGGAAGTGGTGCGCCGGGTCGGCGCGATCGACCGCTACATGAAGCTGGGCGGCAAGGTGCTGGGCAAGGGCATGGAGATGTATCGCGACCCCACGCTGGCCACGGTGCTGGCGAAGGAGGGCGGCGAGATCGGCCGCGAACTGCTCGGCGCGCTGGCGCTTTCGGACGACCCGCCCACGCTGCTGCGCGGCAGGCTGGGGGTCAGCAAGCGCGTGGCCTGGGCCGAGCCGCTGGACCTGGACGAAGTGAAGGCCGTCGGCCGCGCCTGCGACTGCACCGTCAACGACGTGCTGATGGCCGCCGCCGCCGGCGCCTTGCGCAGCTACATGGTCGAGCGCGGCGAACAGGTCGATGGCGTCACCTTGCGCGCCACCGTGCCGGTCAACCTGCGGCCGCTGGAACATGCCAAGAAACTGGGCAACCACTTTGGCCTGGTGTTCCTGGACCTTCCGATCGGCGAGGCGAACCCGATCCGCCGGCTGGAACGCGTGGCCGAGTGCATGAATAACCTGAAGAATTCACGACAAGCCATTGTCGCATTTGGACTTTTGGCCGCGCTTGGCATGGCGCCCTCGGCCGTGCAGGGCGTCGCGCTGGAACTCTTCAGCCGCAAGGCCACCGCCGTGGCGACCAACGTGCCCGGGCCGCAGCAGCCGCTCTACATGGGCGGCTGCCAGCTGCGCGAGATGATGTTCTGGGTGCCGCAGACCGGTTCCATCGGCATCGGCATCTCCATCCTGAGCTACAACAACCGCGTGCATTTCGGCCTGATCGCCGATGCCAAGCTCATCCCCGACCCGGATGCCGTCATCCGCCGCTTCGGCCCGGAGTTCGAAAAGCTGCTGTACCTGGCGCTGATGGGCAACTGGGACCAGGCACTGGATTCGCCGTCGGCCGCGGCGCTGATACCCGACCGCGCCTGAATGAACGGGGCTCAACTCGCATGTTCTGAACATTTCACGGATTAGGCTTGCGCACTGAGTTACCCCGCACTACCACCAAGGAGGATGCATGAATACGATGTTGAAGACAGGCGCCCTGGCCGCGCTGACCGTGACCCTGCTGGGCGGCTGCGCCAGCTATACCGGCCAGACCTCCGACCCCAACGACCCCAACCGCACCCGTACCGGGGCGCTGATCGGCGCCGGCATCGGCGCGGCGGTCGGCCTGCTCAGCGGCAGCGACGCCACCGAACGCCGCCAGCGCGCGCTGGTGGGCGCCGGCATCGGCGGCCTGGCCGGCGGCTCCATCGGCGCCTACCAGGACCGGCAGGAAGCCGAGCTGCGCCGCCAGACTGCGGGCACCGGCATCGACGTCAGCCGCGACGGCGACGTCATCAAGCTCAACCTGCCCGACGGCGTGACCTTCGATTTCGGCAAGGCCGACCTGAAACCGCAGTTCTACCCGGCGCTCAACAACGTCGCGTCCACGCTGCGCGAGTACAACCAGACCATCGTGGAAGTCAGCGGCCACACCGACAGCATCGGCAGCGATGCGGTCAACCAGCGACTGTCCGAGCAGCGCGCCTCGTCGGTCGGCAACTACCTGATCGGCCAGGGCCTGCAACGCGAACGCTTCGAGATCGTCGGCATGGGCAAGCGCTATCCGATCGCCAGCAACGACACCGATTCCGGCCGCGCGCTCAACCGCCGCGTCGAGATCCGCGTGCTGCCGGTCCGCTCGTAAGCCATACCGCGGATGCAACCCCCGACGGGCCGCGCAAGCGGCCCGTTTTCTTTGAGGTCACCGGAATACGGTGTGGGCGTCTTCCTTCCCGCAGACGGGAGGAAGGGAACAGCCCCTGTCAACCCGTTCCCAGCGCGGCCGCGGGTTGCCACAATCGGCGTCCCACCCGGGTCATCGGGTTCCAACCGTACGGACGCAATGCAAGATCGTAATCCCAAGCTCGCCCTGCACATCGCCGCCACCATCGCCGCCGAGATCGGCGCGCAACCCGCCCAGGCCCAAGCCGCCATCGCGCTGCTGGACGAAGGCGCCACGGTTCCCTTCATCGCCCGCTACCGCAAGGAAGTCACCGGCGGTCTGGACGACACCCAGTTGCGCAACCTGGAAACGCGCCTGACCTACCTGCGCGAACTGGAAGACCGCCGCGCCGCCGTGCTGGCCAGCATCGAGGAACAGGGCAAGCTGACCGACGAACTGCGCGCCGACATCGAGGCCGCCGACAGCAAGGCGCGGCTGGAGGACCTGTACCTGCCGTACAAGCCCAAGCGCCGCACGCGTGCGCAGATCGCCCGCGAAGCCGGGCTGGAGCCGCTGGCCGACAGCCTGCTGGCCGATCCCGCGCAGGTGCCGGAAACGGCCGCCGCCGCCTTCGTCGATGCCGACAAGGGCGTGGCCGACACCAGGGCCGCGCTGGAAGGTGCGCGCGCGATCCTGATGGAGCGCTGGGGCGAGAACGCCGCGCTGGTCGGCGAGTTGCGCGAATGGATGGGCGAGGTGGGCGTGATCCGCGCCCGGGTCGCCGACGGCAAGGAGAGCGAAGGCGCCAAGTACCGCGACTACTTCGACCACGCCGAACCGCTGGCGAAGATCCCCTCGCATCGACTGCTGGCGTTGTTCCGCGCGCGCCGCGAGGAAATCCTGCTGCTCGACCTCGACCCGGGCATGGAGGCCGAGGCCGGCCACCTGCAGGCCGAAGGCCGCGTCGCCGTGCATGCCGGCGTGTCCGCGCAGGGCCGCGCCGCCGACAAGTGGCTGCTGGACGCCTGCCGCCTGACCTGGCGCGCCAAGCTGCACATGCACCTGCTGCTGGACCTGTTCAACCAGGCGCGCGAGAAGGCGGAAGCCGAGGCCATCGCTGTGTTCGGCGACAACCTCAAGGACCTGCTGCTGGCCGCGCCGGCCGGCCCGAAGGCCGTGCTGGGCCTGGACCCGGGCCTGCGCACCGGCGTGAAGGTCGCGGTGGTGGACCGCACCGGCAAGCTGGTCGATACCGCCACCATCTATCCGCACGAACCCAAGCGCCAGTGGGACCAGTCCCTGCACGTGCTGCGCGCGCTGTGCGCCAGGCACCAGGTGGACCTGATCGCCATCGGCAACGGCACCGCCAGCCGCGAGACCGACAAGCTGGCCGGCGACCTGATCAGGCAGGCGCCGGAACTGAAGCTGGAGAAGATCGTCGTCAGCGAAGCCGGTGCGTCCGTGTACTCCGCTTCGGAATTCGCCGCGAAGGAATTCCCCGACCTCGACGTCAGCATCCGCGGCGCGGTCTCCATCGCGCGCCGCCTGCAGGACCCGCTGGCCGAACTGGTGAAGATCGAGCCCAAGGCGATCGGCGTGGGCCAGTACCAGCACGACGTGGACCAGTTCCGCCTGGCGCGCGCGCTGGATGCCAGGGTCGAGGACTGCGTCAACGCGGTCGGCGTGGACGTCAACACCGCCTCGGCCGCGCTGCTCACGCGGGTGTCGGGCCTGTCGTCCACGGTGGCCGACAACATCGTGCGCTTCCGCGACCAGAACGGCCCGTTCCGCAGCCGCAAGGCGCTGCTGGACGTGCCGCGGCTGGGCGAGAAGACCTTCGAGCAGTGCGCGGGCTTCCTGCGCATCGCCGACGGCGACCAGCCGCTGGATGCGTCGTCGGTGCACCCGGAAGCCTACCCGGTGGTGGAGCGCATCCTGGCCGGCAGCGGCCGGCAGGTGAAGCAGATCATCGGCGACACCGCGTTCCTGCGCGGGGTGAAGGCCGAGCAGTACACCGACGAGAAATTCGGCGTGCCCACCGTGCGCGACATCCTCAAGGAACTGGAAAAGCCCGGCCGCGATCCGCGCCCCGAGTTCAGGGCCGCGCGCTTCGCCGACGGCGTGGAGGACATCAAGGACCTCAAGCCCGGCATGATCCTGGAAGGCGTGGTCAGCAACGTGGCCGCGTTCGGCGCGTTCGTCGACATCGGCGTGCACCAGGACGGCCTGATCCACATCTCCGCGCTGGCCGACCGCTACGTGAAGGACCCGCGCGAGGTGGTGAAGGCCGGCGACATCGTCAAGGTGCGCGTGCTGGAAGTGGACATTCCCCGCAAGCGCATCGCCCTGACCCGTCGCCTGGACGACACGCCTGCGCCGCAGGCGCCGCGCGAGGAGCGCAACGCCTCACCACGTGGCGGCAATGGCCCGCGCCGGGATGGTGGACGCGATGGCGGACGAGGGCAGGGTGGTTTCAACAAGCCGAACAAGCCGGCCGCACCGCCGCCGGACAATGCGCTGGCGGCGGCGTTTGCCAGAGCGAAGGGCAACGGCTGAGGCGGTTGGCCTTGTCATCGAAGAGAAAGCCGGGACCGTGAGGTTCCGGCTTTCTGCTTGAGATGGGCGCGCGATCAAATGATGCACCGCATGGCCCGATCTGCGCGAACTTCGGCCATTGCGGGGCAAGGGGGCGCCTCCGGTTTGCCGGCTCCTGATATGCACGGGTATCGACGGTTGGCGATAAGTCCGGCTGACGCCGGGCCCGGCCGCTTGATACGATGACATTCAGGGGAGCTCATCGAGCGAACTCGACCGCATCGCCCGTCGCTGCCGGGGAGCGGGGTTCGTCTGATGCCCACATCCGATGGGGAACGGAAGGGGAAGTGAAATGAAAAAGTACGCCGCAGTATTGGGGCTCATGTTTCCGTGCCTGCTCGAATCGAGCTGTCCAATCGCTTCAAGCGAAGGATTCCAGGAGATCGCCCTGAGTCCCGCATCGAACTCCAAGGGCATGGACAGGCGCGGCAGCGACGCCGGGCACAGACCCGGCCCCGCAAGCGCTGTCGACTTGTCGCCGCCCCAGCGTCCGGTATCCAGTGCGCCGTTCGGCTAGAGCGCCCGCGAGTGCTGGCGCGATTTGGAATCCGATCTTCCCGGACCAAGAGGCAATGAATCTCCACGACGGCGCACCCCGGTAGCCAACCAACAAAAAAGCCGGAACCTCACGGTTCCGGCTTTTTTGTTGAGATGGTGGAGGTGGGGGGAATTGAACCCCCGTCCGAAGGCACTCCATCCCCGGTACTACATGCTTATCCCTTCGTTGGGTCTCGTCCTACGGCAGCACGATGGGCAGAGCGCACCGCAGGACCAGCCTGTTTTGTTCAAGCCATGACTGACAGGCAGCCGTCACAGCCGGTTCCGTGATAATGACCCTACATCCACGAGCACGGGCACAAGTGGGTTCGGGGCTTACGCCTTAAGCGGCGAGAGCGTAGTTGTCGTCGTTGGCAACTAGAGTTTTGCAGCTGGATTTACGAGGAAAGCTACCCCCTCGGCATGCACCAGGCAACTTCGCAACCCCCGTCGAAGCCAGTGCACCCCCGGGAGCCAGAACTTTCCTGACCCTTGCAGTGTAGGGGTGGGTTAGAGGGTACACAAGGGCGGGAGGCAGGGCAGTTACCAGCGCTTTACCCGAGGTGCCGGGCTTCGCGGGCCCCGGAACCGCCGCGATCATGGGAAACCATTCGCCCCCTTGGCAAGGGGGCGATTCACGCCGCAGGCGTGAATGGGGGATGGGCAGCGTGCGTCGGGGCCCGAGATTCGCGAAGCGAATCTTGGGGGCTCCATCGCGCGTCGCGCGATGGAGCTACGCGTCGCGGTTGTGCTGGCGCATCACGCGGGACTTCTCGCGGGCCCAGTCGCGGTCCTTCTCGCTGGCGCGCTTGTCGTGGGTCTGCTTGCCCTTGGCCAGCGCCACCTCGGCCTTCACCTTGTTGCCCTTCCAGTACAGCGAGGTGGGCACCAGCGTGTAGCCGTCGCGCTCGACCTTGCCGATCAGGCTGTCGATCTCGTTCCGGTGCAGCAGCAGCTTGCGCGTGCGGCGGTCGTCGGTCACCACGTGCGTGGAGGCCTGGATCAGCGGGGTGATCTGCGCGCCGAACAGGAAGATCTCGCCGTTGCGGATGGTGGCGTACGACTCGGTGATGTTGGCGCGACCGGCGCGGATGGCCTTCAGCTCCCAACCCTGCAGCGACAGTCCCGCCTCGTAGCGCTGCTCCAGGTGGTACTCGTGGCGCGCGCGCTTGTTCAGCGCGATGGTGCCCGTTGCTTTATTCTTGTCCGGTTTCTTGCCCATCCGTCCATTGTCGCCGAAGGCGGAACCACACGCGAGCCACATGCACACGATCCGCCGCAGCGCCCTGGTCGAACACTCGGCCGCCCGTATGTTCGACCTGGTCAACGATGTGGCCGCCTATCCCCGGCGGTTCGACTGGTGCAGCGGCGCGCAGCTGCTGGAACAGGGCGACACCCGCCTGGTCGCCCGGCTGGACCTGGGGCTGGGTTCGCTGAGCACCTGGTTCACCACCGAGAACGCGCTGGACCGCCCGCACCGCATCGACATGAAGCTGGTGGACGGCCCGTTCCGCAAGCTGCACGGGCAGTGGGATTTCCACGCGCTGGACGAATCCGCCTGCAAGGTCACGCTGACGCTGGAATTCGAGCCGTCCAGCCGCCTGCTGGCGCCGGCGATGGCGCTGGGTTTCCAGAGCCTGGCCGACCGCATGGTGGACGATTTCGTCCGTACCGCCGACCGCGGGGGATGAGATGCGGGTGGAAGTGATCCGGGCGTGGCCGCACCGGTACCAGTCCGTCGCGCTGGAGCTACCGTTGGGGGCTTGTGTGGCGGATGCGCTGGCCGTGTGCGGTTTCGATGGACTGGAGCAGGCGTCGGCCATCGCCGTCCACGGCGTGGTGGTCGCGCCGGATGCGCCGCTGAACGAGGGCGACCGCGTGGAAGTGCTGCGGCCGCTGCAGGTGGATCCGAAGGAGGCGCGCCGGCGGCGCGCGCGCAAACCGGCGCCTTAGCGGCGGCGACCGCCCCTCTTGTCCTTGGCCAGGTTGGGGCCGAACTTGCGCACGTCCTGCGACAGCTGCAGGTCCGCTTCGGGGAAGTATTCGCCTTCCCAACTGGCCAGCGTGTTGCCGTCGAAGTGCAGGGTGAGGTTCTTCACCTCGGTGTGGCCGAGGCGGTTGGTGCGATTGCTGGCCGTGTAGTCCCAGCGCTGCGCGTGGAACGGATCGGCGATGGACGGACTGCCCAGCAGCGACTGCACCTGCTGCTTGGTCTGGCCCACGGCCAGCTGGTCCGCGGCGGTCTTCTCGATCAGGTTGCCCTGGTAGATCGGTTGCTTGTAGAGGATGCCGCAGCCGGCGGTGGCGGTGGCAAGGGCGGCAACCAGCAGGAATTTGCGCATGGGACACGTACAGTGGGAAACCGCACCGATGATACACTTCCCGCGACCGCCGCAACCGGGCTTCAGGCAGCTGGCGCTAAACCGAGAGTGAACGGAGACGCCATGGAATCGCAGGATCTACGCAAAGTCGGCCTCAAGGTCACCCATCCGCGCATGCGGATACTGGAGCTGCTGGAGCAGAAGACCGCCCGGCACCACCTGAGCGCCGAAGACATCTACCGCCAGTTGCTGGAGCACGGCGACGAGATCGGGCTGGCGACGGTGTACCGCGTGCTGACCCAGTTCGAGGCCGCCGGCCTGGTGCTGAAGCACAACTTCGAGGGCGGCCAGGCGGTGTACGAACTCGACCGTGGCGGCCACCACGACCATATGGTCGACGTGGATACGGGCAAGATCATCGAGTTCGAAAGCGCCGAAATCGAAAAGCTGCAGCGCGATATCGCCGCCAAGCACGGCTACGAGCTGGAAGAGCACTCGCTGGTGTTATACGTGCGCAAGAAGCGCTGAGGCGTCGATTCTCGCGGATTCGAAATTGTGTCCCGGGTTTGTCAAGGCGGCATCCGTGGCGATGAAGGCGCTTGGTGCCGAGCGATGAAACTCTTGCGGCGCTTCGCCCTCACCCCTTGCCCTCTCCCGGAGGGGGAGGGAGAGGGGGAGTTGGTGCCATGCGGGTTCGGCTTCGGATCGTTGAGCAGCAGGCTTGGGATTTTGGATGTTTCCTGGCCGTGGTTCATAGGGCGTTGGCCAGCAGCCGCTTGGCGGCCGCATGGGCTTCCTTGCTGACTTCCACGCCTCCCAGCATGCGCGCCAGTTCTTCCTCGCGCTGCTTCGCGCTCAATTTCTCCACCGCGCTCTGGGTCATACCGTCCACCGGCGCCTTGCTGACGCGGTAGTGCGCGTGGCCCTGCGCGGCGACCTGCGGCAGGTGGGTCACGCACAGCACCTGCCGCTGCGCGCCCAGCGCGCGCAGCTTCTGGCCGACGATCTCGGCGACGGCGCCGCCGATGCCGGTGTCCACTTCGTCGAACACCATCGTCGGCACCGCGTCCAGCCCCAGCGCGGCGACTTCGATGGCCAGCGAGATGCGCGCCAGTTCGCCGCCGGAGGCCACCTTGCGCAGCGGACGCGGCGGCTGGCCGGCGTTGGCCGAGACCAGGAACTCCACCCGTTCCGCGCCCGACGGATCGGGGCGCTCGCCGTCCTGCGGTTCCAGCGCTACCTCGAAGCGGCCACCGCCCATGCCCAGCTCGGCGATCAGCGCCGTGGTGGTCTCCCCCAGGGCCTTGGCGGCGCGCTGGCGGCTTCGGGTCAGCGCGGCGGCGGCCGTGCGCCATTGCGCGCGCGCAGCGTCGATCCCGTCGTTGAGCTTGAGCAGGCGCTCGCCGGCGCCGCGCAACGATTCCAGTTCGGCCGCGATGCGGTCGTGCTGTTCCTGAAGCCCGTCCAGCGGCACCCGGTGCTTGCGGGCCAGGTCGTGGATGCGGGCAAGCCGGCGTTCCAGTTCGTCGAACTGGGCGGGTTCGGCGTCCAGGTCGTCGCGCACCTGGCCCAGCAGGGCCAGGGCTTCCTCGAGCTGGATGCCGGCGCCTTCCAGCAGCGTGTCCACATCGCGCAGGCGTGGTTCGTGTTCGACCTGGCGGGCCAGGTCGGCGCGGGTCTGTTGCAATTGGCGGGCCAGCGACGGGCCGTCGTCGTCGGCCAGCTGCGCCAGCGCGGTGTCGCAGGCCTGGATCAGGCTGGTGGCGTGCGCCTGCCGGCGGTGGCTGGCGACGAGGTTGTCCAGCGCGGCGGGGGCAAGGTCTTCGCGCTGCAGTTCGCCCAGTTGGTGTTCCAGGTAGTTGATGCGGTCGGACACGTCGCCCTGGCCGGACAGCTGCTCGCGCTCGCGCAGCAGCGCGCCCCAGTGCTGCGCGGCCGCCCGCACGGCGGCGAGCGGGGCGTGGTTGCGGGCGAAGGCATCCAGCAGGTCCAGTTGGCTGGCGCGGGCCAGCAGGGCCTGGTGCTCGTGCTGGCCGTGGATCTCGACCAGCCGCGCGGCCAGCTCGGACAACTGGGTCAGGGTCACGCTGCGGCCGTTGATCCACGCGCGCGAACCGCCGTCGGCGCGGATCACCCGGCGCAGCTGGCACTGGCCTTCGTCGTCCAGCTCGTTCTCGGTCAGCCAGGCTTGGGCGGGCGAGTCCGGGGCGGGGTGGAACTCCGCCGACAGCTCGGCGCGTTCGGCGCCGTGGCGCACCACGCCGCTGTCCGCGCGCAGGCCGGACAGGAAGCCCAGCGCGTCCACCAGCAGCGACTTGCCCGCGCCGGTTTCGCCGGAAATGACGGTCATGCCGTCGCCGAATTCCAGTTCGGCGGCGCGGACGACGGCGAAATCCTTGATGGCGAGGTGTCTGAGCATGGGGGCGGATTGTAATGCGTGCCGGCTCAGGTTCTGCGACACGGCGGGCCGGCCGCGCTTGCAAAGCCGCTGGCGCACCGTTATCTAACAGGGATGAATACCCCGTCGCCCAGCCTCGATCCGCGTGCCCGCCAACTGCTGCGCGCGCTGATCTCGCGCTATATCCGCGACGGCGAACCGGTCGGCTCGCAGACGCTGGCGCGCCACGCCGGCCTGGAAGTCAGCCCGGCCACCATCCGCAACATCCTGGCCGAGCTGGAGGAAGTGGGGCTGCTCAGTTCCCCGCACACCTCCGCCGGGCGCATCCCCACGGCGCAGGGCTACCGCGTGTTCGTGGACAGTCTGGTACAAGTGAAATCGCTGGGCGACAGCGAAGTGGCCCGGCTGCGCTCGGAACTGCCCAGCGGCGCCGGCACGCAGGCCCTGCTGGGCAACGCCTCGGAACTGCTGTCGGCGATGACCCATTTCGTCGGCGTGGTCAGCGTGCCCAAGCGCGAGCAGTTCGCGTTCCGCTACATCGACTTCGTGCCGCTGGACGGCAAGCGGGTGATGGCCATCCTGGTCTTCGCCGACAACGACGTGCAGAACCGGGTCATCGAGACGCGCCGGGGCTACGACCGTTCCGAACTGGAACGCATCGCCAACTACCTGAACACCCATTTCGCCGGCCGCCCGCTGGCGGAGATCCGCGCCAGCCTGCTGCGCGACCTGCGCAAGGCGCAGATCGAGATGGAGGGCCTGCTGGCCGAATCCATCGAGCTGGCCGAGCAGGCGCTGACCCCGCCGAACGACGACGTGGTGCTGGCCGGGCAGACCCGGCTGATGGGCGTGCACGAACTTTCCGACCTGGAGCGCCTGCGCGAGCTGTTCGAGGCCTTCGCCCGCAAGCGCGAGATCCTGCAACTGCTGGAACGCACGATCCGCGCCCCGGGCGTGCGGATCTTCATCGGCGAGGAGACCGGTCTGGCCCCGCACGATGGCGTTTCGGTGGTCACCGCGCCGTACATGGCGGGCGGGCAGGTGCTGGGCGTGCTGGGCGTGATCGGCCCCACCCGGATGGCCTACGACCGGGTGATCCCGGTGGTGCAGGCGGCCGCGGATGTGCTGGGCGCGGCCTTGAATCCGGAAACGCCGGCCCCATAGGTTGGGGCTGGGCGGCCGGACTTGCCGCCACGGAACCCGACATGAACCAACACGACCACGATTCCGACCTGGACCAGGGCAATGAGCCCCAGGATGCCGAAAACCCGCTGATCGCCGAACTGGAAACCCTCCGCAACGAGGTGGACCAGCTGCGCGCGGCCTCACTGCTGGAGCGCGCCGACCTGGACAACCAGCGCAAGCGCGTGGCCCGCGACATCGAGCAGGCCCGCAAGTTCGCCAACGAACGCCTGCTGGGCGACCTGCTGCCGGTCTTCGACAGCCTGGACGCCGGGCTGGCCGCCGCCGGCAGCGAACCCAGCCCGCTGCGCGACGGCCTGGAGCTGACCTTCAAGCAGTTGCTGAAGGTGGCCGGCGACAACGGCCTGACCGTGCTGGACCCGACCGGCGAGGCCTTCAACCCGGAACACCACCAGGCCATCAGCCAGACCGACGCCCCCGGCGCCGACCCGGGCAGCGTGGTGCAGGTGTTCCAGAAGGGCTACCTGCTCAACGGCCGCCTGCTGCGCCCGGCGCTGGTCGTGGTGGCCAGGCACGACTGAACGACCCTGCGGCGGCGCTTGAACGGCGCCATCGCACCCCTATATCGGGACCATCAACCCGGCCGATGGCCGGCCAACACCAGAATTTGCTAGGGAGCGAAATCCACCATGGGCAAGATCATCGGCATCGACCTGGGCACGACCAACTCGTGCGTGGCGATCATGGACGGCGGCAAGGCCCGCGTCATCGAGAACTCGGAAGGCGACCGCACCACGCCCTCCATCGTCGCCTACACCAAGGACGGCGAAGTGCTGGTGGGCGCCTCGGCCAAGCGCCAGGCGGTCACCAACCCCAAGAACACCTTCTACGCGGTGAAGCGCCTGATCGGCCGCAAGTTCACCGACGCCGAGGTGAAGAAGGACCTCGACCTGGTGCCCTACGGCATCGTCGCGCACGACAACGGCGACGCCTGGGTGCAGACCAGCGACGGCAAGAAGATGGCGCCGCAGGAAATCTCCGCGCGCGTGCTGGAGAAGATGAAGAAGACGGCCGAGGCCTTCCTGGGCGAGACCGTCACCGAGGCGGTCATCACCGTGCCGGCCTACTTCAACGACAGCCAGCGCCAGGCCACCAAGGACGCCGGCAAGATCGCCGGCCTGGACGTCAAGCGCATCATCAACGAACCCACCGCGGCCGCGCTGGCCTACGGTCTGGACAAGGGCGACGCGCAGGACCGCAAGATCGTGGTCTACGACCTGGGCGGCGGCACCTTCGACGTGTCGATCATCGAGATCGCCAACGTCGACGGCGAGAAGCAGTTCGAAGTGCTGGCCACCAACGGCGACACCTTCCTGGGCGGCGAAGACTTCGACAAGCGCGTCATCGACTACCTGGTGGAAGAGTTCCAGAAGGACCAGGGCATCGACCTGCGCAAGGATCCGCTGGCCCTGCAGCGCCTGAAGGACGCGGCCGAGCGCGCCAAGATCGAGCTGTCCAGCTCGCAGCAGACCGAGGTGAACCTGCCGTACGTCACCGCCGACGCCTCCGGTCCCAAGCACCTCAACATCAAGCTGACCCGCGCCAAGCTGGAAGCGCTGGTGGAAGACCTGGTGAAGAAGACCATCGAGCCGTGCCGCATCGCGTTGAACGACGCCGGCCTGCGCGCCAGCGACATCGGCGAGGTGATCCTGGTCGGCGGCCAGACCCGCATGCCGAAGGTGCAGCAGGCGGTCGCCGAGTTCTTCGGCAAGGACCCGCGCAAGGACGTCAACCCGGACGAAGCCGTGGCATTGGGCGCCGCGATCCAGGGCGGCGTGCTGGCCGGCGACGTCAAGGACGTGCTGCTGCTGGACGTGACCCCGCTGTCGCTGGGCATCGAGACCCTGGGCGGCGTGTTCACCAAGATCATCGAGAAGAACACCACCATCCCGACCAAGGCCTCGCAGACCTTCAGCACCGCCGAGGACAACCAGTCCGCGGTGACCGTGCACGTGCTGCAGGGCGAGCGCGAACAGGCCCGCTTCAACAAGTCGCTGGCCAAGTTCGACCTGTCCGGCATCGAGCCGGCGCCGCGCGGCCTGCCGCAGGTGGAGGTGTCCTTCGACATCGACGCCAACGGCATCCTGCACGTGTCGGCCAAGGACAAGAAGACCAACAAGGAACAGAAGGTCGAGATCAAGGCCGGTTCGGGCCTGTCCGAGGAAGAGATCCAGCGCATGGTGCAGGACGCCGAGGCGCACCGCGAGGAAGACAAGAAGTTCCAGGAACTGGTGCAGGCGCGCAACCAGGCCGACGGCCTGCTGCACGCCACCCGCAGCGCGATTACCGAGCACGGCAGCAAGGTGCCGGGCGACGTGATCGGCCGCGTGGAGGCCGCCATCGCCGACCTGGATATCGCGATGAAGGGCGACGACAAGGCGCAGATCGAGGCCAAGGCCAAGGCGCTGGAAGAAGCCGCCCAGTCGCTGTACGCCGCGGCCGCCGCCTCGGAACAGCCCGGCGCCGACGCCGGCCAGGGCAACGCCCCGGCCGACGACGTGGTGGACGCGGAATTCACCGAGGTGAAGGACGATAAGAGCCGGGATGCGTGATTCGGGATTCGGGATTCGGAAGAGCGGGACTTCGGTTCCGCTCTTGTCCGTGTCAATCCCGGCCTACCGCGATGCTCCTGCCTTTGCCAACCCCTAATCCCGAATCTCCAATCCCGGCTCCATGAAACGCGACTACTACGAAGTCCTGGGCGTGGCCCGCGACGCCAGCGACGATGACCTGAAGAAGGCCTATCGCCGCTGCGCGATGAAGCACCATCCCGACCGCAATCCGGGCGATGCGGCGGCGGAGGCGGCGTTCAAGGAATGCAAGGAAGCCTACGAAGTGCTGTCCGACGGCGCCAAGCGGCGCGCCTACGACACCCACGGCCATGCGGCGTTCGAGCACGGCATGGGCGGTGGCGGCCACGGCGCGCCCGACATGGGCGACATCTTCGGCGACATCTTCGGCAACATCTTCGGCGGTGGCGGCGCGCGCGCGGCGCGCCGTGGCGCCGACGTCGGCTACGTGATGGAGCTGGACCTGGAAGAAGCCGTCGCCGGCGTCGAGAAGCGCATCGACATCCCCACCCTGGTCGCCTGCGAACCCTGCAAGGGCTCGGGTTCGGAAGACGGCAAGGTGGAGACCTGCACCACCTGCGGCGGGCGCGGCAACGTGCGCATGCAGCGCGGCATCTTCGCCATGCAGCAGACGTGCCCGTCGTGCGGCGGCCGCGGCCAGACCATCCGCAATCCCTGCACGCACTGCCATGGGGCGGGGCGGGTGGAGGAAGAGAAAGTCCTGTCGGTCAAGATTCCCGCCGGCGTGGACAACGGCGACCGCATCCGCCTGACCGGCGAGGGCGAGGCCGGCCCGCCCGGCACGCCGCCGGGCGACCTGTACGTGGAAGTGCGCGTGCGCGAACACGACATCTTCCAGCGCGACGGCGACGACCTGCACTGCGAAGTGCCGATCCGCATCTCGCAGGCGGCGCTGGGCGATACCGTGCGCGTGCCCACGCTCAACGGCGACGCCGAGATCCGCATTCCGGCCGAAACCCAGACCGGCAAGCTGTTCCGCCTGCGCGGCAAGGGCGTCAGGTCGGTGCGCAGCCGCAGCGAGGGCGACCTGTACTGCCGCGTGGTGGTGGAAACGCCGGTCAACCTGACTACCGAGCAGCGCGAGTTGCTGGAGAAGTTCGAGGCCACCTTCATCGGCGAGGAAGCGCGCAAGCACTCGCCCAAGTCGGCCACCTTCCTGGACGGCGTCAAGGGCTTCTGGGACCGGATGACGTCCTGATCCCCGGCATATGGGCCGGGCCGCTTCACGAAGCGGCCGCCGAGGCCGGTTCGCGTCGCGGCTCGCGCCACCAGGAAGGCGAAACCCCAGGGTCGGCCAACAGTCTTTCGCGCCATGCCAGCAGGTCGGCGAATTCGTCGGCCAATGCGGCATCGGTCCAGCAGCGTTGGCTGGCCGCTCCCAGCGCGCAGCCCTGCGCACGTGGCCGCACCATCTCCAGCAGGGTCGCGGCCACCATGTCGGCATAGGAAAAGCGCCCGAGCAGGAAGCCGCCGCCGTGCGCCTGCACGCGTTCACGCGCTTCGGTGAGGGCGCGGCGCATCGCTCCGGGTTGCGCCAGATGGGCGTACTTGCGTTGCAGGCGCGCGATGGCGTCGCGGGCGACGGGGCGTAGCGCGGGAGCCAGCATCGAGGGCAGCACGGTGGGCAGGGATTCGGTTAATGCGTCCCGGTCCTGTTCCAGTGCGGCCAGCAGGCGCGCGCGTCCCTCCGCGAGGCCCGCGTCCGCGCGCGTGTTCCATCCGGAAATGCGCGCCAGTTCCCCCAACCGGCCATCGCCGGTGCAGGCGTCCGCGTGGCAGGTGATGTCCCAACTGCCCCGCAGTACGCGATCGGGCAGTAGCAGGACCGGCACCGATACCGCCCCCCGCCATTGCCGCAGTTCCCAGCGCAGGCGCGGTTCGCTCAGGGTGGGCGTGTACTCGCGATAGCCGTGCGAGATGCCGCCGTATTCCAGCGCCCAGCGCGCCTTCTGCGTCCAGGGCGAGAAGGCTTCCCCGACCAGGCAGGCATTGCGGCGCGCGGATGATCGCGTGGACGCCGCTTCCTGCGCCCGCATCATGGCGGTAGCGTCGTGCGAACTGGCTGTGGTCATGGTGTCGTCCACGGACGCGGGTGTGGACCGATCATATCCATCGGCCTTGCATGGCGATGTGCAGTCGCGGCGGTTTACCTGCGGAGGATCCGCCATGGCCGGGCCGACGGGGCGCCCGGGGACGCTTCGTGCCGCGACCGCACTGTGGCATCCTCGGCGGGCCCCGCGGCCCGGCCACGAGCGCTTCGTCGGGGACTTCAATCAATCGGATCGGGACGCAGGAGGCTGAGGGGATATGGTGCGCAGGGGAGCGATGTGGAGCGTGATGGTCGGTTGCATCGCCGCGTTGCCGGCGATGGCGGCGGACGATCGGCCTCTCCAGGTAGAGCGGGAGATCACGACCTACGTGGTCAATGCCGACGGCAGTTTCACGCAGACGCAGGAAACGGCGATCAAGGTGTTGAAGGCGGTGGCGCTGGAGGCGGCCAAGGATGCTTCCGTGACCTACAGCACCAGCATCCAGGAGGCGGAGGTGGTCAGCGCCTATACGTTGAAGGCCGATGGCCGGCGCATCGATGTGCCGGCGAGCAACTACCAGCTCAGCAGCAGTTCCGGACGCGACGGGGATTCGCCCATCTATTCGGACCAAACCACGCTTACCGTGGTGTTTCCCGAACTCGCGGAAGGGGATACCACGGTATTCGCCTATCGGCTGACCGCGCGGCAGCCGATGTTCCCCGGCCACTTCTCGCTGATCCGCAACTACAGCCCGGCCAATTACTACGGCGACGTGCAGGTCATGATCGACACTCCGGCCGATCTGCAGGCGACCTGGCGCAACTGGCAGTTGGAGGAGCAGCCGGCGCGCACGGAAAACGGGCGCAGGATCGTCGCCTGGCGGTGGCGCAATCGCGAACCGGTGAGCCGCGAAAGCCTCCGCGACACGGTGTTCAACGCCGAGCGCTATCCCGGCTACGCATTCTCGACGTTCGCCAGCTATGCCGCCATCGCCGGGGCCTACGGCGGTCCCGCCAATGCCAAGGCCGTGCCCACGCCACGCATACGCAAGCTGGCCGCGGAGATCGCCGGCGACAGCAAGGCGCCGCGGGAAGTCGCGCGCAAGCTTTACGAATGGGTGTCCACGCAGATCACCTATGCCGGCAACTGCATCGGCCTGGGCGCCGTGGTGCCGCGCGACCTGGACGTGGTGCTCGACAACAGAATGGGCGATTGCAAGGACCACGCCACGCTGTTGCAGGCCCTGTTGGCGGCCAAGGGCATCAAGAGCACGCAGGCGCTGATCAATGCCGGCGGAACGTACACCCTGCCGGACATTCCCGTCGCATCGGTGGTCAATCACGTCATCACCTACATTCCCAGCCTGGACCTGTATGCCGATTCGACCGCGGCCACCGTCCCGTTCGGCAGCCTGCCCGATGGCGCCGCCGGCAAGCCGGTGCTGCTGGTGGAGGGGCACCACGAGGGCGCGAAGACGCCTTCGCTGCTGGCGGGGCAGGATTGGCAGAAGATGAAGACCACGCTGCGCATCCAGCCGGACGGTTCGATCAAGGGCACTCTGCGTCTCGAACTGAGTGGCCGCGTGGCGGTGGGCGCGCGCAGCCAGTTCCGCAACCTGCCCGCATCGGAAGCGGACAAGCTGGTGCGGAACTACTTCCGCGGCAACGGCTTGCGCGCCAGTGGCAGCGTGCGCTACGACGATCCGGTGCCGCTGCTGGATACCTTTAATCTGGACGCCGACTTCGATGTCGCGGAAATGCTCCCGGTGTCGGGCGGATTCCAGGTGCAACCCTGGTTCATCAGCATGGCTCCGGTGTCCTCGTTGGTCGCTTCGCATCTGGGCGATCCCGACCAGCCGGCGGGCGAGAGCAGTTGCGGCGCGTTCCATTCGGATGAGGAGTACTCCTTCGAGTTCCCCGCTTCGATGCGCATCGCATCGTTGCCCGCCGACACCGCCATCGAGGAAGGCACGGTGTCCTATGCCGCGACCTATCGGCAGGACGGTAGCCGCGTGCACGTGCGACGCACGTTGGACGACCGCACGCCCGGGCCGGTCTGCAGCGCGGAGTACAATGAAGGCTATTCCCGCGTCATGCACCGGATCATGCCCGACCTGCGGTCGCAGGTGGTCTACCTGTCCGGGCAGTAGCGCGGTCAGGTCGTCGTCGGCCCGGATGCGCCGACCGGAATGGGCTCTTCCACCGTGCGAACTCCCCTCATCGGCATCGTCGGCAGCGCCGGCGCCTACGGGCGCTGGCTGCGCCGTTTCTTCCACGAACGGATGGGGCTGGAGGTCATCGGGCATGATCCCGCGGACCGCGATTCGATCGATGAGACCGAACTGGCGCGGCGTGCCGACGTGCTGGTGTTCTCCGCGCCGATCCGCCACACCGCTGCGCTGATCGAGCGATATGTCGGACTGGTTGCGGGCAGCGAGCCGGGCAAGCTGTGGCTGGACATCACTTCGGTCAAGGCCGCGCCGGTCGCGGCCATGTTGCGTTCGAAGGCGGAGGTGGTGGGCCTGCACCCGATGACCGCACCGCCCAAGTCGCCGACGCTGAAGGGCAGGGTGATGGTGGTGTGCGAGGCGAGGCTGGACGCCTGGCGGCCATGGGTGTCGGATCTGCTGGAGGCACTGGAAGCCGAGTGCGTGCGCGCCACGCCCGACCAGCACGACCGCATCATGGCGCTGGTGCAGGCGATGGTGCATGCCGCCCATCTTGCCCAGGCCGGCGTGTTGCGTGGCCAGGCGGGCGAGGTGGGCGACCTGGCCGCGCTGCTGCCGTTCCGTTCGGCTTCGTTCGAGATGGATGCGGCGATCATCGCGCGCATCCTGTCGCTCAATCCGGCGATCTACGAGGACATCCAGTTCGGCAATCCCTACGCGCAGGAGACACTGCAGGCGCTCGGGCGGCAGATCGCGCGCATGGCCGCGCTGGTGGGCGAGGGCAGCGACGCCGCCCGCGCGGCGTTCCGCCGGGAATTCCTGCAGGCCAACCGCGATGCGCTGGGCACGCAGGCGCTGGCGGACGGCAACTACAGCTACGAGCGGCTGGGCTACCTGCTGGCCGATCTGGCCGGCCAGCATGCGCTGAGCGTGCACCTGCCGGAGGACCGTCCAGGTTCGCTGCGGGCGCTGCTGCACGTGTTCGAGCGGCATGGCGTCAGCCTGTCGTCGATCCATTCTTCGCGCACCCCGGAGGGCGAAGTGCATTTCCGCATCGGCTTCGACGGCGCAGTCGATCCCGGGGCGCTGGCCAGGGTGGTCGACGAGATCGGTCGCAGCGGCATCGGGCGCGTGCTGCCATGAGCGTATCGGAGATGCAGACCACCGCCGTACTGACTGGCTAGGCAACGGATTCAGGTCCCGCCCTGGACGCCCGAGACTGTGGGAGAAGCTTCAGCCGCGACGACGCGTCATGGCGACACTCTGAATCCAACGGTCCACCTTGCGGACGCGATGCGGCGCGTTCATCGTTGCGCGCCATAGACTGCTATCGCGCTGCGGTCGCGGCTGAAGCCGCTCCTACAAGAGCGTGGGAGTCGGCTACCATGCCGTCATGGCCACGACCCCCACGCGTCTTCTCATCCATGGTGCCTCCGGCCGCATGGGCCAGGCATTGCTGCGGCTGGCGGCCGGGCAGCCCGAACAATTCCAGGCCGTGGCCGCGGTGACCCGGCGCTCGCCCGCGCAGCGCGTGGTCGAAGGCGTGCCGCATTTCGCGGCCAGCGAACTGGCCGGCGTGCCGGCCTTCGACGTGGCCATCGATTTCAGCCTGCCGGAAGGCTTCGACCCGATCCTGGCGTTGTGCGTGGAGCGAGGCGTGCCGCTGGTCTCGGGCACCACCGGCATCTCGCCCGCGCAGCAGCAGGCGCTGGAGCAGGCCGCCGCCCGCATCCCGCTGGTCTGGGCCACCAACTTCAGCCTGGGCGTGGCGGTGCTGGCGGAACTGGTGGAGCGTGCCGCCGGTGCGTTGGCGGGCTGGGACGTGGACATCGTGGAGTCGCACCACATCCACAAGAAGGACGCACCCTCAGGCACCGCGCTGACGTTGGGGCAGGCCGCCGGCAGCGCGGGCGCCGACGTCCACTACGCCAGCCTGCGCGCCGGCGACATCGTCGGGGAACACACGGTGCAGTTCGCCGGCATCGGCGAGCGTATCGAGCTGACCCATCGGGCGACGCACCGGGACATCTTCGTCCGCGGCGCGCTGCATGTCGCCCAGCGCCTGGCCGGCCGCGCGCCGGGCCTGTACCGCGTCCGCGACCTGCTGGATTGATGCCTCTGTAGGAGCGGCTTCAGCCGCGACCGCGCCTCGATGGCAATCCGTGGCGCAGGATGACGAACGCGCCGCAGCGCGCCCGGAGGGTGAACAGCCCTTTCCAGCGCATACGGTCTCTTGTCGCGGCTGAAGCCGCTCCTACAGCGTGGAAACCTGAACACGCGACGTTGGCGGACGCTCCGTCCGCCCGGCGGGCGCAAAAAAACGGTGGCGCTGAACAGGCCATCCCCGTACAATTCCCGCTCGCCTGTTACCCACCGCCCCGGACCGGAGAAATACCGCGTTCGCGGTTTCTTGCAGCCGCAAGACGGAGGGGCAGGGTTCCTCCACCCCAAGGCGAACCCCGTGACTCGACCCGCAATCCTCGTTCTCGAAGACGGCACCGTATTCGAGGGCGAATCCGTAGGCGCAGACGGCCTTTCGGTCGGTGAAGTGGTGTTCAACACCGCGATGACCGGTTACCAGGAAATCCTGACCGACCCGTCCTACGCTCGCCAACTGGTCACCCTGACCTACCCCCATATCGGCAACACCGGTTGCACCGAGCAGGACGACGAAGCCGCCCAGGTGTGGTGCGCCGGCCTGATCGTGCGCGACGTGCCGCGCCGCCCCAGCAACTGGCGCAGCCAGCAGCCGCTGCCGGAATGGCTGCTGGCGCGCGGCATCGTCGCCATCGCCGGCATCGACACCCGCAAGCTGACCCGCCTCCTGCGCGACCGTGGCGCCCAGAACGGCGCGCTGGTGGCCGGCAACGACATCGACGTAGAGAAGGCGCTGGAAGCCGCGCGCAAGTTCCCCGGCCTGAAGGGCATGGACCTGGCCAAGGTGGTCACCACCGACAAGGCCTATCCGTGGCGCGATGGCCGGATCGACCTGGATACCGGCGCGCCGGTGCAGGCCGAGGCGAAGTTCAAAGTCGTGGCCTACGACTTCGGCGTGAAGCACAACATCCTGCGCATGCTGGCCGAACGCGGTTGCGACGTGACCGTGGTGCCCGCGCAGACGCCGGCCGCCGATGCGCTGGCGCTGAAGCCCGATGGCGTGTTCCTGTCCAACGGCCCCGGCGACCCGGAACCCTGCGACTACGCGATCGATGCGATCCGCGAATTCGTGGCTAAGAAGATCCCCACCTTCGGCATCTGCCTGGGCCACCAGTTGCTGGCGCTGGCCGCCGGTGCCAAGACCATGAAGATGGGCCACGGCCACCATGGCGCCAACCACCCGGTGCAGGACCTCGACAGCGGCCGCGTCATGATCACCTCGCAGAACCACGGTTTCGCGGTGGATGAAACCAGCCTGCCGGCCAACGTGCGGGTGATCCACCGCTCGCTGTTCGACGGTACCAACCAGGGCATCGAACTCACCGACGCCCCCGCGTTCTCGTTCCAGGGGCACCCGGAAGCCTCTCCCGGCCCGCATGATGTGGCGCCGTTGTTCGACCGCTTCGTGGCATCGATGGAGCGGGCGCGCGCATGACGTGGCTCCGCCTCGCGCGGCGCTGGCGTTGGCTGGCCTTCGCAGGGGCGGCACTGTCGATCTATCCGGCGAGCGTGCTCGGCACCGTGTACTGGCAAACCCAGCACAGCGCACTCGAGGGAGGCCGCAATGGTCCGCGCGATGCCTACCGGCACACGCTGGCCAGCGCAATCGTCGCCTACACGCTGGCCCCCGGTGTGGTGGACATGGTCACCACCGTCATGGAAGGCGACGGCAGTGCCAGTGCGGCCAGGGCCATGGATGCGCAGAACAACCGTATCGGTGCCCGGATAGGGGCCACTGCGGGAAGCTGGGACGAACTGCTCCGGCGCGTGCGCGTATCGGTGGCGGAGGGCGCAGTCGACGCCGAAGATCCCGAACAATCCACCTGGTTGCCGGCCGATACCTGGGCCGAGCGACTCTACTGAGTTGAAGCAATGCCAAAGCGCAGCGACATCAAAACCATCCTCATCATCGGCGCCGGCCCGATCGTCATCGGCCAGGCCTGCGAGTTCGATTACTCCGGCGCGCAGGCCTGCAAGGCGCTGCGGGAAGAGGGTTACCGGGTGGTGCTGGTCAACAGCAACCCCGCCACCATCATGACCGACCCGGAGATGGCCGACGCGGTCTACATCGAGCCGATCAACTGGCAGACGGTCGAGAAGATCATCGCCAAGGAAAAACCCGACGCGCTGCTGCCGACGATGGGCGGCCAGACCGCGCTGAACTGCGCGCTGGACCTGGCCGACCACGGCGTGCTGGAAAAGCACGGCGTGGAACTGATCGGCGCTTCGCGCGAGGCCATCCGCATGGCCGAGGACCGCGAGCTGTTCCGCGTGGCGATGGCCGAGATCGGGCTGGAATGCCCGAAGGCCGAAGTGGCGCACACGCTGGAAGAAGCGCTGGATATCCAGACCCGCGTGGGCTATCCCACCATCATCCGCCCCAGCTTCACCCTGGGCGGCAGCGGCGGCGGCATCGCCTACAACCGCGAGGAACTGATCGACATCGTCAATCGCGGCCTTGAACTGTCGCCGACCACCGAAGTGCTGGTCGAGGAATCGGTGCTGGGCTGGAAGGAGTTCGAGATGGAAGTGGTCCGCGACACCGCGGACAACTGCATCATCGTCTGCTCCATCGAGAACCTGGACCCGATGGGCGTGCACACCGGCGACAGCATCACCGTGGCGCCGGCGCAGACCCTGACCGACAAGGAATACCAGCGCCTGCGCGACGCCTCCATCGCGGTGCTGCGCAAGATCGGCGTGGACACCGGCGGCTCCAACGTGCAGTTCGGCATCAACGCGCAGACCGGCCGCGTGGTGGTGATCGAGATGAACCCGCGCGTGTCGCGTTCGTCCGCGCTGGCGTCCAAGGCCACGGGCTTCCCGATCGCCAAGGTCGCCGCCAAGCTGGCGGTCGGCTACACGCTGGACGAGCTGAAGAACGAGATCACCGGCGGCCTGACCCCGGCCTCGTTCGAGCCCAGCATCGACTACGTGGTCACCAAGATCCCGCGCTTCGCGTTCGAGAAGTTCCCGCAGGCCGACGCCCGCCTGACCACGCAGATGAAGTCGGTGGGCGAGGTGATGGCGATGGGCCGCACCTTCCAGGAATCGTTGCAGAAGGCGCTGCGCGGCCTGGAGACCGGCAAGGTCGGCCTCGACCCCACCGGCCTGGACCTGGCCAGCGAGGACGACCTGACCACGCTGCGCCGCGAACTGAAGGCGCCCGGCCCGGAACGCCTGTTCTACGTGGCCGACGCGTTCCGCGCCGGCATGACGGTGGAGCAGGTGCATGCGCTGTCGTTCATCGACCCGTGGTTCCTGGACCAGATGGAAGAGATCATCGCCGACGAGAAGCAGGTCGCGGCCGACGGCCTGGCCTCGCTCGACGCGCGCCGCATGCGCCGCCTGAAGCGCATGGGCTTCTCCGATGCCCGCCTGGCGCAGCTTGCCGGCACCGACGAGGCCGCCGTGCGCGTGCTGCGCAAGGCGCTGGGCGTGAAGCCGGTGTACAAGCGCGTGGACTCGTGCGCGGCGGAGTTCGCCACCGGCACCGCCTACCTGTATTCGACCTACGAGGACGAGTGCGAGGCCGAGCCGACCGGCCGCGACAAGATCATGATCCTGGGCGGCGGCCCCAACCGCATCGGCCAGGGCATCGAATTCGACTACTGCTGCGTGCACGCCGCGCTGGCGCTGCGCGAGGACGGGTTCGAGACCATCATGGTCAACTGCAACCCGGAAACCGTCTCCACCGACTACGACACTTCCGACCGCCTGTACTTCGAGCCGCTGACGCTGGAGGACGTGCTGGCCATCGTCGAACTGGAGCAGCCCAAGGGCGTGATCGTTCAGTACGGCGGCCAGACCCCGCTGAAGCTGGCGCAGGCGCTGGAAGCCAACGGCGTGCCGATCATCGGCACCTCGCCGGACTCGATCGACCTGGCCGAGGACCGCGAGCGCTTCCAGCAACTGGTCGAGAAGCTGGGCCTGAAGCAGCCGCCCAACCGCACCGCGCGCAACGCCGACGAGGCGCTGGCGCTGGCCCGTGAGATCGGCTACCCGCTGGTGGTACGTCCGTCCTACGTGCTGGGCGGGCGCGCGATGGAGATCGTCTACGGCGAATCCGACCTGGCCCGCTACGTGCGCGATGCGGTCAAGGTGTCCAACGATTCGCCGGTGCTGCTGGACCGCTTCCTCGACAACGCGGTGGAAGTGGACGTGGACATCATCGCCGACACCGACGGCCAGGTGCTGATCGGCGGCGTGATGGAGCACATCGAGGAAGCCGGCGTGCACTCGGGCGACTCGTCGTGCTCGCTGCCGCCGTACTCGCTGTCGGCGAAGACGCAGGCCGAGCTGCGTCGGCAGGTGGTGGAACTGGCCAAGGCGCTGAACGTGGTCGGCCTGATGAACACCCAGTTCGCCATCCAGTCCAACGACGACGGCGACGACATCATCTACCTGCTGGAAGTGAACCCGCGCGCCTCGCGCACGGTGCCGTTCGTGTCCAAGGCCACCGGCATGCCGCTGGCCAAGATCGCGGCGCGCTGCATGGCCGGCAAGCCGCTGGCGGCGCAGGGCGCGCTGAAGGAAATCGTGCCGGACTACTACTCGGTGAAGGAGGCGATCTTCCCGTTCGCCAAGTTCCAGGGCGTGGACCCGATCCTGGGGCCGGAAATGCGCTCCACCGGCGAAGTGATGGGGGTGGGCCGCAGCTTCGGCGCCGCCATGGCGCGCGCGCAGGAGGCCGGCGGCATCAAGGCGCCGCCGGTGGGCAAGGTGTTCGTCTCGGTGCGCGACCCGGACAAGAAGCGGGTGCTGCCGGTGGCGCGGCAACTGGTCGAGCGCGGCTACAGCATCGTCGCCACGGCCGGCACGGCCACCTGGCTGCGCGAGCATGGCATGGCCTGCGAGCAGATCAACAAGGTGCTGGAGGGCCGCCCGCACGTGGTGGACCTGATCAAGAACGGCGAAATCGTGTATATCGTCAACACGACGGAGGGACGCCAGGCCATTGCCGACTCCTTCTCGATCCGGCGCGAGGCCTTGCAGCACCGCGTCACGTACTCAACGACCGTAGCCGGCGCCAAGGCGCTGGTGCATTCGCTGGAATACCGCGGCACGGGCCCGGTGCTGGCGTTGCAGGAACTGCACAAGGAGCTTCAAGGGTGAGAGCCCCATTGACCATGCAGGGCGCGCAGCGCCTGCGCCAGGAACTGGACCTGCTGAAGACGGTGAAGCGGCCGGAAGTCATCGCCGCCATCGCGGAGGCGCGCGCGCACGGCGACCTGAAGGAAAACGCCGAATACCACGCCGCCCGCGAGCAGCAGGGTTTCATCGAAGGCCGCATCAAGCAGCTGGAAAGCGAGCTGTCGCATTCGGAGATCATCGACGTCACCAAGCTCAACGCGGGCACACGCATCGTGTTCGGCGCCAGGGTGGTGCTGGCCGACGTGGATACCGACGAGGAGAAGCGCTACCAGGTCGTCGGCGACCTGGAGGCGGACATCAAGCTGGGCCTGATCGCGATTTCCTCGCCGCTGGCCCGCGCGTTGATCGGCAAGCACGAAGGCGACTCGGTCACCATCGATGCGCCGGCCGGCCAGCGCGAATACGAAATCGTCAGCGTTTCCTACACGGGTTAAGGGCCTGTCAACGCTATTGGGACGGGCCACGCCGCGCCTGGATGCGCGCGGGGCAAGGAAGAATGAGGGAATGTATGTCGATACAAGACCGAATGATGACGCAGTCCCACGCGCATCCAGGCGCGGCCCGAAGGGTTGCCGCTCCCAAGCGGCCAGACGCCCGTGCGCGGCTTGGACAGGCGGCCAGCCTGCCGCTGCGCCACGCACGAACCCCTGGCCGCTTGGGAACGGCAAGGTGACCTGCCCCAATAGCGTTGACAGGCCCTAGCCCGATGGCGCTGGCCACTCTGTTGCTGCCCGCCCGCACCCGCCTGGTGGGACAGGCGCTGCCGCCCGACGTGGCGCGCGCGCTGGGGCGGGCGGATCGCGGCGCGGCCGAGGCGGGCGAACTGGCGCAATTGCGCCGGCAGTTCCAGCTGGTGCCGGACCATTGGCCGGTCGCCGCGTTGACGCGGCAGTTCGACGCCGGCGATGCGGCGGGCTACACATGGCTCCGCGCCGACCCGGCCCGCGTGTCGCCGGACATGAGCGGTGCGCGGATGCTGGCCCACGGCGATGCGCTGGCGCTGGCCGAGGAAGACACCGCCCGCCTGTTGCCGGCCCTGAAGCCGCTGTTCGGCGACGCCGGCCTGCTGCTGGACGCGCCGCAGCCTTCCCGCTGGTATCTCCGCCTGCCGCGCGAGGCGCAACTCCCCGAGTTCGCTCCGGCCGACGAGGTGCTGGGCGACGACCTGTTCGCGCACCTGCCGCAGGGCGACGCCGGCCGCCGCTGGCGCGCCCTGCTCAGCGAAGCGCAGATCCTGCTGCACAACCATCCGTGGAACGCGCAACGCGTGGCGCAGGGCAAGCCGCCGGTCAACTCGCTGTGGTTCTGGGGCGGCGGCGTGCTGCCGGATTTCGTGCGTACCGGATTCCGCCAGGTGAAGGGCAACGACGTGCTGCTGCGCGCGTTGGCGCAGGCCGCGGGCGTGGACGCCGGGCACGCCAACGGTGAAGGCGGTGTGGACGCGCTGATCGACCTTCGCCACCTGCGCAACCTGGACCGCTTCTGCCACGATGCATTGCAACCACTGCTGGCGGCGTTGGCGAAGCGCGAACTGGATGCGCTGACACTGGACTTCGAGGACGGCATGCAGTTCGTGCTGCGGCGCGAGCAGCGCTGGCGGTTCTGGCGCAGGCCGATGCCGCGCCTGGACACGCTGCGCCCGGACCACGTGCAGGCATGACGCCCGCGCCGCGGATACGCCGCCGCCTGGCCGAGGCCCAGGGCCAGTGGCCCGACACGGTGCCGCCGCTGCTGCGCCGGATCTACGAAGCGCGCGGCGCGCTGACGCCCGAACAGGCGCAGCCGCGGCTGGGCCAACTGCTTCCACCGGATACCCTGGGCGGCATGCAGGCGGCCACGGCGATGCTGGCCGACGCCATCGCGGCGGACAGGCACATCGTCATCGTCGGCGACTTCGACTGCGACGGCGCCACCGCCTGCGCGCTGGGCGTGCGCGGCCTGCGCCTGCTCGGCGCGCGCCATGTCACGCCGGCGGTGCCCAACCGCATGGTGCACGGCTACGGTCTGTCGCCCGCGCTGGTGGACGAACTGGCCGCACTGAAACCCGAGTTGCTGGTCACCGTGGACCACGGCATCGCCTGCCACGCCGGCATCGGCGCGGCCAAGGCGCGCGGCTGGCAGGTGCTGGTCACCGACCACCATCTGCCCGGCGATGCGTTGCCGCCGGCCGATGCCATCGTCAACCCGAACCTGCGCGGCGATCCATTCCCCAGCAAGATGCTGGCCGGCGTCGGCGTGATGTTCTACGTGCTGCTCGCGCTGCGTCGCGTGCTGCGCGAACGTGGCGCCTTCGCCGACGGCGGACCGGACCTGTCCGTGCTGCTGGACCTGGTGGCGGTGGGCACCGTCGCCGACCTGGTGCCGCTGGATACCAACAACCGCGCGCTGGTCGGGGCGGGACTGCGCCGCCTGCACGCGGGGCAGGGCAGCGCAGGCCTGCAGGCGCTGATCCGCGTGTGCGGCCGTGAGGCCGCGCGCCTGACCGCCGCCGACATCGGTTTCGCCATCGCTCCACGGTTGAACGCGGCCGGCCGGCTGGAGGACATGGCGCTGGGCATCGAATGCCTGCTGTGCGACGACGCCACCCAGGCCGAGGAAATGGCGCGCGTGCTGGACGGCATCAATGCCGAGCGCCGTGGCGTGCAGCAACAGATGACGGACGAGGCGCAGGCCGCCCTTGCGCGCGTGGAGCCCGGCGCCAGCGGCCTGCCGCCGCTGGCGCCCTGCCTGTTCGACCCCGAGTGGCATCCTGGCGTGGTCGGCCTGGTGGCCTCGAAGATGAAGGAGCGGCTGCACCGCCCGGTGGTCGCCTTCGCGCCGGCTGAGCCGGGCAGCGCCACGTTGCGCGGCTCCGCGCGTTCGATCCCGGGTTTCCATATCCGCGACGCGCTGGCGGCCATCGATGCCGCCCAGCCCGGCCTGATGGCGCGTTTCGGCGGCCATGCGATGGCGGCCGGACTGACGCTGGACGAAAGCGCGCTGCCGGCGTTCCGCGACGCCTTCCACCGCCAGGCTGCCGCGCTGCTGGACGATTCGTTGTTGCAGGCCGAACTGCCCAGCGATGGGGAACTTTTGCCGCACGAACTGGACCGCGCGCACGCCGAGGCACTGCGCATCGCGGGGCCGTGGGGGCAGGGCTTCCCGGAGCCGTTGTTCGATGGCGTCTTCGACGTGCTGGACTGGCGCGTGGTCGGCGAGCGCCATCTCAAGTTGAGCCTGCGCTGCGCGGGACGGCGCGAACCGCTGAGCGCGATCCACTTCGGCGGCTGGAACCAGCAACCGCCTCCGCCGGCGATCCACGTCGCCTACCAGTTGGATACCGACGACTACCAGAATCGCCGCGGCATCCAGTTGCTGATCCGGCACTGGTCGGCGGCCTGAGCCCGAGACTCTTCGGCGCTTTTCCACTGGAAAGCGACGCATGCCTAAGGCCTGCGCACGCAGCAGAGAGGACAAGGCGCGCGCTATGGCGAGCGCCGCTTGGAGGCGGCGTGTCGAGGCGGACATTCCCCGGCAAAGCCACACGGGATTTCGAAGGCGAGCCTCTCGAACGCGCCGTATCTGCATGCCGCTCCATGCCGATGCGAAAGTCACAGAACAAGACGCAGGCAAAGAACAACGCGGCATAACTCACATTTACCGCATGCCCGGGTTCCGCCGTTGAACACAATCCTGTTTTGGTAGATTGCCGCGGCATTGCCATGGCACAAGCCCATGGCCTTTTCTCACATTGACCAGGGGTGTTCCATGATCGTCAGAACGACCGCCCGACATGCGGCCAGCGTGTGCGCATGCGTCGTGCTCATGTTGTCCGCGGCGGGCTGCCAGCGGCAGCCGACCGGTACCGGCGCAGGCACGGACAAGGAAATCAAATTGAACGTGGGCGATCAGGTGAAGGGCGAAATCACCTCGGGCAGTCGCGTCAATTTCAGCGATGGCAGCCGCAGCGCGTTGTACGCCTTCGAACTGACGGAAAACCAGGCCGTGGCGATCGAGGCCACCGGCGCATTCTGCGGGCGCCTGACCCTGTTCAGTCAGGCCAGTGGCGAGAAACGCGGGACGATCGACCTGGTACGCAGCAGGGTGGAATGCGATGGAGACGATTCCCGCCGTTCCAACGTCGTGACGCTGTTGAGCCCGGCCAGGGCGCGCTACACCCTGGCCGTCAGCGGCCAGAACCCCAGCGACTACGGCCCCTTCACGCTGAGCCTGAAGCCGGTGACGATCCATCAGGGCGATGTGCTGGAACCGGGCGCCGACATCCACGACATGATGGCAGGCGAGCGCAAGACCTACCAACTGAGAATCAAACAGAGTGGGCGTTGCCAGCTGGACATGCGATCGTCCGAATTCGATGCCGTGCTTGCGCTGGAAGGCAATGGGATATCGCAGAAGAACGACGACGGCGGCGAAGGGACCAACGCACGCATCGCGACTTTCCTGGAGCCCGGAACCTACCGGCTGAAGGCCGATTCGGTGGAGGAGTCGAGAGGCGATCGTGCCGCCGGCCTGTATCGGATCCAGGTCGCCTGCAACGAGGTCGCGATTCCAACCGGAACCCGTCTGCAGGACGGCGGCGATCTGCAACTCGACGCGGCGCCCATCACCGGCCTGCTGAGGAACGAAAGCGCCCAGTACCGCTTCACATTGCCCACGCGCGCGCTCGTCACCGTGGACATGAAAAGCGGGGATTTCGACGCGAAGCTCGAACTGACCGGCCCGGGCATCGGGCTGTGGGACGACGACGGCGGCGACAGCAGCGACGCGCGCATCGTGACGGTACTGGAACCGGGTACTTACACGGTGACCGCGACGAAGTACAAAAGCGACGAAAGCGGTGGGCTGTTCACGCTGGGCATCGCCACCGCGCCACCGCCGTCGCCCGACCGGCAGCGCCTGTACTCCGGAGAATCCCGCCAGGCCAGCCTGGTGCCCGGCGGCAAGGATCGCTATGGGCTGTCGGTCGCTGCTGCCGGGCGCTACGTGATCGACATGACGTCCAGGAACCTGGACAGCTATCTCTACCTGCTGCGCGACGGTGCGGTGGTGGAAGAGGACGATGACGGCGGCGATTCGTCCAATGCGCGCCTGGGGGTCGATCTGGAGCCGGGAGACTACGAGATCGTGGCGACGGGATTGGGCGGCGGGCACGGGCCTTACCGGATCGCCGTGCGGGCCGAATGAGCCCACTGGGCGGGCGCCGCGCCCACGCCGCTGTACCTGCGCTACAACACCTGGCTGCGCGAGTACTTCGCGTTGCTGGTGCTGGTCGAACTGCTGGCGCAAGAGCGTTGCGACGAGGGTGCGGATACCGCGCTGATGTTATTTGACCGGACATGATGCACGGTGCGACCGCGTTGCATGGGTTGACGAAGTGGTTGCGGGTGCTGGTGCCCGGCAGCGTGGTCTATCTGTTCGTGTGCAGCATGCGGTTCCTGCTGGCGCCCGCGCCGGGCGACGCCAGCCGGGTCTACGATTTCGCGGTGCTGGTGGGGTTCGAGTTCATCCTCAACCCGATGAACCTGATGTTGTTCATGTTCTCGCGCGCATGGTTGGGAAGATTGGGAGTGCTACTGTTCTTCGCGGGCTTCGTCTATTCCTTTCATGTGATGCTGATCGACGCCGATACGATGAGGTCGCTGATGGCGGGCGTGCTCCTGTCGCATTTCGTCCTGCCGAGCGCAGCCGCCAGGGCGTTCGGCAACGACCGTGCCATGGGCATCTTGGCGGGCCGCATCGTGCTGTACTTCTTCGTGATGATGGGCTGCGTGTTCGGCAATGCGCTGCTGCCGGAAATGGGACTGGACAGGGCCTATCTTGAGTCGGTCGGCCATCACGGCCTGAAGAAGAACGGAGGACTGCTGCTGGATGAGCCGCATGTCGCGCTGTGGATGGCGGTGCTGTACTACGGCGTACTCACGCTGGGGTACGGAGTGTCGGCCGTAGAGCGGGTGATGGGTTTCATCCGCACTCCATCGCCTGCGGCTGCGGGAAGCCCCGGACTAAGCCGCAAACGAAGCCGCAAGTCGGGCCGTCGTGTAGTGCCGTGATTTCGTTGTGCATCATGGCGCGGCTGTGCCCTGCCGGTCGCGTGCGTGGCCATGGGGCATGCAACCCCATTCATTACCATCGGCCGTTGATCTGTTGGATTGCATTCCGAGTGGGGAGAGTCGCGTGTCACGCATGTCACATATGAAGTCCATTGCACTGGTCAGCGCAGGCATGTTGGCGCTGGCCGCCATCGCCGCGCTGGCCCAGGCCAGGACGGAAGTCTTCGCCATCGTGCCACCACTGCTGGAGGTGCGTGGTGCGGAAACGCCCGTCGTGTTGCGCGAGGCGGGTATCGACACCGTGGTGGTGGGCGGGCTGGCGCAGACCACCGTCGATCTGGTTTTCTTCAACCCCAACGCGCGCGATCTGGAAGGCCATCTCGACTTCCCGCTGCGCGACGGCCAGCGCATCACCGGATTCGCATTGGATTTCGACGGCCACCTGCGCCCGGCGGTGCCGGTGGAGAAGGCCAAGGGCCAGCAGGTGTTCGAGGCCATCGAGCGCCGCCAGGTCGATCCGGCGCTGCTGGAGCAGACCGCCGGCAACCATTTCCGGCTGCGCATCTTTCCGATCCCGGCCGGCGATACCCGGCGCGTGCGGCTGACCTACGTCGAACCCTTGTCGCGCGAAACCGCCGGCTCGAAATTCGCGCGCGCCTCGCGCGACGGCGGCATGGGCCTGTCGCTGCCGCTGGATTATGCCAGGGGCGCCGAATCGGTCGCGCTGCGGATCCGTGTGCAGGGCGAAGGCAAGCCGGTGATGCTCGGCCAACTGGGCGCGGTGGCGTTCGAGCGCCGCGGCAACGCCTGGGAGGCGCACTGGAAATCGCCGGCCCTGAGCGGCGGCGATCGCGATCATGTCGTCCGTCGCGCCGCGCCGTTCCGCGGCGGCGACCTGCGCCTGAGCGTGCCGCGCCGTGCGCAGCCGCAGGTGCATGTCCAACTGGTGGACGGGCAGGCGCATTTCCTGGCCGAGATCCCGGTGGACGACGTGGCCGTGGTGCGCGCCTTGCCGGGCCGGATCGGCCTGCTGTGGGACAGCTCCGGCTCGGCGCGCAAGCGCGATGTCGAAAGCGAACTGGCGGTGCTGGATGCGTACTTCCGCGCGGCCGGCGACATCGAGGTGTCGCTGGTCCGGCTGCGCGACCGCGCCGAACCCGCGCAGGCGTTCCGCGTGCGCGGCGGCGACTGGTCGGCGCTGCGACAGGCGCTGCGCGACACGGTATACGACGGCGCCAGCAACCTCGGCGACTGGTCGCCGCGCGACGACATTCCCGAGTATCTGTTGTTCAGCGATGGCCTGGGCAACTACGGCGCGCAGTCGTTTCCGCAACTGGCGGCGGGGCAGCGCCTGTACGCCCTGCACGCGGCCGGTTCGCATGCCGACGATGTGCGTCTGCGCGCCTGGGCCGAGGCCAGCGACGGCGGCCAGTCGATCGCCATCGCCGCGCCCCGGCTGGCCGACGCCACCCGGGCACTGTTGCACGAACGTCCGCGCCTGCTGTCGGAGCAGTTGCCCGGCGGCGCAGAACTGGTGCGCGAATCCTCGCTGCCACGCGACGGGATGTTCCGCGTGGCCGGCCTGCTGCGCGAGGACCGCGGCACGCTGACCATGCGCTATCGCCAAGGTAACGGTCATGTCGAAACGGTCGAGCTGCCGGTGGATGGGCGCGATGCCTTGCAGGAAGGTCCCATCGGCCAGTTGTGGGCCGGCTACTGGGTTGACCGGCTGTCCGCCGATCCCGATGTCCACCGCGCGCGCATCCGCGAACTGGGCGGGCGTTACAGGCTGGTCACGCCGGAGACGTCGCTGATCGTGCTGGAGACGGTGGAGGATTACGTTCGCTACGACATCGCGCCGCCGGAGGAATTGCGGGAAGCGTTCGCGGAGTTGAAAGCGGAACAGACGGAGGAAGCCGCCGAGGACCGGCAAGCGCGCATCGACGAAGTGGCCGAGGCGTTCGCGGAGAAGATCGCATGGTGGAATGCGAAGCCATCGGGTGTGCGTCGCAGGGAGTCGGTGCCGGAGCAGGCCGACGTGGTTGCCGTGGCGGCTCCGCCACCTGTCGCAACGCCTGCCGCGCCGCCGCCGCCGCAACGCGTTCTAGCGACGCCACCGGCGCCAGCGCTGGAGCGGCGGGCACAGGATGCCGTTGCAACGGCGCATGCCGAGGCAGCGGAAAGCGCAGCGCTGCGTGAGGTCACGGTCATCGGATCGGTCGTCGCCGAACCGGAAGCGGAGAGCAGCAAGGAAATGACGCTGGACGCAGTGCAGATCACCGCCTCGACCGGCAAGCGCATCGGCATCGCCCTGCAGCCGTGGGAACCCGACTCGCCCTATGCGCGCCGCCTGCGCGAAGCCGCGCCGGAACGGATCTACGCCCTCTACCTGGACGAACGCGATGCCCACGCCGACAGCACCGCGTTCTACCTGGACGTGGCGGACCTGTTGTTCCTAGCCGGGCAGGATGCGCTGGCCCTGCGCGTGCTCTCCAACCTGGCCGAACTGCAGTTGGAGAACCGCCACATCCTGCGCGTGCTGGCCTACCGCCTGATGCAGGCCGGGCAGCCTGCGCTGGCGGTGCCGCTGTTCGAGCAGGTACGGCGGCTGGCGCCGGAGGAACCGCAGAGCTTCCGCGACCTGGGCTTGGCCTACGCGGCCGTCGGCCAGCCGCAGCAGGCGGTCGATGCGCTGTACGAAGTGGTGACCGGCGATTGGGATGGCCGCTTCGGCGGCATCCAGCTGATCGCGCTGGCCGAACTCAACGACGTCGTCGTCAATGCCACGCAGCGCCCCGACACCCGCCGCACCGACCCGCGCCTGCTGAAGCATCTGCCGCTCGACCTGCGCGTGGTGCTCGCGTGGGACAGCGACAACAGCGACATGGACCTGTGGGTCACCGATCCGGATGGCGAGAAGTGCTACTACAACAACCCGCTCACCGCGCAGGGCGGACGGTTGTCGGACGACTTCACCGGCGGCTACGGGCCGGAGGAGTTCTCGCTGCGCAAGGCCAAGCCCGGCAAGTACACGGTGGAGGCCAACTTCTTCGGCGACCGCCAGCAACTGGTCACCGGCGCCACTACCCTGCAACTGAAACTGACCACAGGTTTCGGCACGCCGCAGGCGAAGGAGCAGCGGGTGACCCTGCGCCTGAAGGAGCAGTCGGAAACCGTGCTGGTCGGGGAGTTCCAGGTGGAATGAAGGAGCAAGACGCAGGCCGGCCTCAATGGGGTGGCACTTCGCTGCGATTGCCGCGGGACGATGCCGGGTTTCGTTTTTTTTCTGCAATGTCGACATGTTCAAGGAGTGCATATGAAGTGGTTTGCGGCGATCTTCGTCTTTGCGGTATTAGGCGTGTTGTCGGTCAACGCGTTCAGCGGGGACGACCTGGGCGCCGGCCACGACAACCGGTTCATTGCCATGATGGTCGATCTGTACGCCTGGCTGATGGGGAACATCGGCAGCACCGCAACCGGCGCGCTGTTCGCCGTTTGCGCGGTGGGCATCCTGGTCCTGGCGTTCCTGGATGGCAGGAAAAAAGAAGAAAGTAGGTAGGCCGGCCGGGCACACGTGGCCGATGCCTCCGCCTCGGGTCGCGAGGATGTACGAAGTGCGGTGCAGGAGGGGCTTCAGCCCCGACCGCGCCACGGAAGGCGTCATGATCGCCGCTGCTCCCGCAGGAGCGGCGGCTATCCGGCAAGCGGCAGTCCCGCATGCAGCGAGGGACCCGGTCTAGGCGGCGCGTGCGTCCACCCCGGACGATGCACGCGTCGCCGGGGCGGCGGCCGTCAGTCCGAACAACGGTCGCAGCCAGCGCATCCGACGGATGACCTCGTAGCCGGCGAAGCACAGGGCGAACGTCAGCATGACCAGCACCGGGCCTTCGATCCACGGCGCCAGGCCGAACGCTTTGAAGTGGTGCGCCAGCACGACGATGACGGTCTGGTGGAGGATGTAGATCGGGAACACCGCCGGGACCAGGTAGCGCAGCACCGGGCCGTCGCCGGGCGCGAGGCTGCGCGCGAAGCCCAGGATGGCGACGATGGCGCACCACTGGTTGAGCCCCCACGCCGCCCGCATCAGCAGGCGCAGCCATTGCGGCGGCGCGACCTCCACGAAATGGGCGAAGTAGGTCACGATCGCCAGCCAGCTGCCCAGCCAGAGCACGAGGGCGATCCCGCGCGAGCGCTGCATAGCGGCCCAGACGCCTTCGCTGCGCGCGATCAGGAAGCCCAGCAGGAAGATGCCGAAGTACTGGACATGGTTGTACCAGTCGTCCACCAGGGCGTGGGTGGAATCGAAGATCCCGATCAGCGCGGCCCGCGCCATCGCGAAGAACAGGATCGGCCACAGCAGCAGGCCCCAGCCCTTCAGCGCCTTGGCGAGTCCGCCGCCCGCCGCATCCAGCACGCGGGGGGAAAGTGTCCACAGCAGCCACAACGCGACCGTGTAGACCCACAGGTAGGCGACGAACCACAGGTGGTTCCAGGTGGGGATGGCCAGGCAACCGCCTTCGGTGTCGCAGAAGCCCGGATAGGCGGTCAGGTAGCGTCCGTAGAAGACCAGGAAGCCCTCGTGGTAGCCGCCCGGCAGCTGTTCGACCACTTGGTAGTACGACTGCGGCGGCACCACGACCAGCATCCCGAAGATCAGCGGCGGCAACAGCCGCCATGAGCGTCCCCCGAGGAAGCGCACCCTGTCTCCCGTGGAGGCGGCCGTCCGCTGCGCCTTGCCCAGCAGGAACGCGGTCGCCACGCCCGACACCAGGAACAGCAGCGAAAGCCGCCACGGCGAACTGAGCATCATGAAGGGCTCCAGCGCCGAGCCGGCGTCCGGGCTCTTCACGTGCCAGTCCCAGCTGACGTAGTACATGCCGACGTGGTACAGCACCAGCAGCCCGAAGGCGCAGACGCGGACCCAGTCCAGATCGTGGCGGCGTTGCATCGTTCTTCTCCCAGGGGAATCCCGGGCACAGGTTCGCGGCGCGGAAGAAGGACGGCCAGCGCGTGGGGACGCGCTGCGGCGTGCCGGGGACGAATCGCGGGACGCTGGGACGAACCGGGGGCGGATGCTCCGGCCCTCGGTTTAGAATGCGCCGATGGCCGCACCGGACTCGCTCAGCTACGAACGCTACCTGCCGTGGAAGCGCTGGGTCGAGATCGGCTTCTGGGTGGTGATGATCGGCGCCAACTGCGCCGGCAACAGCATCACCACCCTGATGGAGATCCGGCGTTGGCCGTCCAGTATCCAGAGCTGGGAGCCGCCGGTCTGGGAGATCACCAGCGGACTGATGTGGCTGCTGGTCCTGGTCCCGGCCATCGCCTGGTACACCCACCGGTTCCCGTTCCACTGGGGCGACTGGCGCCGGCAGCTGGCCGGTTACCTCGGGGCCAGCGTGGCGATCTGCCTGGTGCACGTACTGGGCATGGTGGCCCTGCGCGAACTGGCGTACCGCGCGCAGGGCATGGAGTACTACTTCGGCCCGTGGCCGCGCGAGCTGCTCTACGAATACCTGAAGGACATCCGCAGCTTCGCCCTGATCGTGATCGTGATCGAGGGCTACCGGACCCTGCTGCGCCGCTGGCAGGGCGAGGCCAGCCTGCTGGCCGAACCGGACGAAGGCCCTCCGGTGGAGCCGGTGGACCGGCCGGAACGCTTCCTGGTGCGCAAGCTGGGGCGCGAATTCCTGGTGGCGGCCAACGACATCGAATGGATGCAGGCGGCCGGCAACTACGTGAACCTGCGTGTGCGCGGCCATGACTATCCGTTGCGCAGCACCATCGCCGGCATCGAGGCGCGGCTGGACCCACGGCGCTTCGCCCGCATCCATCGCAGCTACATCGTCTCGCTGGACCAGGTCGCTTCGATCGAACCGCTGGATACCGGCGACGCGCGCCTGCACCTGAAGGACGGTACCGTGCTGCCCTGCAGCCGCCGCCACCGCAGTGAATTGCGGATGCGCACCGGCGACTGAAGCCGCCAGGGCCTGTCCCGGTGGCGTTGCAGGCCCTAGACCGGCCGCCGCTCCAGGGGATGGCTGGCCATGAAGTCGATCGTCCCGTCGCGCACGGCCTGTTCCGGCTGTTCCAGCAGCGCATCGGCGCGGACGCCGGCGGGCAGCGCCAGGCCCCACAGGCCGGCCCAGGCGTCGCGGTGGTCCTTGGCGGCATACAGCGCACGGTCGGCCATGCGGATGGCGTAGTCCCAGCCGGCGCCGGCGCTGTCGTCCCGTCCGTCGAAGAAGGGGAACGGCGCGAATCCCAGCGAAACGGTCAGCGGCCAGGGCTGCCCGGGCGACAGCTCCAGCGTGCAGCCCATCGCCGCGTGCAGCCGTGCCGCGACCGTGCAGGCTTCTGCAGGCTGGAGGTCAGGACAGGCCACCAGGAATTCCTCGCCACCCCAGCGCGCCACCAGGTCCCCCGGCCGGCACGCATCCCGCAGCCGGCGCGACAGTTCCACCAGCACTTCGTCGCCGGCGTGGTGGCCATGGGTGTCGTTGACCTGCTTGAAGTGGTCGATGTCGATCAGGAACAGCGCATGGCGCATCCCCGGCAGGTTGCGCTGGGTGGCCATCTCCTGCAAAGAATGGGTGGCGGCGCGGCGGTTCTTCAGTCCGGTCAGCAGGTCGGTGGCGCTGACGGCGCGCAGTTGCCGGTTCTTGCGCCGCTGCAGCAGGCCGAACGCGATGCCGGCGATCACCAGCAGCGTCAGCAGGGCCGCGCCGGCGTGCCGTATCAACCGCGACTTCTCGTCGTTGAGGGTGCGGATCTGCGCTTCGTGCCGCAGGCGTTCCAGTTCGCGCTGCGCGCTGGCGTTCGCGCTGCGCGCCTGCAGGTCGGCCAGCAGTTCCAGGCGTTGCTGCTTCAGCGCATGCATCTCGATCGCATGCAGCCGCTGGCCGGTCTGCAGCGCTTCTTCGGCCTGGCCCAGCGCGGCCTGCGCGCCGATCCATGCCAGCAGCACCTCGCGCTGCTTCTGCGGTTGCGGCGTGCCTTCCACCAGCCGCCACGCGCGCTCGGCGGTGCGCAGGGCCGGGAGAGGTTCGCCGGTGAGGCGCTGCAGGGTGGACAGTTTGGCCAGCGAGCCGGCCAGCGCCGGCCGGTCGGCGCTGGCTTCCTGTGCGCGGACGACGGTTTCCAGCAGCGGACGCGCCCGCGCCCACTGGCCCTGGCGGATCCAGATGCCGGCCCGTTCGCCGCGCAGGCGCTGCAGCACCGAAAGGCTGTCCTTGCGCAGGGCCATGGCTTCGCCTTCGTCGATGGCGGCCAGCGCCTCGGCGTCGCGGCCCAGCTTCACCAGGTTGAGCACGTGGTTGTGCAGGATCAGCGGGTCTTCCAGACCCACCGATTCGGCGGCGGCCAAGGCCTTGCGGTAGTAGCCGTCGGCGACATCGGGCGAATCCAGGTAGTCGGAGTGGATCAGGCCCACGTTGGTCAGCGTGGCAGCCTGGATCAGCGCCGCTTCGCGCTCGTCCAACTGGTGGGAGATGGCGTAGGCCTGCAGGTAGGCGGCCTCGGCGCGGTGGATATGGCCGGCACCGTGATACACCGAACCCGCCTGCGAATAGGCGCGCAACCTGAATTCCGCCGGCAGTTGCGGGTTGGCCCGCACCCGCCGTTCCATGCGGGCCGCGGCCTGCGTCGCGCGCGCGTCCTCGCCCAGCAGGCCGGCGGCGATGCCCAGGCAGCTGAGCGTTTTCAGTTCATCCTCCACCGCCAATCCCGGCGTGGCCAGCAGCGATTCGGCCAGCGCGGCGGCGGTGGCGGGTTCGTCGCGGCGCAGTTTCAGGCAGCGCGAGACCTGTTCCTCGTGCGGCGATGCAGCCGGCTCCGATGCCGCCGCCGCACGCGCCGGCAGCAGCCAGAACAGCAGGGTCAGCAACAGCGAGGCAGGGAGGAGGACGGGCAGGGGAGGGGAAAGGGGCATTCCGGTTCCGGCAGGGGCGGCGTGGCCTGTCAGTCTCTGCAATTCCTGTTCCGGAATCGCAGCGCGGGCCGTTTTCGCCGCCGGCCGCCGCCGGAAATCCGGCCGGGGCGGCGCTCTGGTATCCTTTCCGGCCGACCCGACCCCACCTTTGCCGCACCATGATCGAACTGAATCCCGTCCGCCAGCGCATCGCCGACCTGCAGGAACGGTTGGCTTCGCTCCGGGGGTATCTTTGACTACGACGCCAAGCGCGAGCGTCTGGAAGAAGTGAACCGGGAGCTGGAAAGCCCCGACATCTGGAACAACCCCGAAACCGCGCAGGCCCTGGGCCGCGAGCGCTCGCTGCTGGACAAGACCGTCAACGGCATCCGCACCATCGACGAAGGCCTGGTGGGCGCGCTGGAACTGCTGGAACTGGCCGAGAGCGAGAACGACGAGGACACCGCGCGCGCCGTGGTGGACGATGTCGAACGCTACGCCACGCACGTGGACAAGCTGGAATTCCAGCGCATGTTCTCCGGCAAGATGGATGCGTCCAATGCCTTCGTCGACATCCAGGCCGGCGCCGGCGGCACCGAGGCGCAGGACTGGGCGGAAATCCTGCTGCGCATGTACCTGCGCTGGTGCGAATCGCGCGGCTGGAAGACCGAGCTGATGGAAGCCAGCGGCGGCGACGTCGCCGGCATCAAGTCGGCCACGCTGCGGGTGGAAGGCGACTTCGCCTACGGCTGGCTGAAGACCGAGACCGGCGTGCACCGGCTGGTGCGCAAGTCGCCGTTCGATTCTGACAACCGCCGCCACACCAGCTTCACCTCGGTGTTCGTGTCGCCGGAAGTGGACGACAACATCGACATCGACATCAATCCGGCCGACCTGAGGACCGACGTGTACCGTTCGTCCGGCGCCGGCGGCCAGCACGTCAACAAGACCGAATCGGCGGTGCGCATCACCCACGTGCCCACCGGCATAGTGGTGGCCTGCCAGACCGGCCGCAGCCAGCACCAGAACCGCGACAACGCGATGAAGATGCTGGCCGCCAAGCTGTACGAGCTGGAGATCCAGAAGCGCAACGCCGAGCGCGATGCGGTGGAAGCCACCAAGTCCGACATCGGCTGGGGCAGCCAGATCCGCAACTACGTGCTGGACCAGAGCCGCATCAAGGACCTGCGCACCGGCGTGGAGCGCACCGACACGCAGAAGGTGCTGGACGGCGACCTGGACGAGTTCGTCGAGGCCAGCCTGAAATCCGGCCTGGAAGCCGGCTCCAAACGCATCGACGCCTGATATTCGCCCATGCAGGAGCGGCCTCGGCCGCGATGCTTTGGCCGATAATCACCGCAAGAGCATCGCGCCCCAGGGCGCTCCTGCAAGCCCCCCATTCCTTGATCCGAACAACATGACCGACCAGACCCGCGCGCCGCAGACCCACGCCGACGAGAACAGCCTCATCGCCGAGCGTCGCGCCAAACTGACGGCGCTGCGCGGGCAGGGCATCGCGTTCCCCAACGACTTCCGCCGCAGCGACTACGCCGGCGACCTGCATGCGCAGTACGCCGACCAGGACCTGTGGACGGCCGAATCGCTGGAAGCCGCGGGCCGCCGTGTGAAGCTGGCGGGCCGCCTGATGGCCAAGCGGGTCATGGGCAAGGCCAGCTTCGTGCAGATCCAGGACGAATCCGGGCGCATCCAGCTGTTCCTGCAGTCCAACGCATTGGGCGATACCTACGAGGCGTTCAAGGGCTGGGACATCGGCGACATCGTCGCCGTCGAAGGCGGGTTGACCCGCACACGCACCGGCGAACTGTCGGTGAGGGCCGAATCGCTGCGCCTGCTGACCAAGTCGCTGCGCCCGCTGCCGGACAAGTGGCATGGCCTGTCGGACGTGGAGCAGCGCTACCGCCAGCGCTATGTCGACCTGATCGTGACGCCGGAAGCGCGCGAGGTCTTCATCAAGCGTTCGCGCATCATCCGCGCGATCCGCGAATGGCTGGACGCGCGCCGCTTCCTGGAAGTGGAAACGCCAATGATGCATTACATCCCCGGCGGCGCGGCGGCCAAGCCGTTCGCCACCCACCATAACGCGCTGGACCTGGACCTGTACTTGCGCGTGGCGCCGGAGTTGTACCTCAAGCGCCTGGTCGTGGGCGGGCTGGAGCGCGTGTACGAGATCAACCGCAACTTCCGCAACGAGGGCGTCAGCACGCGCCACAACCCCGAATTCACCATGCTTGAACTGTACGAGGCCTACGCTACGTACACCGAGATCATGGATCTGACCGAGGCGGTGATCCGCGACGTCGCCCACGAAGTGCTGGGCACCGGCGAGGTGGAGTGGGAAGGACAGGCGATCGACCTGGAGCCGGCGTTCCGCCGCTGGCGCATGGACGAGGCCGTGCGCCACCACAACCCCGACATCAGCGCCGCCGACTGCACCGACCGCGATGCGCTGGCGCGCCATTGCGAGCGCCTGAAGATCCATGTCAAGCCGTCGTACGGTTGGGGCAAGCTGCTGCTGGAGATCTTCGAGAAGACGGTGGAGCACACCCTGATCCAGCCCACCTTCATCACCGACCATCCGGTGGAAGTCTCGCCGCTGGCCCGCGCCAACGACGACGATCCGGGCTACACCGACCGTTTCGAGTTGTTCATCAACGGCAAGGAGATCGCCAACGGCTTCTCCGAGCTGAACGACCCCGAGGATCAGGCTGCCCGCTTCATGGCCCAGGTCCAGGCCAAGGAAGGCGGCGACGACGAGGCCATGCACTTCGACGCCGACTACATCCGCGCGCTGGAGGTGGGCCTGCCGCCGACCGGCGGCCTGGGCATCGGCATCGACCGCCTGGTGATGATGATGACCGGCTCGGATTCGATCCGCGACGTGCTGCTGTTCCCGTACATGCGGCCGGAAAGCCACGGCTGAGGGTCGCCGGCCGCGTCAAAATAGTGACGCGGGAGGGCAGAACCCAGCCCGGTACAGGTGACGTGCCGGGTCCATCCCACGGAGGGAAAATGTCCCGTATACCGTGTCCCCAGGCCATACCGGGCCGCATGCGGCCCTGAAACCCGCATCATTGCGTGATGGAGGTGGCTTTTGTACCAGCGCCCGGCTCATTGGCACCGGCTGGCACGCTTCCTGCGTGACTTCAGGCGCCGGATGGTCAATATTCCGTCCGGCGCGCCGATGGAAGTCAGGGGAGGGGGCCCCCGGATTCAGATCGGTCCCCTCCATGGATCGCGGTCCCTGCCCGGGCCCGCGCCATCGACCAGGCCTACCGACATGCTAGATGCCAGCGCCGCCATCGCCGGAGTATCCTTGCCCGACAGCCACTTGATGTGGCCCCAAGGGGTAGGAAGCGCATTGAACATCGTCATCGTCGACGATCAGACGTCTGCGCGCACGATGCTGCGCCATGTCATCGAGGACATCGCGTCCGAGCTGACGGTCCACGATTTCGGCGATCCGCTGGCCGCGCTGGAATGGTGCGAGAAGAACCGCACCGACCTGCTGCTGCTGGACTACCGCATGCCGGGCATGGACGGGCTGGAATTCGCGCGCCGTTTCCGCCGCCTGCCGATGCACCGCGACATCGCCATCATCCTGATCACTGTGGTCGGCGACGAGCCGATCCGCCAGGCGGCGCTGGAAGCCGGCGTCATCGACTTCCTGGTCAAGCCGGTGCGTCCGCGCGAACTGCGCGCCCGTTGCCGCAACCTGCTGCAACTGCGCCAGCAGTCCGAGAACGTCAAGCAGCGTGCGCTGTCGCTGGAGCAGCGCCTTTTGTCCAGCATGCACGAGGTGGAGGAGCGCGAGCGCGAGACGCTGTCGCGCCTGGCCCGCGCCATCGAATTCCGCGACAGCGGCACCAGCGCCTACCTGGAGCGCATGGCGCACGTGGCCGGGCTGATCGCCGAACAGCTCGGCCTGCCTGAGGACGAGGTGCGCGCCATCGAGATGGCCGCGCCGCTGCACGACATGGGCAAGATCGCCATTCCCGATTCGGTGCTGATGAAGGCCGGCCCGCTGACCGCGGAAGAGACCGAGGTCATGCGCCGCCATCCGAAGATCGGCCACCAGTTGCTGTCGGGCAGCCAGAACCGCTTCATCCAGGCCGGCGCGATCATCGCCCTGCGCCACCACGAGCGCTACGACGGCAGCGGCTATCCGGATGGCCTCGTCGGCGAGGAAATCCCGTTGGAAGCCAGGATAGTGGCGGTTGCGGACGTGTTCGATGCGCTGATCTCGCCGCGCCCGTACAAGAAGGCCTGGGAGAAGGACGCGGCGCTGGCCTACCTGTACGCCCAGCGCGGTCGCCTGTTCGATCCCGCATGTGTCGACGCGCTGATCCGCGGGCGGGCGCGGCTGGACGACATCTGCGAGCGCTATTCGACGGTGCAGAGCCGTCCAGGGATGGAGTGAATGATGGCCAACCTGACCACATGGGTGAAGAATCGCCTGGCCAACCGGCCCGACAGCGAGCACGGGCAAGCGCTGGTGCGCATCGGGGTGATCTCGATCATCCTGGCCTACGCGCTGCTGCCGTCTTCGCGCGCCGCGCTGCCGGCCGGCGAGCATGGGATCGTCCTGGCCATCGTGCTGTCGGGGCTGGTCAACGGCATGGGCATTTTCGCCTGGCTGCTGGTGCAGCCGGGCAAGTCGCATGCGCGCCGCGCGCTGGGCATGGTGGCCGACTACGGCCTGCTGGCCGCGGCCATGATCGGCATGGGCGAGCCGCTGTCGTGGGCCTACGTCGTGCTGATGTGGATCACGGTCGGCAACGGCCTGCGCTACGGCAACCGTTACCTGGTGGTGGCGGTGGGCATGGCCAGCGCCGCGTTCGCCTGCGTGGTCGGCATGAGCGACTACTGGACCCGCAACCTGACCCTGGGCATCGGCCTGGTGCTGGGTCTGATCGCGGTGCCGATGTACCTGTCGGGCCTGCTGCGCGACCTGACCCGCGCCACCGACGAGGCGCGCCGCGCCAACGAAGCCAAGAGCCGCTTCCTGGCCAACATGAGCCACGAGTTCCGCACGCCGCTGAACGGCCTGGCGGGCATGTCCGAACTGCTGGCCACCACCCGCCTGGACAGCGAGCAGCGCGAATGCCTGTCCACCATCCAGGCGTCCACGCGCACGCTGCTGGGCCTGGTCGAGGACGTGCTGGACATCTCGGCGATCGAGGCCGGCAAGCTCAAGCTCAACGTGGTGGAGTTCTCGCCGCGCGAACTGGTCGAGAGCATCGGCCTGATCCTGATGCCGCAGGCGCGCGGCAAGCAGGTGCGTTACGAAGGCCATGTGGACGACGCCATTCCCGCCAAGCTGCGCGGCGACGCCGGCCACCTGCGCCAGGTGCTGCTGAACCTGGTCGGCAACGCGGTCAAGTTCACCGATGAGGGCGAGGTGCGGCTGGCGGTCGCGCCGACGCTGGCGGACGGCAAGCAGGTGCGGCTGCGCTTCACCGTCACCGATACCGGCATCGGCGTGCCGGTGGCGTTGCGCGAGCGGCTGTTCGAGGCGTTCGAGCAGGCGGACGGAAGCCTGTCGCGCCGCTACGGCGGCACCGGTCTGGGCACCACCATCGCCAAGGGCCTGACCGAGGCCATGGGCGGCACCATCGGCTTCGAGAGCAACGGACAGCGCGGCAGCTGTTTCTGGGTGGAACTGCCGTTCGAGGCCGTGCCCGAGCGCGTCATGGTGCCGGCGGTGGAAGGCCATGCCGACTGGCTGGAGGAATCCGAGGCCGCGGCCGCCGAGAACATCATCGCCTTCTCCGATCCGTTCCTGCGCCATCGCGCCCGCGTGCGCAGCATGCAGATCCTGGTCGCCGACGACCACGAAGCCAACCGCATGGTCGTGCAGCGCCTGCTGCAGAAGGCCGGCCACCGCATCACCTGCGTCAACGGCGGCGAGGACGTGCTCAACGCACTGGAATCCGCCGGCTACGACGCGGTGATCTGCGACCTGCACATGCCGGGCCTCAGCGGCCTGGACCTGTTGAAGCAACTGCGCGTGATGGAAGCCGGCAGCGGCAGCCGCACGCCGGTGCTGATCCTCAGCGCCGACGTCACCCCCGAATCGATCCAGCGCTGCGAGCAGGCGGGCGCCCGCGCCTTCCTCGCCAAGCCCGTCGTGGCGACCCGCCTGCTGGATGCGCTGGCCGACATCGCCACCCACGGCAAGGTCATGGCCAATGCCGGCAACGCCGCGCCGGTGCGCGCCGAACTGTCGGTGTCCGATGGCGTGCTGGACGTCAGCGTGCTGGACGAACTGACCGCGCTGGGCATGGGCGAAACCTTCGAGCGCGAGTTCATCGAGCAATGTCTCAACGATGCCGACGGCTGCATCGGCGCGATGGCGCACGCGATGGAACGCGGCGACGGCGAACACCTGCGCGAGCACGCGCATGCGCTGAAGGGTGTGGCCAGCAACCTGGGCCTGGTCAAGCTGGCGGCGGCGGCGGGCGAAATGATGCGGCTGGCCGACTGGCAGATCTCGCGCGAGTGGCGGCACCGGCTGGCGGCGCTCAATTCCCACCTCAGCCATGGCCGTGCGGCGCTGGAAGCGCGGCAACGCCTGCGCGCCGCCATCGAGAAAGGCGGCGAAGGTTCGTCGTCCTGACCGACAGCATCGCGCGCACCGGGCCTGCGGGCCGGTGTCGTGCGGCGCCCATCCTGTGGTCGAAAACGGTCGTGATGAAGGCTGTCCGCCTGCGGGCGGGTCCCTGGCGAGTACGGTGACCCGGACTCGCCCTTGAAGACGCGATGCCTGCGCTTCAACCCCCTGACTTCCCCTGTTGTCCCCTGTGGTGGCTCCGGACGTGCGGGTGTGCTCAGGCCGCGCGGGTGGAACGCTTTTCCTGCGCGCGGACGATGCGCTCCATCATGCGGATCGACTTGTCGCCCAGCGTCAGCGCGGTGTCCACCCACACTTCGGTGATGCCCATCAGCTCGTCGTAGCCGACCGGCTGCGCCAGGTTGCGGCAGGCGTTCAACGCCAGGTGCGCGTGAGGCGAACGGCGCTGCCTGTCGATGATGTTCTGCACGGCGGCGGCGCCCTGGCCCTTCGGCACCAGCACGTCGACCACGCCCAGCTTGTACAGCTCGTCGCTGGTGTAGATGTTGCCTTCCAGGATGATCTTCTCGGCCACCTGCGGCGACACGCGCTTGCACAGGAACGAGTACGCGCCCATGCCCGGGAACAGGCCGAACAGCACTTCCGGCAGGCCCATGTCCACGCCTTCCTCGGCCACGATGGTGTGGCAGGACAGCGCGATCTCCAGGCCGCCGCCCAAGGCATCGCCCTGGATCAGCGCGATGGTGCGCACGTCGCCGCCGAGGCCGGTGTTGAGGTGGTAGACGCCGTCGATGCAGCGGCGCGCATAGCTCAGCAGGCGGTCGCGGTTGTTCTCGCGGATCAGTTGCGAGAACAGCTCCAGGTCGCCGCCCAGGTTGAAGGCCGTGGCATCGGAGGCCACCACCAGGTGGCGCAGCTTGCCGGGCTGGCGCTGCGATTCGCGCAGGGTGATGGAATTCATGAAGCTCAGCACGTCATCCAGCATCTGGCTGCGGAAGCAGGGGCGCACGCCGGGTGCGGCGTCCGAATGCATGTACATCCAGTGGGCGTCGCCGCTGGGCTCGGATTCGACGCGGATGGTGGGGAAGGAACGGGTGCGCTGCAGTTTTTCGACGTTGTTCATGGAGGAGCTCCTTGGCTGGTGTTCCCGCAGGGTCAGGGGAAGCGGGGGACGGCGGTTTATGTGACACAGGTAGCATCACGCGCCGATCCTACACCTGAACGAATAATTAAAATCCAGTGCACGACGTGCCTTGCCGCACTGGAAACACGCCAAGGTCGCATCAGTATTCAAAAATGTGACGAATGTCTATAAATCGCCCCTAAAGTCCTGATGACAAAAGAAAAGGCCGGCTTGCGCCGGCCTTGTCGGGGTTCAGCTCGCGGCCGGTTTGGGCGGCTCGCGCAGCTCCTTGCGGAGGATCTTGCCCACGTTGGTCTTGGGCAGTTCGGTGCGGAACTCGATGTAGCGCGGCTGCTTGTAGCCGGTGAGGTTGTCGCGGCACCAGGCCTTGATCTGGTCGGCGGTGAGGTTGGGATCCTTCTTGACCACGAAGACCTTCACGGCCTCGCCGGACTTCTCGTCCGGCACGCCGATCGCGGCCACTTCCAGCACCCCGTCGAGGCCGGCGATCACGTCTTCGACTTCGTTCGGATACACGTTGAAGCCGGACACCAGGATCATGTCCTTCTTGCGGTCGACGATGTAGAAGAAGCCGTCGGCGTCCATCTTGGCCATGTCGCCGGTATGCAGCCAGCCGTCGGCGTCGATGACGTTGGCGGTTTCCTCCGGACGCTGCCAGTAGCCCTTCATCACCTGCGGGCCCTTGATGCACAGCTCGCCCACTTCGCCCAGCGATACCAGATTGCCGTCGTCGTCCTTCAGGCAGGCGTCGGTGGAGGGCACGGGCAGGCCGATGGCGCCGTTGTATTCGCGCAGGTCCATCGGGTTGATGCAGGCCGCGGGCGAGGTTTCGGTCAGGCCGTAGGCCTCGATCAGCGTCACGCCGGTGACCTTCTTCCACTTCTCGGCCACGGCGCGCTGCACGGCCATGCCGCCGCCCAGGGTCATCTTCAGGCCGGAGAAATCGACCTCGTCGAAGCCCGGCGTATTGAGCAGGCCGTTGAACAGCGTGTTGACGCCGGTGATGGCGCTGAAGCGCGTGGCCTTCAACTCCTTGACGAAGCCCGGCATGTCGCGCGGGTTGGTGATCAGGTGGTTCAGGCCGCCCAGCTTCATGAAGACCAGGCAGTTCGCCGTCAATGCGAAGATGTGGTACAGCGGCAACGCGGTGATGATGACCTCGTTGCCGTAGTCCAGCCCGGTGCCGACCCACACGCCGGCCTGCTGCATGTTGGCCACCAGGTTGCGATGGGTCAGCATGGCGCCCTTGGCCACGCCGGTGGTGCCGCCGGTGTATTGCAGGAAGGCGATGTCGCCGGAGTCGATGTCGATGTCCGGCAGCGAATGCAACTGGCCCAGGGTCAGCGTGTCCTTGAAGCGCACCGTGCCGGGGATGTCGTAGTCCGGCACCATCTTCTTCACGTACTTCAGCACGAAGTTGATGATGGCGCCCTTGGGGAAGCCGACCATGTCGCCCAGCGCGGTGGTGACGACCTGTTTGACCGGCGTGCCGGGCAGCGCTTCCTGCACGGTCTTGCCGAAGTTGTCGACGACCAGCAGCACGCTGGCGCCGGAATCGAGCAACTGGTGCTTCAGTTCGCGCGGCGTATACATCGGGTTGACGTTGACCACCGTCAGTCCCGCGCGCAAGGTGCCGAAGATGGCGATGGGGTATTGCAGGCAGTTGGGCATCATGATGGCGACGCGGTCGCCTTTCTTCAGCTTGAGTTCGCCCAGCAGGTAGGCGGCGAACTGCCGGCTCAGGGTGTCGATCTCGCCGTAGGTCAGGGTCTTGCCGAAGTTGCGGAACGCCGGGCGGTCGCGGTACTTGGCGAGGGCTTCGTCCAGCACGGACACGATGGAGCGGTACTGCTCCAGGTCCACCTCATGCGGCACGCCTTGCGGATAACTCTTGAACCACGGACGATCCTGACTCATCTTCTCACTCCCTCCCCAGGGTCTTTGGGTTGAATTCCAGCACTCGGCGGGCGCGCCTTTTCAGGCGCTTGGGGTGAGCATACCGTTACGGATGGAAAAGGCGAAGACATTGATGGGATCGACGACGACGGGCCGTTTCCCGCGACGGCTGCGCGGCTTGGCGGTCATGGCGCTGCTGGCGCTTGGCATGGTCGCGTGCCGCAGTGGATCGCCGGAGGAACGACTGCGCCAGCAGTTTTCCGCCATGCAGGCGGCGGCCGAGGAAAAGCGCGTGGGCGACTTCATGGAAGGGGTCAGCGCGGATTTCGCCGGCGCGCGCGGCATGGATCGTGCTGCGCTGCACAACCTTTTGCGCTTGCGCACGCTGGGCAATGCCAGCATCGGCGCCAGCACCGGCCCGCTGGATGTGCAAGTGCAGGGCGACACGGCCACCGTGAAATTCTCCGCCTTGCTCACCGGCGGCAGCGGTCGCCTGTTGCCGGAGCAGATGCAGGCTTACCAGATCACCAGCGGCTGGCGCCTTGAGGATGGCGAATGGCGGGTCTACTACGCGCAGTGGGACCCGCCGCGCTGACGGTCAAGGCGCTGGCGCCAGTCGCCCGGATTGCCAGCGATAGCGCAGCGTCTTCGCCACGCTGGGGCAGCAGCGCGGATCGTTGAGGCCCGGCCACTTGGTGTGCAGCACGATGACGCCGTCGCGCACCTGCAGGTCCTCCACGCTTCCCAGCGGTTCCTGCGTCTCGCCGGCGGGCTGGTAGCGCTGGCCCATGCGGGCCAGCACGGTCACTCCGTGGTGCCAGTAGGTGGGCCCGAGCATGGTCCACGGCACGACGATCTCGTCCTGGCCGTCGGCGTCGAGATCGGCCACGACGATCCTGCCGGCCTCGTATTCCTTCTGCGGGTTGCTGTTGGACGCCTGCCTGGTCGCGACGTACTGGTCCGCGATCTTCTGCGCCTGGGACTGATCGGGTCCCGCCGCCTGGACCGCCGGCAGAACCAGCGACAATGCGGCGGCCAGGCAGATGATGCGCAGCAGCGAACTGCGTTCCGGCTTCATGGCGAGCCCTCGTGGATGGGACAACGGAAAATCACTTGCAGCGCCGATAGGGCGAACCGTCCACCAGCGCGCGATTGCGGGGCGACAACGGCGGACCGCCTTTCCAGCCCTGGCCGTGGCCTTCGATGGTCATCGTGCCGGCCTGCTCGCCGGCGTTGAAGGTCATCAGCACGGGCCAGTCGCCCGGTGTTCCGAACGGGAAGAACCATTGGCTGGTGCCTTCGTAGAAATTGCCGCCATAGCTGGCGGCGAACTCGAGCCGGGTGACGCGCTCGGTCTTGCCCGCCACCTCGAAACTCATGCCGCCGGCATCCACCACGACTTGCGGTTGCCGTTTGCAGTCGCCCGCGGGCGCGTAGCGGCCGAACAGCGGAGCGAACGCCTTCAGGTCCTGCACTTCCAAGGCGGAAGTGGCAGGCGCGAACAGAACGCAGATGGCCAGCAGGATATGGCGGACGGCAGGGCGACGTGGCGTCATGGCGCGAACTCCCCCGAGGGACGGCGTGCCCCCCGTATTTCCCTGTACGCAGCCCGCGCGGAAAACCGGCAAGGGCGGGGCGCTTGCCAGGCCGGCGCTCGCCGACGATGATCCCCGGTCAATCCGGGATCGAGGGGACCTGTCCGATGATGTTGCGCTGGAGCCTGTTGCTTTGCCTGTGCATGCCGTTGGCCCTGCTGGCGCAGGAGCCGCTGGAATACCAGAAGCCGCCGCAGGAGATCCTGCGACTGGTGGACGTGCAACGGCCGCCCAGCGTGGTCACCGACAGCCGCAAGGACGTGCTGGTGCTGATGTACCGGGATACGTTCAAGACCTTGGCCGAGCTGTCCGACGAGGAACTGCGGCTGGGCGGCCTGCGGGTCAACCCGCGCACCAACATCGCCAGCACCGCCACCTATTTCAACAACCTGCAGGTGCAGCGGTTGGATGAAACGCAGCCGCGGCAGGTGAGTGGCCTGCCGGCCAGTCCGCGCCTGGCCAACTTCGTCTGGTCGCCGGACCAGAAGCGCATGGCCTTCACCCATACCACCCGCACGGGCGTGGAAGCGTGGGTGCTGGAACTGGCGACGGCGCGCGCCACCCGGCTGACCGAAGCCCGACTCAACGCCAACCTGGGCAACCCGATCGGCTGGTTCCGCGACAACCAGGCGCTGCTGGTGCGCATGCTGCCGGTGCAGCGGCCCGCCTTGGCGGACACCGCCCAGCAGGTGCCTACCGGTCCGACCGTCACGGTGAGCGATGGCAGCAAGGCGCAGAACCGTACCTATCAGGACCTGCTGAAGAATCCGCTGGACGAGGCCAATTTCGAGGTGCTCGCGACCTCGGAGCTGCACCGCGTCTCGTTGCAGGGCCGCAGCACGCTGTGGCGCGGAGCGGCCATGTACGCGGGCACCACCTTCTCGCCGGACGGCCGCTACGTGCTGCTGCGCACGCTGCGCCGGCCGTTCTCCTATCTGGTGCCGTACAGCCGCTTCCCGTATCGCGCGGAAGTGGTGGACATCGCCGGCAAGGCGGTGGCCACGGTGGTCGATGCGCCGCTGGCCGAAAACCTGCCGAAGGGGTTCATGGCCGTGCGCGAGGGCCGCCGCGACGTCGAGTGGCGCGCCGACCAGCCCGCCACGCTGGCGTGGGTGGAAGCGCTGGACCAGGGCGATCCCGCCATCGAGGTTCCCTTCCGCGACGAGGCCTTCGCATGGGAGGCGCCGTTCGACGCGCCGCCGCGCACGCTGTTCAAGACCATCGACCGCCTCGGCGGCATCACCTGGGGCGATGCGCGGCATGCCGTCGTGCAGGACTACTGGTGGAACACGCGCAACATGCGCCTTTACCTGCTGGACCCGTCGCAGCCGGGCCAGCCGATGAAAGTGCTGTCCAGCCGCAACTACCAGGACCAGTACAGCGATCCGGGCCGGTTCGAGACCCGGCGCAATGCCGGTGGCTATGAAGTGCTGGCACTGGAGGACGGCAAGGCGTGGCTGATCGGCGACGGCTTCACGCCGGAGGGCCAGTTCCCCTTCATCGACCGGATCGACCTGGCCAGCGGCGACAAGGAGCGGCTGTACACCTCGCGGCTGGACGACCAGGTGGAAACCATCCAGTCGCTGCTGGATGCGGAGCAGGGCACGGTGCTGGTCCGGCTGGAATCGCAGACCGAGTTCCCCAACTACTACATCCGCCACCTGAAGCAGCGCATCGCGCCGGTGCCGGTGACGCGCTTCGAGAACCCGTTCAAGGGCCTGCAGGGCGTATACAAGGAAGTGCTGACCTATCAGCGCGACGATGGCCTGCCGCTGACCGGCACGCTGTACCTGCCGGCGGGCTACGACCCCGCCGCGCCCACCGAAAAGCTGCCGCTGGTCATGTGGGCCTATCCCACCGAGTACAAGGACCGCGACAGCGCCGGGCAGAACACCACCAATCCCAACGAGTTCATCTTCCCCGGCTACGGCTCGCCCATCTACTGGGTGACGCGCGGTTATGCGGTGCTGGACGACGCGGCGTTCCCCATCGTCGGCGAGGGCGAGGAAGAACCCAACGACAGCTTCATCCCGCAGCTGGTCGCCAACGCCAGGGCGGCGATCGACGCGCTGGACGCGCGCGGCTACATCGACCGCAAGCGCGTGGCGGTGGGCGGGCATTCGTATGGCGCGTTCATGACCGCCAACCTGCTGACGCATTCGGACCTGTTCGCCGCGGGCATCGCGCGCAGCGGCGCCTACAACCGCACGCTGACCCCGTTCGGCTTCCAGGCCGAAGAGCGCAACTACTGGGAAGCGCCGCAGGTCTACAACAGCATGTCGCCCTTCATGCACGCGGACAAGATGAAGACGCCGATGCTGCTGGTGCATGGCGAGGCCGACAACAACTCCGGCACCTTCACCATGCAGAGCGAGCGCTACTTCAACGCGCTGAAGGGCTTCGGCGCGCCGGCGCGGCTGGTGCTGCTGCCGAAGGAAAGCCATGGCTACGCGGCGAAGGAGTCGGTGCTGCACCTGCTGTGGGAACAGGACCAGTGGCTGGAGCGCTACGTCAAGCAGCTCCAGGCGAATGGCGCTTCGACGGCGGGGGCACAGGAGTAACCAACCCTCTCCTGTGGGAGCGACGTCAGTCGCGACGATAGACTCCCAAAAGCCGGAAGCCAAGGACAAATACGGATCGCACGGATAAAGCTAAAAAGCTTTATCCGTGTTCATCCGTATCAACGCATCGCTTCCATAATTCCTGATTCTGCCGTCGCGACTGACGTCGCTCCCACAAGGAAAACGCCCGCCGTGCTGCGGCGGGCGGGGCTTCCGCCCACCTGGCGAGCGCTATGCGATCTTGCGTGAGGCCAATTGGCGGAGCACGTAGTGCAGCAGACCGCCGTGGCGGAAGTACTCCACTTCCTTCGGCGTCAGCAGCAGCACCTTGGCCTGGAACTTCACCTCGCGGCCATCGGGCTTGCGCGCCAGGACGGTGGCGACCTTCGATGCGCCGTCCTGCAGGCCGGTGACGTCGAAGACCTCCGAACCGTCCAGGCCCAGCGATTGCGCGTTCTGCCCCTCGATGAACTGCAGCGGCAGCACGCCCATGCCGACCAGGTTGGCGCGGTGGATGCGCTCGAAGCTCTCCGCGATCACCGCCTTCACGCCCAGCAGCATCGTGCCCTTGGCCGCCCAGTCGCGCGAGGAGCCGGTGCCGTACTCCTTGCCGGCCACCACCACCAGCGGCACGCCGCCGGCCTTGTACTTCATCGCCGCGTCGTAGATGGACATCTTCTCCGGCGGGTTGCTACCGAAGTACAGGGTGTTGCCGCCTTCCTCGCCGCCGAACATCAGGTTCTTGATGCGGATGTTGGCGAAGGTGCCGCGCACCATCACGTCGTCGTTGCCGCGGCGCGAACCGTAGCTGTTGAAGTCCGCCGGCTGCACGCCGCGTTCCTGCAGGAAGCGGCCGGCCGGCGAATCCTTCTTGATGTTGCCGGCCGGGGAGATGTGGTCGGTGGTGATGGAATCGCCGAACAGGCCCAGCACGCGGGCGCCGTGCACGTCGTCGATGTTGCCGACCGCCATCGACATGCCGTCGAAGTAGGGCGGGTTCTTGATGTAGGTGGAACCGCCGTCCCATGCGTACAGGGCGCCATCGGGCGAGGCGATGGTGTTCCAGCGCGTATCGCCCTTGAACACGTCGGCGTAGTTCTTGGCGAACATTTCCGGGCCCACGGTGCGCGCGATGAAGTCGCCGATCTCCTTGTTGCTCGGCCAGATGTCCTTCAGGTACACTGGCTGGCCGTCGCTGCCGGTGCCCAGCGGCTCGGTGGTCAGGTCGATGTCGGTGGTGCCGGCGATGGCGTAGGCCACCACCAGCGGCGGGCTGGCCAGGTAGTTCATCTTCACTTCGGAGTGGATGCGGCCCTCGAAGTTGCGGTTGCCCGACAACACCGACGTCACCACCAGGTCCCCGGCGGCGATGCCGGCGCTGACTTCGGTGGGCAGCGGGCCGGAATTGCCGATGCAGGTGGTGCAGCCGTAGCCGACCACGTAGAAGCCCAGCTTTTCGAGGTCGTCCAGTACGCCAGCCTTTTCCAAGTAGTCGGTGACCACGCGCGAGCCCGGCCCGAGCGAGGTCTTGACCCAGGGCTTGCGGGTCAGCCCCCTGGCGGCGGCATTGCGGGCCAGCAGGCCGGCGCCCAGCATCACCGCCGGGTTGGAGGTGTTGGTGCAGGAGGTGATGGCAGCGATGACCACCGCGCCGTCCTTCAGGCGCGCCTTCTGGCCGTCGATCTCGATGTCGGCGTAGCCCTTGCTGAGCGCCTCGTTGCCGACCGCGGAGCCGCCGCCCTCGGAGACGAAATCGGCGACCTCGGGGCTGCGCTTGTCGCGGCTTTCGGTGAAGGATGTCAGGTTGTCGCGGTAATTCTTCTTCACGTCCTGCAGCAGCACGCGGTCCTGCGGGCGCTTGGGGCCGGCCAGCGAGGGCTTCACGTCGCCCATGTCCAGGTGCAGGGTGGCGCTGTATTCGGCATGCGGGCTGTTGGCGTCGTGCCAGAGGCCTTGCGCCTTGGCGTAGGCCTCGACCAGGGCGATCTGTTCCTCGCTGCGGCCGGACAGGCGCAGGTAGGTCAGCGATTCGGCGTCGATCGGGAAGATGCCGCAGGTGGCGCCGTACTCGGGCGCCATGTTGCCGATGGTGGCGCGGTCGGCCAGCGGCAGGTGCTGCAGGCCCTCGCCGTAGAACTCGACGAACTTGCCCACCACGCCCAGCTTGCGCAGCATCTGGGTGACGGTCAGCACCAGGTCGGTGGCGGTGGCGCCCTCGGGCAGCTTGCCGGTCAGCTTGAAGCCGACCACCTGCGGGATCAGCATCGAAGAGGGTTGGCCCAGCATGGCCGCCTCGGCCTCGATACCGCCCACGCCCCAGCCCAGCACGCCGATGCCGTTGATCATCGTGGTGTGGCTGTCGGTGCCGAACACGGTGTCCGGATAGGCCAGCCACTGGCCGTCCTTCTGTGTGGCCATCACCACCCGCGCCAGGTTCTCCAGGTTGACCTGGTGCACGATGCCGGTGTTCGGCGGCACCACCTTGAAGTTGTCGAACGCCTTCTGCCCCCAGCGCAGGAAGCCGTAGCGTTCCTTGTTGCGGTCGAATTCGATCTTGCCGTTGAGGTCCAGCGCCTCGGGCGTGCCGAACACGTCCACCTGCACCGAGTGGTCGATGACCAGTTCCGAGGGGATCAGCGGGTTGATCTGGTCGGCGTTGCCGCCCAGCTTGACCACCGCATCGCGCATCGCGGCGAGATCGACGACGCAGGGCACGCCGGTGAAGTCCTGCAGCACCACGCGCGCCGGCATGAAGGCGATTTCGGTATCCGGTTCCCTCTTCGCGTCCCAGTTGGCGACCGCCTGGATGTGTTCCGGCAGCACCGTCACGCCGTCCTCGCAGCGCAGCAGGTTCTCCAGCAGGATCTTCATGGCGTAGGGCAGGCGGGCCAGGCCGCCGGTGGGGTCCAGCCGCTCGCCCAGGGCGGGCAGGCTGAAGTAGGCGTAGGACGTGCCGTTGACGTCCAGAGTGCGGCGGGTGGCGAAGGAATCGCTCATGCGAGGGCTCCTGTGGCTGGGGGGAAGGGGCTCAGGAGCTGCATAAGCCGCGGATCCTGTGCGTCTTGTCGGTGCTTGCGTCGATTATCCGCCAATTGCGTGACGGCCGTGACCCGACCATGGGAGGAGGGGCCGGGCAGGCGACGGAACGGCCTCGGATCAAGCGTTTGCGGGTGGATGGGCCGCCCGGAGCGACCACGCGTGGCCGGGTTCCGGGTGGAGTATGCAGGGAAAAGTATGTACAATTCCCGCATACTCAAGAGGCGATCCCCATGGAAGCGACCGTAGCCGAGCGTGGCCAGATCACCCTGCCCAAGGCCGTGCGCGACGCCCTGGGCCTGACCAAGGGCAGCGTGCTGAAAGTCGAGCTGGAGGGCAGCCGGATCGTGCTGCGCAAGAGCGTGGACGACGCGATCTCGCGCGTGCGCGGCAAGTTCGCGCTGGATGGCGGCACCGGCAAGGATCAAGCCGCCGGATGATCGCCGTCGACGCGCCCGTCCTGATCGAACTGCTGACGGACGGCCCGCGCGCCGACGCCGTCGAGGCCTGCCTGCGCCAGTGCCTGGGCAGCGGTCGCGTGGTGCTGAGCGATGCCGCGCTGGCGCAGGTCTGTTCTTCCCTGCGCAACGGCGCCGATGCGCTGGCCGCGCTGGAGGAGATGGGCGTGCACTTCAGCGCCGTGGAAGCCAAATCCGCCGTGCGCGCGGGCGAGATGCAGCGCCGGCACCGCCAGCGAAGCGGCGAGGCCCGGCCCATCGCCGACTTCCTGATCGGCGCCCACGCCCTGCTGCAGGGCGACGGACTGATCACCTTCGACACCGATTTCCACCGCGACTACTTCAAGGGACTGAAGCTGATCGTGCCCGCCATCGAATAACGAATACGCGTTTCCTCCTTTCCACCGCACCACCGAACGACCGGAGTCACCATGCTGGAAGCCTATCGCCACCACGTCGCCGAGCGCGCCGCCCTCGGAATCCCGCCGCTGCCGCTGACCGCGCAGCAGACCGCCGAGGTCATCGAACTGCTGAAGCGGCCGCCGGCCGGCGAGGCCGATTTCCTGTTGGACCTGATCACGAACCGCGTGCCGGCCGGCGTGGATGACGCCGCCAAGGTCAAGGCCTCGTACCTGGCCGCGGTGGCGTTCGGCACCGAGAACAACCCGCTGATCGACCGCGTCCGCGCCACCGAACTGCTGGGCACCATGCTGGGCGGCTACAACATCCACCCGCTGATCGAGTTGCTGGACGACGCCGAGGTCGGCACCGTCGCCGCCGATGCGCTCAAGCACACGCTGCTGATGTTCGACGCCTTCCACGACGTGCAGGAGAAGGCCGAGAAGGGCAACGCCAACGCCAAGGCCGTGCTGCAGAGCTGGGCCGATGCGGAGTGGTTCACCAGCAAGCCGGAAGTGCCCGAGAGCCTGACCATCACCGTGTTCAAGGTGACCGGCGAGACCAACACCGACGACCTGTCGCCGGCACCGGATGCGACAACGCGCCCGGACATCCCTCTGCACGCGCTGGCCATGCTGAAGAACAGGCGCGACGGCATCGAACCCGAGGAAGACGGCAAGCGCGGCCCGGTGAAGTTCATCGAATCGCTGAAGGCCAAGGGCCACCTGGTCGCCTATGTCGGCGACGTGGTCGGCACCGGCTCCAGCCGCAAGTCGGCGACCAACTCGGTGCTGTGGTGGACCGGCGAGGATATCCCGTTCATCCCCAACAAGCGCTTCGGCGGCGTCTGTCTGGGCAGCAAGATCGCCCCGATCTTCTACAACACGATGGAGGACGCCGGCGCGCTGCCGATCGAGCTTGACGTGTCGAAGATGGACATGGGCGACGTGGTCGAACTGCGCCCGTACGAAGGCAAGGCACTGAAGGACGGGCAGGTCATCGCCGAGTTCCAGGTGAAGTCCGAGGTGCTGTTCGACGAAGTGCGCGCCGGCGGCCGCATCCCGCTGATCGTCGGCCGCGGCCTGACCGCCAAGGCGCGCGAGGCGCTGGGCCTGCCGCCGTCCACGCTGTTCCGTCTGCCGCAGGTGCCGGCCGACACCGGCAAGGGCTTCACCCTGGCGCAGAAGATGGTCGGTCGCGCCTGTGGCCTGCCGGAAGGGAAGGGCATGCGCCCGGGCACCTACTGCGAGCCGAAGATGACCTCGGTGGGTTCGCAGGACACCACCGGCCCGATGACCCGCGACGAGTTGAAGGACCTGGCCTGCCTGGGCTTCTCCGCCGACCTGGTGATGCAGTCGTTCTGCCACACCGCCGCCTACCCGAAGCCGGTCGACGTCAGGACCCACCACGAGCTGCCGGCCTTCATCAGCAACCGCGGCGGCATCTCGCTGCGCCCGGGCGACGGCGTGATCCACAGCTGGCTCAACCGCATGCTGCTGCCCGATACCGTCGGCACCGGCGGCGATTCGCACACCCGCTTCCCGGTGGGCATCTCGTTCCCGGCGGGCTCGGGCCTGGTCGCGTTCGCCGCCGCCACCGGGGTGATGCCGCTGGACATGCCCGAATCGGTGCTGGTGCGCTTCAAGGGCGAAATGCAGCCCGGCGTGACCCTGCGCGACCTGGTCAACGCGATCCCCTTGTATGCCATCAAGGCCGGTCTGCTGACCGTGGCCAAGCAGGGCAAGAAGAACATCTTCTCCGGCCGCATCCTGGAGATCGAGGGCCTGCCCGACCTGAAGGTGGAGCAGGCGTTCGAACTGTCCGACGCCTCGGCCGAACGTTCGGCCGCCGGCTGCACCGTGCACCTCAACAAGGAACCGATCATCGAATACATCAACAGCAACATCACGCTGTTGAAGTGGATGATCGCCGAGGGCTATGCCGACGCGCGATCCATCGCCCGCCGCATCAAGGCCATGGAGGCCTGGCTGGCCGATCCGCAGCTGCTGGAACGCGATGCCGACGCCGAATACGCCGCCGTCATCGAGATCGACCTGGCCGACGTGCACGAGCCCATCGTGGCCTGCCCGAACGATCCGGACGACGTCAAGACGCTGTCGGAAGTCTCCGGCGCGGTGATCGACGAGGTGTTCATCGGCTCGTGCATGACCAACATCGGCCATTTCCGCGCCGCGTCCAAGCTGCTGGAAGGCAAGCGCGACATCCCGACCAAGCTGTGGGTCGCTCCGCCGACCAAGATGGACGCCGCCGAACTGACCAAGGAAGGCCACTACGGCACCTTCGGCACCGCCGGCGCGCGCATGGAGATGCCGGGCTGCTCGCTGTGCATGGGCAACCAGGCGCAGGTGAAGGAGGGCGCCACGGTGTTCTCCACCAGCACCCGCAACTTCCCCAACCGCCTGGGCAAGAACTCCAACGTCTACCTGGGTTCTGCCGAGCTGGCCGCCATCTGCTCGCGCCTGGGCCGCATCCCGACCAAGGCCGAGTACATGGCCGACATCGGCGTGATCAACGCCAACGGCGACCAGATCTACCGCTACATGAACTTCGACCAGATCCAGGACTACAAGGACGTCGCCGACACCGTCGCGGCCTGATCCGGCACGACCTGCAACAGACCAGACGCCCGGCAGCGATGCCGGGCGTTCTGTTTGGTGTGGCCGGATGCATGCGCATCTTTGCTACTACATGGACGGAGCGGGGCGCACTGGCAATACGGCGCGACCGCCCCCTTGTGGGAGCGACGTGAGTCGCGACGGGTGGGTTTCCGGGCGCGACTCAGGTCGCTTCCACGGCCGCAAACATGGCTGTGGGCTCGGGGCCACGGTCGAATCCTCACCCCCCCCCCATCTGCGCGCATGGAATGTGGGCATAGCCAGCGGTTATTTCCGCGCGGCGATGCGGCATGGAACAGTCGCGGTTCTTTCCGACCACTGCCGGAGCTCCGCTCGCCCATGCCCATCGCCCGCCACGCTTCACTGTGCAAGGCTGTCGCCACGACCGCCTTGTCCGCCATGTTGCTGCTGACCGCGCCGCTCGTTTCGGCGGCCGATGGCGCAGCCTCGCCGCTGCGCGAGTACTTGGCGGCCAAGCGCGCGGCCATCCAGGCGCAGTCGGCGCAGGACGCCGCGCCGACCGCGATCCACGGCAAGGTCACCGCCGAAAGCCGCTCAGGCGTGCGCCGCCTGCGCATCGGGCCGACCGGCGAATTCCAGTACATCAGCGACAGCGGCCGCGACTTCGCTGGCTACAACCTCGGCGCAGGTTCCTGGGATTCGCTGGTCGGTACGCTGGCCAGCGCGGTCGCCGACGAATACATCGTGCAGGCGGCGGCGCAGGACGTCCCGCTGGATGCGCTGGACGTGGTGTTCACCAGCATTCCCGAGCGCAAGAGCGAGAACCTGGCCTATCCCAACAATCTTTCCTACGTGGCCTACATCGACTCGCCGGCCACCGACGCGCAACTGCAGGCGCTCAAGCGCGCCGTGCACGAGAACTCCTCGGCCATCGACCTGGTGACCCGGCCGCAACAGGTCGGTCACGCGGAGGTCGAATACATCCGTACCGCCGCCACGCGCGATTCCAAGCTGCCACCGGGCCTGCGCGACTTCATCACCCAGGAAAAGCGCCCGGCCGTGCTGGCCAGGGAGACGCGGACCGCCGCCAACGACGGCAAACCTTACGAACCGAGGCCGCTGGTCGCCCGCGCCCACGTCGAACCGCATACCGGCCTGCGCCGCGTGTTCCTGGGCAAGGACGGCTACCACCAGCAATTGCACGACAGCGCACCGGGTCTGCTGGGCTACGGCCTGGCGCCGACGGTGGAGGAGCACTTGCTCGGCGTGACCGGCACTTGCCTGACCCACATCTTCGAAGTGCAGGCGGGCGCGCGCGACGTGCTGCTGGATTCGCTGGAACTCACCGTCGATGGCGACCTGAGCCCGCGCTTCGGAAGGAACGTCGCCGGACCGGCGCGTTTCAGCAACATCCGCTACAAGGCGCGCATCGAATCGCCGCTCACGGAGCAGGATATCGACGCATTGCGCCAGTCGGTCGAGGACACCTGCCCGCTGTACAACCTGGTCAAGGACGAGCAGACGCTGGAAGGCAGCATCGTCCGCGGCGCGTATGCGGATGCAGCGAAATAGGCGAAAACCGGCACGATGCGAGGAATCCGTCGTTCCAGCGGGTCCGCCCCGAAGGGAATCACCGGGGCGCACCCGCAAGCGTGTCGGTTCATCGGGAAATTGCGGAAAACGCCGAATTCCCGGTGTTTTCCTTATGCCTCCATGACGTGTGAATACGCGAGCGGCATACATGACCGTTCGGAATATGCGTGAAGCGAAAGAACACTTCTGCAACAGGCGCGAGCCTTCTAGTTTCACCTTCCACTCCAACGACAGGACAAGGCATCCGGATGGGCGTCTCTCTCCGCTCGCACTCGACCGTAGAACATCCCCGCGGAAATACGCATGGATTCGTACTTCGCCGCAGCCATCTGACCCTGGCTTTGTGCGCCCTGCTTGCGCAGGCGGCGCATGCCGCCGACACGCCGGGCGCGACGGCGGCGGAAGGGGAGGCTCCCGAAGCGCGGCTGTTGGACAAGGTGTCGGTGGTCGGCTCGCAGATCGCCGGCGGCGGCGCGTCGGCGGCGTTGCCGGTGGTCAGCGTGGACAGGGTGCAAATCGAATCCACCGGCGCGACCGACGGCAACGAACTGTTCCGCAGCCTGCCGCAATTCGGCGACGTCGCCTTCACCCACAAGTCGTCGACCAACCAGGGGCGCAACTCCAACGCGCCGCGCGGCGACGTGAGTTCCATCAACTTGCGCAATCTCGGTGCGGGATACACCTTGCTGCTGGTCAATGGCCGCCGCACCGTGCAACATCCCATCAGCGCCGGCGTCGGTAACACCGCGTACAACGCGAATGCAATCCCGACCTTCGGGCTGGAACGCATAGACCTGCTGCTGGACGGTGCGGCGGCGTTGTACGGTTCCGATGCCGTGGCCGGCGTGGTCGATCTGGTCACGAAGTCCAACCTGGCGGACGGCGGCGGCATCAAGCTGGAATACGGCAAGGTACAGGATGGCCACCGCGAAGACCTGCAACTGGAAGGCTATTTCGGCAGCGATTTCGCGGGCGGGCGCGGCAATGTTTCGCTGCAGTACGGTCTTTCGCACCGCACCGCGCAACTGAACTCCGACCAGTGGTTCACCGCGACGGACGGACGCCGCATGCTGGACGACGGCACCTTCGTCCTGGACCCGAACGCCACGCCCTTCGCGCAGACCTTCGCGAACACGGCGTGGGGTACGTTCCAGAAATTCAACAACGGCGTGGCGGTGGGCACGCCGTACTACGTCAACCTCGACGGCGATCTGGTGCAGGGAGCGGTTCCCTCGACGCTGCGACCGGACACGCGCGCCGAGCCGGGCGTCACCGAAACGCCGGCGGTCAAGAAAGCGAACTTCTTCGCCACCACGCGTTTCGACATCAACGACAACCTGCAACTGTTCGGCGAACTGGGCTACTACCGGTCCAAGGCCGAAGCGAAGCTCAGCGGCGAGTTCGTCACGGTGGGCGGCGTCGAGAATTACATCCATATCCGGCCGGATGCGTACTGGGTGCCTGAGGTCCTGCGCGAAGGCGCGGATGCGATCCGCCTGGCCAACTACTACGTGGCCGATTACGGCCTGCGCAGGCTGGATGTGGAAGACAGCCAGTCGCGCGTGCTGGCGGGGCTGCGCGGCTGGACGGACGGTGGCTGGAACTGGGAAACGGCGCTGGTGTATTCGCGCGCCCGCACCACCGACGTGCAGGAAGGCGGCCTCGCCACGGCCTTCGAGGCGGCCGTGAACCGCACCGACGCCTCGGCCTACAACCCGTTCAACGGCGGCAATCCGGCCAATCCGCGCATCGGCGACGCCACGCCCTCGGACGCCACGTCCTTCATCCTGCCCACCACGCGCGAAGGCACCAGCGAACTGGCGTTGTGGGATTTCAAGGTCAATCGCCCGGACCTGTTCCGCTGGTATGCGGGCGACATCGGCCTGGCGGCGGGCGTGGAGTATCGCTACGAAAGCCGCTTCGACGACCGTGACGAGAATGTCGATGGCACGGTGCAGTACACCGACTGGTACACCGGCAAGGTGGCCGAGAGCAATTTCTTCACCCACAGCGCCTCGCCGGACATCTACGGCAGCCGCAACGTGAAGTCGGCCTTCGTCGAACTGGCGGTGCCGCTGGTTTCTCCCGAGCAGGGCATTCCGCTGGTGCAATCCCTGGATCTGCAGATCGCCGGCCGCTACGAGGAGTACAGCGACGCGGGCGACGTGGCCAAGCCCAAGTTCGCCGCCGCGTGGAAGGTGAACGACAGCCTGCTGCTGCGCGGCTCGGTGAGTGGAGGGTTCCGTGCCCCGGGCCTGGAGATGGTCAATTCCGGCACCATCTGGCGCTTCGGCGGCAGCAGCGATCCGATTCGCTGCGAGGCACTTGTCGTGAGCGGCGCCCAACCCAATTACAACGCCTGCATCAGCAGCCCGCTGGTGCGGTACATGACCAATACCGCCACCTCGTACGGCGACAACGTCAAGCCGGAGACCACCAAGCAATCGTCGTATGGCCTGGTGTTCGAGCCGCAGTTCCTGCCGGAGCGCGCGGGCCGCATCAGCCTGAGCGTGGATACATGGAAGGTGGAAATCGAGAACCCCATCGGCACCATCGGCTCGGCCAACGAACTGCTGTACGACGCCTACCTGCGAGTGGTCGAAGGCACCAGCAATCCGCAGGTGGTCCGCGCCGCACCGACGGCGGAGGACATCGCCCAGTTCGAAGGCTCGGGCATCGCCCCGGTGGGTGCGCTTCTGTACGTGACGAGCAGTTACGAGAACCAGCAGCCATTGAAGGTTTCTGGCGTGGACTACGCCTTCAGCTGGCGTCTGGGCGATACCCGGTGGGGGAACTTCGCCTTCCTGCTCAATGCCAGCCAGTTGAAGGATTACACCCAGCAGAAGTCCCTGCAGGAGCAGGCCGTGGCCGGTGCGATCGCCAGTGGCCAGCTGCACATCGTGGCGCAGGGCCTGGGTGCGGCGAACGAAGTGGGCATCAATGGAGCCAAGCCGGAATGGCGCGCCAGCGCCGCGCTGATCTGGAACCATGCCGATTGGACGGTGCGCCTGCGCGACAACTACATCGGCAGCGTGATTGCCGGTGCTTATGGCGATGGCCGACCGTACAAGGTGGATGCCACGCAGCGCTGGGCCCTGTCGGTGAAGAAGGATTTCAGCGAGGGTTGGCTCGGGGGCAGTGCGGTGGAAGTCGGCGCGCGCAATCTTTTCGACAAGGAGCCGCCGCTCGGCGCTACGCCGCAAAGCACCGGCAGCAACTATCTTTCCTCGCTGCACGAGGCCTTCGGCCGTTACCTCTACCTCGGCATTTCCAAGAACTGGTGAATCGCATGAAGACTCGCAAGCTCACATCCTCCGTCCTGCTGGTCCTGGCCGTCGCCGCCTGCAGCCCCAAGGTCGAAACCCGCACCGATGTTTCCGACGCGGCATCGCCCGTGGCGGATTTCCAGAGCGAACACGCCGCGTGGGTGAAACAGCGCGCCGAAGAGTTGAGCAAGCCCGACGGCTGGACCAGCCTCACCGGCCTGCATTGGGTCGAGGCGAAAAAGCAAAGCGTGGGAGGGGGCGAAGAAAATGCCATCCGCCTCGCCATCGCACCGGAACGATTGGGCGAAGTGGAGCAGCGCGCGGACGGTCTGTACTTCACCGCCGCCGAGGGTGTGGCCATCACCGCCGACGGCCAGCCACTGCAGGGCGCGGTGCTGTTGAAGCCGGAAGGGCGGGGTGGCGGTACCCGGCTGGCGTATGACGCGGGCAAGGGCCAGATCACCGCGATCAAGCGCGGCGACCGCCTGGCCCTGCGCGTGCGCCACGCCGATGCGCCGGCACGCCTGAATTTCGGCGGTCTGGACTTCTTCCCGGCCGATGAACCCTGGCGCGTACAGGCGCGCTTCGTGCCGCACCCGGCCGGCAAGACCTTGCCGATCGTGAACCTGATCGGCGACATCAATGAAAATCCGAACCCCGGTTACGTCGAATTCGAGAAGGATGGCCGTACCTGGCGGCTGGAAGCGCTGGGCGATCCGGCCAAGAGCCTGAACCTGATATTCCAGGACAAGACCAGCGGCCAGCAAACCTACGGGGTCGGCCGCTACCTGCACACCGACGCGGTGGCGGCCGACGGTACGGTCACGGTGGATTTCAATCGCGCCTACAACCCGCCCTGCGCCTATACCGCCTTCGCCACCTGCCCGCTGCCGCCGCCGGAGAACCGCCTGGCGCAGAAGGACGAAAACGGCCAGGTGGTGCGGCTGGCGGTGCTGGCCGGCGAGAAGAAATACGCGCTGGCGCAGCATTGACTTCGACTGGGTCCGCGACAACAAGGAAGTGGCCGATATACCTTGTGGGAGCGACGTCAGTCGCGACCGGAAACCCAACCGTCGCGACTGACGTCGCTCCCACAAGTACAAGGATGGTTGCCCGGGCCTATAAGCCGAATCCTCGCGAGCCGGAGGGTCAGGTTCCGGCCCCTGCATCTGGAATCTCCGGCCGTTCCCGGGAAAAGGCATCCTGGAACCATTTCCTGAGCGCCACGATATCCGCGCGCATCTCCAGTTCTTCCGCGCAACAGAAGAAATAGGCGTCGCCGGCCAGCGTCTGTGCGAACGGCGCCTCCAGCAAGCCTGCGGCCATCGCGTCGGCCACCAGCACTCGGCTCACGATGACCACGCCCTGCGCGGCGATGGCCGCTTGCACGGCCAGCATGCTGTCGGGAAATCGGGGGCCCGCATTGGCGTCCAGTCCAGCGATGCCGGCCTTGGCGCACCAGTGGAACCAGTCCGGGGCCGGGGCTGGGCGGTTCCGTCCATCGATATGGATCAATGTCGCGCCCGACAGGTCCTCGGGACGCGACAAGCCGAGCTTCGGGCTGCAAACGGGCACCAGCACATCGTCGCAAAGTCGTGCGCTGGCGGTGCCCGGATAGGGACCGCGCCCGTAACGGATCGCGACCTCGATGCCGCCCGCCCGCAGGTCCTCCGGAATGTCCGAAGCGTGCAGCCGGAGGTTCGACATCGGCATGGCGCGATGCAGCGCATCCAGTCGCGGCACCAGCCAGTGGCCCAGGAAAGCGGTGAAGGACGAGAGCGTGATGGTCGTGGGCCCGGCATCGATCCGCAGCAATGCGACGGCGCGCTCGATCTCGGCGAACCCTGCGGCCGTCGCCTGATAGAGCGCGGTTCCGGCCGCGGTGAGCTTCACGGCCCGGGGAGTGCGGTCCAGCACGCGAAGCCCCAGATGGCTTTCGAGTTGCTTGATCTGATGGCTGATGGCCGTCGGGGTGACGAAGAGTTCCTCGGCGGCCGCCTTGAAGCTCGATCTGCGCGCGACGGCCTCGAATGCGCGCAGGGCGGACAAGGGCGGCAACCTGGTGTGTCGCATGGTGAATTCAGCTCATCATAGAGTTTAGAAATTCGATTTTTACTCTTCCTTTCAGAGAGGTTAGCTTTCCAGGAAGCGTTTTATGGATAGTTTTCCTCATCTTAGCGGAGAATGGCCGTGGTCGAGTTGGTGGCGGGTCTCATCGATGTCTTCGCCGATGCGCCGTTGACGGGGAACCCGCTCGCCGTCGTGCAGGACGCCGACGATCTGACCGAAGCCCAGATGCGACGGCTCGCCGGCGAGTTCAACCAGGCCGAAACCACCTTCATCATGCGCAGCGAGCGGGCGGACCGGAAATTGCGTTCGTTCACCGCGAGCGGCGTGGAAGTGGGCGGCGCCGGCCACAACGCCCTCGGGGCGTGGCTATGGCTGGGCGAGCGTGGCGAACTGGGCGCGCTGGCCACGCCCCGGACCTTTCATCAGGAAATCGGCGCGGACGTGCTGCCTATCCGGCTCGAGCGGATCGACGGCCGCGTCCATGGCCACATGAGACAGGCTTCGCTGCGCCTGTCGCCGCCGCTGGAGGACGTCGCGCGGCTGGCGGCGGCCCTCGGTCTGGATGCCGGCGATATCCTGCCCGAACCGAAACCGCGCCCCGCCGATACCGGCGCCGCGCACCTGATGGTGCGCGTCGTCGACGCCGGCGCGGTCGACAAGGCCCGCCCGAATGCGGAAGCGCTGTTCGCCGTGCTCGAATCGGCGCCCGCGGAAGGCTGTTACGTCTACGCCTTCGATGCCGATGCCCCGGATGCGGCGTACGCACGATTCTTCAACCCGACCATCGGCTTGTGGGAGGATGCGGCGACCGGTACCGCCGCCGGCCCGCTGACCGCTTTTCTGGCCGCCGAGGGGCTCCTGAAGAGCGACGCGACGCTGGCGATAGAGCAAGGGGTGAAGATGGGACGGCGGAGCATCCTGCGGGTTCGCCTGACGCCCGATCCGGAACTGTCCGGCGCCGGCATCGTCGTGCTGGCCGGGACCCTCCGTCTTTAGTTCCCTGTACATGGCGGACAGCGACGTGATCAACGCTCATGTCGACCGGAGCTACCGCGACATGGACTTCGACCGGACCCAGGACCGCAAGGACGTAGCCGACACCGTCGCGGCCTGATCCACCGCAGGCATGGCATCACGGGGAAGCCCGGCATCCTGCCGGGCTTCTTTATTTGGCGATGAGGCGTCCGCTTTCGGCGGCTTCCCGCGTTTGTTGTCTCAGAACATGGGGTGAAGGCGACGTCGGTCGCTCCCCGCGCAAGCAACCAATACGGAACGGGGGATATCGCCACGTGGCGCAGACACGCATCCAGGGATTCCGCGTGGCGGGGGTCAGCACCTGCGTGCCGGCGCGGCGCGTGGACAACCTGGCCGAAGCCGAGCATTTCGGCGCCGACGAGGTGCGCAAGGTCGTGTCGATGGCCGGCGTCCGCTACCGGCACGTCGTCGATGCCGGCGTGACGTCGGCCGACCTGTGCCTGGAGGCGGCGGCGCGGCTGCTCGAGCGGCTGGACTGGTCGCCCGACAGCATTTCGGGGCTGGTGTTCGTGACCCAGTCGCCGGACTACTTCCTGCCTTCCACCGCCTGCCTGCTGCACAAGTGGCTGGGGCTTCCCGACAGTTGCGCGGCCTTCGACATCGGCCTGGGCTGCTCCGGCTATCCCTACGGCCTGTATCTGGCCGCCACCATGCTGAAGGGCGGCGGCCACACGCGCATCCTGATGCTGCACGGCGAAACGCCGAGCCGCTTCACCGATCCGGACGACCACGCGACCACGCTGCTGTTCGGCGATGCCGGCTCGGCCACGGCGCTGGAACTGAGCGACGATGGCGAGGCCAGCTTCTGCCTGCACACCGATGGCGGCGGGCACGAGGGACTGATCATCCGGGGCGGCGGCTTCCGCGACCGGCAGCCCTCACAGCCCCGGCACCTGCACCTGGAAATGGACGGCGCGGCGATCTTCAACTTCACCATCAAGCGGGTGCCGTCGCTGGTGCGCGATGCGCTGGCGCTCGCCGGGAAGGAGACCGACGACATCGACCAGTACGTCTTCCACCAATCCAACCGTTTCATCATGAAACACCTGGCCAAGAAGTGCGGGCTGCCGGACGAACGCGTGCCGATGACCATCGAGGACACCGCCAACTGCGGCGGGCCCTCGGTGGCGGTCACGCTCACGCGCAGCGCCGGCGACGCCGGCTCGCCGCGCACGGTGATGCTGGTCGGTTACGGCGTGGGACTGTCCTGGGCGTCGGCGGTGCTGACGCTGCCCGCCGGAGCCGTCATGCTGCACGGCGAATACGATGCAACGGCGGTGCGTCCATGAGCGCACCACGCCTGAGCATGCAGGAAGCGTTGCAGATGCTGGCCGACGCCTTCGCCGAGCCCGCGCCGCTGGCATCCGACATGCGGCGGGACGAAGTGGCCGGCTGGGACTCGATGGGCGCGCTGATGCTGATGGCGGAACTGGACGATCGCTTCGGCCTGCAGTTGAGCGCCGAACAATCCAAGGCCATGCAGGTGGTGGACGATGTGCTGGACTTCCTGCGCCAGCACGGCGTACTGGATGGGTAGCATGGCGGCGGAACCGCGGCCACCGCCGGACTTCGAGCGCACGACGCGGATCTTCGCGCGGGCGCTGGGTTGGTCGCCGGACGAACTGCTCGCCCGGTTCAGGCCGGCGGGCGAAGCCGACCTGGAAGCATTGCTGGCATTCCGCGACCGCACGGGCTGGGACGACGAGGCTTATGTGCGCTGGCGCTACGGGATCGGCCACGGGCACGAACACGCCTACGGGCGGTTGTGGATCGTGCGCCACGAGGACGGTCCCGTGGTCGCCGCGATCGGCACGGAGGTACAACCGATCCGGCATGCCGGCGTCGTCCATGCCGGCCAGCTGCTGATGGACGTGCAGCTGGACCCCGCGCTGGAGGGCGCGGGAGGCGGGGCATGGCTGAACCAGGCGATGTTCGGCCACGCCGACGCCACGCTGGCCGTGGGCGGCAATACGCATTCGATGGGGCTGGTCAGGCGGCTCTTCGCGCCTTTGCCGCCACGCTCCCACCACGTGCTGCCGCTGGACGCCGCGGCGGTGTTGCGCCGTCGCGGCACGCCGGCGATGCTGGCGGCGGTGGTGGGGCCGGCGATGGATGTCGGCTGGCGCATCCGCAACCGTGTGCTGGCGTCGCGGTCGCCGCGCGACATCCGGGTGCAGGAGGTCGCTTCCGTCAGCGCGGAGTGGCTCGAGCCTCTCTACGCGGCGCTGTCCCCGGCGACCGCCTGTGTCGCGCCCGGCGCGGCGCAACTGCAATGGCGCCTGCGCGACAATCCGCGCGCGGCCTATCGTCTTTACATCGCCATGGATGGCGAGCGCTGCGTCGGTTATCTCGCCGCGCGGCAGACCCCGGTGGGCGTGGATGGGGAAACCGGCATGCACCTGATCGACTGGAAGCTGGCCGATGGCGATGCGGAAGCGGTGCTGGCCGCGCTGCTTTCGCACGTCGTGCCGCTGGCGCGGCGGCAGGGCTGCAGCAAGGTGTTCACTACCTGCCTGGCGCCGGCGGCCGAGGGCGCGCTGGAACGTTGCGGGTTCCTGCGCGGCCAGCCGGGGGCGCACCTGCTGACCGGCATCCGCACCACGACCGGCCTGCCGACGGATGCACGGACGCCGCACTGGCAGATCACCGACCTCAGCTTCGATAGCGATGGCGGCTACTGACGGCGCCGCCACCGGCCGGGAGGCCCCGCCATGTGCGGCATAGCCGGGCTGGTGGTTCCGGCCGGGGCACCCTCGCCATCGGAGCCCATGCTGGCCGCGATGATCGCGGCATTGCGGCATCGCGGCCCGGACGGCAGCCGCGTGCGCATCGACGGGCAGGTGGGCCTGGCGCATGCGCGCCTGTCCATCATCGACCCGGAGGGCGGCTGGCAGCCGATCCACAATCCGGATCGCACGGTGTGGGTGATCTTCAACGGCGAGATCTTCAACCACGTCGAGTTGCGCGAAACGCTCGAGCGCCTCGGCCACCGCTTCTACACCGACTCCGACACCGAGGTCATCGTCCACCTGTACGACCGCTACGGCGACGATTTCGTCGAACATCTCAACGGCCAGTTCGCCATCGCACTGCACGACACGCGTCGCCAGCGCCTGGTGCTGGCGCGCGACCGGGTCGGCATCCGGCCGCTCTACGTCAGCCGGCATGGCGGCGGGGTGGCGTTCGCTTCGGAAGTGAAGGCGCTGTACGCCCGTAGCGGACAGCCGCGCGGACTGGACGTGAGGGCACTGGGGGAGACGTTCTCGTTCTGGAGCACGCTGGGCACGCGCACCGTGTTCGCCGGCATCGAACAGTTGGCGCCGGGGCACACGATGGCGTTCGACCTGCGCGACCCCGCGCTGGCGCCGGTGGTGAAGCGCTACTGGCAATGGCGCCACCTGCTAGGCGATGGCGCATGGCGCAGCGAAGACGATGTGGCGGAAGAACTGCATGCCTTGCTCGTGGATGCGGTGCGCCTGCAGCTGCGCGCCGACGTGCCGGTGGGCGCCTACCTCAGCGGCGGCCTGGATTCATCGGTGATCGCCACGTTGATCCGCCGTCATACGCCGACGCCGCTGCGCACGTTCTCGCTGGGTTTCGCCGATGCCGAATTCGACGAACGGCCGTACCAGCGGCTCATGGCCGAATCGCTGGGCACCGAGCACAGCGAGGTCGTGGTGTCCCATGCGGATATCGCGGCCGCATTCCATCGCGCCGTGCTGCATGCCGAGGCGCCCCTGGTGCGCACGGCGCCGGTGCCGCTGATGTTGTTGGCCGGGCACGTGCGGCAGGCGGGCTACAAGGTGGTGCTGACCGGGGAAGGCGCCGACGAAGTCTTCGCCGGCTACGACCTGTTCAAGGAGGCCAAGCTGCGGCGTTTCATGGCCCGCCAGCCCGACAGCCCGTGGCGGGGCAGGTTGCTGGAACGCCTGTATCCGTACCTGGCGCATTCGCCGGTGCGCTCGCGCGGTTTCGCCGAGCGCTTCTTCCAGGAGGGCGCCGGCCAGCTCGGGCAGCCGTGGTTCGCGCACCTTCCCCGCGTCCGCAGCACCCAGCGCGTGCTGCGTTTCCTGCATCCCGACCTGCGCGAACAACTACAGGCCTGGGACCCGCTGCGGACGCTGGCCGAGCAGCTTCCGCCGGACATCGACGGATGGCCCGCGCTGGCGCGCGACCAGCATGTCGAATCGGCCACGCTGCTGTCCGGCTACCTGCTCTCGTCGCAGGGCGACCGCATGAGCATGGCGCAATCGGTCGAGGGCCGGTATCCATTCCTCGACCATCGCGTGATCGAACTGGCCAACCGCATGCCGGCGCACTACAAGCTGCGCGGATTGCGGGAGAAGCACATCCTCAAGCGCGCCATGCGCGACGAATTGCCCGAGGCGGTGCTCCGCCGCCACAAGCAGCCCTATCGGGCGCCGGACAGCGCCTGTTTCTTCGCCGGTGGCGAGGCGCTGCCGTGGGTACGGCAGGCCCTGCAACCGGATCGCCTCGCCGCCTGTGGCCTATTCGACACCACGGCCGTGGACCACCTGGTGGAGAAGTGCCGCAATGGGCGGGCCATCGGCTTCCCGGACAACATGGCGTTCGTCGGCATCCTGTCCATGCTGGCGCTGCACGAAGCGTTCGTGCAGGGGCGGGGAGAGGCCTGATGCTGCTGCACGCCCTGTTCGCCCACACCGTGCAACGCCAGCCCGACGAGCTGGCGCTGGTGTACGGCGGGCAACGCCTGAGTTTCCTCGAACTGGACCGGCGGAGCCGGGCGATGGCGAGCCTGCTGGAACAGCAGGGCGTGGGCGCGGGCGACCGCATCGGCCTGCTGCTCGACAACAGCGTCGAAATGGCCATCGCGCTGTGGGCGGTGCTGCGCATCGGGGCCGTGGCCATGCCGTTCAATCCGCAGACCAAGGCCGACAAGCTGGGCGCCCTGTTGCGGCGCACGGATGCCCGCCTGCTGCTGACGCAGGCGTCGTTGGCGCCGGCCTGGCGCGCGGCGCGCGCCAGCTGCGAGCACCTGCGGCATGTCTGGGTGCTCGGCGCGGACTGGCGGCCGGAACAGGCGGGGGAGGTGCGCTGGCCCGACCTGGAGCAGGCGCAAGTGCCGGCAATGTGGGTCGACGAGATGGTGGACGAGGATGCGCTCGCCCTGATCAGCCACACCTCCGGCACCACCGGGCTGCCGAAAGGCGTGATGCTGAGCCATCGCAACCTGGTCAGCATCACCCGCTGCATCGCCGCCTACCTGGCGATACGGCAGGACGACATCCTGTTCAGCGCGCTGCCGTTGAGCTTCAACTACGGTCTGACCCAGTTGCTGCTCGCGCTTTCCACCGGCGCGACCCTGGTGCTGGAGCGGTCGTTCGCATTCCCCGCGCAGGGGCTGGAGGTCATGTCCCGCGAGCGGGCGACGCTGTTCGCGGCCGTGCCCACCATGTACGCCATGCTGCTGGGATTCCGCGACCTGTCGCGCTGGGACCTGTCGTCGCTGCGGCTGATGACCAGCGCCTCGGCGCCGCTGCCGTACGCGATGCAGCAGCAGTTGCGGCAGCGCCTGCCGTCCGCCCGGCTGTGCGTGATGTACGGGCAGACCGAATGCACCCGCATCAGCTATCTGCCGCCGGAACTGGTGGACGAGCGCCCCGGCAGCGTCGGCCGGGGGCTGCCGGGCCAGGACTGTTGGCTGATCGACGAACACGGCCAGCGGCTGCCCTGGGGCGAAAGCGGCGAACTGGTGGTGCAGGGCGACCATGTGATGCTGGGCTACTGGCAGGCGCCGGCCCTGACCGCCGAAAAACTCTTCACCGACCCCGGCAGCGGCCGGGTGGCCATGCGCACCGGCGACCTGTTCCGCAGCGATCCCGATGGCTGGCTGTACTTCGTCGCCCGCAAGGACGACATCATCAAGACGCGCGGCGAAAAAGTCAGCCCGCACGAGGTCGAGCAGGCCATCCAGCGCATTCCCGGCGTGGTCGAATGCCTGGTGGGCGGCGTGGCGGATCCGCTGCTCGGCGATGCGATCAAGGCCTGGGTGGTGGTGTCGGCGGACAGCGGGCTGGTCGAGCGCGACATCATCCGCCACTGCCTGGCGACGCTGGAAAACCACATGGCGCCCAAGCACGTGGCCTTTGTCGACGCGTTACCACGTACTCCTACCGGAAAGCCCACCCGACAAGGCCTGTCATGAGCGTAGCCCCATCCGAGATCCAGACCACGATGCATGCGATCAAATCCACCGTACGCCAGTACATCCAGGAGAACTTCCTGATGGGGGCCGCCGAGTCCTATGCCGACGACGCCTCCTTCATGGACGCGCAACTGCTGGATTCCACCGGCTTCCTGGAACTGGTGCAGTTCCTGGAGGAGACCTACGGCATCAAGGTCGAGGACGAGGAGATGATGCCGGACAACCTGGATTCGCTGGATGCGATAGCGCGCTTCGTCCAGCGCAAGCAGGCCGCATGAAGGCGCTGGGTCCGCACGTGCTGGAGATCGACCTGGAAAGCGAGGCCGCGCGCATCGCCGACTGGATGCGCGAGACCACGCGCAGGCTCCGTCGCAAGGGGCTGGTGGTGGCGATGTCGGGCGGCATCGACAGCTCGGTCTGCGCTGCGCTGGCGGTGCGCGCCGTGGGCGCGGCGCGCGTGCAGGGCTTGCTGCTGCCCGAGCGCGATTCCAGCGGCCAGTCGACCCGCCTGGGCCGCCTGCTGGCCGGGCACTTGGGCATCGCGCACGAACAGCACGACATCGCCCCGGCGCTGGAGGCCATCGGCTGCTACCGCGACCGCGACGCCGCGATCCGCCAGGTCTTCCCGGACTATGGCGACGGCTGGAAGAACAAGATCGTCCTGCACGGCGGCATCGACGGCGGCATCAACTTCTACAAGCTGGTGGTGCAGTCGCCCGCGGGCGACACGCGCGAAGCGCGCCTGCCGCCGCAGGCCTACCTGCAGATCGTCGCGGCGACCAACCACAAGCAGCGCCTGCGCAAGACGCTGGAGTACTACCACGCCGACCGCCTGAACTACGCCGTGGTCGGCACGCCCAACCGGCTGGAGTACGACCAGGGTTTCTTCGTGAAGAACGGCGACGGCTCGGCCGACCTCAAGCCGATCGCGCACCTGTACAAGACGCAGGTCTACGCGATGGCGCGGCACCTCGGGTTGCCGGAGGAGATCTGTTCCACCACGCCGACCACCGACACCTACAGCCTGCCGCAGGGCCAGGACGAGTTCTATTTCGCGCTACCGTATGCGCAGATGGACCTGGCGTTGTGGGCGCACGGGCAGGACCTGCCCGCGGGCGATCTGGCCGATGCGCTTGGGATACCGGTGCAGCGCGCGCAGGCCATCCATGCCGATATCCAGGCCAAGCGTCGCGCAGCGGAGTACTTGCACGCGCCGCCGGCCAGATTGCCGGCGTGACCGGCGTCAGCGCAGCCAGTCGTCGGTGGCGTCCAGCATCGCCTTGCGGCTGAGCAGCAGATCCCAGAAGCTGCCGCCCAGCTGGCGCCACAGCACCGCCGAACGCACCGCGGCCAGCAGGATCGCGCGGATTTCCGCCACCACGTCGGGCTGGCCCAGGTAGTGCGGGTTGCCCTGCACCATGACGCGGGGACGCAAATGGCTGACGGTATCGGCGTACAGGCCACCCAGCGCCGACAGCACGTCGGGATGCGTGCTGCCCAGTTGCTGCGCGCGCGGCGCGATGTCCTGCAGGCCCCGCGCGACCGCATCGACGGTTTCGCCTTCGCGCACGAAGCGGCGCTCGAGTTGCAGCACCGACATGGCCAGGCGGGGCAGGGCGTCGTCGCGGGTTTCCCGGGCCAGGTGGCCGCGCAGCACGCGCAGGCCGGTGGCCAGGTCGCCGGGACGGCCGTAGACGGCCAGCGTGGAATCCGCGTCCATGCGGAACACACTGTCCAGCGACGCCTGCACCACGGAGGCCTCGGACTGTCCGGTCTCGGCGATGCGCCTGACCTGCTGCAAGGCCTGTGCGAGACCGGCCAAGGCCAGCACACGGTCGGAATATCGGTTGCTCAAGCTGCCTGCTCCGCGAGTTTCTGTTCAAGGGGGGCGTCGGTGCGGGCGATGACGGCACCGCCCAGGCACTCTTCGCCGTCGTACAGCACCAGCGACTGGCCGGGCGTCACCGCCCGTTGCGGGCGCGCGAAGCGCACGGCCACGCTGCCATCGTCGCGCACCTGCACGGCGCAGGCCTCGTCGGCCTGGCGGTAGCGCGTCTGCGCGGTGCATTCGAAGGTGCCGGCGGGCGGGGCACCCGCTATCCAGTGCGCGTCTTCGGTCCACAACCGGCTGGAATGCAGGTAGGGACTGTGCGTGTCCTGGTCCACGTACAGCACATTGCCGGCCACGTCCTTGCCGACCACGTACCACGGCGCCTGCGCGCGACCCTTCACGCCGCCGATCTGCAGCCCTTCGCGCTGGCCGAGGGTGAAGTAGAACACGCCCGGATGCTCGCCGATCACGTGGCCCTGCGGGTCGCGCATCTCGCCGCGCCTGGCCGGCAGGTAGCGGCCCAGGAACTCGCGGAAATCGCGCTCGCCGATGAAGCAGATGCCGGTGGAGTCCTTCTTGTCGTGCGTGGGCAGGCCGGCCTCGCGCGCGATGCGGCGCAGGTCGGTCTTCTGCAGTTCGCCGATCGGGAACAGCGTGGCCGACAGTTGCGCCTGCCCCAACTGGTGCAGGAAGTAACTCTGGTCCTTGCCGCGGTCCATGCCGCGCAGCAACCGCCAACGTCCGTTGTGCAGCTCCACGCGAGCGTAGTGGCCGGTGGCGATCTTCTCGGCGCCCAGTTCGCGAGCCGCGTCGAGGAAATGCTTGAACTTCACTTCACGGTTGCACAGCACGTCCGGGTTGGGCGTGCGGCCGGCCGCGTATTCGGCCAGGAAATGCTCGAACACGCCCTGCCAGTATTCCTTCGAGAAATCGCGGAAATGGAAGGGGATGCCCAGCCGTCCGCAGACCGCGACGGCGTCGCGGCGGTCGTCCTCCGCACGGCATTCGCCGGTCGCCGCTTTCGGTTTCCTGCCTTCAGCGGCACTCGCGCTGTCCTGCGCATCGCCATCATCGGCCCAATTCTGCATGAACAGGCCGGCGACGCTTTCGCCCTGCTGCACCAGGCGCAGCGCCGCCACCGACGAATCCACGCCGCCCGAGACACCGACGATCACCCGAGGTCTGGATGTCATGCGGCCACCGTAACGTCCGCGAGACCGGACCCGCATGGCACGAACCCACCTCTCCCGAGTGCGGGGGAGACTGGAAGAGAGCAGGGGCGAGGGAACCGCTTCATGTGATCTGCCGCAGCGTCGAAAGCGGCGAACGACGGCCCGCCAGATAGTCCTGCACGGCCTGCCACACCAGCGGGCTGCGGTGGCGGTCGGCCTGTTGCTGAAGCTCGGTGGGGCTCATCCACACGGCCCGCACGATGCCGTCGTCCAGCGCGCGCGCCGGATCGTGGCGCACCGGCTCGGCGGCGAACGCGAAGCGCAGGTAGTGCCTTCCGCCGCTCCCATCGGGATTGACCGCTTTCCACTGGTAGGCGCCAATGAAGGCGGTCGGCTCGACGTCCCAGCCGGTCTCTTCCAGCGTCTCGCGGCGGGCGGCTTCCAGCAGGCTTTCGTCCGGCTCCAGGTGGCCGGCGGGCTGGTTGAACACCAGCCGCCCCTGGGCACGTTCTTCCACCATCAACAGCTTGCCGTCGCGGACCACCACGGTGGCCACGGTCACGTCGGGTTGCCAGAAACGGCCCTCGCGATAGCTCACTTACAGTTCGTCCTTGTCGCCGGACAGTTCGATTTCCATGTTGTCGGCCGTTTCCGACGCGATGTCCATGGCGCTTTCCAGTGCGGCCGCGTCCACGCTGTCGGGCAGCTTGATGGCGAAGTACAGCACGTCGCCGGAGATCTCCCAGCTGCCCAGCTTCTTGCCACGGCTCTCGGCCAGCAGTTCCAGCGCCTTCTTGCCGTCGATGCCGTCGGCGGTCACGCGGCCGGCCGGGGCGAAGACCTCGCGGATGCTCAACCCGTTGACCTGCTCCGTGCCGCCGGAGACGAAGACCAGTTGGGTGCGGTTCTCCTGCTTGTAGGAGTAAGTGACCTTGTAGTCGCCGTCGTCATCGAGCTCGTACTGGATGCCGCGGGCCTTCAGGCGCGCTTCCACCGAAGCATCGGCCGCCAGCGCGGGCGTGGCGGCCAGCGCCGCGCACAGTACGGAGAGGAATGACAGGCGGGCGGTTCGCTTCATGATCGGATCTTGGCCAAGGGAAGCCACATTGTGGCGGCGGGCGTGCAGCGCGTCCATGCCGCGGGCGGCGGGCGGTACAGCCCAGCGCCATGCGGGGCCCGTATAATCCACGCATGGCCCGCAAGAACGAAAACGAGCGCGATCACGGCGTACTGGTGGAAACCAGCAAGCCCGAGGTCGCCCCGCCACCGCTGTACCAGGTGCTGCTGCTGAACGACGATTACACGCCGATGGACTTCGTGGTCCTGGTGTTGCAGCAGTTCTTCGCGATGGACCTGGAAAAGGCCACCCAGGTGATGCTGCACGTCCACACCCGCGGGCGCGGGGTCTGCGGGGTGTACACGCGCGAGGTGGCCGAATCCAAGGTGGCCCAGGTCAACGAGTTTTCCCGTATGAACCAGCATCCATTGCTGTGCACGATGGAGAAATCCTGAGTTGGCCCGGGCACGCAAGTGTCCGGGCCGTCCGGTTCCGGTGTGGGGGCGCCGCCAAGGTCGCACAAGGCAACGATTCCTGAACACTGAAATCCGGTAGGGTGATGGAAATCCACCCGCCAGGCCGCATATTGTCGGCATAGGCCCCGGAGGCAACCATGTTCAGCAAAGACCTCGAACAAACCATCGGTCAGTGCTACAAGCGCGCCCGCGAGGCGCGCCACGAGTTCATGACCGTCGAGCACCTGTTGCTCGCCCTGTTGGAAAACCCGTCCGCCCAGGCCGTGCTCAAGGCCACCGGCGCCGATGCCCTGCGCCTGCGCGAGGACCTGGAACAGGCCATCGAGGCCTCCGTGTCGCGCCTGGCCGAGGACGATGGCCGCGACACCCAGCCCACGCTGGGCTTCCAGCGCGTGCTGCAGCGCGCCGTGTACCACGTGCAGTCGTCGGGCAAGAAGGAGGTCACCGGCGCCAACGTGCTGGTCGCCATCTTCGGCGAAAAGGACTCCCACGCGGTCTACTTCCTCAACCAGCAGGACGTGACCCGGCTGGACATCGTCAACTACCTGTCGCACGGCATCGCCAAGCAGGGTGAGGAGAACGAGGGCGCCAGCCAGCAGGACGGCGAGGGCAAGGCCGAAGGCGCCGAAGGCGAGGGCAAGGGCGACGCGCTGACGGAATTCGCCAGCAACCTCAACGACATGGCCCGCCAGGGCCGCATCGACCCGCTGGTGGGCCGCAGCGACGAGGTCGAGCGGACCATCCAGGTGCTGTGCCGCCGCCGCAAGAACAACCCGCTGTACGTCGGCGAGGCCGGCGTGGGCAAGACCGCCCTGGCCGAAGGCCTGGCCAAGCGGATCGTCGACGGCGAGGTGCCGGACGTGCTGCTGGACGCCACCATCTACTCGCTGGACCTGGGCGCGCTGGTGGCGGGCACCAAGTACCGCGGCGACTTCGAGAAGCGCCTGAAGGGCGTGCTGGCGGCGATCAAGAAGATCCCCGGCGCGATCCTGTTCGTGGACGAGATCCACACCATCATCGGCGCCGGTTCCGCCAGCGGCGGCACCATGGACGCCAGCAACCTGATCAAGCCGGCGCTGGCGTCGGGCGAGCTGCGCTGCATCGGCTCGACCACGTTCCAGGAATACCGCGGCATCTTCGAGAAGGACCGGGCGCTGGCCCGGCGCTTCCAGAAGATCGACATCGTCGAGCCCACCGTGGGCGAGACCTACGAGATCCTGCAAGGCCTGAAGCCCAAGTACGAGGCGCACCACGGCGTGACCTACGCCGACGACGCGCTGCAGGCGGCGGTGGACCTGTCGGTCAAGCACATCGGCGACCGCCTGCTGCCGGACAAGGCCATCGACGTGATCGACGAGGCCGGCGCCCGCCAGCGGCTGCTGCCGCTGGAAACGCGCAAGGAACTGATCGACGTCGAGGAGATCGAGACCATCGTGGCCAAGATGGCTCGCATTCCGGCCAAGCAGGTGTCCTCGTCCGACAAGGACGTGCTGCAGCACCTGGAGCGCAACCTGAAGATGGTGATCTTCGGCCAGGACCCGGCCATCGAGACGCTGGCCTCGGCCATCAAGCTTGCGCGCAGCGGCCTGGGCAACCCGGACAAGCCGATCGGCAACTTCCTGTTCGCCGGCCCCACCGGCGTGGGCAAGACCGAGGTGACCAAGCAGCTCGCCCTGCAACTGGGCATCGAACTGGTCCGCTTCGACATGAGCGAGTACATGGAGCCGCATTCGGTCAGTCGCCTGATCGGCGCGCCTCCGGGCTACGTGGGCTTCGACCAGGGCGGCCTGCTGACCGAGAAGATCGTCAAGACGCCGCATTGCGTGCTGCTGCTGGACGAGGTGGAGAAGGCCCATCCGGACATCTTCAACATCCTCTTGCAGGTCATGGACCGCGGCGTGCTGACCGACACCAACGGGCGCGAGGCCAACTTCAAGAACGTCATCCTGGTGATGACCACCAACGCGGGCGCCGCCCAGGCCTCGCGCCGCACCATCGGCTTCACCCGGCAAGACCATTCCACCGATGCGATGGAAGTCATCCGGCGCAGCTTCACGCCGGAGTTCCGCAACCGCCTGGACGCCATCGTGCAGTTCCAGGGCCTGGGCTTCGACCACATCCTGCGGGTGGTGGACAAGTTCATCATCGAGCTGGAAATGCTGTTGCAGGAGAAGCACGTCAGCCTGTCGGCCACGCCGGCGGCGCGCGACTGGCTGGCCCAGCACGGTTTCGACCCGCTGATGGGCGCCCGCCCGATGGCGCGCCTGATCCAGGACAAGGTCAAGCGACCGCTGGCCGACGAACTGCTGTTCGGCAAGCTGATCAACGGCGGCCGCGTCAGCATCGACGTGCGCGATGGCGAGCTGGTGGTGGACGCGCAGGCCGAGCCGGAGCGGTTGTTGCCGGCGACGGTGTGATCCTCGCCGGTTCCGTTCGCTGAAAAAGAAAGGCGGCCCATGGGCCGCCTTTCTTCTTTCCCACGTAGTGGGCTTCAGCGTCTGCTGCGCTTCTTGCGCTTGGTGAATTCCTCGGCGCTGATCGTCTCGACGGAAGCGACCCGGCAGGTGTCGCGGTTGGTCTGCACGCGCGTGTCGTCGGCGCACAGCCGGTTGGCCTGGCCCTCGGTGCTGATATCGATGCGCGAGGTGGTGGTGATGGAACTGCAACTTTGCTGGAACGCGACGCGGTAGTGGTCGCTGCCGTTGCGGAGGAAGAATTGCTGCCCGCCGGCCGCGCGCACGATTTCCTGATCGTTGCCAAGGTCCACGCAGTCGGTGATCGCTTCGCCCGCGGCGGCGGCCATCGGTGCGGCGGCGAATGCCAGCGCAAGCGCAAGCAGGAAGGGGGCAGGGCGACGGGAGTTCATGGCGGCTCTCTTCTTGGTCAGCGTCCGGGATTGAACGCTGCGCCATGCTGAAGCGGTCGCCGCCCCGGCGAATCTGCCTGAAGTCGCCATGACCACCGACCCGGTGCCGTTGGTCACGGGTTCCTCGATGCAAGTTTCCAGAACGCGGAAAGCGGCCGTCGGCCGCTTTCCAATCAAACACTTATGAAAATTATTTCATGCGATAGGTGATACGACCCTTGGTCAGGTCGTAGGGGGTCATTTCGACCTTCACCTTGTCACCGGTCAGGATGCGGATGTAGTTCTTGCGCATGCGGCCGGAGATGTGGGCGATGATCTCGTGCCCGTTTTCCAGCTTGACCCGGAACATGGTGTTGGGCAGCGTCTCGATGACGGTGCCTTCGAATTCAATGGAGTCGTCTTTCGACATGTAGACCTGTGGTGTGCCGCGGGAGAATGGCTGGCGCCATAAAGCCCGGCATTGTACTCCGGAGTCGACCCGCGTGCAAAAATTCCGTTAGGGCGCACCGGGAGGGGACAGGTCGCGCGCAGGCAGCCGGCCGAACCGGGCCTGCCAATCGTGCGGCGTGTCCGCCGCGCTGGCCAGCGATTCCACTTGGGCCAGGAAGGCGTCGCGCGGCATCGAGACGGCGCCGAGGGTCGGCAGGTGGTCGTTTTCCACCTGCGCGTCGATCAGCGGCCATCCCCATTCCAGCAGTCGCCGCGCCAGTCCCGCCAGCGCCACCTTCGAGCCGCCGGATCGGCCGCTGAACATGCTTTCGCCGAAGAACATCCGGCCGATGGCGACACCGTAGATGCCGCCGACCAGTTCGCCGCCGTCGAACACCTCCACCGAGTGCGCATGGCCCAACCGGTGCAGTTCGCCGTAGGCCGCCTGCATGTCGCGGGTGATCCAGGTGCCCTGCTGGCCGGGGCGTGGCGCCTGGGCGCAGGCGGCGACCACCTGCGCGAAGGCGGTGTCGGCACGCACCTCCCAGTCCGACCGGCGCAAGCCGCGGCGGAAGCGGGAGGACAGCCTGACGTCCTGCGTATGGAACACCATGCGCGGGTCGGGCGACCACCACAGCAGCGGCTGGTCCTCGGAGAACCACGGGAAGATGCCGCCGCGGTACGCGTTGAGCAGGCGCGGCACCGACAGGTCGCCGCCGACCGCCAGCAAACCGTCCGGCTGGCGAAGGGCGAGATGCGCTGGCGGGAACGGTGCGTGCGGATCGTCCGGCAACAGAAAGGGATGCTGGCTCATGCCCCCATTGTAGGAGCGCCCTCGGGCGCTCCTACACGGAGCGTTTGAACGGCGAGTGCGCATCCAGTGTCCGGGCGTACCGCCGCACCGCACGGGTCTCCTCTTCGCACCACTGCGCCAGCGCCAGGGCGAACTCCGGATGGGCGATCCAGTGACGGCTGCGCACGAACGTGGGCAGGAAACCGCGGGCGATCTTGTGCTCGCCCTGCGCGCCGGGTTCGAACGCCGTCAGGCCTTCGCGCAGGCAGTAGTCGATGCCCTGGTAGTAGCAGGTCTCGAAATGCAGTCCGGGCAGCGCCGCGTCCGCGCCCCAGTAGCGTCCGTACAGCGTGTCGCCGCCGCGCAGGCAGAGCGCTCCGGCGATGGGCTGGCCGTCGTGGTCGGCCAGGAAGAAGACCAGTTGCCGCGGCATCGTCTGCGCAAGGTGCCGCAGGAAGGGCAGGGTCAGGGCGGGCGAGTTGCCGTAATCACGGAACGTGCGCAGATAGAAACCGAACATCGCCTCCAGGTCCTCATCGCTGGCCTCGTCGCCGTGCACCACCCGGAACGTCACGCCGGCCCGCTGCACCTTGGCGCGTTCCTGGCGGATGTTCTTGCGGTGCTTGTGGTCGAAATCGGCCAGGAAGCCATCGAAGTCCCGCCAATGGCCGGGGTTGCGCCAGTGGTACTGCACGTCGGTACGCGGCAGCCAGCCCGGCGGGAAGGCATGGTCTTCCTCTTCGGTGTGGAAGTTGACGTGGGCCGAGGACAATCCGTGTGCCGTGGCTTCCGTGGTGATGGCCTGCAGCAAGTGGCCTTGCAGGTCCGGGCGCGCGGTCAGCAGGCGCGGACCGGTCACGGGCGAGTAGGGCACCGCGCCCAGCCATTTCGGGAAGTAGTCCAGCCCGTGCCGCGCATAGGCATGGGCCCAGGCATGGTCGAACACGAATTCGCCGTGCGAGTTGTGCTTCAGGTAGCCCGGCGCCGCGGCCACCAGGGCATCGCCTTCCCACAGCGTCAGGTGGCGCGGCGTCCAGCCCCAGTCTTCGCGCAGGCAGCCGTGCTGTTCCAGCCCGTGCAGAAAGGCGTGGGAGACGAACGGGTTGCGACCCCCATGCAAAGCATCCCATGCCGTGGCCGGGATACTGGCGAGTGTCGGGAAAGCGACTGTCTGCAAGGTCAGGCGGGAAGGGTGTAGCGAACCTTGCCCTGGTCCAGGGCGATGACGCCGCGCCTGGACAGTTCACCGATTATCCGGTCCAGTGCAACGTCGTCCAGTTTCTTGCCGAACCACGCCGAGATCATCGTCCGTAGTGTCTTGTCCTTCTGCGGGCGGCTCTTTGGCATGCCCCTAAGCTTATCGATCACGCCGTCCACTTGTTCGTCCCTGGGCGATTCAGTGAGGGCGCGCAGAATGGGGATCGCGTCGATCGATGCAGATCGCTTGCTGTAGACACCTCTGTCCTTTAGATGCGCGATCAATGGGTCGAAGCCCGTGTCCTTCGAGATGATGTGGAAGAACGACTCGGGATCAGCTGCCGATATCCGGCCGATGTAATAGGCGATGTGAAAATCGAGCGCATTCGGTCCGTTGCCGGAGATGCGGACGTACTCCGCCCGGTTGCCCAGCGACTGCATGGCAGTCACCAGATCGATCGGCAATTTCGCAAGTGATGCACCGATGAACACTTTCACGCGGAAATGCTCGGCCTCCAGCAGCACCAGGTTCTTCGGCTGCACATTCTCGTAGTCAATCAGGACGTAGTTCGTGCGCATCCGTGCCGCAGGCCTAACTATCCTTGTCCAGGAACCGCTCCGCGTCCAGCGCCGCCATGCAGCCGAACCCGGCCGAGGTGATGGCCTGGCGGTAGTGCTGGTCGGTGACGTCGCCGGCGGCGAACACGCCGGGGATGGTGGTGGCGGTGGCGTTGCCCTCGATGCCGGAACGGATCTTCAGGTAGCCGTTGCTCATGTCCAGCTGGCCTTCGAACAGGCCGGTATTGGGCGTATGGCCGATGGCGACGAAGAAGCCGTGCACGTCGATGTCGCGCGTGCCGCCGTCCTGCACCGACTTCACCCGGATGCCGGTCACGCCGGCGTCGTTGCCCAGCACTTCGTCCACGGTGTGGTGCCAGACCGGCTCGATCTTGCCGGCCTGGATCTTGGCGAACAGCTTGTCCTGCATGATCTTTTCCGCGCGCAGGGTGTCGCGGCGGTGCACCAGGTAGACCTTGCGGGCGATGTTGGACAGGTATAACGCTTCCTCCACGGCGGTGTTGCCGCCGCCGATCACGGCCACGTCCTGGTCGCGGTAGAAGAAGCCGTCGCAGGTGGCGCAGGCGGACACGCCGCGGCCCTTGAAGGCCTCTTCGGAGGGCAGGCCCAGGTACTTGGCGGTGGCGCCGGTGGCGATGATCAGGGCGTCGGCGGTGTACTCGCCGCTGTCGCCGATCAGCTTGAACGGCCGCTGCGACAGGTCGGCGGTATGGATATGGTCGAAGATCACCTCGGTCTCGAAACGCTCGGCATGCGCCTGCATGCGCGACATCAGGTCCGGGCCCATCAGGCCATGGGCATCGCCCGGCCAGTTGTCCACTTCGGTGGTGGTCATCAGCTGGCCACCCTGCTGCAGGCCGGTGATCACGACGGGCTTCAGGTTGGCGCGGGCGGCGTAGACGGCGGCGGTCCAACCGGCGGGGCCGGAGCCCAGGATCAGCAGGCGGCAGTGCTTCGAAGTGCTCATGTATACTCGCGAAAGGGTGGAAAACAGGCATGCGGTGCCGCCATCACGCGCTGCTCGCAGGCGCATAGAGTGGCGGTGCGGTCAGGTCTAATCAAGGCACGCGGATGGAAAGCGGTGGTGCATGGGCCGGTTCCCCTGTTCGACATGACGCTGTGCCTCGAGGCGCGGCGTTTTTTGTATGCAGGCCCGCGATGCGGTAACGGAGGCGGATCATGGGGTGGCTGATATCCGCCTCTGATTCGTTTATTATCAAGGACTAATGACATTTTCCTAAGGTCTGATCGAAAGGTGGCAAAACAGCTCCCGGAAAGCGGCAAATCCAAGGGCGCCAACGCGGCCGCGCGCAAGCAGGCCGCCGCCAATCCGCGCCGCCAGAAACTGTGGCGCGACCTGGCGCTGATCGCCATCGCGCCGTTGCTGCTGTACCTGCTGGCCAGCCTCTTCACCTTTTCGCCCACCGACCCGAGCTGGTCGCAGGCTGGCAGCCTGACCGCGCCGGTCAGGAACATGGGCGGCCTGGCCGGGGCCTGGGTGTCGGCCATGCTGCTGGCGTTCTGCGGTTACGTGGCCTTCCTGCTGCCGGTCATCCTGGGCGCGGTGGCGTGGATCGCGCTGTTCGGCATGGACAGCGACGGCGATGGCGATGCGGACCTGGGGCCGGCGCTGCGGCTGGTCGGCATGGTGGGGTTCCTGATTTCCGCCAGCGGCCTGCTGTACCTGCGCGGCGTTTCCGCGGCCGCGCTGCCCGAAGGGGCGGGCGGCATCCTCGGCTCGCTGGTGGGCAAGTCGCTGCTGGCCGGGTTCGGCAGCCTGGGCGGCAACCTGTTCCTGCTGGTGCTGTTCCTGGTGTCGGTGACGCTGTCGACCGGCCTGTCGTGGTTCGCGGTGATGGAGCGCATCGGCAAGTACGTGTTGATGGTCCCGGACCTGTTCCGTCGCGGCAGCCAGCAGGCCAACGAGTGGCAGCAGACCCGCGCGATGCGCGAGGAACGCGAGATCGTCCGCAAGATCGACGCCGTGGCGCGCGCCAAGCGCGATCCGGTGAGGATCGAGCCGCCGCCGGCGCCGGTCATCGAGAAGAGCGAGCGCGCCAAGCGCGAACAGCAGATCCCGTTGTTCCACGGCACCGGCGGCGACGAATCCGGCCTGCCGCCGCTGTCGCTGCTGGACGATCCCAAGCCGCAGACCAAGGGCTATTCCGAGGAAACCCTGGAAACGCTGTCGCGGCAGATCGAATTCAAGCTGAAGGACTTCCGCATCGACGCGCAGGTGGTCGGCGCCTATCCGGGCCCGGTCATCACCCGTTTCGAGATGGAACCGGCGCCGGGCGTGAAGGTCAGCCAGATCAGTTCGCTGGACAAGGACATCGCGCGCGGCCTGTCGGTGAAGTCGGTGCGCGTGGTGGACGTGATCCCGGGCAAGTCGGTGATCGGCCTGGAGATCCCCAACACCAGCCGCGAGATGATCTTCCTCTCCGAACTGCTGCGCTCGAAGGAATACGATAAGTCCGGCAGCGTGCTGACGCTGGCGCTGGGCAAGGACATCGCCGGCCGGCCCACGGTGGCCGACCTGGCGCGCATGCCGCACCTGCTGGTGGCCGGCACCACCGGTTCGGGCAAGTCGGTGGCGGTCAACGCGATGGTGCTGAGCCTGCTGTACAAGGCCTCGCCGAAAGACCTGCGCATGCTGATGATCGACCCGAAGATGCTGGAGCTCAGCGTCTACCAGGGCATCCCGCACCTGCTGGCGCCGGTGGTCACTGACATGAAGGAGGCCGCCAACGGCCTGCGCTGGTGCGTGGCCGAGATGGAGCGCCGCTACAAGCTGATGAGCGCGGTGGGCGTGCGCAACCTGGCCGGCTTCAACAAAAAAGTGAAGGACGCGCAGGACGCCGGCCAGCCGATGATGGACCCGCTGTTCAAGCCGAACCCGGACCTGGCCGAAGCGCCGCGCCCGCTGGAGCCGATGCCGTTCATCGTCATCTTCATCGACGAATTCGCCGACATGATGATGATCGTCGGCAAGAAGGTCGAGGAATTGATCGCCCGCCTGGCGCAGAAGGCGCGTGCGGCCGGCATCCACCTGATCCTGGCCACGCAGCGCCCGTCGGTGGACGTGATCACCGGTTTGATCAAGGCCAACATCCCCACCCGCATCGCTTTCCAGGTCAGCTCGAAGATCGACTCGCGCACCATCCTGGACCAGTCCGGCGCGGAGACGCTGCTGGGCCACGGCGACATGCTGTACCTGCCGCCGGGCACCGCCATGCCCGAGCGCATCCACGGCGCCTTCGTCAGCGACGAGGAAGTGCACCGCGTGGTCGAGCATCTCAAGGCCAGCGGCAGCGCCGACTACATCGAAGGCGTGCTGGAGGAAGTGCAGACCATGGGCGACGGCATCGTCGTCGGCCCGACCGGCCTGCCCGAATCCGGCGGCGGTGGTGGCGACGAGTCCGACCCGCTGTACGACGAGGCGGTGAAGATCGTCACCGAGAGCCGCCGCGCGTCGATCTCCGGCGTCCAGCGCCGATTGAAGATCGGCTACAACCGCGCCGCCCGCCTGATCGAGGCGATGGAAGCGGCCGGCGTGGTCAGCCCGCCCGAACACAACGGCGACCGCCAGGTGCTGGCGCCGCCGCCGCCGCGGTAATCGTCACTGTCCTCGTGGATGTTTCCCATGCGGGAATGTTTTCCATGTGGGAGCGACGTGAGTCGCGACGATGAACAGCAAAGCCCTCGGACACGGATCGAGGCAGATGAGTGCCTCAGGGGTTTTGTCTTGCGCATCCAGGTTTTCCGGTCGCGACTCACGTCGCTCCCACAGTGATGGGAGGCGATGCTGGCCCTGAACACATTCGGGCTTCATTTCCTCCTGTTCAGTTTTCCCCCGCCACACTTCATCCATCCTGTCTCCACCGGAACCCGCCATGCTCCGCACCGCCCGCTACGCCATCCTCGCCACCGCCCTGATCGCCGGCAGCGCCTTCGCCGGCGCGCGCGACGAACTGAAGACCTTCACCACCGGCCTGAAGGGATTGGACGGGCAGTTCACCCAGCAGGTGTTCGATGGCGGCGGCAAGTTGAAGGAAAGCTCCAGCGGCCGCGTCGCGATGTCGGCGCCGCGCCTGTTCCGCTGGGAATACAACAGGCCCTACGAACAACTGATCGTGGCCGATGGCGGCAAGGTCTGGGTCTACGACCCCGACCTGCAGCAGGCCACGGTGCGCGAGCAGGGCATCGAGGAAGAGAACAGCCCGCTCGCGGCGCTGATCGATCCGGGCAAGCTGGACCAGCAGTTCAACGTCAGCGAAGCGCCGGGGCAGGGCGGCCTGCAGTGGCTGACCCTGACGCCGAAGCGGGAGGGCGACGCCAGCTTCCAGACCGCGCGCCTGGCCTTCGACGATGGCGCGCTGGTGAAGATGGAAGTGAAGGACGCGGTGGGCCAGCGTACCGAGATCAGCTTCGCCGGCTGGAAGCGGAATCCCTCCTTCGCCGCCGGCACCTTCAAGTACGAACCGGCGCCGGGCGTGGACGTGGTCGGCGGCCCCTGAGCCGTCCGCGGGGCGACTCCGCGAATCGCGGACAGAACCGGTACCTGCGCGACGCTACAATGGGCGCGTGGCCAGAACCCGCATCCCACTCGAACCGCAGGCCGACCTGCTGAGCGTCGACAACGAGGCGTTGCGCCCGCTGGCCGAGCGCATGCGCCCGCGCACGCTGGACGAAATGGTCGGCCAGCGCCGCCTGCTGGCGCCCGGCAGCGCCTTGCGCCGCGCGGTGGAATCCGGCCACGTGCATTCGATGATCCTGTGGGGGCCGCCCGGCTGCGGCAAGACCACGCTGGCGCTGTTGCTGGCCAAGTACGCCGATGCCGAGTTCAAGGCGATCTCCGCGGTGCTGTCCGGCCTGCCGGAAGTGCGCCAGGTGCTGGCCGAGGCCGCGCAGCGTTTCGCCGGCGGCCGCCGCACGGTGCTGTTCGTGGACGAGGTGCATCGCTTCAACAAGGCTCAGCAGGATGCGTTCCTGCCGCACATCGAGCGCGGCACCATCATCTTCGTCGGCGCCACCACCGAGAATCCCTCCTTCGAGCTGAACTCCGCGCTGCTGTCGCGCTGCCGTGTGCACGTAATGGAGGCCGTCTCCGTGGACGATATCCGGCACGCGCTGCGGCAGGCGCTGGACGACGGCGAACGCGGCTTCGGTGGGCAGGGCCTGCAGGTGGACGACGACGCGCTGCGCGAGATCGCCGGCGCCGCCGATGGCGACGTGCGTCGTGCGCTGACGTTGCTGGAGATCGCGGCCGAACTGGCCGCGGACGAAGGCAACCGCATCACCCCGCAGACGCTGGTGCAGGTGCTGGCCGACCGCACGCGCCGCTTCGACAAGGGCGGCGAGCAGTTCTACGACCAGATCTCGGCGCTGCACAAGTCGGTGCGCAGTTCCAACCCGGATGGCGCCGTGTACTGGCTGGCGCGCATGCTGGATGGCGGTTGCGACCCGGCCTACCTGGCGCGGCGCATGACCCGCATGGCGGTGGAGGACATCGGCCTGGCCGACCCGCGCGCCCTGCAGATGGCCATCGACGCCTGGGATACCTACGACCGCCTGGGCAGCCCGGAAGGCGACCTGGCGCTGGCGCAACTGGTCATCTACCTGGCAAGCACCGCCAAGTCCAACGCCGGCTACATGGCCTTCAACGCGGCCAAGCGCGACGTGCGCGAATACGGCACGCAGGACGTGCCCATGCACCTGCGCAACGCGCCGACCAAGCTGATGAAGGAACTCGGCTACGGCACCGGCTACCAGTACGACCACGATGCCGAAGGCGGCATCGCGCTGGACCAGACCGCCTTCCCCGATGCGATGGGCGAACAGGTGTACTACCAGCCGGTGGAACGCGGGCTGGAGATCAAGCTGAAGGAAAAGCTGGAGCGCCTGCGCGAAGCACGTCGGCAGGCGCGCGAATCCAGTGGCCACGAGGGACAGGGAGAGAAGTGACCGATGCCGACCGTGATCTGGTGGCAGCAACTGGGGCTGGTCATGGTGGGCGGCGCGCTCGGCGCGGCGGGGCGGTTCTGGGTGGGCGGCGTGCTGCTGCGGCAACTGGGCAGCGGTTTCCCGTGGGGCACCTTCGCGGTCAACATGGTGGGCTCGTTCGTCGCGGGCTTCCTGCTGGTCTGGCTGGAGACGCGCGGTCCTTCCGCCGTCTACTGGCGCGCGTTCCTGATGGTCGGCCTGATAGGCGGGCTGACAACGTTCTCGGCGCTGATGGCGGAGTGCCTGCTGTTCGCGCGCGCCGACCGCAGTGCCTTGCTGTTGGGCTACCTGCTGCTGAGCATGGTGCTGGGATTGACGCTGGTATGGCTGGGCGCCCGCACCGCCATGCGCGCGCCGTTCTGGTAAGCCATCGCCACCGACCGACGCAGGGCGAACCCGGCCTGCGGCAAGGCTTCACGGGGAAACCGGCGTCCCCTCCATCGGCCATGCCGCCGAGCCACGGGCATCACTTCACCACGTTCACCTTGCCCTTCATCAAGGCCGAGTGGCCGGGGAAGCTGCAGAAGAAGGCATAGTCGCCACCGGCCACCAGCTTCCTGCCGGAGAAGCTGGCGCTGGCCGTCTGGCCGCCGCCGATCATGACGGTCGAGGCGATGATGCGGGCATCGTCCTTCGGCAGGTAGTGCGCCGCCGCGCCGGCTTTCAATCCGGCGCTCGCGACGGCCGCCACGTCCGTCGCCGCGGTGATCACCACGTTGTGGCCCATCGCGGCGACCGGCAGCTTGCCGGTGTGGACCAGTTCGATGCGGATGGCCGGACAGGACGCCGACACGGTGACGGCGGACAGGTCGTACTTCATCGCGTCGTCGGCTTTCAGCGCGATGGTGCAATTGTCCGCCGCCTGAGTGGCGGACGCGGCGAGCAGCAAGACAAGCGCGGCGAGGCCGCGGGACAGGGCATTCATCGGGAGGCTCCAGGGAGTGGGGTGGCAGGAAATCAGACGGTCCTCGAGAACCGCGGCGCGTCGGGCGGCGGATCGGCAGGCAGATAGCGGTCGAAGCACATCGCGATCACGCGCAGCAGCAACCGGCCGCGCGGCGTGGCCCGGAAACCGGTCGCGGTGAACTCCAGCAGCCCGTCTTCCTCCAGCGCGGGGAGCCGCGCCAGCGCATCGGCGAAGTATTCGGCGAAGTCGATGCCATGGCGCCTGCCGATCGTGGCGTAGTCCAGTTCGCCATGGCACATCAACTGCTGGATGACATCGGCGCGCAGCACGTCGTCCCGGCCCAGCGCCATCCCGCGCCAGACCGGCAGCCGGCCGTCGTCGATGGCGTGTTCCCAGCTGGCGATGTCGCGCGGGTTCTGGCTGAAACTGTCGTCGATGTGGCTGATGGCGCTGACCCCGAAGCCGACCAGGTCGCTTTCGGCGTGGGTGGTGTAACCCATGAAGTTGCGATGCAGCCCGCCGCGCGCCTGCGCGCGCGCCAGTTCGTCGCCGGGCAGGGCGAAGTGGTCCATGCCGATGTAGACGTAGCCGGCGGCCACCAGTCTGTCGATGGCGCTGTGCAGCAGCGACAGCTTGTCCTCGACGCTGGGGAGGTCCTCCAGACGGATGCGTTGCTGCGGCTTGAACAGCGCCGGCAGGTGCGCGTAGCTGTACACGGCGATGCGCTCCGGCCGTGCCCGCAGGGTGATCTCCAGCGTGCGCTCGAAGCCTTCGCGCGTCTGCCTGGGCAGGCCATAGATCAGGTCGACGTTGACCGAGCCGATGCCGTGCCCGTGGCACGCGGCGATGATGGCCAGCGTTTCCTCCACGCCCTGCACGCGGTTGACGGCTTTCTGTACGTCCGGATCGAAATCCTGCACGCCCAGGCTGGCGCGGTTGAAGCCTGCGCTGGCCAGCGCGGCGATGTCGTCCGGGCCGACGAAACGCGGGTCGAGTTCGATGGAGCAGTCCAGCACGTCCGGGCCGGCGAAGGAAAACTGGCTGCGCAGCTCGGCCACGCAGTCGGCGATCTGTTCCGGTGTCAGGAAGTTGGGCGTGCCGCCACCGAAATGCAGCTGCACCACCGGTCGCCCGCCATCGAACAGCGGCGCCATGCGGGCGATCTCGCGATACAGGTAGTCCAGGTAGAGTTCGCCGCGCGCCTTGTCGCGGGTGATGACGCGGTTGCAGCCGCAGTAGAAGCAGGGACTGCTGCAGAACGGTACGTGGACATAGAGGGACAGTGGGCGGTCGCTGCGGTTGCTGGCGGCCACGTGCTGGCGCAGTTGCTCGGGCCCGAACGCCGCGCTGAACTGCGGCGCGGTGGGATAGGAGGTGTACCGCGGCCCGGGCCGGTCATGGCGCCGCAACAGGTCCGGGTCGAACAGCGGAGGAGGGAAGGGCGAAGCCATGGCGACAGGCTAGGGCGGCCATCGGCGCGGGGCATTGATTGGAATCAATGGTTCCGTCTTCCCCGCTGCCGCCTGGGCCCGAACCTCGCCGGGACGGCGGGAGGACGGAGGGGGCGGCCGCGCTGTCCGGAAGCAGCGCGTCGCCCGCGCATTCCAGCCGCGTGAGGTCTTGCCGAATCAGGCGGCCAGCGGGCGCTCGATCGCGGCGACGCGCTCCAGTGCCGAAGCGATCGCGCTGGTCGCCTGCTCGTCGCCCATGCGGACGCCTTCGGCGCGCACTACGTCGATGTCGGTGATGCCGAGGAAGCCGAGCAGGCTGTGCAGAAGGGGTTCCTGATGGTCGGCCGCCGCATAGGGCGTCTCCGGGCCGTAGAAGCCGCCACGGGAAGAGGCGATGATCACGCGCTTGCCGCCCAGCAGGCCTTCGACGCCGCCGTTCTCGTAGCGGAAGGTGCGTCCCGGCACCACCAGCGCATCCAGCCACGACTTGAGCTGGGACGGCACGCTGAAGTTGTACATCGGCGCGCCGACGACGATGGTGTCGGCCTGCAGCACTTCATCCAGCACGCTTGCGAGGACATCGGACTGTTGTCCCTGCGCGATGGCCGGCGAGAACTGCGGGATCGGCTCGCGCGCCAGGTCGCGGTAGACGACGCTGGCCGAGGGCGAAAGCTCCTTTAGCCGCGCGACGATCGCCGCCGAAAGCTGCCGGCTGACCGACTGCTCGCCTTGTATGCTGGAATCGATGTGGAGGATGTTCATGGAATGGTTTCTCGTTTGTCGGGCGTCGCTCATCGAGCGCCACTGATGGGTGCGGAGTAATCTAGGCGCGGCGATACCCGCCAACAAGAAGGATGGAAATCAGTACCAGGTATGGAAAAACGTACCGACGAGCACGACAACGTGGAGAACTGCAACGCGTTCAACACGGATATCCGCGATGCGATCCGCACGTTCAACGGCAAGTGGAAGCTGGAGATCCTCTGGTTGCTCAGCCAGCACGTCCATCGCTTCAACGAACTGCGGCGGGCGCTGCCCGGCATCACCCAGCACATGCTCACCAGCCAGCTGCGCGAACTGGAACAGGACGGCATGGTGGTCCGTACCGTCTACCCGGAAGTCCCGCCCCGGGTCGAATACGAGATCACCTCCAAGGCGAAGGGCCTCGCGCCGGTGTTCAAGGCGATCTTCGTGTGGGTAAAGGGAGACGCAACGGAGTCGTGCTGAAACCGCGCGCATGCGCTGCGTCGCCCATGGCCTGGCGATGCGTCAGCCGCGACTGCCCATCGCATCGAGCGAGGCGTAGTCCTCGTCGGACAGCGCGATGGCGGCCGCGGCGACGTTCTGCTCGAGATGGGCCACCTTGGACGTGCCGGGAATCGGCAGCATCACCGGGCTGCGGCGAAGCAGCCAGGCCAGCGCGATCTGCCCCGGGCTCGCGCCATGGCGCCGCGCCACCGCCTGCAACGGCGAGTCGCTTCGCGCCAGGTCGCCGGCGCCGAGCGGATACCAGGGGATGAAACCGATGGCGTGCGCTTCGCAGTAGGCCAGCACGTCCTCGCTGGCCCGATCGGTGAGGTTGTAGCGGTTCTGCACGGTGGCGACCGGGAAGAACCGGCGGGCTTGCTCGATGTCGTCAACGGATACTTCGCTGAGCCCGGCGTGGCGGATCACGCCCTCGTCGAACAGTTGCCGCACGGCCGCGAACTGCTCGTCGCGGGGAACCGTCGGATCGACGCGATGGAGCTGCCAGAGCGCGATGGTTTCGACGCCCAGCTTGTCCCGGCTGCGCAGCGCCTGTTCTACCAGGCGCTCGGGGCGGCCATCGATGCCCCACTGGTCCGGGCCGCCACGGTTCAGGCCGCCCTTGGTGGCGACCAGCAGGCCATCGTAAGGATGCAGCACTTCATGGATCAGCAGTTCCGATACGTCCGGACCGTAGGAGTCGGCCGTGTCGATGAAGTCGACGCCCAGTTCCGGAAGGCGCCGCAGGGTGCGCAGCGCTTCCGCCTGATCGGCGGGCGCTCCCCAGATGCCGGGGCCGGTGATGCGCATGGCGCCGAAGCCCAGGCGGTGGATCCGGATGTCTCCTCCGATGCGGAACGTACCGGAAGCGGTGATGTCTGTTTCGATGTTCATGTCGACGTAGCCCAAGGGAATAAGATGTCACGGCTCGCCGGATGCGACCACCGTGCCGTCGGAGAGCCGCAGCAGGCTCACCCGCTGCCGCGCCGGGGCTTGCGCCAGCAGCCGCGCGCATACCTCGGCCGCGCTCGCCTGGCGGCCGCTCGACGCCAGTGCCTCCACGAACAGCGCCAGTGCCTTGCGCAGTTCCACCGCGGCGGTGGCCAGGCGCGGCGAGGCGCGCAACGCCTGTTCGGCCTGTTGCAGGCGTTCGACCTCCGCCATCTGTTCGTGCAGCTCGACCGGCGAAACCAGCAGTACGTCGTCGCGCGGGACAGCCGGCAGGCCGAGGTCGGCGAAGGCGTAGACCGGCGCGTCTATACGGGGTGAGGGCAATCCAGCAGGATCGCCCACATAAACCGTGGCGGTCGGCTGGTCGGTGGAAGCATCGGCCGCGCCCAGCGCACCCGCCAACGAACCTTGCAACGCCGGCGTCAGGCCCTGGTCGCGCAGATGGGTGCGCAGCCAATCCAGTTGCGCGGCGAGGCCGGGATGCAGGGTGGCGCAACAGCCGTTGCAGGGCGGGGCAGCCGGGTCCGGCGGCGCGCGCACGGCCAGGTGCGGCAGGCCGCGTCCGGGATCGGCGACCCAGCCCAAACCGAAGTAGGCGTCGCGGTCGTCGTCCACCAGTTCCAGGGTGCGACCGAACAGCCCGCCTTCGCGATTGAGCCGCTCCACCGTCGCCCGCAGGTCGGCACGCAACCAGGCCTGTCCGGCCGGCGGGAACGGCGTGCCCGACATGTCCAGTGCGATCCGCAGCCGGTGCGGATCCAGGCCCGGCTGCGCGGCATAGGGCAGGCGCGAAAGATAATCGGCCAGCGCCACCAGGTCGCGCCGCGACAGGGCATAGCGCGGCATCGCCGGCAACAGCCTGCGGCCGTCGCGGCCACGGCCTTCGCGCAGCGCGGCTTCGAGCCAGGCCAGCCGCGCTTCGCCGGACGGCCCATTCGCGGCCAGCGCCGGCGCGGCGATCCCGCCTTCGCTTCCTCCCATGCCGCTGGCCCCATGGCAACGCGCGCAGGCATAGCGTTCTTCCGGCACGCGCACGGGCGGATCGCCAAGACTGACGGCGACCGGATCCTGGCCTCGGCCGTGCTGGTACAGCTGGCGGCCGGGAGCATCGGCCTGTGCCGCCACCGTGGCGCAGGCCAGGCCCAGCAGCAGGCCGGCCGCCTGCCGCCTCAGGCCAACCACGCGCCGATCTCGTCCGCGATCGTGTCGCCCGAGGGCAGCCCATAGAGCCGGCTCCATTCGCGGCTGCCGGCGCGGCCGACGGCGACCACCGGCGGATGGTTGTCGCGCTGCGGCGCGTAGGCGTCGAAGCCTTCGCGCACCGCGTCCACCGTGGCCGGCGGCGCCTTGAGGAAATGCCAGTGCGTACCGGCACCGTGCGCGGCGGCGAAGCGGCGGATGTCCTGCTCGGTGTCGCCGTACCAGTCGATGGAGATGGACACCAACGCCACCCGCGCGCCCAGCGCATTGCCCAGGCGCTTTTGCGCGTGCGCCATCGCCAGCGCCTGCACCGGGCAGACGGTGGAGCAGCCGGTGAAGAAGAAGCTCAGCGCCACCACCCGGCCGCGCATCACGTCGCTGACCAGTCGCAGCTGGCGTCCGGCGTGCACGTCGAGCATCGACGCATCGACCAGCTTCACCGGCGCTTGCAACGGTCGCTGTGCGGCGAAAGCCGGCGCCATGCCGGCGACGCCGGCGCCCAGCGCGGCGCCAAGCAGGGAACGGCGCGAAAGCCGGATCGTCATGGCGCGTCGCTCCGCGCGTCGTGCACCGGCGTCGCGAGCACCCTCGCAGGGCCGCCCTCGCGGTCGCGGTAACGCACGAACAGCGTGAACGGCACGGCCGCGCCATCGATCCGCATGCGGTAGCCGTGCGCGCGGCGCTGGAGGTCGCGCGGCGTGCGCTGCCAGCCGTCGCCGACCAGCGAGGCGGCCAGCAGCGTGGCCCGCGGCGAACCCGTGATGGTGAAGTCCAGCACCTGGCCGTCGTCGTCCTGCCCTGTGTCCGCCAGCAGTTGCCGTTCGACCGGCGGCGCCTCGGCCTCGATCGCGACGGCCGGAGCTTCGCCGTCGGCCGGCGCTACCGTCAGCCGCGCGCAATGCGCCAGCGCCGGACGCTCCGTGCGGACCACGGCCATGTAGTCGCCGCCACGCGGCAGCACCACGTCGGCGCGGTACAGGCCGCGCTCGCCGGCGGCGGGTTCCAGGCCGCGGTAGCGCAACAGGATGCCGGCCGGCGCTCCCGCCCGCAGCGGCAGGCTGGACATCGCCGCCTGGGCGTTGTCGTCGTTGACCATGAAGGCCTGGCGGTCGCGGCTGCTGGCCAGCAACATGCCGGCGGCCGGGATCCGCGCCAGCAGCGGCAGCGGGCCGGCCTGCTGTTCGCCCTGGGCGGTGGAACCGGCGGCGATCGTGACCACCCCGGGCGGCCCGCCCTGGGGGTCGAACACCACCCGGCTCGCACCACCCTGGCGCGCGTGCATCAGGTACAGGAAGGCATCGCTGAAATCCGCCGCGATCACCGGATCGTGGACCTCGATGGTCCAGCGGATGCGGTCGCGCACCGTGTCGAAGATATCGACGGCCAGGCCGTCGTCCGCGACCAGCGCGATCCAGCGTCCCTCCGGCGCCACCGCCAGCGCGCGCGTCGGCCGCGGCAGCGCGATCCGGCGGACCGCCTGCGGGTCGTCCTGCGGCACCACCCGCAGGCCACGGCCATCGGCTTCGACCGCATAGCCGCTGTCGGCCAGCGGCGAATACCCCAGCGCGCGGATAGGCGCACCCAGTTCGACGCTCGCCGCGATTCCGCCGCCTCGCAGGAAGGCACCGTGGCCGGACGCGGCGACCGCCAGCGCTCCGAGCGGCGTCGCGCTCAGGTGGACCGCACCGTCGCCCAGGGGATACCGGCTGCCGGCCGGCCCCCCGGCCAGCACGCTGCCGTCCGCCAGTCCGGTCCAGAGCGTGCCGGCCGAGGCGACCATCGCCACCGGTTCGGCCGGCAAGGGCATCGCGTCCGTCTGCTTGAAGCTGGCCAGGTCGATCCGGCGCAACCGCCGGTCGCCCGCGGTCGCCACCGCCAGCACCCGTCCGCCGGGCTCCAGCGCCCAGGCGATCGGGACTTCGCCCACATCGAGGATGCCCCTGAGGTTGGCGCTGGCCAGGTTGAGCAGCGGATCGACCCATGCCAGCCGTCCCTCGGATGTGGCCTGGATGAGGTCGAAGCCATTCACATCCACGCTGCCGCGGGGCGGGGCGGCGGCGCCCGCCAGCCGGTTGACCTGTTGCTCGCAGCCTTCCTCCAGTTCGCCGGCGGTCAGCGGCAGCAGCCACAACGCCGGGGTCAGCCCGGTCAGCGGGAAGCCGCTGGCCGGGTCCTGCACCCGCACCGACACCGCCGCCGGCTCGCCGGCGCGCGCGCCGCCGCCGGTTTCGGCCGCCAGTTCGACCCGGATCGCACGCCCGTCCGCCAGCGCCGGCCCGCAGCCCAGCGCGAGCACCAGCAGCCCCAGGCAGATCGACCGCATCATGGCGCCGCGGCGCATGCGCCGTCGGGCTTGCTGGCGCGCGCATCGATGTAGCCCCACGCGCCGCCCGCCATCAGGAACGCGGTGCCGTCCCGGTACAGCCACAGGCCTTCGTTGATCCGTCCCAGGTCCATGGTCGCCGCCTTCTGCGGCGCCAACAGGCTGGACGAGGGCGAGCCGAAGCGCGGCATGGACAGATCGTCGTAGCGGTTGCCGTAGCTGATGAAGCTGCGCTGCCGCGCGCGACCGCCCGGATGCACCGCATGCACCACCACGCGCTCGCCGGGCGCGGTGCAGAAGGTCGGGGTCGCCACCGGGTGCTCCCTGGTAGGCAGCAGGTAGTCGGCGGGCGGGTAGTGGTTGTTGAGGTCGACCAGCGTTGGCGGATCGCCGGCGTTTTCACCCGGGACCTCGCGTGGCAGCCCCAGCCGCGCCCAGAACGGTTCGGTGCGGTAGTTGAGCCCGGTGTCGCCGCTGTCGTAACTGTCGTCGCAGACGTGGCAATCGGGGATCGTGTGCAGGGCTTCTTCATGCTTGAGGTTCAGCCCGTCCTGGTAGACCAGCACCATCTCGTCCCAGCACTCGCGCCTGGACCCGCTGCCGCGGCAGAGCCGCGCCTGGGTACCGCCCGGCCGCACCTGGCCGTCGAGGTAGGCCTGGTCCAGTTCCGCGTCGGCCGGTTCGATCACCAGCGCGCCGACCAGGCCGGCGACCGGGTGCCGGATCGGGTCGGTCATCGACGACAGGGTGGCGACCATGCCGGTCTCGGTGGCGAACGGGATCCATTCCAGTTCCAGCACGGACTCCGAGCGCCGGGTCGCCACGTGCCCCGCATACCAGCTGACGGTGGCGGGCATGCCACCGGCTGCCGTCTCGGACGGATTCGGCATCGGCTCGGTATTGCCCGGATCGGGTTCCTCAGCGTTGTTGAAGCCGACGTTGACGCCGTCGGACTCGTGCACCTGGTAACTGACGGTGGACGCATGCAGTCCGACGATGCTGCTGGGGGTGAGGCTGTCGTTGAGCGACACTCCGTCTTCCCGGCGCGACACGATCGGCGGCAGCACGGCGTTGCCGCGCGTGCGTCCCAGCGGCGCCTCGAGGCGATGGAGTACGTTGACATGGGCCATCTCGCCGCTGCGCATGCGCAACACCAGCGGCGCTTGCGCGTCGTCCGGCACCGGCAACGGCACGAGTCTGCCTTGCTCGACGAGAGCATTCGGCAATACCAGTCTGTTGCCGGTCGCTTCCTCGCCGAGATCCTCGCAGGACGGAGCGCCCGAGCCATCCGGTTCCATGGTGAACGTGCCCTGCGCGACCAGCACGAAGCGCGCCGCGGCCGGATCGCTGATCTTCAGCCTGGCGTTGTAGTCGATGGGTTCGTCGATCGCTTCGATGCAGAACAGCCGCGCATCCACCGTGCGGTCCGGGCGGAACGCATTCCCGGCCGGCAGTCCGGCCAAGCGGAGCGGCATGATGTCCTTGGCCGCGGTCGCAGGCGCGGGCACGTCGGGGCAGTCGGGGTCGGCTTCGCCGGCGACCGGCTTGTCGAGCGCCGCCAGCCGGCAGCGCACCGGCGTCGGCGTGTCGTCATCGGCCAAGCGGGAGCGATCGAAGCTCCTGGCCGGGTCGGCGTACGTGCGGAACAGGCCCCAGGCACCGTTCCACAACGCGTCCACCGAGCCGGCGTGATACAGGAAATCGCTGGTCAGCCATTCCACATTTCCCTTTGTCGAAGGCTGCGCCTGCATGTGCATTTCGAAGTGCTCGGAGATGCCCACTTCCTGCGCCGACACCCAGGTGCTCGCGTCATTGGCGGACAGTCGCCGCCACCTTTGCCCGTGCAGGGTGAAGGTGTGCTGCACTTCCTGCGCGCCCTGGATCAGGCGCACCTGCACCGGGTCGCCCTCGTAGGCCTCGAAGATCTCGGTGGAGGGATCGCCCCAGGCATGGTTCTCGCGTGTGTCGAGTGTGGCCAAGTTGTTGGCGCGTCGGCAGTACTCCCTGTCATCTTTGCCGAGCGTGTTCGAGTCGGCGGCGCACCTGCCCTTGTGGTCCTTGTGCGGAGATTGGAAAGCATGCACCACCGAACTGAACAGGTTGGCCGGATCGCCGCGCTCGCCGTTACGAGCATCGTCGGAATCGTATTGGGCCCAGTGACTTCTGCTCTCCGAACTGCCGATGCGCAGCGGCACCGGTTCGTTGCGGTAGTTGAACAGGTAGGGATCGTGGTGATCGACGGAGATCGCCTCGGGCCGGGTCGGGTCGCCGTGCGGCGGCGCGATCGGCCGGTCGTTGCGATCGTAGAGCAGGGCGAAGTCCGCCACCGCAAGCGCGAACTCGCGGCGCGTGACACGCAGGTTCTCGGACATGCCGTGCGTATCCACGCCCTCCGGAACCTCGATGATCGCCTGGGTGCCGACGCCATCCTCCAACGGACGGCCGTCGGGCCGCTTCCAGACGGTGCCGGGTGGTTCGATCAGCAGCGCCGAATAGAAGCCGTGCTGCTGGATCGTGGACGGCCCGAAGTGGTCGTGGGTGAACACCGTGGCGATGGTGCGGTCTTGCCGTTCCGAGTCCAGCAGCGGGTCGGCCCACCAGCGCTGGATCGAAGTCTGGTACACCGGCTTGCCGCCGGCGGTCTTGGCTTCCAGCGCGACCGGTTCGCCGGTGTCCGCGCGCACCGCCGAGCCGCCCGGCACCTTGGACGCGTGGATGATGTGCTCGATGTGGTCGCGCGCCAGCGTGCCGTCCTCGTAGTTGTAGCCGTTGGCCGAGCCGTCGGACGAAGTGACGTCGAACTTCACCAGGTGGATGTGCTGGCCGATGACGTCGGTCGGCGTGGCCACCTGGAACGCGTCCTTGCCGGTCTTGTCGCGCGTGCGGTTGGTGTGGAGGAACTCGATGCATTCGCCCGAATGGGCGCGGAAGAAGAACGGATCCGCAGCGCGCGGCGGGGCTCTGAGGCTGTAGCCGTCGGCATGCTTGCTGAGCACGTTGATCCGCGCCTGCTTGTCGTGCCAGCCGTACTGGTTCACCAGCAACTGCAGCTCGACCGCCGAGACTTCGTAGAGCCGGGTGCCGGTGGCCAGCGACGACAGCCCCGGAACCCAGTGGTCGGCCTCGTCCTGCTTCAAGGGACAAGGGTTGGCGAACGGCGCGCCGGGCGCGGCGCGCAACCCATTGACCAGGAACGGCGCGGCGACGCCTTCGCGGTAGCGGTCGACCAGCAGGGAGGGCTGGTAGCCGCGGGTCGGCCGCGCGTCCGGTTCCTCCGGTTCCTCCAGGGTTACCGGTGTCGTCGCCGGTTTCGATGCCTTCAGCGCTTCCAGCCGTTGCAGCACATCCTGGTCCCATGGATTCGCGTCCGCCGGAAGTCCCGCGTGCCAGTTCATGGCCGCCCGTTCGTAGGCGTCGCCGCCGTTGGGCAGCACCGTCACCTTCACCTTCTTGATCTCGTAGGTCATGTCGCCGGCGTCCAGCGCCTGCGCCAGGGTCGGCACGATGCGCGCGCAGCCGTTGATGCCGGCGGGGCAACCATCGGGCTTCTCGGTCACGTGTCGCGGCAGCCCGGCGTCCTCGAACAGGTCGCGTGGCGGTTGCGGCGCGCGGTAGCCGGCCTTGCCGGCGATGTAGAACGGATAGCCGGGCATCACCGGCGCACGGCTGCCGTCGGCCTGCAGCACCGGCGGCGAATTGGCATAAGTTGGTTCCGGCGGCAGCGCCTGTCCCGGCAATGGCACCAGCGCCGGGATCGGGGTGCCGGCGCCGTGGAGCCCGGTGTCGCGGTCGGTGCCGGGGCCGGCGTAAGCGCGCGGGTCGTAGCGCCAGCCGGCGCCACGGTCGAAGGTCCAGGCGCCGCCGCCGTCGGGCAGCTTGCGCGCGCCGTCCTCGAGCACTTCGTGTACTCGCCACAGCGCCCACATGCCCTGCGCGAAATGCGGATACAGGTGGCAATGGAAGATCGAATCGCCCGGCGTCAGGTTGCGGTTGCCGGTGCCGCCGTAATAGATCTCGTAGTTGAAGCTCTGGAACGGGGCGATGGTCTGCGAGTCCAGGTAGTCGCCCTTGCTGGCGCGGAACGGGCCACCGGGCGTCGCCGGCGCTTCGGACGCCTGCGACAGCCACTGGTGCGCGTGCAGGTGGAACACGTGGGTTTCCTTCGGCCCGGCATGCACGTTGTGGAATTTGACCCGATCGCCCAGGTAGGAGTGGTAGACATTGCTCGGGTCGTCGCCGTACTGCTCCAGCAGGGCCGGGTCGCCGTTCGCCCAACTGCCCAGGAAGAATTCCTCGTAGGCGCAGTCCACGCAGTCGCGCGCCGGCCCCTTGCCCAGGCGGTTGGCGATCAGCACCGTCCCCATGCCGCTGGCGCCGTAGTTGATGCCGAAGCCGTCGCGGGTGCCGACCATCTGCGAATGCCGTGCCTGCGCGGCCTTGCTGGCGCCTTCGGAGGGCGTGTTGAGCACGTCGAAGTCGGGGTGGTGCACGGTCTTGAGCTCATCGTGGAAGACGATCGTGAATTCGCGCCAGGCCGACGCACCGGCGCGCGACTGGTCGGACGCCGGCTGGCCCACGCGCGACGCGGCACCGGACTCCACCACGATCGCGGTCAGGTCGCCGTGCACGATCTCGTAGCTGCCGTCGTCGCTGGCGCGCAGCATGTTGAGCAATGGCTTGCCGTCGCGGCTGGCCTCGTAGTCCAGCCAGGCCGCGCCCGGCGCGCTCTGGCAGCCCGGGCCGCCGTTGGCCGGATCGCGGGCGCAGTCCAGATCGGCCTTCAGCACCTGGCTGCGGTAGTAGCGGCTGCCGGCCGGCTCGACGATCACCATGCCGAACAGGCCGTGGGTCAGCGAACCGCCATTGCCTTCGCCGCCGGCGATCGCAGCCAGGCTGGAGAAGAAGTACGAACCCGCCTTCTGCGCCTTGTAGCGGTATTCCACCGCCGCATCGCCCGGCGCCGGGCTGACCAGGCCGGTCTGCACCGGGTCGTTGCCGTCGATCGGCGCCAGGCCGACCACGGCGATGCCGGCGCGCCGGTTGCACGGATCGTTGGGCGGATGCGGCAAGGTGAAGTCCTTGATCGAGTTCGCTTCCGCTTCCCCGCCTTCCGCACCGGAGTCGCACACCGCCTGGCCATCGACCCACTGCACATCGGCCAGCAGGTTCTGGAAACGGATCCGCAACTCGTCGCCCTCGGCCACCCGCAACACCAATGGACGGGGCCGCCGTTCGGGCTTGAGCCTGGCCTCGCCAGGGCCGGCGGCCGGATCCGCCAGGTCCCCGCGCAGCGCATACACCATGCCCCAGGGATTGAGCGAACCGAACCGGTTGTAGACCAGCGGCTGGTTGATCGCCACCACGTCGGCGGTGACGACGCGCTTGGGTGTCCACGCGCCCGGCTGTTCCTGCCGCTTGCCGTCGCCGAGCGTGGCGCAGGACGCCAGGGCCAGCGTCGCCGCGGCCAGGGATCCGCGCAGCAAAGCCATTCGATGCGTGATGTTCATGCCGCCTCCTTGCGCTGGGCTACTGAGCGGTGATGCGGATGTCGTCCAGCAAGAGTGCCGGTGGATTGGTGTAGGCGGCGGACGAAAGCCGGAACCGGTTGGGATTGGTGACCGCCTGGCCGTTGGCCGCGATCCAGATCAGCGAGCCCTTGAACGGGTAGAGCATTTCCCAGCCGTGCTCGTTCCAGCCGCTGGACTTGCGTCCCTTGTTGTTCAGTTCGGCCAGGTCGCAGAGCACCTCGAGCGGCTGGCCGTAATCGTCGGGATCGTCGGGCACCATCTCGAACCCGGCGAAGTCGTTCCACCTGGCATCGTCTCCCCAACTGAAGAAATGCCAGTGGAAGCGCAATACGTCCCCCTTCCTCAGCGATACGTTGCGGCAGATCAGTCGTGCGCCATCGGCGGCCTGGGTCAGTAGCTTCGAGCGCGGTGACTTCACCCGCAGTCCGTCGAAGCGGTAGGCCCTGTCCTTCGCGGGCGGTGTGCGCCATGCGTGATCATCCACGGCGTCGGGATCGTCGATGCAGACGAACTGTGGCCATGCGACTGGCGTGGCGACCTCGCCGCGGCCGGCTTTGATCTGGCTGCGCCTCAGGACGGTGCCTTCGTAGTCGAAGCGGCTCGGAAGGCCGGGGGCCTGTAGGGTGAGATATGGCATGGGCGGCTTGCTCCCTGCTCACTGCACGCGAATGCCGACAAGCGATGAGCCATCGGCGCGCGCCAGCGCGTCTGCCCGGATCCCCCATGCTTGACACAACGCAGGCCCCCGGCGAATGCGGACACGCCCGGCCGCGGCCGGTACCGGATCCATGCTGGATGCCGCTTCGGGGTGGGGCGCGTTCATCCGCGATGCATGGAATCGGGAACGATGCGCCCCCATCTTTGGCCACATCCCCTTGGCATGACTGCCGGTATCGTTGCCCCATGCCGCAAGACCTGTTCCATCCCGCCGTCGCCCGCTGGTTCGGGCGCGCCTTTCCCGCCGGTCCCACGCCGGCGCAGAGCGCCGCGTGGCCGTCGATCCGTGCCGGCCGCCACACGCTGGTCTCGGCGCCCACCGGCTCCGGCAAGACGCTGACCGCCTTCCTCGCCGCGCTCGACGGCCTGGTGCGGCGGGGCCTGGCGGAAGGCGGCCTGCCGGACGAGACGGCCGTCGTCTACGTTTCCCCGCTGAAGGCGCTGTCGAACGACATCCACCTGAACCTGGAAGCGCCGCTGGCGGGCATCCGCGACGCGCTCGCGGAGATGGGGTTCCCCGACGTGGAGATACGCACCGCGGTGCGCACCGGCGACACGCCCGCCGGGGAGCGGCAGAAGGCGTTCCGCAAGCCGCCGCACGTGATCGTCACCACGCCCGAGTCGCTGTACGTGCTGCTGGGCTCCGCCTCCGGCCGCGCCATGTTGTCCACGGTGGGTACGGTCATCGTCGATGAGATCCACGCCGTGGCGGCCAACAAGCGCGGCAGCCACCTCGCGCTCTCGCTCGAGCGCCTGCGGGCGTTGTGCGCCACGCCGCCGGTGCGGGTGGGCCTGTCGGCCACCCAGAAGCCGATCGAGGCGGTGGCGCGCTTCCTGGTCGGGGTGAGCGAGGCGCCTGTGGTCCCGGCCGGGCATGATGTCCCTCACCCCATCCCTCTCCCGCAAGCGGGAGAGGGGGAGTCGGTGCCTTGCGGGAGCCGCTTCGACAGCGTTGCGGCGACTGATCAATGCGGCGTCGATTGCGAAATCATCGATATCGGCTACGGCAAGCAGCGCGACCTGGTGCTGGAACTGCCGCCCTCGCCATTGGGCGCGGTGATGTCCAACGACCAGTGGGAGCAGGTCTACGACCGCGTCGCCGGGCTGGTGCGCGCGCATTCGACCACGCTGGTGTTCGTCAACACGCGGCGCATGGCCGAGCGTGCCGCGCGCCATCTGGGCGAGCGGTTGGGCAAGGAGGCGGTGGCCGCGCACCATGGCAGCCTGGCCCGCGAGGCGCGCCTGGACGCCGAGCAACGGCTCAAGCGCGGCGAACTCCAGGTGCTGGTGGCCACCGCATCGCTGGAGCTGGGCCTGGACATCGGCGACGTGGACCTGGTCTGCCAGCTCGGCACGCCGCGTTCCATCGCGACCTTCCTGCAGCGCGCCGGGCGTTCCGGCCACGCGGTCGGCGGCGTGCCGAAGGCGCGCCTGTTTCCGCAATCGCGGGACGAGCTGGTCGAGTGCGCGGCGCTGCTGGACTGCGTGAGGCGTGGCGAACTGGATGCGCTCCGCATTCCGGTCGCCCCGCTGGACGTGCTGGCCCAGCAACTGGTGGCGGAGACGGCCAGCCGCGAATGGGAAGAGGATGCACTGTACGCGCTGGTGCGCCGCGCATCGCCCTATGCCGCGCTTTCGCGCGAGGACTACGCGGCGGTGGTGAGGATGCTGGCCGAGGGCTTCACCACCCGGCGCGGCCCACGCGCCGGTTACGTGCACCGCGACGCGGTGCATCGCCGGCTGCGCGAGCGCAAGGGCGCACGCATGACGGCACTGATGTCCGGCGGCACCATTCCCGACACCGGGGACTACGCGGTGATCCTGGAACCTGAGGCGCACACCATCGGCACGGTCAACGAGGACTTCGCCGTGGAAAGCCTTTCCGGCGACGTGTTCCAGCTGGGCAATGCCAGCTACCGCATCCTGCGCGTCGAACCGGGCCGCGTGCGGGTGGAGGACGCCAAGGGCACGCCGCCCAACATCCCGTTCTGGCTGGGCGAAGCGCCCGGGCGCAGCGACGAGCTTTCCCATGGCGTGTCGCGGCTGCGCGAGGACGTGGCCACGGCGATGGGCGAGGGCGCGGCGGAGGCCGGCATGCGCTGGCTCATCGACGAAGTGGGCCTGGACGAGGAATCGTCGCGGCAGATCGTCGACTACCTGGGCAAGGCGATCGCCGCGCTGGGCGAGCTGCCCACGCAGTCGCGCATCGTGCTGGAACGTTTCTTCGACGAATCCGGCGGCACCCAGCTGGTCGTCCATTCGCCCTATGGAAGCCGGCTCAACCGTGCCTGGGGACTGGCGCTGCGCAAGCGCTTCTGCCGCCAGTTCAACTTCGAACTGCAGGCCGCCGCCACCGAGGACGCGATCATCCTGTCGCTGTCCACCAGCCACAGCTTCCCGCTGCTGGAAGTATCCCGCTACCTGCATTCGTCCTCGGCGCTGGAAGTGCTGGTGCAGGCGCTGCTGGACGCTCCCTTGTTCGGCGTCCGCTGGCGCTGGAACGCGACCACCGCGCTCGCGCTGCCGCGCTTCGTCGGCGGACGCAAGGTGCCGCCGCAGTTGCAGCGCATGAAGTCCGAGGACCTGCTGGCGACGGTGTTCCCCGACCAGGTGGCGTGCCTGGAGAACATCGTCGGCGAGCGCGAGATCCCCGACCATCCGCTGGTCGCGCAGACGCTGGACGACTGCCTGCACGAAGCCATGGACGCGGACGGCTGGCTGCGGGTGCTGCGCGGGATCGAGGCGGGCGAGATCGAGGTGGTGGCGCGCGACCTGCCGCTGCCTTCGCCGCTGTCGGCCGAGGTGATCAATGCGCGGCCATACGCCTTCCTCGACGACGCACCGCTGGAGGAACGGCGCACGCAGGCCGTGCAGAGCCGCCTGTACCGCGAGGCCGAATCGGCCGACGAACTGGGTAAGCTGGATGCAGCAGCCATCGAAGCGGTGCGCGACGAAGCCTGGCCGCAACCGCGCAGCGTCGACGAGATGCACGAAGCGCTGACCGGCATCGGCGTGATCGCCGACGAGGAAGCGCAGGCGAATCCCGGTTGGGCCTCGTGGCTGCAGGCGTTGGCCGGGGCAGGGCGAGCCACGCGCGTGGCCGCGCCGGTGGGCGACAGCCGCTCACTGTGGGTGGCGGCCGAGCAACTGCCCACCGTGCAGGCGCTGTTCCCCGATGCGGCCTGCGTCCCGGAACTGGAAGTGCCGGAAGAATACGCGGCCATGGAGTGGTCGCGAGAGACCGCGCTGCGCGAGCTGTTGCGCTCACGGCTGACCGCGCTGGGCCCGACGCCGGCCTCGGCGCTCTCCACCTCGCTGAGCGTGCCGGTGCAGGAAATCGAACTTGCCTTGCTCGCGCTGCAGAGCGAAGGCTTCGTGATGCAGGGACGTTTCAGCCCGGACGCCACCGGGATGGAGTGGTGCGAACGGCACCTGCTGGCGCGCATCCATCGCTACACGCTGAAGCAGTTGCGCCGCGAGATCGAACCGGTCCCGCCGCGCGACTTCCAGCGCTTCCTGTTCGACTGGCAGCGCCTGGCCGATGCCGAGCGCGTCAGCGGTCCGGAAGCGCTGGCCAGCGTGCTGGCGCAACTGGAGGGCTTCGAGGCGCCCGCGGCCAGCTGGGAGGCGGACCTGCTGCCGGCGCGCGTGCGCGGCTATTCGATCAACTGGCTGGACGAACTGTGCACGGCCGGGCGCACGCTGTGGACGCGGTTGCGGCCCAACGCCACCGAAGGCGGAGGGCGCGGCAATATCTCGCTGCGCTCGACGCCGATCCTGCTGCTGCCACGCCGCGATGCGCCGCTGTGGACGCGGCTGGCGCCCGCGCCGGCCGATGCCTCCGACCTGGGCACGCGCGCGCAGCGCGTGGCGGATTACCTGGGCGAACACGGCGCCTCGTTCTTCGACGAGATCGCCGACGGCGCGCACCTGCTTCGCACCGAGCTGGAAGATGCGCTGGCGGAACTGGTGGTGCGCGGCCGCGCGCACTGCGACAGCTTCGGCGGGCTGCGCGCACTGCTGGTGCCGGCGTCCAGGCGCGAAGGCGCGGGATCGCGCCATCGCCGCCGCAAGGCGCTGTTCGGCATCCAGGACGCGGGGCGCTGGGCGCTGGTGCGCGCGCCCGGGCGGACCGCCTCGGCCGATGCGCAGGCGGAAGCCCTCGAGCACGTGGCGCGCGTGCTGCTGCGCCGCTATGGCGTGGTGTGCTGGCGCCTGCTGGAGCGAGAAGCCGCCTGGCTGCCGCCGTGGCGCGAACTGGTGCGCGTCTACCAGCGCCTGGAAGCGCGCGGCGAGATCCGCGGCGGCCGCTTCGTCACCGGCATCCCCGGCGAACAGTTCGCGCTGCCGGAAGCCGTCGTGGCTCTGCGGCGCGTACGGCGCATCCATCCGGATGGACGATGGATGAGCGTGGCCGCGACCGACCCGGCCAATCTGCTCGGCGCCTTGCTGCCGGGCGACAAGGTGCCGCGCGTTGCCGGCAACCGCGTCCTGTATCGCGATGGCCTGCCGATGGCGGTGCTGGCGGCGAACGAAGTCTCTTTCCTGGAAGCGCTGTCGGCGGAAGAGCAGCACGAAGCGGCGAGGGCGATACGCGGTCTGGAACCCGCCTCCGAGTGGACGACATGAAAACCGGGCCGCGTTGGCCTTGATCGGGCCGGCAGCGTTAGCCATTTCCGGCCACACCGGCTAAGCGCGAAGTCGGGCCGGCCCGATTCGATGGCGCGCACTACAGAAGCGCTGCCGCAGCGCGGGCGTGCTGGCCACTGGCCGTTTTTACCTGTGCCAGATGCTCCGCATCGGTCAGGGTGGGCGCAACCGCGATCTCATCGACGATCTCGACGCCGATGAAGCGCAACCACTGGCGCATGAAGGGCTTCTGGTAATTCTCGTAGACCTTGACCGCTTCCGCGGAGAAATCGCCGGCGCTGGAATAAACCAGAACGGCTCGCTTGTCCTTGAGCAGTGGCCGATAGCCTTCTGCCCTCGACCATGACCAGTTCTGCCCGGGCAAGGTCACGACATCGATATAATGCTTGAGACGATATGGGACTCCGTAGTTCCACATCGGCAGACTGAAGACGTAACTGTCGGCCCGATTGAACTGTTCCGAAAGGCGAACCGCCTTTGCCCACTGGTCGCGCTGTGCGTCGGTGGCTGCCTGGGAACGCAGGACCGCGAACTTCGCGGAGATCATGGTGGCGTCGAACTCAGGTAGATCGAGGTCCCAGACATCGATCGTCTCTACACTCTTTGAGGATTCGAGGTGCCGGTAAGCGTCGACCAGTTCACGGGCTGCGGTTCCCGAGTGGGAAGTCGGACCGGAAGGGGATGCGCTGATGTGCAGCAGGTTTGCCATGCATGTTCTCCAGTTCAGGATTCGATCAAGCGCAGGCCCACGACACCCGCGACAACCAGCGCGATGCAGAGCAACCGAGCCGGGGAGGGGGAATCGCCGTTGACGGCGATCCCGTAGATCGCGACGCCGACAGCACCGATGGCCGTCCAGACGGCATAGGCTGTACCCATGGGGAGTTGCTTGATTGCGTGGGCAAGCAGAAAAATGGACGCCAATGCCGCTGTGACGCCGATGATGCTGGGGACCGGTTTCGACCAGCCGTCGGCAGCCTTGAGTGCGGCCGCCATGACGATCTCGACGACGGACTGGGGCGGATACTGAAGATATGCTCTCCATACGACAAGTACGCACCTTTTGGTTCCTATGAATACCAAGCCGAAAACAAGGAAGCCTAGGGGGAATGTCTACAGTGCGTCCTGTCCTTCCCGGGGAGTCCTGGAGATGATTTCCACCAAGTGGGCGCTGTTGATCATCCCGCTCCTGGCGGAGCGGCCTGTCCGCAACAACGAGTTCCTGCGGTTGATCGACGGGGTTTCCCAGAAGATGCTCACCCAGACGCTGCGGGAACTGGAGCGCTATGGTTTGGTGGAGAGAATCGACTACCGGACCGTCCCCCCGCACGTCGAATACCGGCTCACCCCGATAGGGCGATCATTGAACCTGGTGCTGGTTCCCATCGACGACTGGGCGGAAAAGAACTTCCCGAAACTGCTCACGGCACAGCAGGACTTTGATCGGCGGCAAGAGTCTGAAGCGAGTGTGCGCACGAAACCGCTATGAAGCGGCGTCTCGCTTCTCGACCAAGAAGTCGATCAACGCACGCATCTTGGCTGGCATCTGCTCCCGCGAGGGCACGTACAGGTAAAAGGCGGCGTGATGGTGCGTCCAGTCGCGCAGGACGCGCACCAGGCGACCGTCGGCCAACGGCTGCCGGACGGCGATGTCGACGATCTGCATCAGCCCGAGTCCCTGCAGGGTCGCCCGGGTCATGCAGCCATCGTCGTTGGTGGTGAGAGGGCCGGTCACCGCCTGGGTGAAGTGCCGTCCGTTCTTGCCGGGCGCGTTGAAATCCCAATCGTGCAGGGCCCCGCTGCCCGGGAACCGGTAGTTGATGCAGTCGTGCTCCGCCAGATCCATCGGCGTCTTCGGGATGCCATGCCGTTCGAAGTAGGCCGGCGAACCCACGACCGCCATCGACAGGGGCGGGCTGATCGGCACGGCGACGACATGCTCGGCAAGGCTCTGCCCCAGGCGGATGCCGGCGTCGCACCCGTCGGCGATGATGTTCGACAGGCCATCGGCCATCACCAGTTCGAGCATGACCTTCGGATGACGCGCATGGAACTCGGCCAGGTGCGGTTCGATCAGGGCCTTGGACGCCAGGCGTGAGGTGTTGATCCGGATCACGCCGGAGGGCACCCCGAGCGCATCGCCAAGATTCCGGACCGCGGATTCGATCTCGCCCAGGCGGGGCTGCAGGGTATCGAACAACTGCTGGCCCGCTTCGGTCAGGGACATGTGCCGGGTGGTGCGGTGGAGCAACCGCACCCCCAATTCCAGCTCCAGGGCCTTGAGGTTCTGCGACAACGCCGCCCGCGACACGCCCATGGCCTCCGCCGCCCGCGAAAAGCTGCGGTGCCGGGCGACGTGGGCGAACCACGCGAGCGAGGGGAGCAACGAGGGATTCATGCCTTTATTGTAAACCCACGCTTATCAATTATGTACCTGTTTGGTACTTTTTATAAATCAATCTGCGGCGTAACGTCGTCTCCCATCGAGTGATGGGACAGACAGGCGGCTCGCCATCGGGCTCCGGACATCCGCCGCGATCCGAGCCCGCCACATCTTTCCACGGAGCACCCACATGCGCATGCACACGCTGGGCAACAGCGGACTGTTCGTCTCCGAACTCTGCTTCGGTGCGATGACCTTCGGCGGCAGCGACGGCCTCTGGGGACAGGTCGGCAAGCTCGGCCAGGCCGAGGCCGATGCCTTGGTCGGCGCGGCGCTCGACGCCGGCATCAACTTCTTCGATACCGCCAACGTCTACGCCGACGGTCGCAGCGAGATCATGCTCGGCCAGGCCCTGCGCAATCTTGGCGTGGCGAGGGACGAGGTGGTGATCGCCACCAAGGTCGCCTCGCCAATGGGCGAGGGGCCGAACATGCGCGGAGGCTCGCGCCGCCATGTCCTGGACCAGTGCCGCGCAAGCCTGGTGCGGCTCGGCCTGGACCATATCGACCTCTACCAGATCCACGCCTTCGATCCCGCCACGCCGATCGAAGAGACGCTGGAAGCGCTGGACGCGCTGGTGCGCGCCGGCGATGTCCGTTATGTCGGGCTGTCGAACTGGGCCGCCTGGCAGGTGATGAAGGCGATCAGCATCGGCAAGGCCCGCAACCTGGCGCCGATCGTGTCGCTGCAGGCGTACTACACGCTGGTGGGCCGCGATCTGGAGCGGGACATCGTGCCGATGCTGGCATCCGAGCAGGTGGGCCTGATGGTCTGGAGTCCGCTGGCCGGCGGCTACCTGACCGGCAAGTACGCCGACGACGGCAGCGGACGCGACGGCAGGTTGCAGACGCTGGACTTCCCGCCGATCGACCGCACGCGGGGCGAACGGCTGATCCCGGTACTGCGCAGCGTCGCAAGCAGACATGACGCCACGCCCGCCCAGATCGCCATCGCCTGGCTCCTGCACCAGCCGGTGGTCACCAGCGTCATCCTCGGTGCGAAACGCGTGGAACAACTGTCGGCGAACGTGCAGGCCACCCGGATCGCGCTGGACGCCACCGATCTGTCCGAGCTGGACCAGGTCAGCGCATTGCCGATCGAGTATCCCGGCTGGCTGCTCGGCCACCTCGGCGAGCGACAGGCCTGACCGCCGTGTCCCGCATCCCTCGCGACGCGCTCCGCGCTCGCCGCATTGCATTCCCCCACATCATCCAAGGAAAAACCCATGTCGACCACTCCTCTGCGCGTAGGCATCATCGGCGCCGACACCCAGGCCAGCTGGGCCGGCGCATCCCACATCCCCGCCATCCAGGCGAACCCCGGGCTGACCCTCGCCGCGGTCGCCACCCGTCGGGAAGAGAGCGCGAAGGCCGCCGCCGAGGCGTTCGGCGCCGAGCGCTGGTATGCGAATCCGTACGACCTCATCCACGACGACAGCATCGACCTGGTCACCGTCGCGGTGAAAGTGCCGGCGCACCGGGACCTGGTCCTGGCCGCGTTGGACGCCGGCAAGGCCGTGTACAGCGAATCCCCGCTCGGCGCGACCCAGGCGGAAACCGAAGAAATGGCTGCCGCCACCGGATCGCTGCACACCGCGATCGGCCTGCAGGGACGGCACAATCCTTCCGTGCGGCGCGCAGCCGAGATCGTCGCGTCGGGCAAACTCGGTACGTTGCTGTCGGCGAACGTCCAGGCCACCACGTTCGGCTACGGCCCGACCACCCTCAGCGGCTACGACTACTTCAACAAAGCGGCCTCCGGCGCGAGCTTCCTGACCATCACGTCGGCGCATGTGCTCGACGTCGTCGAGGCCGTGCTCGGGACGATCACCGAGGTCGATGCGCGGACCAAGCTCATCTGGCCGACGGTCGCGGTGGTCGATACCGGCGAGACCTCGCTCCGGGAAGTCTCCGACCATCTTGATCTGATCGCCGAGACGACCCTGGGTGCATCCGTGTCCGTCCAGGTCCTGGCCGGCATCGAGGACGCCCCGCGCTTCGTCATGTCGGTACGCGGGACGAAGGGCACGCTCACGCTGACCGGGCATCACCTGGCGGGCGTGCAGGTCGGCGACCTGACGCTTTCGGCCAGCGTGCCGTTCGAGGCACCGGACGCGCCCGTCGCAACGGGGGGCGTCGGCCCGACCGCCGCGAACTTCTGGACCGGCGCGTCGATCAATGTCGGCGAGGTCTACGCGAGCCTCGCGCGCGATATCGCGGCGGGCACCTACCACACCCCCGGGTTCGTCCATGCCGCGCACAACAGCCGCCTGATCGCGGCGGTCGAGCGTGCCGCGGAGACCGGGCAGCGCCAGCGGATCCTGGAGGACATGCGTCCGAAGATCGCGGCGTGAGCGAGATGGAACGGGCGCCCCGCGCGCCGTCGACCCCGTAAGCCCACAACCGCCGATCCGGCGACCGACGAGGAGAGCCACATGCACCAGACAGCACCCACCAGTATCGCCAGACGCAAGGTCATGATGACGGCCGCAGCGGGTGTCGCCGCGATCGCCGCATCCGGCCTTGCCGGCGCCGCGACATCCGCGGGCGCCGCCGGGCAACGGGAAGGCGCCGCATATCCGTCCGATCTGCTCGGCAAACGTGCCCTGGTGACGGGCGCCTCGCGCGGAATCGGCGCAGGGATCGCACTCGCGCTCGCGGACAGAGGCGCCGATGTCGCGATCACCTACCTCAACTCGCCGGAGCGTGCCGCCGAAGTGGTGCGCATGATCGAGGCGAAGGGCCGGCGTGCCGTCGCCATCCGTGCCGACAGCGCCGATCCCACCGCCGTGAAACGATCGGTGGAAGAGACGGTCGGCGCGCTTGGCGGACTGGACATTCTCGTCAACAACGTCGGCATTTCCCGGGACGGCACGTTCGCGGAGATGAGCCTCGCCGACATCGACGCGCTGTTGCACGTGAACACGCGTGCCGCCGTGCTCGCCTCGCAGGCAGCCCTGCCGCATCTCGGACAGGGGAGTCGCATCATCACCATCGGTTCCTGCGTGGCCGAGCGCGTGCCCTTTCCCGGGCTGACGGTCTACTCGATGACGAAGTCGGCGATGCTGGCGCTGACGCGCGGGCTGGCACGCGACCTCGGTCCGCAGGGCATCACCGTCAATCTCGTGCAGCCCGGACCGATCGATACCGACCAGAACCCGGCGGACGGCGCATGGGCCGACGTCAACCGGCAGTTCACGGCACTGGGCCGCTACGGCACGCCTGCCGACATCGCCGCGGCGGTGACGTTCCTGGCGAGCCCGGCGGCGAGCTTCATGACCGGCTCCGTGATCACGGTGGATGCCGGTTTCAACGCGTGATGAGCGGTTCGCGGGATGGCCAATACCGGCCATCCCGGTGACTAACGGTATTCACGGATCAAGCAATGTTCGACGCGCGGGTGGTGACCTTCAGTGCGCCGGGGAAGCCTGTCAGGTCGCTGACGACGGACGATTGGTCGACACTGGCTGACTGCCGAATGTCTCCCATGCGAGTCCGGCCAGCAGTCCGAGCGCGAGAAACTCGAACAGGAACTGGCTCCAGCTGAGCATGCCGAGCGGCGGCGGTTGCGCCATGAAAAAGCTGTACAGGAATGTCATCCCGACGACCCCTTTCAGAAGCGCGGCCAGCAGGGCGAGCACCAAAAGCCGAGCCGCTCTGGACGTCGGCAGTTGGTGCCAGACCGGCATCGTCATCATGGTGACGCCCACGACCGGTTCGACGAACGTCAGGTATGCCAGGAAGCTGACATGGAACGGGTAGGGGAACAGCGAACCTTCACGGCTGTGCGCATCGATCTGCTGCATGACCGAGGCCCGGTCATGCGCCGCGATCGGCATGGCCTTGACCTGACCGTTGCGCTTGATCAGTCCAAAGACGATCACCTTGCCGGCAGCACCCCAACCACGTTTGCCCTTCCTGGCGCCCCCAAACGTGGTTTCGTCCAGTTCCAGCGCGCCCTCGAACGGCTCCCGCAGTTGCTCCACCATCGCGCAGCACGCGCGCACCAGCCGGTAGAACCGTTCACGTGTGGCGGCCGTGGTATCACTCCGGAAACGCTGCCGGTAGGACGGCACACCGAGCACGAACAGCTCCAGCAGGCGGTGCTTGCTGGTGCCTGGTAAGCGCACCGAGTCCCATATCGATGTCCAGGTGAACCGCTTGCCGCAGGCGCGACACTTGAGTCGTCCATCCGACAGGCCGTAGTGTCGGCTACCACCGCAAGCAGGACATTGCTTCATGACCAAATCCTTTCAGATTTGGTCCGGTTTGCTTGGGAATTACCTTGAATAAAGACTCCGCGCGAATCATTTGCGTCTCCCCGCAATGAGGGCGCGGATATCGGCGGTAAGCGCCTCGGCGCTGTCCTCGCCCAGAAAAGGCATGTGGCCGGCCGGATAGCGGGCGAGGGCGACCCGGTCGGCAGGCAAGTCCGCATGCGCAGCAAAATAGTCCGCGTCCCCCGGCGTCGTGACCAGATCGTAATGGCCAGTCGCGATCAGCAGGCGGAAATCGGGATTGACGCGCATGATGGCGGCCAGCGCCTCAGGGGCGGGCACTGCTCCCGGCGGCATGGCGTGATCCCAAGCCGCGTTCACCTTTCGGAAGGCGATGGTCTCGTAAGGCGCGTCTACTTCGATGCTCGCCTCGGCGAACAACAGCCGGAGGCCCGCCGCGAAAGCGGGGCTGTAGCGCGCCATGGCCGGATCATCGCCCACCGGGTCGGATGATGCAGGCCGCCCCCGTGCGGGCAGAACATAGCGCGCGTCGTAGGCACCGATCTCCAGCCCCTCTTCAGCCAGCAGCCCTTGACGGAAATCCGTTGACGAAATGCGCAGGCCGTTGTTCTCGATCCAGCTCGCCCCAAGCCCTGTAAAGTCCGCCAGAATCCGCGCGATCTCCCGCCGCTCTTCCTGGGGTAACCGGTCACCGGCGAACAGCGCCGGCAAATAACGGGTTCGGGCGAATTCCGCGGCCTCGTCGGCGAAATCGTTCAGAGACTGGCCCTGTCCCGCGCGCCCATGATAATGGGCGGTCGCGGCCAAAGCGCTCAGAGACGCGGCTTGGCGCTCATTAGCTCCGTCCGGACTCAATATGGCCTGGCCGATCAGCACAGCGCCATCGGCCCCGACCCCGCTTAGCCGTCCCGCAGGATCGGTGGGCCCGCCCATCAGTGAGCGCGCGGCCAGCGCTGCGCGGGTCGCGCCGTAGCTCGCTCCCACAAGATATTTGGGCGAGTTCCAGCGGCCGTGAACGTCCAGCCAGTTCTCGATGAAAGCGGCGGTCGCCGCCGCGTCGGCGGCGGTCCCGAGAAAGTCCTCGCTCCGCCCGGTTTCGAGTACGCGGCTGAAACCGGTCCCAGGTGGATCGATCATGACCAGATCGACGAGATCAAGGGGGGAATGAGGATTATCCTCAAGCTCGAAAAGTGGCGTGGTCGGCGGGTTGAGCGGATCAGGCAGGCTGATCCGCCTCGGACCGAACAGGCCCATATGCATCCAGATCGAGGAGGAGCCAGGCCCTCCATTGAACACGAACACCACTGGGCGCTCCGCCGAAGCCGGCTCATCGATACGGAGATAGGTGAACGAAAAGATCGCCGCGCCGGGGCGGCCATCCGCGCCGTTCGTTATCGTGTCCTCGGCGATGAGGCGGTAACGCACGCTCTCCCCACCGAACTCGCCTTCGCCGTCGCTCACGAAGCGGCGAGGCGCGAACTCTTCGGCGGCCTTGCTTGCTGTCAAAGCGGCGCCCTCGACGGTTTCCTGGCAGGCAGTGAGAGCCAGAGCCACCAGACCAGCCGCCACGGCAACATGGATCATGGGCATCACTCCGGTTTCATCGCGGATCATGGGCATCTAGCCAGTTTCAATCCGAGGGTGCTGGCGCATGGGTGCGAAGCACAGGCGCAAACCATATCGGGGCACGCGGGCCGCGGGTCGTGGCAGCTCGTGGTGCGACGATGCCTTGGCATGGAGGAAGCGGCGGCCGCACGCGCCGTCGGGCCGTGGGCTTCATCCGTCTCCCGCCATCCCCGGCGGTACCCGTTCGTTGTCGATGAACTCGTCCGGGCCCGATGCCGGACATGCATCGATCTGCGTGCGGCGATGCTCTGGCAGGCGCTCGCGCTGGTCCAGGAGCCAGCAATCGCCGAGCGTGGAGCAGTAGCACAGCACCAGCGCCATGCGCGGGTACTGACCGAGCACGCGCTGGAAATCCGCCGCATCGTCGAATCCGATCTGCTGGATCGTCTCCCCCCGGGCAATGACGATGCCGTTGATGGTGGATGCTCGCGTATCCCTGAGGTCGGACAGGCCCAGCGCATCGAATACGTCCGGCCAGTTGCGCTGCGGTTGTCCGTCGACATGGACACGCAGGCCGCCCACCAATGCCGGTCCGACGCCCTTGTTTTCGAGGCTGATCGCCATGCTGTCCTGTGCGATCGTGATCGCAGGCTGCAGGTACGGCCAGACCTCGGCGCGCACCTGCTCGCGCTGCAACATAGCCGTGTAACCCGACACGCCCAGCGCGAGCAGGCCGATCAGCGCCGCGATCACGGCGGCGACCGCATTCCACTCCGTGCGCTTCTTCGGCGCAGGCTCGGGGGCGGTGGTGGTTTCGCTCATCTTGGATCTCCGGTGAATGTCGGTACCCCCGTCGCATCCATGCCCACATGGTTGCCGAGCGCAACGATCCACGCCAATGCCAGACTGCCTGCAAGCAGCAGGTGCTTTCTGGGGGTGGGCAGCAACCCGGTTGGCATGTTTGGTGTCCTGTGGGTGTCGGTTGGGGTGGGTTGATGCAGTAGTCCCGCACAAGCCCGATGCCGCCCGTCAGCGGGGCAGGCAGGGCAGGTTTCGGCCGTGAGGAAGGGGGCGGGGTGTGGGTTTTCTGCGGTGGGGAGCGGGAGATGTTCGGCCCGGATGCGCTGCCCAATCGATTGCGTTCCACTGCGGCAGGTCGCCGCCGGCCTGGTGTGAAAAGCTGGGGGCCAGCTCTTCATGTTCGGTCGGCAGCGCGACCAGGCCTGGATGCCGTGCACATGATCGCCGTGCGCCCGTGCGTGCTCGAGCCCTTCACTCTGCGTGATGCCGCGGCCGGCGGTCATCCAGTTGACCTCCCACGGACGGACCGCCTGCGCGTACCCCAGGCTGTCGCGATGCATGATTTCGCCGGCGAACAGATAGCTGACGGTCGACAGCCCGATATGCGGATGCGGGCGCACGTCGACACTGCGGTCCACGCCGGGTGGGAGATCGAGCGGCCCGATGTGGTCGAAGAAGATGTAGGGGCCGACCATGCGGCGCTTCGCGAAGGGCAGCACGCGACCGACCTCCATTCCGCCACCCAGGTCGCGACGGCGCTGTTCGATGACCCTTTCGATCATGCGATCCTCCCTGGCTGGCGCAAGCCGCCAGCGATGGCCGGATCTGCGCGATGGTGCGCGCTTTCCCCGGGGTCGAACATCGAGATCCCACCGAGGGCCGTCGTGCCCGGCACTTCGTTCTGCAACACGTCCCAATGCTCGGCCAGCTTGCCGTCCTCGATCCGGAACAGATCGACCACTACCTGGGGGACGTCCGACCAGCCGCGGATACGGCCATGGATGGCGACGAGATCACCTTCGGCGACCATCAGGCCGGGCTCGTAGTAAACGTCCTGCGACATCGCGGCGACCAGCGCCTGCAACGCGTCGCGTCCCTGGGGGATCCCGGGATTGTGCTGGATGTAATCCGCAGCGTAGAGGCGTTCGACCACCGACGCATCATGGCGCTGGAACAACGAGGTCATCGCCTCGAGCACCAGCGCCTTGTTGCGCTGGGGACGATCGTCGGAGACGACATCCGCGGGCTTGGTGATCGCAAATGTTCCGGTCATCCGCAGAAACCGGCCACCGGGCAGGGTCGCGAACGAGTGGACCACACCGCGGTCGTAGTCCTGGACATTGGTGACCGTCGCACCGTCCTGCTCCTGCCAGCTGACGGCGAAGAGGCTGTTGCCGAGGGGGACGACTCGAATATCGACGATCTCGGTCCGGGCAAACGGCCCCTCCTTGATCTCGAACTGCAATTGCGTGACTGACAACAGCGTCAGACTGACCTGGAAATCCGGATAGGAGACATCCAGTTCCAGGCCAACGGGGAAACCGTCCATCGACATCTTTATGGCTCATCCTGCGTAGGTGGTGAATAGCCAGGCGCTTCCGCCCGTGGTCGCGGATACCGGCTGCAGGGGCTGCGCCATGGCGCATGTTTCGAGCGCACCGGAATCGGACGCAAGAAAACAGCCCGCTGGCCTGCCCAAGGATGCTCCTGCGTCCAATCCGCGCGCGACGAAAGCAGCACGGCTCCCGGTCGAGAGTCGACCAGAAGCCTGCATCCCGGTCTTGTACGGAACTGCTGAAAGACGGGGGCGACGATGCCTGAACGACGGTCCGATTTTCGCGCCCCGTCCTTCAGGAACGCCGCCATCCCCTCGCGGATCAGCCTGCGCTCTTCGGCACCGGCGTGTTGAGCAGTTGCTGCTCCCATAGATAGGCGATACCGCTACCACCGGCGTGCTGCTTGATCACCTCCGTCAGCTTGGCGGCCTGTTCCGCCCGCGCCCAGTCGCGTTGCCATTCGGCCGCGAGCGCCGCCCAGGTCATCACGTTGGCGCCAGCCGCGATCATGCGCTGGATGGCGACCTGGTGGGCCTCGACCGAAACGCCGCCGCACGCATCGGTAATCACCGTCACATCCCAGCCCTCGCCGAGCGCCTGGATCGTCGGCATCGCAACGCACACCTCGGTCCACAGTCCGGCGATGATCAGCCGTTTGCGGCCGGTCGCCTTGACCACGTCTACCACCTTCGGATCTTCCCAGGTATTGATGAGCGTACGGTCGATCACCTCCTGACCGGGGAACACATCGGTGATCTGGGGGAAAATATAGCCGCCACGCTCGGCGACCACGGTCGTCAGAATGGTAGGAACGTCGAATGCCTTGGCTGCCTTTGCCAGGCCCACCGTGTTGTTGATCACCATCTGCGGCTCGTGGCTGTTGAGGTTGGCGAGCTGGTAAGGCTGGTGGTCGATCAGCACGAGAACGCTGTCCTCGGGACGAAGCAGGGCATCGAGGCCGTTTTTGGCTGGCTTGGCGGACACGGGAAACTCCTTGGATGGGTGGCTTGTCAGGCTGCAGGGGGGTCGAGGAAGACGGTGAGGGAGTGGATGCGGCCACCCACGAAATGGGCGATATCCATGCCGGTGACGACGGCGGGGCCACCTGCCGGACCGGAGCGCCACTGCAGACGCCCGATGCCGTGGTGACCAATGGCCGGACCAATCGCGGTGAAAACGAAGTCGGATGGCAGGCTGGCGAGCAGTGCAGTGACGGCATCGCGAATCGCGATATGCCCTGTGGCGGTGGCGTGGGGCTCGTTCAGCACGGCGTCTTCGGCGTAAAGCTCGCGGATCGCCTCGAGGCGCCGCCCCGCATCGCGCTCGCCGAACACGCGCACGAGGTTTGCCTGCATCAGGCCGTCGTAGTCGATGGCGGTGTCGGATGAGATGGACATGCGGTGGCTCTGTGGGCGAGGAAGCAGCTTGGCGCCGGGATTGGCGTGCGATAAGCCGGTAATGGCTGGAATCAGCTTCAATGGTTCCTTTAAGATCTGCGGATGGAGACGCTCGCCAATCTGGAGTCCTTCATCCGCAGCGCCGAATGCGGCGGCTTCTCCGCGGCTGCGCGGCGGCTGGGCCTGACCCCGGCTGCGGTCAGCCGCAACGTGGCCATGCTCGAACGCAACCTGGGCGTGCGCCTGTTCCAGCGCAGCACCCGGAACCTGACCCTGACCGAGGAAGGCGAGCGCTTCCTGGCTTCGGTGGTGGGCGGGGTGGAATCCATCCAGTCCGCCATTGCCGGCGCGGCCACGCATGCCGGCAAGCCCGCTGGTGCGCTGAAGGTGAGCATGGCGTTCGGTTTCGGCCTGGACTACGTATTGCCGCTGCTGCCGTCCTTCATGCAGCGCTATCCCGACGTGGTGCCGGACTGGAGTTTCGAGAATCGGCAGGTCGACCTGATCGCCGAGGGTTTCGACGCCGCCATCGGCGGGGGCATGGAACTGGCGGCCGGCGTGGTGGCGCGGCAACTGGCGCCGCTGCACATCATCGCCGTCGCTTCACCGGACTATCTGCGAGATCGGCCATTGCCGCAGCATCCCGATGATCTTGCGGCGCTGGATGGCATCGTCATGCGTTCGGCTCACAGTGGTCGCGTGCGGGTCTGGAAGATGCGACATCATCATGGCGCCGAAGCTGTGTTGGAACAGAAGGCGCGCGTCGTGGCCAACGACCCCGAAGCGCTGTGCCGCGTCGCGTTGATGGGTCTGGGCGTGGCCCTGATCGCCGTACCGTTCGTACTGCCGCATCTGCAAAGCGGCAAACTGCAACGTGTACTGCCCGACTGGCATTCGGATCTGGGTGCGATCTCGCTCTACTTCAGCAGCCAGAAACTGCTGCCGGCCAAGACCCGCGTATTCATCGACCATGTCACTGACGCGTTCCTCGAACAGGATCTGGCGCGGCGGTTCTCGGCGAACAGCTGACGCGCAGCGCATCGCTGCTGCTTTAAATGCGTGGATCAGGAATGGTCCTCTCGGGCGTCCTCGCAGCGATCCGGTCTATTTCGGCTTTGCCGCACCATAGCGCAGGCCATCCAGCAGCAGCATGACCATTCGTTCGGTATGCGCTGGCCCATCGTCCCCGGAAGCCACGGCGAGGTTCCCGATCGCGCGCAGCAGATCATAGGGCGCAACGTCGGCACGGACTTGGCCCGCATCGGCAGCGGCATTCAGCAGCATCGACAAGGCGGGCTCAAACCGGCTTCGGAAATAGTCCGGCAAGGTGGCGAATGCCGGATCGCCGGAATGGAGCGCAGCAGCCAACCCCTGCTTGGTGGCCAGGAAACGCGTGTAGCGCATCAGCCAGGCTGCCAGCGCCTCGGTTGGTCCTCGCTCGGCGGCAAGCGGCCCGACCGCATCGGCACAGGCATCGACCTCGCGGCGGAACACCGCTGCCACCAAATCTGCGCGGGTCGGGAAACGGCGGTAGAGCGTACCCAGCCCAACACCCGCTTGTGTCGCGATCTCCCGGATGGGCGCATCAACCCCCGAGCGGGCGAACACGATCTTCGCGGCTTCCAGAACCGCTTCCTCGTTCCTGCGAGCATCGGCGCGCATCCGTGGCAGGGGTGTCTTCGTATCGTCCGCAGTCGGGGACGCGCCCCCAACCGCCTTCCGGGATTTTGGCAATGCCATTTCTGGAATCCCTCTTGATAAACGGATCAATGATCCGTATATAGTGTAACGGATCATTGATCCGTTTTACAGTTCTTCCGAGGCGATCGCGACACCGGCAGCCGATATCGCGCCGGAAGGCAGCGTCGAGACGAAGTAAGCCGGACACGCCTGTTCCGACTCCCTCGCAACGCGCGTCCAGCCCCATCCACGGTCGCGCTACGCCATGACCACAAACAGGAGTTTTGCATGAACACGATTCTCATCACCGGCAGCTCGTCCGGCTTCGGGCTTGAGACTGCCCGCTATTTCCTCGATCGCGACTGGACCGTCATTGCCACGATGCGCGCGCCTCATGGGGACGTGCTGCCCGCATCCGAACGTCTGCGCGTCGTTGCGCTCGATGTGACCGACGCTGCCAGCATCGCTCGCGCCGTGGACGAAGCAGGACCGATCGACGCCCTCGTCAACAATGCGGGAGCCGGCCTCATGGGCGCGCTGGAAGGCGTGTCGATCGACGCAACGCGCCAGCTTTTCGAGCTGAACACGTTCGGCACCATGGCGATGACGCAAGCCGTGCTGCCCGGCTTCCGTAAGCAAGGGACGGGCGTGATCGTCAACGTGTCGTCCGCCGTGACGCTCAAGCCGTTGCCGATGCTGTCCGCCTACACGGCCAGCAAGGCGGCCGTGGAGGCATTCAGCGAAAACCTCGCGTTGGAGGTGGAGCCGTTCGGAGTGCGCGTGCGGCTGGTCATCCCCGGTCGAGCGCCGGAAACGTCCTTTAGCGCGACCGCCCGTGCCCGCTCGCAGAACGGCATACCCGAAGCCTATGCCGCCTGGGCCAAGCAGGTGTTCTCCGCAGCGCCACCGCAGCCCGTCGAAGTCACCACCGCGAGCGACGTGGCGGAAGCGGTTTGGCGGGCCGTGACCGATGCGTCTTCTCCGCTTCGCATCCCGGCCGGCGCGGACGCCGTGACGCTTGCCGCACAGGTCGCATAACGGCCGAGACGCTTCTTCCTTTGCGGCCAGATGCGCCGTTTACTTGGATCCTTCTGCAGCCTGCTTTATTAGCTCGGTGACAGCCGTCGGCTGAGAGACGTAAATGGCGTGGCTACCCGCGACCTCGGAGACCGTAGCGCCCATGCGCTGGGCCATCAATCGCTGTGCCGGAGGAGGGATCATTTTATCATCGGTGGCCACGAGGTACCAACTCGGTTTGCTCTTCCAGGCTGGCTCGGTCACAGCATCGCCTAGCGCATCAAGCCCCCACGGCACTTGCGAGTCAGCCATGAAGGAGGCTTCTTCGGGTGGGACGTCGGCAGCGAAGGAGTCAGCGAACTTGGCACGGTCCAGGAACAGAAAACCCTTCTGTGGTGGCAGGATCGGAGGCTCCGGGGCGCCCAGCGGTGCGCTGGCGATTAGCGTCTGGACCGACTCGCCCTTGTCCGGGACGAAGGCAGCGATATAGACCAGACTCTTCACTCTGGGGTCGGTGCCTGCTTCGGTGATGACCACGCCACCATAGGAGTGGCCGACCAAGACCACCGGGCCATCATGCTGGGATATGGCCAGATGGGTAACGGCCACGTCGTCGGCCAGCGAGGCGGTGGGGTTCTGGACCATGGTGACGTTATAGCCGCTGCTCCGCAGGCTGCGGTAGACCTGCGACCAGCCCGAACCATCAACGAAGGCACCATGCACCAAGACGATGTTCTTGACCGGTGCGGGCTCGGTTGCATGTACGGGCAATGTCCAGGTTGTGAGTGCGAGAGCGGCGACCAATGTGAATAGTTTTTTCATGGCGATAACCTTCATTGATGAATGAGGTTTCTTGAAATGAAATGAGGCGGACCTTGATGTGAAGCATCAGATGAATGCCGGCCAGACTTCCGCGATAAAAAACAGAGTGCCGCTCCTGTTGAGATATCGCTGTTCCGATTCCGGCTGGTCTGATATGACTAACTCATGATGGGTAACGGTGCATCCGAATGGACCAAGCCGACGTTGCGCAAATCGCGCCAGAAGTCGGTGGGCACTGCTTCCAGCAACGCAGCGCGGTCTTCCGCGATCCGACCCGGCCTGCTGGCGCCGGGGATGACCGCCGCCACCGCCGGATGGGCGAGGGCGAACTGCAGCCCGGCCGCCTTCATGCTGATGCCGTGACGGTCGGCGAGGGCCTTGATGCGTGCGACCTTGTCGAGGAGCGCGGGCGTGGCCGGCGCGTACTCGAAGTTCGGACCACCCACCAACGCGCCCGAACTGTATGGCCCGCCAACCACAATGCCCAGTCGGCGCTCGGCGACCTTCGGCATCACACGCTGCAGCGCCCGGCCATGGTCCAGCAGGGTGTAGCGGCCGGCCAGCAGGAAACCGTCGGGGCGCGGACCTTCCAAGTCCAACAGCAGTTCGATTGGCTCCACGCGATTCACGCCCAGGCCCCAGGCCTGGATCACGCCCTCATCGCGCAGCCGGTCGAGCGCCTTGAACGCACCCTTGCGCGCACTCTCGAACATCGACAGCCAGTCGTCCCCGTAGAAGTCCTGCGCCACGTCATGCACCCAGGCGATCTCGATGCGGTCGGTCTTCAGACGTTCCAGGCTGCCCTCGATCGAACGCAGCGTGGCGTCGTAGGAGTAGTCGTTGACGATCTTGTTGGGGCGGCCGTACTTGAAGACATCGCCTTTCTCGCCGAGGTCGCGGGCGCCGACGTCCTCCACCTCGCCCAGGATCAGTCGGCCGACCTTGGTGCTGATGACGTACTCCTCGCGCGGCTTGCCGGCCAACGCCTCGCCCATGCGGATTTCCGCCAGGCCGGCGCCGTAGAAGGGCGCGTTGTCGAAGTAGCGGATGCCGTGGTTCCATGCGGCTTCCACCGTCGCATGCGCCTCCGCTTCCGGGATGTCGCGGAACATGTTGCCGAGCGGGGCCGTGCCGAAACCGAGCTTGCCGGGGAGAAGGTCTTTGAGGGACATGGTGGACTCCTGAGTGATCGGGTGTTGCGAATGGAGCGAAGGCACGGCCTGGGCTTGACTGGGCCAAGTTCGCCAGGGGGGCGTTGAACTGCGTGTTGCCTTCCACGCCGCTTGGAGCGAGCGCCGCTAGCCCAGTCGATTGGCAAACTCGTGATTCACGTCGCGATGGCCAGCCTCGTCTTGCCGGACGGCAATGACCACCTCGCGCAGATGGGCGGTGGGTGCCAGTTGCCAGTAGCCAATGGCTATGTCGGGTGCCGGAACATTATCGATGCGGCCTGCGTCGATCTGCTCCAGATAACGGGTGTAGCTGACAATCGCTTCTTCTTCGAAGTAACCCATCAGGCGATGGGCCGTGCGGGAGGAAACCACGTAAAGCGTCAGAAAGAATGTGAAGAAAAGAGCCTGGGCAATCAGCACCATGATTCTCTCGAACCAGCTGGGGCGCGCGATTTCAATGAAGGTCATCAGATGCATCCGCTCGTTCTCCGCTTCATCCATGAGGATGCGGATCCAGCCTTCGTCGTGCCTCATCCAGCGGAGGCATCGCAAGTGAATCATCGCCGCTCCTACCAGCCCGGGAACCGCGGCGATGGTTTCGAGAACGATGGCTCGGTTCCCATAGCGTTTGGCAAAAAGAACATCGGCCAAGAATCGCAGGCTTCTGGTAATCGAGTATGCAATACGATCAGACCAGCCGTTGATCCGGTGATGGGTAGTGGCAATGCGATCCTCGGTGAGCATTACGGCTCCGTTTCTGGCGTCGGGTGCGTGAGAAGGATGTGGGCCGAGGCCGTACGCGAGGCGTCGGCCCACCAGCGGCGAGATGCGCCGCCCGGGCGCAAACCGCACGGGGCGTCGCGAGGGAGTATTGCTTCACGGCATGCAGCCACCAGCATCGCCAGGTTTCGTGTCTTTGCGCTCCCACCATCGACATGAAGGTCGCTTTCTCTATCGAAGATTTCCCATTCCCAGGCGCCCGTGCAGTCATCGCGCCAGACGGAAACCGCGAGTCCGCGATACGTGCGTTCCTGCTTCGATAGCTCCATCAAGCTCGGCCTCGTCCATACGCGTATTTTTTCCAAGGTGATGACGATCCATGGCCGTTGCCTTGGGAGGTGGGTTTGCCCGCCGGGTCGAAGGCCATCCTGCTTCTCGTGCAGTCCCTGCTCAATGGTTTGAGGGGTTGGATCGAAGCGGTTATCCTGCTGCGCCTGTTCCATCCTGGTGCCAGTGACAAGTGTGAGATTCATGTTGCCGCCGGGGTTCCGCACGCTACCGGGCGTCTGAATCGGTTGAACTGATCTGTGGCGTCTGCGCCTCAAGTGCTGCAACCAGCGCGGCGGCCAGTGCATGGTCTGAGCGTGGGTTTTGTCCGGTGATGAGTTCGCGGTCGTGTACCACGTTTGGCTCGAAAGGCTTTGAAGCAGTCGTCACACGGCCTCCCGCAGCTTCCAGGGCATCGACGGCATAGAACTTGAGGCGTCCTTGGAACGTCCGTGTTTCCACGCCCTGTTCCTCTTCGTTTGAGAAAACCGTCATCCTGTATCCGGCGTAAGGCCAGCCTTTCGCGGCCTGCGCGGCGCCCGGCGCATTGCCGGCTTCCATGGCGGTATGGAATGCAGCGGGGTAGGGGACGGAAGCAATCAGCGCGATCGGTGCGTGGCATAGCAGCGCGGTGGGCTTGGCGCGCTCATGGAAGTGACGGAGGATGGCGCCAAAGTCCGCGTCCCGCGCCAGATCGGTGATGGGAGCGTGGCCGCCGGGGACGAAGACGGCCGCGTACTCATCCAGTCCTGCGTCCTTGACGGCGCGCAGGCTGCGCGACTGTTGCATGGCCGGATGGGTGGCGAAGAACTCCTCGGCTTCGTGCAGGGCCACCTCGTCGCCACCGAAGTGGGACGCTTGTCGCGACCGCGCGTCAATGACCGGCTTGGTACCGGTCGGCGTAGCCAACACGATGTCGTAACCGGCCGCGATGATCGCCTTGGCGGGAATGGCGAGTTCGTTGAGATAGGTGCCCGTGGAAATGCGCTTTCCTGCACGGAGTTCCAGTGTGTCCGCGGCGGATGCGATGATCAGCACTCGCCCATTGCCGGTATCGTCGGCGGAAAATGCGGACGGGGCCGCGCCTAGTGCGGCGAATGCCAGTAGCGCGGCGGCGAGTCGCCGCATGGGCGTGATGAGGTTGGGCATGTTGCGGCCTCCAGGGCATTGTGGTGGGCGTCACAGGGACGAAAGGTTCCTCCACAGATCGATCCCCGCCTCCTGCGCGTACTGGTCGATTTCGTGGAGTTCCCCGGCGGTGAATGACAGGTTCTCCAGCGCGTCCAGCGAATCGTCCAACTGCTCGACGGTGCGCGCACCGATCAACGCGCTGGTCACGCGCGGGTCGCGCAACACCCAGGCGATCGCCATCTGTGCCAGCGTCTGTCCCCGTTGCTTTGCGATGGCGGCGAGACTGCGGATGTTCCTCAGGTTGTCTTCCGAAAGGAATGATGCATTGAATGTCCCGCCCTGCTCGAGTGCGCGCCCATGCAACGGTTTGCCACCGATGTAGCGATCGGTAAGCAAGCCCTGGGCCAGCGCCGAGAAGCCGATGCAGCCCGCGCCCAATTCCTCCAGCGTATCCAGCAAGCCGGCCTCGATGTGCCGGTTCAGCATCGAGTACGACGGCTGGTGGATCAGTAGTGGCAGGCCTTCTTGCTGTAGCAGCGCGTGCGCCTGTCGCGTACGCTCGGGGCTGTAGGAGGACACACCGACATAGAGCGCCTTTCCCTGGCGGACGATCTGCGCCAGTGCGGCCATCGTTTCCTCCATCGGCACGTCCGGCCATGGGCGGTGCGCGTAGAAGATGTCCACATGATCGGTCCCAAGGCGCCACAACGTCTGGTCGATCGATGCCATGAGATGCTTGCGCGATGCGCCGATGCCGTACGGACCAGGCCACATCTCGTAGCCCGCTTTGGACGAGAGGATCAATTCGCTGCGCAGCATCCCCGGGAAATCCTTGCGCAGGATTCGGCCTATGTTGTCTTCGGCGCTGCCGGGTGGTGGTCCATACATATTGGCGAGGTCGAAGTGGGTGACACCGCGGTCGAAGGCGCGCCGCACGATGGCGCGCGCCGTCTCGAACGGGCTGGTGTCGCCGAAGTTCTGCCAGGTACCCAGCGAGATCGGCGGCAGGACCAAGGCGCTCCGGCCGCAACGACGGAACGTGGCGTGCTTGTAGCGATCCGGATCGGGCGTGTACGTCATGTGGCCTCCAGGCCTGTGGGCGTGCGGAAAGGCCGGCGGCACCTGGTCGGTGGTGTCGCCGTGGGGCAGCCCGCGTCAGCGTCCGGGCTGCCCGGGCGTCCCCGTCCAGACGCGGGCGATGAGGTACGGCGGTACACCGCGGTCGCCTGCACCCGTGAAGATCGGGTTGCGGTGCAGCTGGTTGATGGCGACGTACAGCCAGGAGTCCTGGCCGAAATGCGCGTTGTCCGCCCACAGGAAGCGAGGATCCCTGACCAGCGGTCGCAACTCGCCGTCCTTGGTGAGCATGTCGATGCCGTTGTCCGGCAAGTTGGTGATGAAGTGGTTGCCTTCGGCATCGGTGGCGGCGCCGTCGGAAAGGGGCTTGGCCCCTACGCGGATGATGCCTCTGGCGATGGCTGCATCCGCCGCGCCTTCCCGGAACAGACGGGCCGGTACCGAGTACCAGCTGGTGCCGTTCATGGACCCGAAGTAGACCGTCTCGCCGTCGGCGGACAAGGTGATCGGATTGACGCCCACGCGTGCAGGCCCCATCCGTCCTCCTGGACCAGGGAACAGCAGCGGGTTGCCTTCCACTACCAGTTCCACGTCCTCGGCCTGCAGGGAAGGATGCCCCGCAAAGCGACGCGCGGTGTTCTTGTTGATGTCGACCACCACGATGGCCGGATCAGGCCCGCAATCCGCGACGTAGACGAACCCGCGTTCGCCGTCGACGGCCAGGTCCTGGAGGATCTGGCCGTCCGGCCCCGTGGTCTTGTCGAAGTCGTGCCGGTAGACCAGCTTGCGCGTGTTGATGTCGAATGCCAGCAGCTTCGGCGGCTGCGGCGTGGCCATCCAGTTGCCATGATCGATCACCCACAGCCGGTCCAGGCCATCGATGACCACGCCATGCGGGGTATTCAAGACGTCCTTGCCGGAGCCGGGCTCGGCGTTCCAGGCCTCATCCGGGAATGGGATATAGGTGTTCCGGCCGGTCACCTCGATCATCTGCACAGGGCCACGTCGCATGCCGTGCACACTGGCGAACACACGTCCGTCCTTGGACGCGGTGACGTTGCCAGGCGTTATGTCGAGTTCGGCGACGATCTCGATCTGGCCCACCGCAGGGGTCGCGGGTGCAGTCGCATCTGCAGACAATGCAGCGGCCGCGGCTGCGTCAGATTGGAGGGCCGTAGCATCCTGCTTCGCGCAGGAAGCCAGTACGAAAGCGGCTACAAAGGCATAAATCGGAGTGCACTTCATCGTTTCTCTCCTGTGAGGGGGGCTCATGCGTCTTCCAGCCACTGGGCAACGAGATCGGGATGGGCCTGCATCCAGGCACGTGCGGCGTCTTGCGCTGACGCTCCATCCACGTTCACCGCCCAATCCATGCGGTTCACGGCGTCCAGGCTCAGCCGCACGCGGCCCAGAATCCGGCGGGTCGACGGGGGGAGGGCGTCGAACCGCCGGGTGGGGGCGACCAGCGCTGCGTGGTTGATGCCACCCAGCACGCCGAGGGGATCGCGCAGTACGCGCAGCGTGCCCGCGTTGTTGAGGAACTGCGGCGTCCAGCCGGGGAACACGAACCAGCGCTCGTCGGCCAGATGCTGCCGGTAGGCTTCGATCCAGGCGCTCGCCGTCCCTGGAAGCACACGGAAATGACCATTCAGGCCATATCGATCAACAGCCTGCTGAGATGCTGTCGTGATGGTTGCGGCAGGGCCGATGGCTTGGATCTCGCGGACCATCCGCTGGACGACTTCGGGTTTGCCGAGATCGGCAATACTGCCGACCGATGTGCTCGGCACATATTCAGGAACGGCCCAGTAGAAGCGCGCCCCCTCATACAGGCGCGTCACTTCGATGGCGTTCTGCCCATATCTCTGCCAGTACCCGGCATGCCCCTCAGGGAGCCAAGCGGCCACCATGAGATCGATGGAATCGGAGCCAAGCAGCGGAAACATCTGGTCATGCGGCCCCTCCCGTACTTCGACCTCATGTCCAAGGCCAATCAGTACGTGTTTGATGACGCTACCCACGACTGCGTAGAAGCTGAGCGAGACTTGCCCCAGCATGATCGGCAGCCTTGCGCCCGCATCGGCACGAGACAGCGCCAATCCCGCAGCCGCGCCCGCTACCGCTTTCAGCACTGCACGACGAGATGCAAGAGGGTGCGCCATGTTGGGCTCCTTTCGCTTGAGGCTAGCGCCCCGCGACGCACTTGGCTCGTTAATAGTGGTTAAAACCGATGTCGATGAGCATCGAAGCCTCGATCCCATCTGCGGATGAGGTGACCCGCTCTTTACGACTTTTAACTATCCCTCAGTGGGTCGCCGCGCGACACTGCCACCGCAGGCCGGCAAGCCGGGAAACCTCGACTACATGCTGATCGCCAAGGCGGTCGCTTCCTGCCCTGGAACCAATATTGACTTCGGCAGGCTCGGCCTTCGATACGTTGGGAGTCCATACGCCAAGCGAGGAACTTCAATGAGGCTGGATGACTGGTTCGAAGGTGCGAAGATCGTTGGACCACAAGCAAAGATTGCGGTAACGCTGACAGCCAGACCGGCACAAGAACAGGCGCTGGAGTCCCTTCTGCGGGGAATGGTCGAACCCTGCCGCAGCGAACCGGGCAACTTGCGCTGGGACCTCTGGAAAGACCCCGCCCACCCGGGCCGATTTGTGATCGATGAGCTGTACCGCGATGTTTCAGCCGTGGCGGAACACCGTGAGACACCGCATTTCAAGCACTACTTTTCTGTCATCGACTCAATGGCTGAGAGACAGTCCTACGTCGTGGTCCCGTTCATCGTAGCTGACGTGCTGTCCGCAAATGCGGCGGTTGTCTAGGGCTCGATCAATTTCTTATCCGTTCTGATCAGTGGCCGTGCTTATCCCTCAATGCCTGGAGAAAAGACATGAAAGAGCTACCTAAGAATCCTGAAATCGATACAGGACGTCGCGATGCGCTGCGCACGACGGGTACCGCCGTTCTGGCTGGCTTGGCCGCGAGCGTTTTGCCGGGCATCGGCTCCGCCACCGAACAAGCGCGCCGCGCCGGTGTGTCGGAGGTCAGTGGCTCTCTTGGCACCCGCTTGCAGGGCGTCCAGCACTTCGGCCTGACCGTCCAGAACATGGATCGTGCCTACGAGTTCTACACGGAAGTGCTGGGTGGCACGGAGGTCATGCGCGATGGCGACTTCCAGGGGGAACGCATCCACAACACGCTTCTGACGGATCAGGAAATCTTGGCCCGGGAACGAGGGGTGAATCCGCTGACACTCGGTGTCCCGGACTTGAAGGGAGGCGCTCAACGGCTCGACGTGCGTTTCATCCAGTTCGACAACGTGGTGATCGAGTTGCTGCAGTACCGGGATGCCGATCAGCCGATGGGGCGGGGTAACGCATTCGCAGAGCCGCGTGACCATATGAGTCCGGCCTACCCGCGCTCGATGCACATCTGTTTCTACTTGCGAGACGACGTGGACTTCAATGTCTTCATTCGCGATCTGGAAGCGGAGTGCGCGCATCGTGGAATGACCCAGGTAAGGGCCAATCGCGTCGTCACCGTCGCCAACGAGCAACAGCGTCTGGCGGCACCCTTGGAGGCGAACTCGAATCCCATCACGGAGGGCCAGTCTGATGGCTGGACGCTGATCTACTGCAAGGGTCCGGAGGGTGAGCAGTTGGAATTCGTGAAGGCGCTTGGGCCGGTCAAGAAGACCTTCCAGGACGCATTCCAGGCGCATCTGCGCAAGAGCCGCGCAGTGGGCATGGGCTAGGCGGTCCACGCGAGCGATCGGTCATGGTGCCATGCTGGTGGCCGGACTCTGCAGGGCGCCCGACGGGCGCCCTCATTCATCGACGGAACCGGATTGTCGTCCGTCCTTCGGACAAGCGGACAACAAATCAGGCGCGATGCTGTTCCAATCCGATTTGATCCATTGATATTCCTGGAAGCCCATTACACTCGATCTGGCTTCCTCCACATCTTTTGATCTACTTTGATTCGCGGGTACCCAAGCTATAGGTCTAGCATGGAGAAACGTGGCGTCTTCAGCCTTGGAACTATATATGGTGGACTACTCCTCTGAATCGGCTGCACGCGCCTTCAGCTTTGGCCCTTTCGTGCTCGTACCATCGAAGCAGCTTCTGCTGCGGGACGGGATACCCATTCGCATAGGTGGACGTGCCCTTGATCTGTTGACCGCACTCGTGGAACGACAGGGCGAACTTGTTACCAAGCGCGAGTTGGTGGCCCGGGTGTGGCCAAAAACGATTGTTGAAGAGGGCAATCTGAAGGTCAATATGACCGCTCTACGGCGGGTCCTGGGTGAGGGGCCCGGTGGCTTCCAGTACATAGCAACCGTCTTTGGGCGAGGTTACAAGTTCGTGGCGACCGTCGAGTCCGCCATCGACCCGGGAGACGAGCGTGCGCCGCATGTTGTGTGTGGACATCACCTCCCTCCTGTAGTCCAACACGTCGTCGGCAGATCCAGCGATATCGCGACTATCCGGAGGGAGCTGACCAGGACCCGTCTCGTGTCAATCGTCGGATCCGGCGGTATAGGAAAAACGACCGTAGCCATCGCGGCAGCACGAGAGAGTGCGGAACACGCAGTTTTCATCGATCTGTCTACCATCGGCGACTCGCAATTCGTCCCTCTCGCGATCGCTTCTGCCCTCGGGCTCAACCTGTCCGGATCGGATCCGCTGGCAACCGCCATCCACGCGATGCGCTCACAAGAGAAGCTGCTGGTATTTGACAATTGTGAGCATCTGCTTTCCGCAACGGCGAGCGCAGTCGATCGGCTGATGCGGGGAATTGACGGACTAAGAATCCTTGTCACGAGCCGTGAGCCGTTGAGGATGCGAAACGAGCACGTATACCGCCTGACAGGGCTTGAGTGCGACCCCGCATCGGATTCCAGCGCAAGCGACGCTCTGAAGTTCGCAGCGATTGAACTATTCGCTACGCGTGCGTACGAGAGAGCGAACTATGAACTTACAGATGGGCACGCTCCTGCTGTGGCCGAGATCTGCCGGCGCCTGGACGGCAACGCTTTGGCGATCGAGCTTGCCGCGACGCAAGCGGCGGCATTCGATCCGGAACAGATTCTTCGGATGCTGGACGACTGGCTCAGGCTATTGAGGCTTGAGGCTTCAGATGCGCCGCCGCGCCACCAATCTCTCAGGGCAACGCTTGATTGGAGTTATAGCCTTCTTTCAGATCGCGAGGCCAGGCTGCTGCGATGTGTCTCGATGTTCGCTGGAGTATTCAGCACTGACGCGGCGGCCGCGCTTTCGGGTTACGCGCCTTCCGATACGCTTGATCTTCTGGCGCAGCTCTCCGCCAAGTCGCTAGTAGCGGTTGATGTAAGCGCCGAAGAAATCATCTTCAGGGTTCTGGATGCTACCCGGAATTATGGAATCGAACGCTTGCGATATTTCGGCGAAGAGGAAGATTTGCGACTACGTCATGCGGAGTATGTTTGCCGCGTCCTCGAACTCGCTGAGGAAGAGTGGCCACAGCGTCCGGCTGGCGAGTGGGGGGATGCCTATTTCCGGACACTGGATGATTTGCGTGCGGCGCTGGCATGGGCGAGGAGAGATCCTGCCAACGGTCCCATGCGCATTCGACTGACTGTAGCTGGCCTTCTTCTTTGGAATCACTTCTCGCTGACTGAAGAGTGCCGATCGCATGTATCTCAAGCGGTTGACGAGATAAACGCCGTGGGATTGGCGGGGACGCAAGCAGAAATGCGCCTTCAGGCTTGGCTGGGCGGCGCAACCATGTTCACCTGCGGGCTCATGCCGCAAGCGGTGGCTGCAATGAAGAGAGCATTGGAGATCGCCGAACGACTAGGCAACACGGATTATCGCGTGCGCTGCTTGCGACTCATTGGGGTCTATGAGCTCTTCAGCGGCGAAAACGAGGCCGCCATTGCAACTCTGGAGCAATTCTCATCGCTGGCGGCAGAGGAAATGCCGTCGGCCAGCCTTGAGGCCGAAGTTGCACTGGGCATAGGCCATCTCTTTGTCGGGAGACTACGTGAGGTAAGAGAGCGCTTCGAGGCCAGACATGACAATGACCTTCTGGAGATCAACGATGTGCAGCGTGTCAGGTACCACGTGCGTTATCTTTCGGATAGGATAGTTGACGTCACGAATCTACTGTCGCATGCACAATGGCTCACAGGCTCTCCCGACGCCGCCATAGCGACGGCCATGTCGACGGTCGAATACGCGCAACGCACCAAGCACAATCTGTCGCTCAGCAATGCGCTCTCTTGGGTATGTCCGGTTTTCTTCCTGGCTGGAAGGTCCGAGGACTGCGAACGCCATGTTTCAATGTTGGACGAGCAGGTGCGTCGCAATGGATTTGTGGTCAGGCGACCAGTCGTCTCGTTTTATCGTCACGCTCTGGCGTGTGCCAGCGACAGTATCTCGATAGATGCCGTACGTGGGCTCGATCAGGCATTGTCCGAGTTCCGGGCTACTGGACATTTGGCCAGAATGCCTTTCTATCTCAGTGTGTATGCCGAGGCTTTGGCCAGATCAGGGCTCCTCAACGAAGCAAGGGTGGCTATCAAGGCGGCGTTGGACAGGGCGCGCGCGAAGAACGATCTATGGTGCATGCCGGAAATCTTGCGAATAAAAGCATCAATCCTCCGTCTGGAAGGTCATGCGGAGGACGCGGGAGCCTTCTTGAAAACCTCTTTGGATATGGCCAGAGAAATGGGGGCGCTTTCCTGGATGCTGAGAACAGCCATCGACCTCGCGCGGCTATGGCAAGTCGGCTCAAGAACAGAAGAAGCTCATGCAGTATTGTCCGCAACCTTCGGCATGTTTCGCGAAGGATTCCTTACGCACGACTTGATGATGGCAAGCGATCTTCTCGCTTCTCTCGGCAAGCGGAAAAGTTGATGCTGGCACAGGTAAATGTCATCTTCCTGCGATTGATGCCGCTACCGAAGGATCGTACCGGCCATCGATCTGGACGAAGAGCATGCGGCAATTCTTTCCGGACCGGTTCGCCCAGGCATGATTTGTGCCGCGCTGGACCACGACACTCCCTGGTCTAAGAAGTACCTCCGAATCATCGAGAATCAGGAATATTTCGCCATCGATGACAACGCCGTAGTCGATTGCCTCGCTCCGATGCATCATCGGATGAGGCGAATCGGCCTTGGCCGTTAGGCCCTTCTTGTCACTGACCTCATCAAACAGCTTCTTCATTCGGTCATCGGCTTCAGCCAGATAGGCCGTATCGGGTGGCATATCAACGAAACGAATGCGCGTACCGTGTACTGGCGGTTGATGAACTAGTGGGCCGGTCGTGGGGTCGAGGCTGTTGTCAACTGCGGCAGGCGTGCCGGTGGTCTCCCAGACTTCATGAAATATCATGCCCGGTATGGCATCCAGCTCAACAACCTTGGGTAGTGGTCCATTGATTGCGATGATGGCTTTGCCATCGGCATCATGTCCGGTAACCACGCGGTGTATCGATGGAAGGGTCATGGGCATCGAAGGATCGGGCAGCATGCGGATGTTAGAGTGAAACCGAGTCTCATCTCAACCAAGTTGGTAAGGGCAAGCGTCGCCCAAGCAGTATGTTGGAGATCCCCCCTCGGGGCGGATCGAGAGAGGGATGTTCATTGCTGACCGATAGTTGACGTCACTAGGGCAGGGGATCAGGAATGGTTATCAGGGGCAGGAGGCGTTATCTGGAAGTCATCTCCCCCTAGGGTCCCCGCTCGTAATTCAGTCGCGCTTGAGCGCCGACTTGGCAGACAAGCCAAGATGACGGTGCGCTTTCGGGGTCTGGAGACCACGTGAGGCGGCACACATTTCCATTCCATAGCAACAGGCTCTTAGTCAGGCGCTTTGTGATGCGAGGCCAGCAATATTCGTTTCTTATCCAGAGCAACAGATGTTTAAGTCCATCGCGCCGGACGAAGGCTGTATGCGGCAGCGCCAAGGAAAGGATCGCCCGCGAGCTCGGGACCGGCCGGCCAAACAAGCTGCTCCTGAACAACTTTAGCGCTCGTCGCGCGCCCACAACGGTCGGCAGGTAGCAACTGCGTACACGCCTATCGGCGGTCACGAACGAATTGTCTGTAACCGCTCTGACTATGGGGCGAGTGATTGACGCCGAGCATTCGCCATGAGACTAACTACCTGATTTCAAAAGAGAAGCGCGAACTGGCCGGGCATTTCGTCGGAGCTTTCCTTGCCAACAACTCGCCCGGAATTCCCAGAACTACCAGCAACCGCCCATTGTTTCCTCGAACCGCCGACGATCTGCCCGCTATTTCTTCTGCCGTACTTTGCCAGCTCGGCGCGTCAGGCGGTTCCGGGTCTGCAGCCGCATTGCCGACGACTTGGATCCGGTCTTGGTCTTCGGCGCGGGCGAGACGGGCACCGGGATGTCGACAGTACGCCAGGAAGGGGGCGGACGTGTCGCCGTCCAGCACACCCAGACCGAACGGACTTCGTCGTTCGCGATGACGATCTCTGCTGTTGGCAAGGACCAGCGCTGGCACATCGATGCCTTCCCGCCGGCCATCATCGACCTGAGTACCGTCTCCAAACCTTGGGTATACGCGCGGGCAAGGATGGCTTCCAGAGCTCTGGCCACGTGGCGTCGCCCCGAGATCCCATCCAGCGCGTGGGATCGGGCAGCTTGAAGGGATCGGCTACACCCGTCGTCGCGTGCCTCCAGGCCGGAGATCACTCTGTCCAGCAACTCGCCGCAAAAGCAGGCTGCTGTCGGGTCGACGGCCGAGAGGTTGAGCCAAGTGCTTTGGTCGCTGGACAACCCGTGAGGAGCGATCAGGCATTCAGGGCGGTTGACGAGGTTCTGTTCGAGGGTCTGTCCTTCCTCCAAGCCATTCAGGGTGGCGAGCTCGAGCGGGGTGGGGGTATCGGCCGGAAACGCAGCTACGGCATCTCGGGTTGCCTGAGCGAGCTTGGCGTGCATCGTGGCGGGGAGCGGCACGAACGTCAGTGGACGCTCGCCACCCAGAAGGCTCCAGCCCCAGAACTCGCCTTCAGGCGGATCTTCCCCAACGTCGGAAAACTCCGTCAGTTCGGCTGTGGGCTTGGTGGTTACGAGCATACTCTCGAGTTCAAGCGATTGGCGAGCCAGCGCGGCGTATCCCGGCATCCAGTCGGTATGCAGGGCGGGGACTACGAGCAGACGGGACTTTCGCTCTTCGGCCGCCCAATCCAGATATCGGCTGGCCCATGCGTCGACTTCGGCAGCCGGGAAATGCCACATGTCGATCGAAGCCGTCCTGACCTCGAACGCGTCGTACCCGCACTCGCAGCGACCAAGACGAAGATCCGGGTGAAAGCGTGCCCAGCAGGTTCGACCACACTGAGGACAGCCGGTGTGCAGCTTGGCGGCATGCCACGGACAGTGATCGATGAAAGGCAGCTGGAAAAGCGCACAGTGGTAGCCGTGGGCTGCGCAAAGAGGGCAATCGCGGAGGGGGACGTTGTGGCGCTCCAGTACATGCCCGGTGCGCAGCGGGCTCCACACTTCTGGTGACCAATAGTCGCCCACGCGCGTCCGTTGCAGCCCAAGCGCGTGAAGCAGCCCCGCTTTGGGGGCGCCAGGCCTTTGGGTCGCGGTCAGTGCGTCGGATGTCACTCGGTTGCGAATCCCTAGCGCTGTCAGCTCAACGCCCATCAACCGGCCCAACTGCGTCATCCGCCGAAGCAGCCCGTAGCCGGAGATGTAGGGATAGGGTTCGAGTTCGGCGCCAAGGAGGGCCGCCAATGCCGGCCCTCCTTGGATGACGTCACGCCAAGTCATTAGGCGGCCTCGTCATGGCCCATGTCCGGCATGCGCATCTTGGCGCGGACGAACTCCAGGCGGAGATAGCCACTGGCTAGGAGGACGTGCCTGACCTGCTCTGGCGTGAAACCGTTGAAATCTGGTTTCTCGTGGGCGATGTCGGCCAGGAGCGAGTGCACGACCAAGGTAAACGTTGCCATCGGCCACGCATCGGTTTCGGGCAACTTGTACTCGTTGCGCAGCGACCGGACGCCCTCGAAGATCAACGGCGCATCCTTTGACAGGCACCAGCCGCGGTCGAACGCGTCCTTGGCGAAGTAACGCGAGAACGGCATGTCCGGCGTCGGCCAAGCGACTGAACGATCATAACGCCCCAAGGCATGGGTGATTTCTACAATCCCCACCAGCGGCCGGAACGGGGCGGTGTCCATGAACCAGCGGCGCACGGTGTGGGACGGGCGTTCCAGCCAGTCGTCGCCAACATCGATGCCCTCGGCGTCGCTCTGGCGAACCAGCACGAGGAACAGGCTGAGGTTCTCGTCGAGCACCAAACCATCCAGATCCTCGAGGTACTGGTACTCGGCCTCGGTGATGCGCTGGGCGTTGTCAATGAAGAGCACCATGCGGCGTTGCCGTGCCTGGCCGCAGCGCGTGCGAATGAAATTCACCAGGCGTTCGAGGCCCAGGCCCGGATCCATGCGGATGGCGTTGACGAGCTTCAGGCGCCGGTTCATGGCGGTCCAGAACGCACGGTCCGAGCGACGGATGCCGCTGGGCATCACCATGCGCGCCGCGACGCCGATCTGCTGCTTCGTCTTGTTGTTGACCAGCCAGCGAGACGCATTGTCAGTCAGATATTGTTGCGCGGTCGTCTTGCCCAGCCCGCCACCGCCGTACACCGAGCAACCGTGATGACCTTGACTGATATTAGAGAGGATGAAGTTGGCGAGGTACTCGGTCGGCTTGGTATAGATCTGATAGCTATTGGGAATGAAAATGGGGTGTTCGTTGTTATCCATGAGTTCTCCTGGGCGCGAGCGCGCCATGCGGGAAGGTGGAAAACCAGAGCGTCAGAAGTCATTTTCGTCGTCGAGGCTGATCCAGCCACCCGGAGGGATCTTCATGGGGGCATTGATCGCTGGCGGACGTGAGCTCGGTGGCGTGCCGTTGTGGACCTGCTCCATGCGAGCAAGTTGATCCACGGCCTGCTGGGAGCTAGGTGCCAGCGCACGCAGGAACGCAACGTAAGCCGCGATCGCGCAATCCACGCCGGTGATCGAGAATCCTGTCCTCAACTTCGACCACTGCATGATCATGGCTCGCGTCGTTTCATCGTGCGCTGTGCGGTTCCATGGCGCGGCCGCCCGGACGGCGCACAGGGGTGTGGTAGCGGTGCGCATCAGCACGAACGAGCGCAGGTCGTGGCGATAGACGCGGGCCAGGATCGTCTTGCCGACCAGTTCCCACTTGTTGTCCAGATCCGGGCTGCGATAGCGCACGTACATGTAATTGACGTGCGGCATCACACCTTCGTTGCGATTGCCGTGGACCGTCAGCGGTACCAGCACGCTGCCCATGTCGCTGGCGTCTTCCTCAGCCTTGTCCGGCATGAACGCGAAGGCCTTCGGCCCTTGCATCTGCAGGAACTGCAGCGGACTCAGATCGCCCAGCGCGGGGTGGGGCGTTGCGTTGTAGTTCGCGATGATGACGTCCAACAATTCTTCGAATACATGCAACTGGATCGGATAGTCGTTCGGCGCGAAATTGCTGATGCGGATCTTGTTCTCGCCCAGGCGCTTGGCAGGCTCGAAACCGCCCGGCACGTCCCGGAGCGCGCCGCGCTCCAAGCGTGAGAAGAACTGTTCGACGATGGGGCGAGAACGTGGCTCGTGGGCGCGCCCATAAAACAGCATGCCGCCACGGGCGCGACAGAACGCTTGTTCGAAGTCCAAAGCCGAATGCGCCTTCGCGTTGTCCAACGCCAGAAAACGCGAACGCCATGGCGAGTGTGCGCCCAGTGAGCCCGAAGGTAGGCCGGCACCCGGTGCATATTCCAAGCCAGGGATCGTCAGTTCCCGGCGCTTCCACGGCTGCAGGGACTTCGTGATGCAGGAGGCGAGATTGAGGTTGTTGTACGCCCTGCCGACGCGCAGGATCCAGCCGACGATGACGCGGGACTCGACCTCGATCTCGACCAGCAACCACATCGAGGTGATCTGGCGCTTGACGGAACCGCCGTTGGGCAATGCTACGCCGAGGACGGCCTCGATATCGATGCGATGTCCGTCGATTTCCGTGCGAGCGAATGGGCTTCCCTGGAAAATTCCCGACAAGGTGGAAGGCGGCGCATCGGCGGTATCGAGGTTGCCGACGTCCGCATGGTCGATGCGGCGCTGACGGATAAAGCGGAGCAGGGCGCGACGCCCCTGGTCCGCTTGGTTCAGTGGGTAGAAGTCCCGCAGGTCCAGACGTTTGAGTTCGGCCACGATCTTCGCGTGCAACCGGTCGAAGGCTTTCGGCGGTCGTCCGGGTGGCAAGGGCTGTCCGAATTCGTCGATTCAGATCGCGATCTCGGGGCGTGCCGAGAGGAGATGGCTCATCGCATGTGGGCCAGCCAGGCGCGGCATTTCTGCATCGCCTTCTTGTTTGCCGCGCTGGTAGGTGCCCCACGGCACGCATACCCTAAATCCGTACGGCTGCCCGTCGTGGGCCAGTTGCGGTGCGCGTTTGACCATGGCGCGCAGGCGTTTGTGGCACAACCCGTGTGCGTCTGCCGCACGGGTAATGCCCATGTCACCTGTCAGGACCGCCGTCAGGGCGGCACATGCTTCCCTGAAGCGCGACCGAATCGATTCAGCGAGATCGGACTCCTTGGGTTTGTACCAGGCATCAAGCTCCTCGGTGGGATAGCACGTGTAGAGGCTACGCACGGACCACCTCCAGGACGGCATCGGCAGCGCCTGGCAAGTAGTCCACCAGCCGCAGCTCGCCTTGATGAATCATGCCGGCCACGACTGCACGAACATTTGCAGGCGTGAAATCCAAAGTCTTGATGAGGTTCGATAGCGAGACACGCCCGGTGTTGGTGAGGCGTGCACGAATCTGGTTTCGAATAAGTGAGCGCGTCGCCAGTCGTCCGTAGTCCCACACCAGCGGTAACAGTTCGAAGCCGGTTGCAAGCCAGGTTCGTGCCGACAGCAACTCCGGCTCGGTGACATAGTGCATACGGATGCCATTGCGCTGGGCGGCGTCATCGAGTTCGCTTCGATCCCGAATGGAGACGGTCCCCGTCGTACTGCCGACGATGCCTGTATCGGGAACAACCAAGTAAAAGCGCTCATCGCCCGACATGTCACGTGTCCAGAACGAAACATCGATCTGTTGTTTAGGAGTGAACTGGATGCGGCGCGGACGCTCGACGTATTTCTGGATGTTGGGGTCGAATTCAAACTTTAGCGCCACTGTGGCGTTGACGACGTCGGCGATCGTGACGACCCGCTGGTTACGTGGCGAAAAGAAGACGAAGACTTCGCGGCGATTACGTTCGCCACGGGTCAGTTTGCGAGGTGTGTAGGGCAGGGTGGGATCGATGGCATGCGACGACGCGGACGAAGCGTCCGCGGTCGCGGTGGTTCCAGCAGTCATGGCAACTCCTTCGCGCGCTTAGGCGCATGGCGAGGGACCGGGCTTTCTCGGTCGATTGTCAAAGGGAATCAGAAGGCAGCCGATTTCGCTGCGCGATACGTCTATTGGCGCGAGATCGGAAACAGCGATGTTGTGTCGACTTAGGCCCGCATGCGGCCTGAGTAGCGCAGGAATCAGTCATCTGTAGGCTCCGTTAGGGAAAACATGCCCGTACCCCGGGTTCCATGCAGGAAGGGGTAGACGTTGGCGAGAAACGGGGGTAGTCTTCAGACTAAGAAAAGTAGTCATTGCAGAACCCCAGCCCCCGGTTCGCACCCGGGGGTTTTCATTTCCGCTTAGGGCGGGCGCATAGCGGATCTGTCGTCTGGTCTCAACCTCCTTTATCGAAATGAGCAGGGCGAGGCTCGGAAGCCTTGAAGGCATTTCGAAGACTAATGGACTCCGACAGTAGCAGTCCCGAGGGTGCCACTCAACATATTGATTTGTAAGGAAGAATAGAATTCATACACCAATGAAAGGTGAGGTGTATGCAACAAGGAAAAGCAAGAGGGATAGTTCAATGAAGAACGTGATTCGCCCAGTGCTTTTCCTTGACGACCGTGTGTCGCAATTGGGCATGTCGTAGCAGTCGAAAAGCCGTTAAGGCACGACTAAGAGCGGTCAAGAACACCCACCGCAAAGCCTCGGCGTCGACGCTGGCGTGGTGACGACGCCGTTCCTGATCGGGGTGCTCGCGAAAATAGTGTTCGATCCAATCACGTACGCTTTCATTCTGGATCAAGGTCGCGGTAACAGAGGGTACGGTCCCGAGTTTGCTGACCACGTTCGCCGGCAGATCGAAACCGGTCAAAGCGTGATCGAGCAGAACGCCATCGGCGACATGATCGAACAGCACCACCGGCGCATCGAAACGGATCAAGAAGGCGCGCAGGTCGCGAGTGAAATCGATCTTCTGCCGGGCATGGAAGCCGTGATCGAGCAACGGATAGACGATGGTCCGGACGAAGTCGCTGGGCTGCTTCGGGAGCGGCGACACTTCACTATAGAAACGGCGCTGGCCGTCTTCGCTCACCAGAGCGAGGCTGACCAGTTCGCTGCCGATGTTATCGGCCCACTCGCAATCGAGGAATAGACGGGTCATGCTCTGTTGCCTCCAATCTGCTCGAATGCCCAGCGCAGTGCTCCGACATCGACCATCGCATCGTGGCGCCTCGTCCTGGCCTCTGGCCGAGCCTCGAAATAGCCCTCAATGCGCATCAGTACGTCGCCGAAGGTGAACCGCACTTGGCGCCAAGTTAGCGCCTGCGGCAAGCCAAGTCGGCCGAAACCGCTCAGTGCATGGAGCAGCAGCGTGAAGTCCTCGCCAGCGTCGGCCTGGATCAACGGATCCTCGAAGCCCGCCAGGAGGAGCATAGGGCATCGGTGAAGGCAAGGTCCGGCAGGCGGTAGCCCACGGTCGAGCAGTGAGTAAACGACTTCGCGAACGAAGTCCGATGGAATGCTCGACAATGGATCCCGCTCCGCATAGAACCGATGCTGGCCAGACACATCGGCCAGCACCAGCTTGACCAGCTGGGCGACTCTTGGCATCACTCCATTCGCAGTCGAGGAACAAGCGCATGCTGTCCATTCTCCAAGAGCAACCGCTTGTGCGGTGGTGCTCCTGGTAGGAATCGAACCGACGTTGACGCGCTTATCTGGCGCGTGCTCTCACCGGGGTATAAGACCGGCGCTCTGACCAACATGAGCAACAGGGGCATGATCGATGCTTGCGATCACGCCGGTATTCGGTAGTCGAGCAGCTGTGGTCGGCCCATCGGCGTAGAGTAGCGCACGGGAGCTAAGGTTCCAACGTGCACAGAACAGTATCTTTGGACGATTTCATATTGAAATCGTGACATCGGCGGTCGTTGCGTGAGGCGTTCGGCCACGGCATGCATTTCCTACCCCATGCGTGTCCCGACTTGACCCGAACACTTTCGGATTCGATTAGGGATGTTTATCGGGGGTATGAGAAGGCCGAATTTTCTGGCTGATGGCCTCTAAGTGGCTCGGTGGAAATCTGCCGCTGAAGGGACATCGAGATGCGAAATGTCTACGGAGAAGCTGGATGAAAGTTAAGACCGAGATCGGCATCAAGCGGGTCAAGGCGAACGGAGAGGAAGTTATCCGGACAATCTCAGAAGATGTCCAGATAGTTGACATCAACACTCAAGGCCTCAGCTCCATGGCTGAGCTTGCCTCGCGTCACGCGCAGAGTTGCATTTATTGCGGCTCGCGCGATCAGCTGTCTATCGCCGGCCAAGAGGCATGGCCGGTCGCGCTATAGTGCTGTGCATCGCTACCATCACGGTGCGTGGCGGAAACGTGTCCTGGGAAATTGGACGGCAGCGTGGCTCCCAACTCTAGGGCGGTGTCTGGTTTTAGTCTGAGCTCATCCCTAGGGATTCATCGTGGCAAAGATGGCGTCGTATGTGCCATCTCTTTCGGCCCAGCGTCGGGCGTGATCGCGTTCCAGCACTAGCTCCCCATGGGGATGATCACCATGTTCGAGCATTCTCATCACCTGTCCGATGTAGTCACCGATCGGCATGGCGCGAGGATCGGCAGCCTGCTGAACGCCGGTCAGTTCCGTTTGTACGTAGGGTGGAGAAAGCTCCAGCACTTCTATAGGGATTTTGCGAAGCTGATGGCGCAACGATGTAAGCCAGGAATGCAGGAAGGCTTTGCTCGCGCAATAGGTCGGGAAGCTGGCGAGCGGGAGGAATGCCAGGGCCGAACTGGTCGCAAGGATCGTCGCGTTCGGCTGATGTTTCAACAACGGCAGGAAAGCTGCTGTCGCGCGTACCACGCCCAGGATGTTGGTTTCGATGATCGCCTCGGCATCGGAACCGTCCCAGCGATCCGCGGTGACATCCTCAGGTCGTGAGATGCCGGCGTTGGCGATGAGCACGTTGAGTTCGGGGAACTTGGCGCGAATGTCGTCCACGAGGCGGGCCAGCGAAGCCGCGTCGCCCAGATCCAGCGGCAAGCCGACGATGCCGGGACGGCTTGCAGTGATTTCGTCGAGCATGGCTTGACGTCGCCCGGTGACGATCACGCGATTGCCAAGATCATGAAATGCTTCGGCGAGCGCACGGCCGATGCCGCTGGTGCCGCCGGTGATCAGGATGGTGTTCCCAGTCATCTTCATGGTTGTTGCCTTTCCGTCAGGGGGTCAAAGGAAAAGGCCACGGCTCTCCCATGACATGCCGCTTGAATCCCTCAGCAAGCGCATGGCCAAGCCATGACGGAGCTACAAGGAGAAGGGGCGATGGGAGGGCGTACTGCCGCAGCGCAGATTCTCCGAGTTCCCTCTGCTGAGGCCCACTCGGTACTGGGCGCGTTGGATGACGATAACGCCTGCGGCATAGCCATGAAGATGGCTGCGTGTTCAAATATAACCTCGCGGCGCCCATCCGTCAATCCGCCAGGATGGCGCCACTCTTTGCCGGAGACTCGATGCCTCGGACTTACTTCCCTGCTTACCGAGGCGAACGAAGAGACTGGTTTCGAAAAACTCGTCGTGAACGTCAGTATCACCCTGCAGTTACGTCGCCGCGCCCAGCACACGAATCAAGTGCCCGACAGATGCGCCGAACACGGCCCCATCCAAGCGCTCCTCATCGTCTCCAGGCTTCTATGGAGCGCCCGCCGAAGACACGCTCTCGCGGTAGGCCGAAGATGAAATAGGGGTTCAGCAAGGGCGGGCGCCCCACCGCGTCCAGCCGCGACTGCTGATCGGTCGTCAATTCGATATCGATGGAGGCAACATTCTCCAACAGTTGCTCCGCTCGGCTGGCGCCGATCAGCACCGAAGAGACGCCCGGTCGTTTTGCGACCCAGGCAAGCGCGACCTGCGCCATTGGACGGCCGACCTCTTCAGCGACCTCTCGAAGCACATCGACGATGCGAAAATTCGTCTCGGTAAACAGCATGCCGCCGACCGGATTGTCACCGTTGAGGCGTCCGTCGCTTCCACCCATGTTCGTCTCGCCTGACCGGTTGGGCAGGCTTCCGGCGGGGCCGGCCTCGGCAAGCTTTTCCCGACCATATTTTCCGGTCAAGAGGCCGGCGCCGAGGGGACTCCAGGCAACCAGGCCCAACCCGAGGGCATTGCCGGCGGGGATTATTTCCAGTTCGACGCCACGGTCGATGAGGGAATAGGAATATTGCAAGCCAACAGGTCGAGGCAAACCGTGCGCGGCCGCTAGTGTGGCGATCTGCGTGGCATACCACGCCGGCGCGTTCGAAAAACCGTAGTATAAGATGTCTCCACGGCGGACAGCATCTGTCAGAGCGCGCAGCACCTCTTCCGGCGGGGTGGTCTGATCCCAGACATGGGTCCAGAAAACGTCGATATAGTCAGTTCCGAGCCGCTTCAGCGATCCCTCGATGCCGTCGCGGATGTTGCGCGCCGAATTTCCACCGGCGAGGGGGGTGTCCTGACGCCGTGGGAATCCGGATTTGGTTGCAATGACCATCCGGTCACGGTTGCCGTGATCGGCAATGAATCGGCCCAGCATCACTTCGCTGTTGCCACCCGAATAGACATCGGCTGTGTCTACGAAATTGCCGCCGACCTCGACATATGCATCGAAGATGGCACGCGAAGTCCGTTCATCAGCGCCCCACCGTCCCGCACCGAAGGTCATGGTGCCAAGAGCCAGTGGGCTTACCGCAAGACCTGAATGGCCGAGCGTACGATAGTGGGTCATATTCATTGCTGCATCTCCCTAATCAGTAGGGTATGAAATGGGGTGATATTCTGGCGTCATTAGGGGGGTATCGTGACAAGGCTTTATGAACTGGATGCAATAATGAGACGCGGAAGCCTGGACGATTTGGCGGCATTCGCAGCAGTGGCGAGAGCGCGCAGCTTCACGCGCGCGGCGGCGGAGATGGGCCTATCTCCGTCCGCTCTCAGCCATGCAATGCGCAGTCTGGAGAAGCGTCTGGGTGTGCTTTTGCTGGCGCGAACCACGAGGTCGGTCTCTCCCACAGCCGCAGGGGAACGCCTTTTGCGATCGCTCGATCCTGCGCTTGCCGAAGTGGCCAGCGGCCTTGCGGCGCTGGCGGACTGGCGCGGAACTCCATCCGGCGCTGTGCGACTTACGACCCTTCACTATGGCGCTCGAACGGTTCTCGCATCGCGGCTTCCAGCCTTCTTGCTGAAACATCCTGATGTGTCGGTGGAGGTCATAGCGGATGACCGGCCTGTCGATATAGTCGCCGAAGGTTTTGATGCCGGGATCCGCCTCGGCGAGGCGATTGACAGCGACATGGTTGCGGTCCGGCTCGAGCCTGACGTCCGCGCCGTAATCGTAGGCACGCCGGACTATTTTGATCGTCATGGCAAGCCCGGGACACCCCGAGATTTGGAGGCCCACCTCTGCATCAATTATCGCCTGGTGGGCGGCGGCGGGCTGCGTCCATGGACTTTCCTGCGCAACGGTCGTGAGATCACTGTTCGTGCCAAGGGGCAGTTGATTGTCAATGATGGACTTCTCGCCGCAGCCGCCGTGCGGGCCGGCGCCGGACTGGGAGGCCTGATGGAGCATGAAGTTGCGGAAGAGGTAGCGCAGGGCAGGCTCGTCAAGGTACTCGACGATTGGTGTCCGAGCTTTCCGGGATGCCACCTTTACTATCCCAACCGGCAGATCACGCCGGCGTTGAAGGCCTTGATCGAAACGCTGCGCTGGAAACCAGAATAGGGTTGATACCTTGAGGCGCCACGCACTGCTCAGTCGACGGACCGGCTGAATTCCAGAACCGCGGCCTCAACTTGATCCATCAGCGCACATTCGCCTGTCGCCTTCCGCATTACGGAAGCGCCGACCATCGCTGCCAGCAGCGTGAGACGGGCTGCCGAGCCTGGGTTGCCCGCGATCAGCTCTGCAAGGCGCTCAAGTCCATCGGTATAAGTTTCGCGGAACACACCATCTTTGAGTGATCGGGCCGCGTCCATGGCAAGCGTGGTCATCGATAGTACTCTGTGAGTTGCAGTGCGTTACCGCGTGCTGCAGCACCGAGCGCGTGCTCGGCCGCCTCAAAGGCAAAAGTGCAGGCTTCCGCCGCCAATGCCTCTTTCGTCGCGAACTGCTTGGCGAACGCGCCTTGGGTCAGTCCGGCCGACGCTATCAGTTCCCGAACACCGAGGCCAGCTTGACGCCTTCGCGGGTAAGGCGACGCGCAATGCCAAGGCCGATGCCTTGGGCCCCACCGGTGATGAAGGCCGTGCGGCCCGAGAGGTCTTTCATTGAGTTCCTCCTTGCTTGAATCGGTTGCCGAACGGACGCATAGGCGCCAGCATGGGATTAAAGGCGGCTCTCAAAACACTATACGGAACGAGCGAGTAATCCCCCCCTCCCTTTGGCATGGGATGCCCGCCCCGAACATGCATCGGGATGTCGCGCCGCATCTCCTCGGCCGATGGACGCCTTCCCTCGGGTCGAAGAACTCGCCGAAGTCGTTGCCGCCCGATTCGATGCGCGCCGGTTCCCGTCAGTCGTCACTCGGGCCGGTATCCGGGTTGTGCAGGCAATGGGATAAGCCAGCAGCTTCACCTGGCCCTCTGGGCGGCGCTCCCATGCTTGCTCGAAGTCTGTTTCCATACGGATGAAGGTGGGCTCGTGTGGATCTCGAGTTACACCGTGCCACCGGCCAGATGTTTCAAGCCGTCGGCCAGGATCCTGAAAACAAAACGAGGTACTCCTGCTCACCGGTGCAGGGGACCGGTGGCTGGACGCCAGCCAGGCCCGCCAGCGGTGATTGTGGATGGGTTGACCACTGTTGAGCAGGCGGACCACCGGCTCCTTAGTGAACGAACGCCTTGTTCGTTCCATACTCCCATTCCCAAGGCGTCCCCGTCGGCCCGAGCACGAATGCTACTAAGGCTGGAAAGGTCGCTTCGGCGCGCACGTCGTTGCCCAGAATCACGACGCATCTCTGCCCTTGTTCGATGCAAACCAAGGTGTTGCCCACAGCATCATCGTGGCCGCCCTTGTAGAAGCCTGCGCCTTGCGGTCCGCTGAAGGTGACCACCCCGAGGCCGGCGGCCAAGTCGGCGCGGCGTTGCGACGGCGGCAGTTCGGCTTGCAGCGTCGGAAACTGACTGGCGGTGGTGATCGGTAGTTGAGGACGGACCAATTCCCGACGCGACTCGGCGGATAGACCTTCACCGCTCACGTAGCCTGCCGCGAAATGGGCCATGTCGGCGATGGTTGTATCCATAGAGCCCGCCGCGCGCACACGGCTGCGTTCGTCGTGCGGCTCGCTGCTTCCGTCGGCGGTCCAGCCATCGGCCAGGTTGGTGGCGAAGTCCTCGCGCCAGATCATGCTGGTCCGGGGCATGCCGAAGCGGTCAAACACGCGCTGCTGCATCAGCGTGCCGACATCCTGCCCCAGCCCACGCTCCAGCACGAACTGCAGCAGGATCAGCCCCTCGCCGGAGTAGCCGTAGCGGCTGCCCGGATCGAAGTGAAACTTCAGCTTGCCGTCCGGCTCCAGGAATCCGAAGTTGGCGAAGCCACTGCTATGGTTCAGTAGCAGGCGCGGAGTCAGCCGGCGCCAACGCTCGTCATCGGCCAGCACGGTGTAGTCGGCGTACTTTTTCGGCTCGGCCGGGTAGTCCGGCAGCGGTCTGTCCAGACCCCGGGCGATGCTGGCATCCAGGTCGATCACGTTGTCCTGCGCCAACTGGGCGACCAAGTGGCCGAAGGCCATCTTGGTCAGCGACGCTGCATACATCACGGTATCGGTCTGCAACGGCTCGCCGGCAGAATTCCGCTCGCCATAGGCCGCTATGTGGGCCACCTTGCCCCCGTCGATCACCGCTATTGCCATTCCACGAGCATTTGCTGCCCGCATGAGGCGCTGCGCCTCGGCATCAATACGAGAGGGCGTAGGTATCGGCGGTTGGGCGGCGACTCCGGCCAAGGGAACCAGGGTCAGCAACAGCAGGACGGCACGGCGCATGCGTGAAGCTCCTGAAGAGGAATGGCGTCAATCCTACGCGAGGCGACCAGCCCCGTAACGGCCGGAAGTCATGAAAAAAAGCGGTGAGGAGGGCGACCCCGGAACAGGCTGAAAGTGAAATCCGCCGGGTTGGGCGGGGATTCCAGGTTGCAGGCGCGGACAGGCAGAGGAAGCTGGGGAAAGGGAAGACTTGGGACCGGAGCCATGAACGAGTTGGAGCGTGTCGCACTAGAGCGGCTGATCGCCGTTGCGCTGCACGACAGCGGCCAGAGCCGCAAGGTCGCCAACTTTCTGTTGGCTTGGTGGAATGCTCCACGCTGCGGAGGTTTCGACCTGACCGATATCTGGAATCTGGATGCGGCGATCCAGCAGGACATGATCGTCGTGCTGTGCATGACGGTGCGCCTGAGTGCCTATCCGGGTCGGTTGGGATACGACGAACCACTGCGCCGGATCGAGGCGTTGTGGCGTGCGCTGGATGTGACTGCCTGATGTACCGCCTGCTTGCGCTCTTGACTGGCGTCCCAGGTCGACCGGCCACGCGTCATCTTCATGACCCGTGGCCGGCCACCGCATATGTGGCGAACGGCACCGGTCAGGGCGTGGCTGCCGGGTCCATGCGTCCGAACCGAACCCGTGCGCTTCCCATGTCAATGTTGATCACGCCGATTTCGTGCGTCCCCGTCTGGTAGATCGCCGGCCAGGAGTGACGGAAGCCGAACGGCCACGCCGGTTCGGCGATGCGTTGCCAATGCTCGCCGGCATCATCCGTCCAACTGACTTCGTTCTGGCACGAGGTCACGAATGTGCGGCCCTGCGTGGTCGTCATGATCTGTGGGCCGCATCGCTGGTCGGGCAGCAGGATGCCCAGGCCTTCGGGCCAGGAGCGTCCGTCCGCCGATACCTTGAACGACACGGGGCAGTGCTTGTCGTCGCCGCAGGTTTCGAACACCAGCAGGTAACGCCCATCCTTGAGCCGCGCCATCACCGGCATACCGGGGCGAAGGTGGCCGCCGCCGGCCTGTTTCACGATGGCCTGCTTGGCCTGCCAGGTCTTGCCGCCATCGGACGACAGGCGCTGCGAGACCACCTGGTTGTAGGACGGGGCGCCATCGGCGAGTGTCTCGTCGGCGTACAGCACGGACAACGAGCCGTCTTCCAGCAGCGTCAGCACGGGCTCCCACACACCGCGATCATTGCGGCCGGCCGGTGCTTCGTTCGCGTCGATGGTGCTCAGGAACTGGAAGCTGCGCGCCTGATCGTCGCTGGCATACAGGTTCAGACGGTACGACTTGCCGTCGATCAGCGAACGCATGCCCAGCAGGATGCGGCCATCGGGCATCACGAACAGTTCGCCGTTGTCGATCATGCGGCCGGGTTCGGCAACCATGGACCACGGGCGCCAGTTGCGCGCGCGCGCATCGCCGATGGAAATCGCCAGCGTGGTTGGCCGGTCCTTGTGGAAGTGCGTGGTCACCGCCAGCCAGCGCCCGTCCGGCAGGCGCGCCATGCGCGCCCAGCCTGCGTCGTGTTCGACGATGGTGATGGTTTCGCCCCAGCTCACCTGCGCCACAACGGCGGGTGCGATGAGCAACAGCGCCACGCCCAATACCACGGATTTCAACCTGGTGGATGTGCGCATCGGAATCACCAGAACAGAGTGTACAAGGCGATGAGGATTGCGATGACGCCGACCGCGGCGATGTTGAACACGCCACCGGTGCGGTAGTCCACGTCATCGGTGCGGATGAAGTCCTTGTCCTCGGCCTTCGGCGTCAGCAGCGACACGACGGCTGCCAGCGCCAGCGCCAGCAGGAACACCAGGCCCACGCGGTCGATGAAGGGCAGGGACGGCCACGCCAGCTTCAACACCACCGACAGCACGAACGAACCGATCGCCGCGCTGAGCGCGCCGGCTTCGTTGGCGCGCTTCCAGAACAGGCCCAGCACGAAGATCACCACGATGCCCGGGGTGAAGAAGCCGGTGTATTCCTGGATGTACTGGAAGGCCTGGTCGAAGCTGCCCAGCAGTGGGCGCGCGGTGATGATCGCCAGGAACACCGCCAGTACCGCCACGATGCGGCCCACGCGCACGAGATGGGTTTCGCTGTGCTGGCGCTTGGACTTGGCGTAGAAGTCCAGCGTGAAGATGGTCGCCACCGAATTGATCTTCGAAGCCAGCGAAGCCACGATCGCCGCGACCAGCGCCGCGAACACCAGGCCCAGGATGCCGGTGGGCAGCAGGCGCATCATCGTGGGATAGGCCTGGTCCGGCTTGGCCAGATCAGGCGCCAGCACCACCGCCGCGATGCCCGGCACCACCACCACCAGCGGCATCAGCAGCTTCAGGAACGCGGCGAACACCACGCCCTTCTGCGCCTCGCCCAGGTTCTTGGCGGCGAGTGCGCGTTGGATGATGTACTGGTTGAAGCCCCAGTAGCTGACGTTCATGATCCACATGCCGCCAATCAGCACGCTGATGCCAGGCAGATCCTTGTAGAAGGGATTGTCCTTCGAAAGGATCATCTCGAAATGGCCGGGATGTTCGGCCCACAGTTTCGAGAAGCCCGCGCCGATATCGCCGCCACCGATGTGGCTCAGGGTGATGCCGGTGACCAGCAGGCCGCCGAGCACGAGCAGGGTGACCTGCACGATGTCGGTCAGCGCCACCGCCTTCAAACCGCCATACAACTGATAGGCCAGGGCGAACACGCCCAGCAGCGTCAGCGCCAGCATCTGGTCCATGCCGGTCACCTGCGCCACCGCGATCGAACCCAGCCACAGGATCGAGGTCAGGTTGACGAACACGTACAGGCCCAGCCAGAACACCGCCATCAGCGTGCGGATCTTCGTGCCGTAACGCTGCTCCAGGAACTGCGGCATGGTGTAGATGCCGTTGCGCAGGAACACCGGCAGGAAGAACTTGCCGACGATCAGCAGGGTCAGCGCCGCCATCCATTCGTAGGAGGCAATCGCCAGGCCGATGGCGTAGCCGGAGCCCGACATGCCGATGATCTGCTCGGCCGAGATGTTCGCCGCGATCAGCGAGGCGCCGATGGCCCACCAAGGCAGCGACTTGCTGGCCAGGAAGTAGTCCTTGGCGTCCTTCTGGTGGCCGGACTTCTCGCGCGAGACCAACTGCGCCAGGATGAAGATGCCCGCCAGGTAGGCCAGCACGATGCCTGCGTCGAGGCTGGAAAGTTGCATCAGGGATCTCCAGAGAACGGGGGTATGCGTCAGCGGACCGGCACGGCGTCGGGATCGCCGGCGAAGCGGGGTTCGGGCAGCCCGGCCACGCCCGGCGTGCAAGCGAACACGTCGCCGGCGTGGCGGTCCTCGCAGCCCGTGCCGGTGTTCAAGCCGTCGTGCGCGCTGGTGACGAACAGCGTGCGCAAGCCCGGCCCGCCGAATGTGGGACGCGTGGGCTGTACAGTCGGAATGGCAATGCGGCGATCCTCGCGGCCATCGGGCAGATAGCGAACCACGCGGGCCGCGCCCCATTGTGCGTTCCACAATCCGCCTTCGGCATCGACGGCAGAGCCATCGGGCTCGCCATCCTGCGCAGACAGATCGGCGAACACCGAAGCCGGGCCGACCTGATCGCCGTAGTCGCAACGCAGGATTTTCTTCTGCAGGGAGTCGCAGAAGTACATCGTCGCGCCATCCGGACTGAAGGCCACGCTGTTGGCGATGGCCACGTGCGGCAAGGGCAGGGCTTCCAGCGACAGGTCGGCGTTGAGGCGGTGGAAGCCGCCGACCGCCAGCTTGGGACCCTGCGCCGCTTCGTGCAGGGTGCCGAATACGAAGCGTCCCTGGCGATCGCAGGCACCGTCGTTGGCGCGCGTGTCGTGGCGATCGTCGAAGCCTCTCGCTGCGATGCCGTTCGGCCCGAAGTCGCGCAGTTCATTGCGCTGCGGATGGAAAAAAGCCAGCCGCGTCGCCAACGCCAGCAGCAGCCAGCCATCGGCCTCGCACAAGGCGAACGACGCCAGGCGTTCGGGCAACGCCCAGTCGTGCGTAGCGCCCTCGTTCGGCAGGTAGCGCCACAGGCGCGCGGCGTGGATGTCGGTCCAGTACAGCGCCTGTTCGCGCTCGCACCACAACGCACCTTCGCCCAGTTGGTTGCCGGCGGTGACAGCAACGCGCATTTCGCCCATGCTCACACCCACCCGCCGTCGACGATGAAATCCTGGCCTGTGCACATGCGGCTATCGTCGGCGGCCAGGAACAGTGCCATGCGCGCCAGATCCTCGGTCTGCAGGTGGCCGGGCAGGCATTGCGAACGGCGGATCTGCGCTTCGCCTTCCTCGTCCAGCCACAGCCGGCGTTGTTTTTCGGTAATGACCCAGCCCGGCACCAGCGCGTTGATGCGGATGCGGTCGTGGCCCAGTTCGCGCGCCAGCCCGTTGACGAGCCCGCGGATGGCCGACTTCGCCATCGCGTACATCGGGTAGCCGGCGTTCTTGATCATCCAGCCGGTGGAGCCCAGGCAGATCACCGAACCGCCGCCGAGCGTACGCATGTCCTCGATCACCGCCTGCGTGGCGAAATACTGGTGGCGCAGGTTCACCGCGATGTTGCGTTCGAACTCGGCCGCCGTGGTCTCGCCGAAGTCATGGCGCGCATCGTTGGCGGCGTTGTTGATCAGCACGCCGATGGGACCGATCTGCGCGCGCGCGGCGGCGATCGCCGACTGCAGGGCGTCGAGGTCGGTGACGTCGCAGCGCTGGTAGACCGGCGCGTGCGCCATCCCGGCAAGCCCGGCGATCAGGGCGTGCGCCCCGGCATCGTCGATGTCGAAGAACGCCACGCGCGCGCCCTGGCGCGCGAACTGTTCGACAAAACTGGCGCCGATGCCGGTGGCGCCGCCGGTGATCAGCGCCGCGCGGTCGGCCAGGCTCGGATACCGCGCCGTCAGGGTGCCTGCCAGTGAATCGGTCATCGTGCTCACCACTCCGCCACGCTGCCGTCGGCATGGCGCCAGATCGGATTGCGCCAACGATGCCCCTCGGCGGCGCGTTCGTCCACGTAGTCCTGGTTGATCTCGATCCCCAGCCCCGGGCCGCCCGGAATCGCCACGTAGCCGTCCTGGTAGGCGAACGGCGAGCGGTCGGCCAGGTAGTCCAGCAGATCGTTGTCGGCGTTGTAGTGGATGCCCAGGCTCTGTTCCTGGATGAAGGCGTTGTAGCAGACCGCATCCAGTTGCAGGTTCGCGGCCAGTGCGATCGGGCCCAACGGGCAATGCAGGGCCAGCGCGACATCGTAGGCTTCGGCCATCGCGGCGATCTTGCGGGTCTCGGTGATGCCGCCGGAATGTGACGGATCGGGCTGGATGATGTCCACGCCGCCCATCTGCAACACGCGCTTGAAGTCGAAGCGCGAATACAGCCGCTCGCCCAGCGCGATCGGGGCAGGGGACAGCGTGGCCAGCTCCGGAATGGCTTCCAGGTGATCGGACAGCACCGGTTCCTCGATGAACATCAGGCCGAACGGCGCCAGCTCGCGCATCAGCACCTTCGCCATTGGCTTGTGCACGCGGCCGTGGAAATCCACCGCCAGCCCGACTTCGCGGCCGACGGCATCGCGCACGGCCTGCACGTTCTCCAGCACGTGGGTGACTTTCTCGTGGGTGTCGACGAACTGCACTTCCTCGGTGGCATTCATCTTGACCGCCGAGAAGCCGCGCGCCACCGCTTCCTTCGCCGCGCGCGCCGTGTCGGCTGGACGGTCGCCGCCGATCCACGAGTACACGCGGATGCGCTCGCGCACCTTGCCGCCCAGCAGCGCGTGCACGGGTACGTTGAGTGCCTTTCCGTGGATGTCCCACAGCGCCTGGTCCAGGCCGGCCAGGGCGCTCATCAACACCGGGCCGCCGCGGTAAAAGCCGCCGCGGTACAGTACGTTCCAGTGATCCTCGATGAGGCGTGGATCCTTGCCGATCAGGTAGTCGGACAATTCCTCCACGGCCGCGGCCACGGTATGCGCGCGGCCCTCGACGATGGGTTCCCCCCAGCCGCTGATGCCGGCGTCGGTGTCGATGCGCACGAACAACCAGCGCGGCGGCACGAGGAAAGTGGTGATGGCGGTGATCTTCATGGAGTCTGATTCCGTGTCGGTGCGTGTTGCGTCAAAGTGCGTTCCATCAAAGTGCGTTCCAGGCGTCGACGTAGGCGTGCGCGCGCCGCGCTACTTCGGCCGCGTCCATGCCGGGCGCGTACAGCGCCGAGCCGATGCCGAAGCCGGCCGCGCCGGTGGCGCGGTAGGCGGCCATCCGTTCAGGGGTGATGCCGCCAACCGGCAGCAGCGCGGTGCCCGTGGGCAGCACGCTCAGCCAGGCTTTCAGCACCGGCGGCGGCAGCTGTTCGGCGGGGAAAAGTTTCAGCGCATCCGCACCGGCCCGCAGCGCGGCGAAGGCCTCGGTGGGCGTGACCACGCCCGGCGTGCAGACCAGGCCGGCGGCGTGCGCGGCGCGGATAACCGCGGTGTCCGCGTGCGGCATCACGATCAGGCAGCCGCCGGCCTGCGCGACCTCGTCGACCGCGCGCGGCGTGAGCACGGTGCCCGCGCCGACCAGGCAGCGATCACCGAAGGTTCCAGCCAGCAGGCGGATGCTTTCCAGCGGCTGCGGCGAATTGAGTGGTACTTCCAGCACACGGAAGCCGGCATCGAACAGCGCCGCGCCGATGGCGGGCGCTTCGCGCGGTGTCAGACCGCGCAGGATCGCAACCAGGGGAAGGGGTTGCAGCCAAGCGGTACTCATGCGGACTCCGTCAGCGTTTGGACTTGCGGGCGCGCCCTCGTCCTTTGATGTTGGCGCGCGAGTCGGCGATCATGCCGTGCATGGCCTCGCGCGCGGATTCCGGCCGCTTCAGCCGGATGGCGTCGTACACCGCGAAATGCCGCGGCAGCGAATACTTGAAGTCCACCGCCGTCTGCGCCGATAGAAGCAGGTAGGCACCCAGGGCCGCGTCGATCACCGAGAACAGCGAACCCATCAGCTCGTTGTTGGCCGCGTCCAGCACGCATGCGTGGAAATCCAGGTCGGCCTTGGCCCAGGCGTCGCGATCGGTGGCCGCTGCCATTGCCTCGTAGGCCGCTTTGATCCGCGCCAGCTGTTCCGGCGTGCGTCGCCGCGCCGCCGCCGAGGCCGCGTACGGTTCGATGATCTCGCGCATCTCCACCAGCTTCTCGACGAAATCCTCGGTCGGCATCGACGCGCAGCGCCAGGCCAGGATGTCCGCATCCAGCTGATTCCAGTAGCGCGGATCGCGCACGCGGATGCCGGTCTTCTGCTTGGTTTCGATCAGGCCCTTGGAACCCAGCACCTTCAGCCCCTCGCGCAGCGCGGTGCGGCTGACCGCCATGCGCTGGGCCAGGGTTTCCTCGCGCGGCAGCGGATCGCCGGGCTTCAGCTCGCCGCTGACGATCATCCGGCCGATCTCCTGGATGACCTGATCGTGAAGATTGCGTACCGCGATCTGTCTCACTGAATCCCCTTGGGCTGGATGCGCCGTGTCCGTCGGCCACTCGTATTATCCGACAATAGGGGTATAGCACGACTTTGGGGGGGGAATGAAAGGTGCTTGGCATCAGGGCGCCACCGGATCGATTTCGAGGTAGTCGTAATCCAGCGGACGGCTGGCGTTGGTCACGACGATGCGGTTGGCGCCGGCTTGCATTGGCGCGAGGAACTCGGCGGTGCGCCAGCCTGGCTGCATCACTGGCTGCTCCGCGGCAGGCAGGGCGCGGCCGTTGACCTCCAGCCGCGGCGCGGCGGCGAAGCCGATGTCGGCATAGCGCACGCGCAGCCTGCGTTCGCCGGCCCGGTCGGCTTGCACCTCGAACGCCAAGTCGGCGCCGCTGCCGCTGGCCAGACGCACCTTGCGGCCGGCGGAGGCGTCGTCATCGTTGATCTGCGCGCCGCGACGGCGATGCGCGTCCTCGGCTTCGTAGCGGTGCAGGGCCAGCGGCGCGGCCGCGTGCAGGATTTCGTTCGCTTCGGCATCGGCCGGCGCGTTCGCCGTCGACGATGACGTGATGTGCAGCAGCGTACCGTCGCGGCGCGGCAGCATGGCCTGGGTCCAGCCGGCATGGATGTTGCCGCTGCGCTTGGCGACTGGCGCGGCCACTTCCCACCACGGCCCCTCGCCGCCGTTGTCGTTGCGGTAGAAAGTGCGGCCGTCGGCGTCACCGCCGCCGCCCGCGCGTTGCGCGGCCACCAACAGCACGCCGTGCACAGTTTCACCGGGCAGCCAGCGGATGCTGGGGCAGGCGGCCGGCCACGCGCCGGACGCGGTGCGGATGGCGATGCCGGGATCTTCCGGCTTGCCCCAGTCCAGGCCGTCGCGGCTGAGCTTCAGGTGCACTTGGCCATTGCGTTCGCCGTCGATGTTCTCGAACACCATGGCGTAGCCGCGATCGCCGATCCGTTCGACGATGGCCATGCCGGGGCGCTCGACGCCGCCGGGAAAGGCCACATCGACGGCTTCCTGGCCCCAGGTGCGGCCGCCGTCGGCGGAAACCTTGTGGGCGAGCAACTGGTTGTAGCCGTCTTGCTTGTGCTGTTCGCTGGAGTAGTAGGCGACCATGCGGCCGTCATCCAGCACCACGATATAGGGCTCCCACACGCCCTGATTGAGGCGATCCGAAGGCTGGCCGCCGCCCTCCACGATGCTGCCGCGATATTCCCAGCGCTGCCCGCCATCGCGGCTGGCGTAGAGCTGCAAATCCTGGCGGACGACCTGGTTCTGTTCGTTGCGGCCGGTGGAATTGGCCGCCAGCAGCAGCGTGCCGGCGGGCAGGTCGCCACTGGATCGCGCCAGCTCGCTCAGGTGCGGTTGCCAGCGCAGTTGCCAGCGCCGCGTGTCGCCATGCGGCTGGTCCACCACTTCGCCGACCCTGCGCCATCGCGCGCCCTCATCGCGGCTTTCGTACAGCGGGATACCGCCAGGTTCGGAGGGTTCGAACACCAGCAGCATGCGGCCGTTGTCGGCAGCCCGCGGCTGGTGCGCCAGCTGCACCGCCGACGCGTAGCCCACGCCCGCCGCCAGGTGCTCGCCGCGGACATCGCCGTCCGCGCCCAAGGCGCTGGCGGCGGCGGTGAGGAGCGCCGCCGCCAGCATCCAGCCACGGGAGGGTGTTGGCTGGATCACAACTTGAACCGCAGGCCCAGGGCAATGGTGCGGTCCTGGAAGCGGATATCGCGCGGACGCGAGTTACCGGAACCCCAGAACTGATGCAGGTCGTTGCCCAGCAGGTTGGTGGCCGAGAACACCAGCGTGGTCTGCTGGGTCACGTCGTAGCTGATGGAGAAGTCCAGCGAGCTGGCCGGTTCCACCTGGTCCTGGTTGCCCGACACCGTGGGCTGGGTGAAGAAGTCGATGTAGCGGCTGCGGTAGCCGTAGGCCAGGCGCGCCGATACGTTCGGGTTCTCCCAGAACAACACCGCGTTGTAGTTGTTCTTCGACACATTCTGCAACGGACCGGTGACGATCGGCCCGCCGATGAACTGCGGCGTGTCGGTCTCGCCATCGATGTAGGTGTAGTTCAACTGCGCGCCCAAGCCGCTCCACGCGCCTGGTAGGAAGTCGAAGGTCTGCTGCCAGGCCAACTCCACGCCCTGCAGATAGCCGCTGCCCGCGCTCTGCGGCGAGGACAGTTCGTACGGGTCGCCACCAATGGTCACGTTGGTGACGTAGTTCTGGATGTAGCCGTCAATGTCACGGTAGAACAGGCCCACGCTGGCATATCCCACCGGCGAGTAGTACCACTCCAGCGAAAGATCGTAGTTCTTGGCCTCGATCGGACTCAGGTCCGGATTGCCGCTGGAGGCGACGCCGGGACGGTTGATGGTGCCGGGGTTGAGCGAGATCGACGGGTTCAGCGAGCCGAAAGCCGGATAGCTCAGCGTCTTGGCGGCGATCAGGCGCAACTGCCACTCATCGTTGAAGTGCATGTTGAGGCTGGCGTTGGGCAGGGTATTCGTGTCGTCGGTGCTGCGGCTGAGCGGGCTGTACACGCCGGTGCTGGCGTCGAAGGCGAACGCATTGAGGTTGCGCTTGACCTTCTCCACGCGCACGCCGAACAGGCCGTCCACCGGGATGCCGAACATCTCGAAGTCGTACTTGGCCTGCACGTAAGCGGCGCTCTTCTTCTCCTCGATATCGAAGAAGCGGCCGGGGTTTTCCGGCGCCAGGCCGGCGGGCAGGCCGTACAGCGCGCGTAGCGCGTCGGCGTTGTCGATCAGGTAGTCGTAGCAGGGCGTCAGGAAACTCTGGTGCAGCGCGGCGTTGCCGCGCTTGCTGCAGAAGAAGCTGGCCGGGTCGAAGCGCGCGATCACCTGGTTGGCCGGATTCGGATTGGCGGTGATGTTGCCGGTACCCGCGCCACCCGGCGGCGGCGTGGAGATTTCCACACTGCCCTTGGCGTTGGCGTTGCGGTCGGCGTAGCGCAGGCCGAACTGCAGGTTTGCGATGGGGCCGTCGTTGAAGTCGAAGCGACCGTCGCCACGCCAGCTGTTCTCTTCGCCGGCCGTGTGCGACCAGGTCTGGAACAGGCCATTGAGGTAAAAGCGCGACGGATCCAGCGCCGGATCGCCGGCCAGGTACCAGTTCTGGTGGCTGCCCGAGGTCCCTTCCCAGACCGTGGTGATCGGGCCACTGAGGAAGGTGTCGATGATGAAGTTCTCATCACGGTAATAGCCGGACGTGCGCGCCAGTTCGGTGGACAGGTGCAACTGGTCGCCGTCCCACTTCAGACCCAGCGCGTTCTGAATGTCCTGGCCGCGCTGCTTGTGTGCCTGCGTGCTGGTGGCCGCGTAGGTATCGCCGGTCCATTGGCCGCCGTTGGCGTCGCAGATGGTCTGGCCCGACAGCGGGCCGGAAAGCTGGTTGGGATAGCAGGTGCGGCCAGGATTGAGCTGGGTGGGCGTGACCGCACCAACCGGGAAGGTGAAGTAGAACGCCTGGTCGAAGTCATCGCGTACATAGTCGTACAGGCCTTCCAGGTAGACCTCGGTGGCCTCGTTCGGCTTCCACTGCAAGGCGTAGTTGAACGCGCCGCGCTTGCGGTCACCGTGGTTGTAGGCGGTGCCCCAGCCGTTCGGCGCGGCGATCAGGTTGCCGCTGTCGTCGCGGATCGGTTCGCCTGCGCCATCGGTGGCCACTTTCGGAAAGTCGCCCCACACTGCATCGTAGGCGTAGTGCTTGCCGATGTAGCCGAAATTGACCAGCGCGCCGAACTCGCCGGCATCGGTGTCCCAGCGGTTGCTGAGCAGCAGGCTGGCGTTCGGATCCACCTTGCCGCCGTACTTGCTGTCGGTGGCGGTGAGGGTGCCGGCGACCTGCGCGCCGTCGAAATCGAAGGGACGGTGCAGTTCGATGTCCACCAGACCGGCGATGCCGCCCAGCGGCAGGCTCGCCTCGCTGGTCTTGTAGACGCGCAAGGTCTTGATGGCGGTGGCCGGCAGGTTCTGGAACGCGTAGCCGCGGCCGGCGCCGCTGAAGATCTCGCGCCCGTTGAGCGTGCTGATGACATTCGGCAAGCCACGAATCACCACGCTGGTGGTTTCACCCTGGCCGCCCTGCGCGACCTGCACGCCGGTGATACGTTGCAGGGCGTCGGCCACGCTGTTGTCAGGCAGCTTGCCTATGTCCTCGGCGACGATCGAGTCCACCACCATGTCCGCGTCCTGCTTGATGGTCTGGGCCGTTTGCAAACTCTGGCGCAGCGCGGTGACGATGACCGTGTCCAGGGTGGTGGCTTCCTGCGAAGGCGGCGTCTGCGCGGGCGTGGCCTGGGTGTTGGCGGTGTTGTCCTGCGCCAGCGCAAGCGCGGGCAGCGTCAGCGCGGACAGGATCGACAGCGAAAGCAGGGAACGGGGCATGCGGTGATTCATGGCGACTCTCCGGAAGAAGGCGTGAGCGTCCTTCCGGCCACGTGGGGGGCGGCCGGTGGTAACGTCAGTTCAGGGGGTGGAAGGGGCGTTCGCGGGTTGGCTTGCCAGCGAGCGGAAGATTTCGACTTCGCGGGCGCGGTAGGGCGTGCCGTCGGCCTTGAGCAAGTCGTGGAACCACAGGGTGGGTTCCTGCAGGGTGTACGGCTTCTGCCAGCTATCCCAGGGGAAGCGCGTCTGGATGGCGCCGTCGACAAAACCCCAGTTGATCATGCCGATGTTCTCGCGGTGGGCGATAGGCAGGATCGTGTCCACGTTGGAGCCATTGCCGCGTGCCAACCACTCTGTGCAGATCAGCGGACGGTCGTAGCCGCGCAGTTGGCGGATTCGCTCCTCGAAGGATTCGGGCTGTTCGTAGCTGTGGAAGCTGATGACATCGGACTGTTCCAACTGCGTGCGCTGGATCGCGTTGAGCGTCTTCGCGCCCGGCGACCAGTCATCGCCGATCCACACGCCGCTGGTCAGTGGCTGAATCGGCTTCTTGGCGCGCGCCCATTCGAACACCTTGGGCAGAAGTTCTTCGATGCGCGCCTGCTCGCTTGGCAATTGCTTGTCCATGTAGCTGCCGCCGCCCGGATTGTCCGGCTCGTTCCACACGTCCCAGGCCAGCACGCGTTTGTCGTTGGCGAACGCGCCAACCACACCCTGTACATAGGCGCGGAAGTGGGCATCGTTGGCCGGGTCGACCAACTGATGGCGGCCCGGGCTCTGCAGCCAACCGGAGTTGTGCACGCCGGGAATCGGGCGGTGTTGCGGACCCAACACCGGATCCGGATCCCAGCAACTGTCGAACAGCACCAGCATCGGGCGGATGTCGTGCTTGGCGGCGATCGCCAGGAACTGGTCCAGTCGCTTCACGAAACCCTTCGGATCCTGCTGCCAGAGCAGGTCGTGCAGGTAGACCCGCATGGTGTTCATGCCGAATTTCTCGCGCGCCCAGCCCAGTTCACGATCGATGGCGACCGGATCAAAAGTCGCGGCCTGGAACATCTCCAACTGGTTGATCGCGTTGGAGGTGGTGTAGTTTGCGCCCAGCAGCCAGGGCTGTTGCGCGTACCACGCCTTGGCCTGTTCGGGCGACCAGCGCTGGCTGTCGGCGGACTGCGCCTGTGCCAGCGGCGCGGCCAGCACCAACAGCGCGGTGACCACGATCTGCGTTAACCATTTGTGCATCGGATGCATCTCCTTATCAAGGAATTTGGGCATGCCTCCGACGTCCACGACGGCCGTAGCCATCGTGCGGCAGTGGCATGCAGGCGCCCGCGGGGGCGTCGGAACTAGCGCGTCTTGCCGGGACTGTCTTTGTCGGTGGAGAACCGATAGACGATTCGGTTCACGTACTTCTGTCCAGGCTCCAGCCGCGCCGAACCGAAGGCGGGCTGGTTGGGCGTGTCGGGAAACAACTGCGGTTCCAGCGCAATGGCATCGCCCTGGCGGTACACGCGTCCGCTTTTGCCGACGGTGGTGCCGTCCAGGAAGTTGCCTGAATAAAACTGCAGGCCCGGCTGCGTGGAAGACAGCGACATCACGCGGCCGGACTTAGGGTCGTGCACGCGCGCCACTTCGCGCAATTCCTTCGCCGGCGCGCGGCTGACGACCCAGTTGTGGTCATAGCCGCGGCCATGCAGCAGTTGCGGCTCGGAGCCGGTGCGCAGGTCGCGGCCGATGGGCTTGGGCGTGCGGAAATCGAATGCGGTGCCTTGCACAGGCTTGAACTCGCCGGTGGGAATCAGCGTGGCGTCGACCGGCGAGTAGGCATCGGCAGCGATCATCAGTTCGTGATCCATCGCCGTGCCAGAGCCTTCGCCGGACAGGTTCCAGTAGGCGTGGTTGCTGAGGTTGACGATGGTGAGCGCGTCGGTGGTGGCGCTGTACTCGATCGCTAGGCGGCCGTCGCCTTCCAGCGCGTAGCGAGCGGTGACGGTCAACGCGCCCGGATAGCCCTGATCGCCATCGGGGCTGACATAGCGCAGGGTCACCTGATCCGGCTTGGCTTCCACCACCTCCCAGACCACCTTGTCGAAGCCGCGCGCGCCGCCATGCAGGCTGTTGGGGCCGTCATTGGTAGGCACCCTGTATTCGCGTCCGTCCAGCGTGAACTTGCCTTTGGCGATGCGGTTAGCGAAGCGCCCGACGATGGTGCCGAAGTACTGCGGCTTGGCCAGCGTGGCGGCGAGCGTGGCATCACCCAACACGACATCGGCATACTTGCCGTCGCGGTCCGGCACTTCCAGCGAGTGCAGGGCGGCGCCCAGCGTGAGCACGCTGGCGCGCATGCCGCTGCCGTCTTCAATCTTCAGCGCTTCCACCTGGGTGCCGTCCGGCAGCGTGCCGATCACGGTGCGTTGCTGCGCGCTTGCGCCGACAGCCGCGGCCAGCGCCAACGCGCCCACGCAGCCTGCCGCGAACCCCTTGCCAAGCCCCATAGAGTCCACCCTCCCAATCGTGTGTGATATAGAAAACATATAATCATACAAATAGCACGCTGCGCCGCAGCAAGGCGTCCAGCTCGGCGAAGCCGCGCGTCACCGCGTCGGCCGAGGCGGTGACGCGCGAATCCAGATCCAGCGTCTCCAGCGCGGCCCGGTAGAGCGCGCACACCGGCGCGGAGCCGACAAGCGGAATCGCGGAGGAACCGGTTTCAGCAAACAACTCCCGCGCGTCGGCGATCTCCGCGCCGATCAGCAGGCCGCGCAGCCACGCGCCGGCGTCGGCACGGTCCAGTGCGCCGCGGATGACCCGCGCGCGCGCGCCGAACAACTGCGTGCCCAGGCCTAGCGTGCGCGACGCGCCCAGCCGCACGCCTTCGCGGAAGGCCGGCCCGTCGCTGCCCGGACCTTCGACGATGGAGGTCAGCAAGCCCGCCGTCGTGAGTCGGTCGAAGATTTCGCCCGACATGGCGGTCATGAACTCGGTGACACTGCCCTCGCGCAACCGCACCCACTTGGTGTGCGTGCCGGGCAACGCGACCACCGGCGCGTCGCCGAGCTGCCCGCTGGCGAACAAGCCGAACAGCTCGGTTTCCTCGCCGCGCATGATGTCCGGCGCGGCGTCACGCTCACGCACGCAGGCCAGGCCCGGCACGATATGCAGATCCAGTTCGCCGATGCGGGTGAGGGCCAGCTTGCGCGACAGCGCTTCGATGCCGGCGGGGCAGTCCACGTAGCCCGCGTCGATCCAGCCGACGTTGGAGCCAATCATGCCGGCCGCATACGCGCGGATGGCGTCGGGCCAGCGCGCGCGGACACGGTTGGCGATTTCGACCATACCCTCACGCGCCAACGTGGTCACGCCGGCCGGCGCCTCCAGCGCGTCCAGCACGCGGCCATCGGCGGCGATGCGGTACGCGCGGAGGTTGGAACTGCCCCAGTTGATGCCGATGATTGCGTCTGCGTCTGTCTCGCTCATGCCCTGGCCTATGGGGGTCGTGTTTGCATATTGTCTGATTATATGGTTTTGTTCACGGCGCACCGCAAGCGAACAAGGGGGGAGCCGATGTCGAAGTGGCCCACGCGGCTGATGATGATGCTCCTGATGACGCCCGCGCTGGGCGCGCAGGGCGGGGAAGGGCAGACGTTCGAGAATCCGCTGCTGCCGTCGGGACCGGACCCGTGGATCGTCCGCGACGGCGATGCCTACTTCTACATGAGCACGCACGGCAACCGGCTCACGATCCGCAAGACCGCGGATCTGACGCGCCTGGCCGAAGTCGAAGAGATTACGGTGTGGCGGCCGCCGGCCAGCGGGCCGAACGCGATCTCGATCTGGGCGCCGGAGCTGCACCGCATCGACGGGCGTTGGTACATCTACTACACGGCGGCGGCCAGCGGCCACGACGACGACGATCATCGCGGCGTGTTCGTGCTCGAGAACGAACACGCCGATCCCACGCAGGGCGCGTGGCGCGATCGCGGGCAACTGAAAACCGCGCATCCCGGCATCGACGGCACCGCCTTCGTGCATGGCGGCAAGCGCTATTTCGTCTACTCGCCGTATGTCGGGCCGGACAGTGTGCTGGCGATCGTCGCCATGTCGAATCCGTGGACGCTGGTGGGCGAGGAAACCATCATCGCGCGCCCGGATCAGACGTGGGAGCGGCAGGGCGGACGGCAGATCCTGGAAGGCCCAGAATTCCTGTCCGGTCCCAGGGGCGATCTGTTCCTGTCGTACTCGAGCAGCGCGTGTTGGTCCGACGACTACGCCATCGGCCTGCTGCACGCTCCCGCCGGCAGCGACCCGCTGGACGCCGCTGCCTGGCGCAAGTTGCCGCGACCCATTCTCGCCAAGAACCCCGCGCAGAACGTATACGCGCCTGGCCACAACGGCTTCTTCCATTCACCGGACGGGCAGGTGTGGATCGTCTATCACGCCAATTCCGGCCCGGACATGAAATGCACGGCCAAGCGTTCGCCGCGCATCCAGCGCGTGGAGTGGACGCCCGATGGCGTGCCGTCGATCGAGCCACCGACTGGCGCGGGGGTGAAACTGGCCGCGCCGCAGCCTGCGAACAGTACGCGTTGATGCGGCCTCACACGCAGCGCCCGGAGCGGTGCTCCCCGAATCCAGGTCCGTTCCCTCATCACGGCAACCGCATGTCACGTAAAGTCGGCCTTGTGTGCTGCGTTTGACGCGCGTGCGCTGATGATGGAACTGGACAGCGGCCTCATGAGCGGCTGTGGCAAGTCGAGCCGTGGACGACAACGCCTCGGGAGCGTCTGGCCACAACGCCGGCAGTTGACCCGGACAAGCAAGGAAGGCGAGGCATGAACAGTCAATTGCTACCGATCAGGATGGTTTCCGAAATGACCCAAGAGGAACATCCGCTTCTATATGACGACTTGATTCGATTTCCAAAGGGCACTAAACGCATCAACCGACTCCGGACGCTAACCCATGATGGATTGCTGTTCCAGTTTGGCGGGACGGATCGAATCAAGGCAGTGTCCGGCGAAACAACAATATGGGAGTACGGGTTGGTCGGTGATCAGCCAGATTTCCCTTGAACTGTTGACTGATTAGGGATCGTTATCGGGGGTTTTCACACAGCCTCAGCCAGGAGCGGATGTCGGAACTGTCGACGGAACACAAAGTCGGTCGACCAAATGTGGTTGGCCTATTGGGGTACTGCCAGTGGCTGGCATTTGATCTGGCAAACGCTCCTGGCCGCCGGTATACGCGCTCCAGCAAGCTTCGGACGGCGCACATCTTCTCGGAAGAAGGGGGGGGGGGCGGACTATTTAGTAATCGTGCGCATCTGGCATGAGGTTTCGAGCTTAAGTTCCGGCCAGTCTTGGAAATTTAGTAATTTTACTAATTGAGCGTACCATGGGGCGTCTCAGGCCTTGCGCCCATTGCCGCCGAGACTGCCCTGCCATGTCGCCCCGCCACGCCCTTGCCCCCCTCTTGTCACCGGGTTCCGGAGGCGGCTGATGGGCTCGGTAATAGTCCTCGACACCCTGCTGGCCGCCCGCACGCTGTGGCACGCGGGGCGCAGCGCTGCTATTGCCGCCGATGGCGAGCCCACCGGCCATGCCGCGCTGGATGCGCTGCTGCCGCAGGGCGGATGGCCCCGGCGCGCCCTGACCGAACTGCTGCTGCCCGCCGACGGCGTGGGCGAACTGGCTTTGCTGCTGCCTACGCTGGCACGGCTGACCCAGGCCGGTGGCACGGTGGCGGTGATCGCACCGCCCTACGTGCCCTATGCGCCGGCATGGCAGGCGGCCGGTGTGGATCTGGCTGGACTGGAGATCATCGACGCCGCACCGCGCGATGCGCTGTGGGCGTTCGAACAATGCCTGCGTAGCGGCGCCTGCGCGGCCGTGGTCGGCTGGCCGGTGCACGCCGATGCGCCCGCGTTGCGCCGCCTGCAGGTGGCTGCCGACAGCGGTGAGTGCCTGGGCTTCGCCCTGCGCGACCGCAAACATGCCGCCAATCCTTCACCGGCGGCGCTGCGGGTGGAGTACGCCGGTGATGCCTGCGGTGCAGGTGCCTGGCACGTGCGCAAATGCCGAGGCGGCCCTACGCCAGCGCAGGCGTTTGCCTTGGGTGCGAGTTGAGCCGCGCACATGCTCTGGGCCTGTGTACTGCTGCCGCACCTGGCGCTGGATGCCGTCCTCCGGCGGTTGCCTGATCCTGACGCGCCACTGGCGCTGGTCGGCGGCTCGGCACACCTACGCACGCTGCATGCGGTGAACGCCGCCGCCGCGCAGGCCGGGTTGAAGGCCGGCATGCGCCTGACCGCCGCGCACGCCCTGCTGCCCGAGTTCGCGATGGTCGAGTACGACCCGCAGGCCGAAGCACGCTGGCAACGCTTCCTTGCCGCCTGGGCCTACCGCCACAGCTCGCTGGTCAGTGCCCAGTGGCCGGGCTGCCTCGTGCTGGAGGTGCGTGCCAGCTTCCAGTTGCTGGGGCCATGGCCCCGTATCGAGGCACGGTTACGCGAGGAACTGACTGCCTTGGGATTCAGTCACCGCATCGCGATGGCGCCCACACCGCGTGCCGCGCGCGTGCTGGCCGGACTGCGCGACGGCCTGGCGGTCTCCCATCCCGGCGCCATGCAGGACCTGCTGGACGAGGTGCCAGTACGCCGTGCCGTGCTGCCTGAAGGGGCGGGCGAGCGCCTGCACCGCATGGGCATCCGCGACCTGCGCACGCTGCGCGGATTGCCGCGCGACAGCCTGCGCCGCCGCTTCGGCGGGGACTTGCTGGAGCATCTGGACCGCCTGTACGGCACGGCCGACGATGCGCTGGCGTACTACGCACCGCCGGACCATTTCGATGCGCGGGTGGAACTGGGCTACGAGGTGGAAAGCCACACCGCGCTGCTGTTCCCGCTGCGCCGGTTGATCGGCGACCTGTGCACGTACCTGTCCATCCGTGATGGCGGCGTGCAGCGCTTCGTGCTGCGGCTGGAGCACGAAGGCGCGCACACCGACGTGGAGGTGGGCCTGCTGGCCGCCGAGCGCGAGCCCGCGATGCTGTTCGAACTGACCCGCAATCGGTTGGAGCGCGTGCAGATCGACCAGCCAGTGGTGGCTCTGCGCCTGCTGGCGCGTGAACTGCCCCCGTTTATCCCGGCCGCCCGTGATCTGTTCGACGTTCGGGCGCAGCAGGCCTTGCCGTGGCCGCAGTTGCGCGAACGCCTGCGTGCCCGCCTGGGCGACGAGGCGGTCTACCGCGTGGCGCCGGCCGATGACCCGCGCCCGGAGCGTGCCTGGCGACGGGTGGAGGGGGATGATGCGCGGATCGGCGAGGCGCCGGTGCGTCCTCCACGCCCTCTATGGCTGCTGCCGAAGCCGATCCCCTTGCGTGATCCCCGCCCGCGCATCGTCTCCGGCCCCGAACGCCTGGAGAGCGGCTGGTGGGACGGCGAGGATGCCCGCCGCGACTATTACGTGCTGGAGACTTCGCAGGGCCAGCGGGCCTGGGCCTTCGCACCGCCGGGCGAGCAGGGTGGCTGGATGCTGCATGGGTGGTTCGCATGAGCCGGCACGAAGAGCGCGACGACCATCCCGGTGCGCAGGTGCCGCGTGCGTGGAGCGTGGCGCAGCGGCTGGGCCTGACGGCCGCCAACGACGACGTACCGACGGAAGACGACCTGCCGGCCTATGCCGAGCTGCACTGCCTGTCGGACTTCTCGTTCCTGCGTGGCGCGGCCAGTGCGGAAGACCTGTTCGCCCGCGCGCAACGCTGCGGCTACGAAGCATTGGCGATCACCGATGAGTGCTCGCTGGCCGGCATCGTCCGTGCCTGGGAAGCCGCGCGCGCCACCGGCCTGAAGCTGGTCGTCGGCAGCGAGTTCACCCTGACGTGCGGGCTGAAGTGCGTCCTGCTGGTGCAGACCCAGGCCGGCTACACGCATTTGTGCGAACTGATCACCCTCGCGCGCCGCGCCGCCACCAAGGGCACGTACAAGCTGACCCGGCAGGACGTAGAACGCATCCTGGGGGAGGGCGATCCGGAAGGCTCCGGACTGTTCGCGCTGTGGCTCCCGGCCAGCATTCCGGACGAAGCACAGGGCCGCTGGCTGCAGGGCCTGCTGGGTGCACGTGCGTACCTGGCGGTGGAATTGCATCGCGAGCAGGACGATGCCGCGCGCCTGCACCAGGTGCTGGACCTGGCGGACAGGCTGGCGATGACACCCATCGCTGCCGGCGACGTGCACATGGACGTGCGACGCCAGCGCGTGCTGCGGGACACGATGACGGCCATCCGCCACACCCTGCCTCTGGCCGAGTGCGGCGAGCACCTGTTTCGCAACGGCGAGCGGCACCTGCGCACGCGGCGGGCGCTGGGCAACATCTATCCCCACGACCTGTTGGCCACCGCCGTGCAGTTGGCCCGGTGCTGCGCCTTCGACATGGGGCAGGTGCAGTACGCCTATCCGGCCGAACTGGTGCCGGCCAGCCATACGCCCACTACCTGGTTGCGCGAGCTGACCGAGCGCGGCCTGCGCGCGCGCTGGCCCGAAGGCGTGCCACCGTCGGTAGCTGCGCAGATCGACGACGAACTGGCCCTGATCGCCGAGCTGAAGTACGAGGCGTTCTTCCTGACCGTGGAGGACATCGTCCGCTTCGCCAAGTCCCAGGACATCCTGTGCCAGGGGCGCGGGTCATCGGCCAACTCGGCGGTGTGCTTCGCCCTGGGCATCACCGTGGTCAATCCGGCCGAGAGCCGGCTGCTGATGGCGCGCTTCCTGTCCCGGGAGCGCAACGAGCCGCCGGACATCGACGTGGACTTCGAGCACGAGCGGCGCGAGGAGGTGCTGCAGTACGTCTACGGCAAGTACGGCCGGGAGCGCGCCGCCCTGGCCGCCACCGTCATCCGCTACCGCGGCAAGAGCGCGGTGCGCGATGTGGCCAAGGCCTTCGGCCTGCCGCCGGACCAGATCGCCCTGCTGGCCGAGTGCTACGGCTGGGGCAATGGCGAGACGCCGATGGAGCAGCGCCTGCGCGAGGCCGGCTTCGATCCGGACAATCCGCTGATCCAGCGGGTACTGGCCGTGACCGCACAGCTACGTGGGCACCCGCGCCACCTGTCCCAGCACGTGGGCGGCTTCGTCATCAGCGACGCGCCGCTGTCCACCGTGGTGCCGGTGGAGAACGCGGCCATGCCCGATCGCACCATCATCCAGTGGGACAAGGACGATCTGGAGACGATGAAGCTGCTCAAGGTCGATTGCCTGGCGCTGGGCATGCTGACCTGCATCCGCAAGGCGGTTGCTCTGGTTGAACGACATCGCGGGTACGCCATCGACCTGGCGCGGCTCCCAGGAGGCGACGGGCCGACCTATGACCTGATCCAGGCCGCCGATACCGTGGGCGTGTTCCAGATCGAGTCGCGCGCGCAGATGAGCATGCTGCCGCGGCTGAAGCCCAAGGACTTCTACGACCTGGTGGTGGAAGTGGCCATCGTCCGCCCCGGCCCCATCCAGGGCGGCATGGTGCACCCCTACCTGCGGCGCCGGCAGGGCAAGGACCCGGTGACCTATCCCTCCGAAGGCATCGAGGAAATCCTCGGCAAGACCCTGGGCATCCCGCTCTTCCAGGAACAGGTGATGGAACTGGTGATCCACGCCGGCTATACGCCGGAGGAGGCCGATGGGCTGCGCCGCTCGATGGCAGCCTGGGGACGGGGCGGGGACATGAGCCCGCACCGGACCCGCATCCGCGAACTGATGGAGAAGAAGCACTACTCGTCCGAGTTCATCGACCAGATCTTCGAGCAGATCAAGGGCTTTGGTTCCTACGGCTTCCCGCAGAGTCATGCGGCCTCCTTCGCCAAGCTGGTCTACATCAGCAGTTGGCTCAAACGGCACGAACCGGCCGCCTTCACCTGCGCCTTGCTCAACGCACAGCCGATGGGGTTCTACTCGCCCAGCCAGATCGTGCAGGACGCGCGACGCGGCCACGGTGGCCGCGTGGGCGTGGAGATCCGCCCGGTGGATGTGACCTGCAGCGACTGGGACAACACGCTGGAGGACGGATGCTTCCGTACCGGCGTGGACGATGGCGGGCAGCCGGCGATCCGGCTGGGCCTGCGCCAGGTCGCCGGCCTGTCCGAGGCGGTGGTGCTGGCCATCATGGCGGCGCGGGCGCAACGGCCGTTCGCCGATGTGCGCGATCTATGCCTGCGCGCCAGTCTGGACGAGAAGGCGCGCCAGGCCCTGGCCGAAGCCGGCGCCCTGCAGGCGCTGGCCGGGCACCGCCACGCGGCGCGCTGGGCGGTGGCGGGCATCGAACGCCAGCGTCCGCTGTTGCCGGGCAGTCCGGACGAAGACGACATCACGCTGTCCGCACCGACCCTGGCCGAGGACCTGCTGTCGGACTACCGCGTGACCGGACTGACCTTGGGTACGCACCCGCTGTCGTTGCTGCGCGAATGTCTGCACCGGCAGCGCGTGCTGGACTCACGCCAGTTGCAGGGCATCCCGCACGGGCGTGGCGTGCACGCGGCCGGCATCGTCACCCAACGCCAGCGGCCGGGCACGGCCAGCGGGGTCATCTTCGTCACCCTGGAAGACGAACACGGCGTGGTCAACGTGGTGGTCTGGCCGCGTGTGGCCGAACGCCGGCGCAAAGCGCTACTGGGCGCGCGCCTGTTGTCCGTGCGCGGGCGTTGGGAGCACGTGGACGGCGTGCAGCATCTGATCGCCCACGACCTGCTGGACCTCAGTCATCTGCTGGGTGAACTGCAGGCGTCTTCGCGGGATTTTCATTGAGCTCGGCCATGCATGCGCTGCCCGCCCTGACCGATGATTTGTTCGCCCCGGCGATGGTGCCACTGGTGGAGGATGCCGAAGGGGGCATCCGCTACTGGCCGGGGTTCGTCGATCCGGACACTGCGCAGGCCTGGTTCGAGGCACTGCATGCGCGTGCGGGGTGGAGGCACCTGCAGCGGCCGATGTACGACCGCATTGTGGACGTGCCGCGGCTGCTGGCGAACTATGCCGTGGATGCCCTGCCGAACGACCTCCCGCTGGCCGACATGCTGGCGCGTGTGCAGAAATGGGCGCCGGCCCCGTACAGCCGGATCGGCATGAACCTGTACCGCGACGGCCACGACAGCGTGGCCATGCACAGCGACAAGCTGCATACGCTGGCCAGTGGCCATCCGATTACCTTGGTCTCGCTGGGTACCCCGCGGCGCATGCTGATCCGTGCCAAGGTCGGCGCGCGCGAAACCGTCGCAGTGGACCTGGTGCCAGGTAGCCTGCTGCGGATGAGTCACGCCTCGCAGCTCACCCACGAGCATGGCATCCCAAAGACGCGTCGTGACCAGGCGGCGCGCATCAGCGTGGTGTTCCGGGTCAGGCCATGACCGATAGAGAAGGGCTGCATAGTCGAGAGGTGTCGTCCAGCGTCATGACCTGGAGCTCCGTACGAGACTTGCTGGTAAACGCATGAAGGGAAATGCATTTACTCGCATGACCTTCGGTCAAATCATTGACATGGCAGCGTGATAGAAATCACGATAAGGATGAGGGGCCTCACCTAGAGTGTTATCAGTGAGGAGACAAGCACATCATCTCCAAAATCCGCTCTGATAGCTGATCTAGCCAGAGAGCGTACGGAAAGCGCATTTCAAGGATTGGGGAATCCGCAATGGCTCAAGGAAGCAGCCCACTTGTACTTGTCGAAGATCCTTCCAAAGATGGCGAAGGCCAAGTCGCGGATCTGGCGCTTGCCGGCCTCGTTCTGCTTGCGCAGTATCACGGCATCGCCGCTGATGCCAGCCAATTGGCGCACGAGTATGGCCGTGGCGATGAGTATTTCGATGAGACCACCTTGCTTCTGGCCGCGAAGCGATTGGGCTTGAAGGCCAGGATCGCGGACGTATCTGTCCAACGGATAGAAAAAGTGTCTCTGCCCGCGATGGCCTTCCAACCGGATGGCAGGCATTTCATTGTCGCTAAGGTCAATGACCAGCAAGTATTGATCCAGGATTTGCATCTCCGACGCCCCCAGGTTCTGTCGCGTGAACAGTTCGATGAGTCCTACGCGGGATGCTTGTTGTTGATTGCCTCGCGCGCGTCGGTGTTGGGCGAACTGGCCAAGTTCGACTTTCGGTGGTTCGTCCCGGCGGTGGTCAAGTACCGACGTGTCCTGCTGGAAGTCTTCGTCGTCTCGCTGTTCATTCAGCTGTTCGCGCTGGTTACGCCCTTGTTCTTCCAGGTCGTGATGGACAAGGTACTGGTGCACCAGAGCATGACCACGCTGGAGGTGATCGCAGTCGGCCTGGTCGCCATCGCGGTGTTCGACATCACCCTCAATGGCCTGCGCACCTACGTCTTTTCCCACACGACCAGCAAGATCGACGTCGAACTCGGCGCCCGGCTGTTCCGTCATATCCTCAGCCTGCCGCTAGCCTATTTCGAGTCGCGCCGGGTCGGCGAGACTATCGCGCGCGTACGCGAGCTGGAGAACATCCGCAGCTTCCTGACCGGCCAGGCCCTGACCTCGGTGCTGGACCTGTTGTTCACCGGGGTGTTCCTCGCGGTGATGTTCTACTACAGCTTCTGGCTGACCCTGATCGTCATACTGTCCCTCCCGGTATACGCGCTGTGGTCGGCCGCCATCACACCGGTACTGCGCAAACGGCTGGATGAGAAGTTCGCGCGCGGTGCGGAGAACCAGTCCTTCCTGGTCGAGACCATCAACGGCATCGGCACGGTCAAGGCCACCGCGGTGGACCCGCGCATGACCCGCACGTGGGATGCCCAACTGGCCGGTTACGTTGGTGCTGGGTTTCGGGTCGCACGTCTGGCCAACATCGGCCAGCAGGGAATCCAGCTGGTGCAGAAGCTGGTGGGCGTGGCCATCCTGTTCTTCGGCGCCCGACTGGTCATTGACGGCAAGCTCTCGGTCGGACAGTTGATCGCCTTCAACATGCTGTCGGGGCAGGTGGCCGCGCCTATTCTGCGCCTGGCCCAGTTGTGGCAGGACTTCCAGCAGGTCGGCATCTCGGTCGAGCGGCTGGGCGACATCCTCAACACCCGCACCGAGATCCCCGGCAGCCGGATGACCCTGCCGGCCATCCAGGGAAGGGTGACCTTCGACAACGTTGGGTTCCGCTACCGCCCGGATACGGCCGAGGTGTTGGCCGGCATCGACCTGGACATCGCCCCGGGTGAGGTCATCGGCATCGTGGGGCGCTCAGGGTCGGGAAAGAGTACGCTGACCAAGCTGGTGCAACGGTTGTACGTGCCGGAGCGTGGCCGCGTGTTGATTGACGGCCATGACCTGGCCTTGGCCGACCCGGCCTGGTTGCGCCGCCAATTGGGCGTGGTGCTGCAGGAGAACTTCCTGTTCAACCGCAGCATCCGCGAGAACATCGCTCTGGGCGATCCGGGCATGCCGCTGGAGCGGGTCATCCAGGCCGCCCAACTGGCCGGCGCCCATGAGTTCATCCTGCAACTGCCCGAAGGCTACGACACCAAGGTAGGCGACAACGGCGCCGGCCTGTCTGGCGGTCAGCGCCAGCGGATCGCCATCGCAAGGGCGCTGATCACCAATCCACGCATCCTGATCTTCGACGAAGCGACCAGCGCGCTGGACTACGAGTCCGAGCATGCGGTGATGCAGAACATGCGGGACATCTGCCACAACCGGACCGTGCTGATCATCGCCCACCGCCTGTCCACGGTGCGGATGGCCAACCGGATCGTGGTCATCGACAAGGGACGCATCGTCGAGACCGGACGACACGAGGAACTGGTGGACCGTCCGGGCGGGCAGTACGCCCACCTGTACAAGTTGCAGCAGGGGATCGCATGAAGCACGTCTGGGAAGCCGCGAAGGATTTCCTGGGCCGCTACCGGCAAGCATTCGGCGCGGCGTGGAAGATCCGCGATCAGTTGGATCCACCGAAGCGGACCGAAGACGAGCTGGCGTTCCTGCCGGCGCAGCTGGAACTGGTCGAGAGCCCGACCTCGCCGGCGACGCGCTGGACGATGCGGATCATCATGGCGCTGTTCTGCGCGGCCCTGTTGTGGGCCATCCTCGGCAAGCTGGACATCGTGGCCGTGGCCCCGGGCAAGACCGTGGTGGGCAGCCGCACCAAGGTCATCCAGACGGCCGAGACCGCGGTGGTACGCAGCATCCGGGTCAAGGATGGTCAAGCCGTCAAACAGGGCGACCTGCTGGTGGAACTGGATGCCACGGCCACCGGGGCCGACTACCAACAGGCGGACGATGCGCTGATCAACGCCAGGTTGGCCGAACTGCGCTACGCCGCTATGGTCGAGGCCATGGACAGGGGCACCTTGCCGGGGCAGCCGGTCCCCGAGCCTGGTATCCCGGTCGAGCGACTGCAGGCCACCTGGCAGTTGGCCGGCAGCGAGTTCGCCACGTTCCAGGCCCAGCAGCAACGGCTGAAGGCGACGATCGAGCAGCACCGGGCGCAGGCGCAGACGGTGCGCACGCAGTTGGCGCCACTGGAGCAGAGCTTGGCGATCTCGCGGGAGCGGGTCAGCGACCTGGAGCGCCTGCTAGGCGGCCAGTACGTCAGCCGCCACGAGTACCTGGCGCGCAAACAGGAAATGGTCGAGATGCAGCGTGCGCTCGCGGCACAGAAGGCCAGCCTGATCGAGGCGCAGTCGGCCATCGCGGGAGCGCAGGAAGAACTGCGGGTACTGGAGGCCGACACGCGGCAGAAGACCTTCGATGGGCTACGTCAGGCACGGGAGCAGGTCGGGCAGTACGCGCCCCAGGTGACCAAGACCGAGCAGCGCAACCAATTGATGCAGTTGCGGGCGCCCGTCGACGGCAGTGTGCAGCAGTTGGTCATCCATACGGTCGGCGGCGTGGTTACGCCAGCTCAAGCGCTGATGGCGATCGTGCCCAGTGAGGAATCGCTGGAGGTGGAGGCCACGGTGCTGAACAAGGACATCGGTTTCGTCCGGCCGGGGCAGCGGGCGACAGTGAAGGTGGAGAGCTTCCCCTATACCCGGTACGGCTATCTGGAAGGGATCGTGGAGACGGTCTCGCACGACGCCGCGCAGGACGAGAACCTGGGATTGATATTTCCAGCGCGAGTCAAGCTGGCGAATCCGAGCTTGGTGATTGATGGTGTCAAGGTAGCGCTGACGCCGGGTATGAGCCTCAGCGTTGAGATCAAGACCGGCAAGCGGCGGGTGATCGACTACCTGCTCAGCCCGCTGAAGCAGCATGGCAGCGAAGCGTTGCGGGAGCGATGACTGAACGCTTCGCACAGTCCCACACCATTTTTACAGAACTACGGGTTCCGATAAGGTCAGATCAAATCCGCCCTTCAGTATTCGGCATATTCGACCATGAGATGCATGCCGTGAGGTAGGAGAAGGGAGCGATTGAAGATGCAAAGACTGGATCAAAATTTGGGTCAGGATGGACGGTGTGCTGGTGAGAATGAAGAATGCAATTGGCGTGCTAGTTGCTTCAATAGTCGTGGGGTTGGGTGTCTATTACGCAGTCTTCGCTCGCACGGGGCTGCCGTCTGACGAAGAAATGATTGGCCAGTACAGCCAGCACAAAGACGAGTTTCATGAGGTTTCCAGAAGGTACAGGGACTTTGAAATGGCTCCGGCGCAATCACAGGGCTCGTGGCGGAACCAACCGGGCACGGCCGAGCTGCTGAAGCTAACAAAGATTGCCCGAATCAAGCCGGATATTCATACGCCTTACGTTCCTGATGACGTGCTGAAGAAGAATGGCTGGACTCTGCAAGAGGACTACCTGAAAAGCGCCGATCCGTTCGCCTATATGAACAAGTATGGAACTTTGATTGTCACGCCTTATCCGGAGGAAAGGTTCTTCAGAGACAGCGTCGTGCATGCCTATGTGTGGAAAGGCTATAGAAATTTCCCGACCGAGCCGCGCGTGCATGGCGGCTCTATCTACTGGGAGAACGGAAGCGCGCGAATAGTAGATTCACTTGATCGATTTCCGAGAAATTGGAAAACCGGCGAGTGTGTTTATCGAAAGATCGATTCAACCTGGTACATACATCTCTGCAACGGTCACTAGCAAAGGAGCGCGACATGGTTACGGTAAAGTATCTGAATTCTACCGCCAGTGTGGAGTACGACACCGACGATTTCCAGTACATTGGCGTTTCTCACAGGCAAAGAATTGTTGCCGCTGCGCAAGGCGTCGGCATCTCGGCGGGAGCGCTGGCCGGAGCGATGATCGAGGAGTACAACGCGTACTCCAGTACGCTCCGTCATTTGAGAGAAGTGCTCATTGACGAATACGCCTTGTCTGGGATTGACCCGGTGATCGCGTCGGATACGCTCGCGGCGGCCATAGCGCTGGGGCCAGCGGCATTGGCGGCCTGGGCGCTTGCGAACGCAACAGAATTGGGGTCGACGACACGATCGCACGCCGAGATTGCTGCGGACTATGCTTACGTAAAAGCCAACGAAGGATCCATCGGTGACGGCTGGATCGACAGGATCCTGCACCCGACGCTGATTGATGTTGGCGCATCAAATTTCAAGATCGTGACGGCGATAGACATTGTCATTGGCTACCACGATGCGTATCCCCAATTCCAGCTTGGGGACTACCTCAATGACTATGCGGCTCTCGTCAGGGACATCATCGATCAGGACTCCGGTCTTACGGAAGCACTGTACGCCATCTACCTGAAGGAGTATGCGGAGAAGTTCTTCATTGACCATCAGGCATATCCCGGACAATGGGATTCGCTGCCACAAGCGTTCAAAGATTCTCTCTTGATCACGTATACCAACCGTGGCGAAGAGAGCATGCTCGATTCGTTGGCGATGCATCCAGGCGGACTCTACTCTCCCCAACCCGGTCCGGGGACGACGGGCGGGATGAACCACCTGAGCAACGCGGAAGGCATTGGTGCCGCTATCGGGATTGCTAACTACGGTGCGGATGTTCAAGGGGTCGATTCGTTCAGTTTTGGCGCATTGTTGCCGGGCGAGAACGGCATCGCCTATCGATACGCGCTTCGCGAGCTGCGCTACGTTGCCCTTGATGGCGCCGACTACAGTAGCTTCAACGCGAATGGGGAGCTGGATCTTTACGATTCGGAGACGGGAGAAGGTGAATTTACGGAGGAGTACATTGAGGACAAGTCCATCGCGCTGGGTATCTATGCCGCCGAGCTGACAGAAGAGGGGTCATCGAGTGCGCCCTCTGGCTGGGCTGACACATATGTTGAGGATATTGGTGCTGATTGGTCGATGGCCCTGGGCAATGGCTCACGTCGCGTCGTGTTCGGTAGCGAGGACAGCGACACGATCATTGGTGGCAATTCTAAAGATCGTTTGTATGGTGGGCTCGGCGACGATGTGATCAACGGCGGCGGCGACGCAGACTATCTAGAGGGAAATGGTGGGCATGATTCGATCTACGGCGGCGAGGGCGACGACGAGATTCATGGCGGAGAAGGTGACGACAATCTGTACGGCGGCACCGGCAAAGACGAGATTCACGGGGGGAGCGGAAACGATACTATCTACGGCCAAGATACCGACGGCTCAAACGATACTGCCCAAGACAAGTTGTATGGAGACAAAGGCAATGATGTGATCTACGGTGCCGCGGGTCGCACTCTCCTCGATGGCGGTGAAGGTCAGGATGAGTTGCGTGGCGGTGACGGGTTCGATACCTACCATGCCGACGCCGAAGACACCATCGTGGATTCCGATGGCAAGGGTGAGGTCTTCCTTGGCAAGACCCGCCTGACAGGGGGCACCCGCAAGGACGATGATCCGCCCAACGAGTATCGCAATGGAAATACTGTTTACAGACTCATCGGAACCTTTCTTACTATCGACGACGGCTTGACCATTGAGCAGTTCGAGAACGGCGATCTTGGAATATTCTTAACGACCGAACCGGATGATGACGAGGAGAAGCCGGACATGGGTCCGGCTGAGACCCGGGCTTCGCCCCTGACGATCGACCTCAACGGTGACGGCGTCCAGACCGCGGCTTACAGCAGAAACCGCTATTTCGACCACGATGGCAATGGCCTGATCGAGTCCACGGCGTGGGTGGACGCGAGCGATGGATTGCTGGTCCGCGATTTGAACGGCAACGGGACGATCGACAACGGCGGCGAGCTGTTTGGCAGTAACACGCGTCTGTCGGATGGCTCGTTGGCAGCCAACGGCTTTGCGGCGCTGGGGGAGCTCGACGAGAACCAGGATGGTGTGGTCGACGAGAACGACGCCGGGTTCGCGAGCCTGCGGATCTGGCGCGATGCCAATGGCAATGGCTTGACCGAGGCAGGGGAACTGTTGACCCTGGCCGAGGCAGGCATTTCCGCATTCCGCACCGAGTGGACGTCCTCGTCGTTCGTCGATGCGAACGGCCAGGCACACAAGCAGGTCGGAACCGCCATCCGGACCAACGGATTGGACGCCGCGGTCTCCGACGTATGGTACACGACCGACCCGTCGCGCCGACTCAATCAGGTCGAAGTTCCGATCGAGGCGCTGTTCGATGTACAGGAGCTGCCTGATGTCAGGGCGTTTGGCGACCTGGCGGACCTTCGCCAGGCCATGGCGCTGGACGCGTCTTTGCGTGGTCTGGTCGAAGCTTACGTCGATCTGCAGGATTCTCCGGAGAGGAACAGCCTGCTGAAGGACATCATTCTGCAGTGGGCGGGCGTTACCCAGATCGCCCCCAACAGCCGGGGTCCGAATGTAGACGCGCGCGAGCTGGCCGTGGTCGAGATGATGGCGGGCCGGCCCTACACGAACGACTATACGCCCAACGATCCCAATCCGCGTCCCGAGGCGGGCAATCTCCTTACTTCGGAGTTCAACAAGTTCCTGCAGTACGTCAGCGCGCAGATCGAGGCGCAGACCCTGTACGCCGATACGGGCATCTTCCGCGGCGGTTTCGCCTCCGGCTACAGCCATGTGATTGTGGACTGGAATGCGTTCGAGCAATACATGATCGCTGCCCACGATGAGCCGGATGTGGAGAAGATCACTGATCTGGTCAAGCTGTCGGCGACGCTGGCCACGTATTCTCCGACCCTGCGCTCGCAGCTCGAGATCGCCTACGTGGACCTCATCGCAGAGCGCCCGGGGATCGCGACGCTGCTCGATGTCGTCACCTCGATCATCGGCACCACCGACGCGGACGTGCTGTACGGCACGACCGGCAAGGATGCGATCAACGGGCAGGGCGGCGACGACACGCTGTATGGCCAGGCGGGCAACGATGTCTACATCTATCGCCCCGGCGATGGCAACGATCGCATCTTCGACAGCGCCGGGTCCGACCAGCTCTATTTCATGGGTGGGATCCTTCCCGAACACGTGACCCTGACCCGCGATGTATCCAGCATCATCGTCCACATCACGGTCGGTGGGGTCTCGGGCGAGATCCGGATCAACAATGTGTTCGAGGGTACGGCGGGGGCGCTGCGGGAGGGCCTGATCGAGCAGTTCCGTTTCGAGAGCGGCGCGGTCTGGAACCAGAGCCAGATCCTGGCGGCGATCGTCCAGCAGGCGACCAGTGGCAATGACGGCCTCTATGGCTCGTCGGCGGACGAGACCTTCTCCGGTCTGGACGGGGATGACGAGATCGCCGGCTACGGCGGCAACGACGTGCTGAACGGCGATGGCGGCAACGATAACCTGATGGGCGGTACGGGCAATGACGTCCTCAATGGTGGCGACGGTGCCGACATCCTGGACGGTGGCGCGGACGACGATACGCTGAACGGCGGCGCCGGTAACGACTCGCTCATCGGCGGCACGGGCAACGACATCCTCGCCGGCGGCACCGGCAACGACACCCTCGACGGGGGTGTGGGCTCGGACACCTATGTATTCAACGCCGGCGATGGGCAAGACACCATCAACAACTACGATGCCGGTACGGGCCGCCTCGATGTCCTGTCGTTCGGGCCGGACATCGACCCTGCCGACGTGACCGCCCGCCGGGTCGACAACAACTTGGTCCTGACCTTCGCCGGCAGCGACGACAAGGTAACCGTGACCAGCTACTTCGTCGGTGACGGTGCCGGGGCGTATCGCCTGGACGAGATCCGCTTTGCCGATGCCACCGTATGGGATGTTGCGGCGGTCAAGGCGTTGGTGCTGGCGCCGACCAGCGGTGCGGACATCCTGCGGGGTTACGAGACCGACGATACCCTCCATGGCGGCGACGGCAACGACACCCTCTATGGCAACGGCGGCAACGACACGCTCAGTGGCGATGCGGGCAACGACACGATCTATGGCGGAAATGGCGACGACATCCTGTTCGGCGGCGCGGGTGCCGACGTCCTCAACGGCGATGCGGGCGATGACCAGCTCGATGGCGGTGCCGACAACGACACGCTGCGGGGCGGCGCAGGCAACGACCATCTGACCGGCGGGCTGGGCAACGACCAGTTGGAAGGCGGCGAGGGCGATGACCACTACCACTTCGCTGCGGGCGATGGCCAGGACACCATCAGCGACACCCAGGGGCTCAACACGATCCACCTGTCGGGCCTGCCGCTGGCGGACGTCTATCTGCGTCGCGATGGCACCGCGTTGGTGCTGGGATTCAGCGGATCGCCGCAGGACCAGATCCGGCTGCTCAACTACTTCGACCCGAGCACCGAGCTCGCCCTGCGCGGTCTGCTGATCGACACCGGTAGCGGCGCGTCGTGGATCCTGGATGCCGCGGCGATCGATGCGGCGGCGCTGTTGGGCACGTCGGGGGATGACGTGATCGAAGGCAACACGCTGGACAACGTGATCGAAGGCCTGGCGGGCAACGATACGCTGCGCGGCAGCGCCGGGGCCGACAGTCTGGACGGTGGGGCAGGCAACGACGCGCTGTACGGCCAGGCCGGCGACGACGTGCTGGTGGGCGGCGACGGCAACGACCTGCTCGATGGCGGTACGGGGGCCGACCAGTTGGCCGGTGGTACGGGCGATGACACCTACGTGGTCGACGATGTGGGCGATGTCGTGACAGAGGCCGCCGGTGCCGGCGACGATGTGGTCCGCAGCAGCATCAGCTATGTGCTGCCCGAGAACGTCGAGCGCATCGAACTGACCGGAACCGCCGACATCGACGGCACCGGCAACGGACTGGACAACACGCTCACCGGCAACAGCGGCAACAACCACCTGCAGGGTCTGGCGGGTGACGACGTGCTCTTCGGCAACGATGGCGACGACACGCTGGACGGCGGCACCGGCGACGATCAGCTACACGGCGGCAGCGGTGCCGACGTGCTGCTTGGCGATGCCGGCAACGACGTGCTGGACGGTGGCACGGGCGTCGACCAACTGGTGGGTGGCGCAGGGGACGACCTCTACCGGGTGGACGAAGCCGGCGACGTCATCGTCGAACAGGCCGGCGAGGGGATCGACCTGGTCGAGTCGACGGCCTACAGCTACGCCCTGTCGGCGAATGTCGAGCACCTGACCCTGGTGCAGGGCAGCGGCGCCTACGAAGGGATCGGCAACGGCCTGGCCAACACGCTGACCGGCAACGACAACGACAACCGCCTGGACGGCGGGGCAGGGGCCGACACCCTGATCGGCGGCCTGGGCAACGACACCTACGTGGTCGACCATGTCGGCGACGAGATCGTCGAGAATGCCGGCGAAGGCACCGACACGGTGGAGTCCAGCATCAGCTATACGCTGGGCGCGACCCTGGAAAACCTGACGCTGTTGGGCAGTGCCGACCTGAACGCGACCGGCAATGCCGGCGACAACGTGATCCACGGCAACGCCGGCAACAACCAGATCACAGGCGGCGCCGGGGCCGACACGCTGTACGGCGGTGAAGGCGACGACTACTACGTCGCCGTGTCGGCGACCGACCGCGTGTACGAGTATGCCGGCGAAGGCATCGATACGGTCGAGCGCGTGTTCGAGACCAACCTGGTCCTGGAAAGCAACGTCGAGAACCTGGTCCTGGGCGCGGGGATCGTCACCGGCAACGGCAACGAGCTGGACAACACGATCACCGGCAATGCGGGCGACAACACGCTCGGCGGCTGGGATGGCGACGATGTCCTCCACGGCCTGGACGGGGACGATGCGCTGTTCGGCGGCAACGGCAGCGACACGCTGTTCGGGGGTGCAGGCGACGACTACCTCGATGGCGGCGCGGGCGTGGACTATCTCGAGGGCGGCACCGGCAACGACAACTACATCGTCGATCACGCCGATGACGTCATCGTCGAGGCCGCCAACGCGGGGACGGACCAGGTCCAGGCCTCTGCATCCTACGTGCTGTCGGCGAATCTCGAGAACCTGTTCCTGACCGGTAGCGCCGCGATCGACGGCACCGGCAATGCGCTGGACAACTACATCGCCGGCAACGGCGCGTCCAACGTGATCGACGGCGGCGGTGGCGACGACACCCTGATGGGTGGCGGTGGCGACGACACCCTGATCGGCGGCACCGGCGACGACAAGTACGTCTTCGACGCCAACTCGGGCAGTGACGTGGTCGACAACAGCGATGGCGGCTTCGATGGCATCTTCTTCACCAACGGCATCACCCGTGAACGCCTGTCGTTCAGTCGCGATGGTGAGGACCTGCTGATCTTCGTCGACGCCGGTTCGACGCCGTCGGTGCGCGTGCTCAACCACTTCCTCGGTGGCGACGCGGCGATCGACTACGTGCAGCCCGATGGCGGCTTCTACCTCACCACGACCGAGATCAACCAGATCGTGGCCGGCGGCGGCACCGGTGGCGAGTACGACCAGGTGATCGAGGGCACGGCCGCGGGCGAACAGCTGGTGGGCAGCGCCGGCAAGGACCTGATCAAGGGACTGGGGGGCGACGACCAGTTGTTCGGCATGGGCGGCAACGACACCCTGCAGGGCGGCGATGGCGACGACTACCTGGCCGGCGGCAGCGGCAGCGGCTCCGGTTCGGGTAACGACCGCCTGGAAGGCGGCGCCGGGGCCGATACCTTGTCCGGTGAGGACGGCGTCAACACGCTGATCGGCGGCACCGGCGACGATAGCTATGTGTATGGCGGTGGGCAGGACACCATCGACAACACCGGTGGTGGCTACGATGGGGTCTTCTTCAACAACGGAATCCTGGCTGACGACCTCGCCTTCACGCGGGACGGAGATGACCTCGTCATCACCGTGAATGGCAATACCAACACTAGCGTGCGTGTCACAAACCACTTCCTTGGTGGAGACTACGCCATCGATTTCGTACAACCGGCGTCCGGAAGCATGCTCAACACCGCGGCGATCAATGCCTTGGTTGAGGACGATGGTGGCAACCCCGGTGGTGGCGGCAATGAAGGCAACGACGATGACTATCCGAACGTGGTCACCGGGACGGCATCGGGCGAGCAGCTACTCGGGACCTCGGGGCGCGACCTGATTCGAGGGTTGGGCGGCAATGACACCTTGTTCGGCTTCGGTGGAGACGACAAGTTGGAAGGCGGCGATGGCGACGACTACATCTCAGGTGGCAATGGCTCGTTCAGTGGCTCCGGTAACGACATCCTGATCGGTGGCAATGGCAACGATACGCTGGTTGGTGAAGACGGCGACGACATGCTGATCGGCGGTGCTGGCGATGACGACTACTACTATGCCGAGGGCTCCGGAAGCGACACTATCGACAACACCGGTGGTGGCACTGACTGGTTGTTCTTTAATGGCATCGCGCGTGAGCGCCTGACATTCCACCAAGACGGTGACGATCTGCTTGTTCGAGTGGACGAAGACGCGGCGTCCCAGGTCCGCGTGCTCGGACACTTCCTGGGAGGCGACAAAGCGATCAGCTACGTGCAGCCGGGCAGCGGTTTCGCGATTCCTGCCTCGCAAATTCTTGGATTGCTGACGCCCATGCCGCAAGGGGCCGCCGCTGCGATCATGGCTGGGAACGCCTCGGCGATTGTGATGGGCAGGCCTGATGGGGGCGCACATCAGGCGATGTATGCACCGCATGAACGCATAAGCCAGAGCTTGCCGGCCATGTATACGAATACGCCGGGACTTCAGCGCAGGGCAACCATCCAGGAGATGACGATACCTGAGGGTTCGGTAGGGCACACTCCATCAGTGGTGACGGGCGGAACTCATCGCCCCATGCTCGTGACTCCTCCATCCACTTCCGTGATCACGGGTAGCGACCTGGTGCCGTCGTTGGAACGCTGGGATCGATGGGAAGAAGGCCTTTGGGATCGACCCCTTTACGTCGATCATCATAGGGGGCCGACTTCTTGGGAGTTGCCTGAGCCAGCACTCCATCGAGATCCGACACCTGATATGAGGCAGCTTGATGGCTTGATTTCAGCAATGGCGGCCTTCTCCACACAAGGGGATGCAGGCGTATTGACGCTCGTGCTCCATGAGCGCACTGACTCACTTCTGTTTGCAGTGCAGGTCGCATGAGTAGATAGAGAAGAAGTTCTGTAAGACTGAGGGCCGAGCAGTTGCTCGGCCCTTCTTCTTATTTTTTTAGGGTCAATGTAGCTGCAGGACTCGCTCAGAATGAGTGAAATTCTCAGATTACTGATAATTTTCAATTTCTGTCCGGCACCGACAGGGTAGGGGATTAGGGATGTTTATCGGGGGTAGGGCAGGGGCAGCTCTCGACCCAAGGCGGTCCTTCATCCGACACAGCTCCGCTGCGCGGCCCAATTCAGTCGTTAGACCGATGAAGGACTACGGCAGTTGCGTTGAATGAATGGCGTAAGTGGTGGTCCATGGAAGATCCTGGGTGACGTGCCAGTAGACGCCGCTGCCATCGATGGCGACTGCATTCCACGCCCTGTGAGCGGCATTGATCTCCAGCCAGTCGCGCACCAGTACATTGGAGCCGCTGGCAATCTTCTGTCCGATCTCCTGGGCAATGGCATCGCCGACCGGGTCGTCTTTGGGAGCTTGCAGCAGAGCAGGATTGGACTGCGGGTCATGCAGGACTGATCCGTAGCCGAGCAGGTTGAATAGCGGGCCGCCACGTGATCGCAACAACGGCAGCCAGTCGAGCCCCGGGCCGACCTGGGGATTGGCGGCGACCTCAATACTGAGGATCGAGCAACCGGCAATGATCAGGGTGTTCGGATTAAGCAGGCCGCTCCATCCGGGTTTCAGGTCGCTGGCCTTGGCCCAGGCCGCATAGGCGCTATGACCAGTGGGCACCGGATTCTGATGTACCGCAAGACAACGGCTGGCATACAGGCCGTGGCCCGAGTAGTAGATGATGTTGGCCGGGCTGCGAACGAGCGCCTTTGCAGCCAGGACCACCCCCACCAGTCCACCAGGCGCCAGTGGCGATATACGCGCCTCCAGCACTTCGACTCCCCCGTACTTGAGTAACCGGAAGGCGTCAGGTGTTTCATCGGCCATTGCGCCTCCAGGCAGAGGTGCACCATTGCCAGGATCCACTTGCGGCCTTTGCACGGCGCGACCGCGAGGCGACCAGGTGCCGGACGCGAGGCCGACACGCAGTTTACCCTCACTGGTGGGAGGGCCCAGGCTTGCCTCAATCGGTCGCACAAGCGTTGCCACCTTGGTGATTCCGGCGGCGGCGCCGCCGCCGATGCCAAGAGGCGCGAGGTCGATGGACGTGCGGAACAGCATCTTGCCGGGCCAGAGCCCGTTGGCCTCGCTTGTCCAGAACGAGACATCGACCGACACCGGCACCGGGATGCTGGAAACACCTAGTTCCAGACTCGGTGGGCGGGTGGAGATTAGTACGGGAATGCTCCCAGGCGTTTCCGCATCCAAGCCGAACCCTTCAACCTCGACATGGAGTTTGTCGACCTCAGCCCCGAGTACTTCGCTGCTCCAGTCGATCGACCTTGAAAAGTCGGTAGTCATTATGGTGATGCGATTGAGCACGATGGGCATAGGCTCACCAAGTGCGAGGAATGGGAAAGGGAGCAACTCAGCCAAAGGGCAGGAAATGCGCCGACGTGGTTTCTGTCGTTACAACTCGAGATCCGGAGGATCCCGGATGGGCTGCAAGGGCAGCCAACCACCGATAAATGGAATCTCCGCAGACCAGCACGGCTGACTGTCGCCGAAGACCGCCATCACCATGATGTTGCCGTCCATGGGCACCAGCGTCGCGCCACCGAGCGGGCTCACGGGCTGGCGCGAATCGACAATCTCGAACGGACTCCAGCCCGTTCCCGCCTGCAGGTTCAGGTAGGCGATGCGCAGCAGGCCGTCGCTGCCGACTGCAGCCACCGCCAGCGTGTCGGATTGCACTCGCGCCAGCGAAATCGGACCGGACATGGACACCGTCACCGCCGGGTCCACCGGCGCCAGCGGTTGCAGGAACGGCGGCACGCTACCGATGCCGCATGAATGAAGCAGGCCATCGCTGCCGACGGCGACGACCAAGTAGCCACCATCGACCGCGGCCACGCACGGTCGAACCCCGGGTTCGAAGGCGACGGCGCCGGGCAGCGACGCCGGCGGCAACCACGCCGGCAGCAGTGGCGGCACCGCTGGCGTGCGTTGCACCCAGCGCAGCGTGCCACGGCTGTCGACGGCTGCGACGCCCGTGCCACCCAATGCATCGACGCTCATCGCCGGTCCGGCGGAGCGCGCGTAGTCGGCATCGAGCACCGCAGGAGTCGACAGCAATGTGTTGAGATGGACGCCGGAATCGCCGGTCATCGCGACCAGCTGTCCCTGCACGTCGATCGCGGCCACCGTCATCTCGTCGCCGATGCGGACAATGGCGACGTCGGTGCCTTCGGCCACCGTGCCTTTCGGCGTGCGCTCGGTCGCCAGCACGCCGACCTGTCCGCGGCTATCCCACCATGTGTAATGCAGCGAGCCCTCCTGGCCAAGCGTCACCACTTCGACCAAGGTGCGATCCAGCGGTGTGGTCTCGTGCGTGAAGGCAACCGCAGGCTGGTTCGCGACCATCGCCGGGGCCACGCTGTAGGCGCTGTCGGGCAGTGGCTTGCTCCAGCCCGACGATGGCGACCATTCGCGCCGCACCAGCAGGTCGTCGTCGTCGATGTACGCCACTGCCAGCGATGCCGGGCCCGTGGCGACACCGGTGATGGGCAGCACCCGCAACCATCCGCACCGTCGCGCGATCTTGCGCAGATTGGGCATGCACGCGCCGATCTTCTGATCAGCGTCGATTGCCGTCCCTAGGGTCGGGTCGCGGAACATGGCACGGATGTCTCCCGGCTGCAGGATGTCGCCAGTGGCGGCGTAGCACATTCCCTGCACCGCGCAGGCGATGCCGGCAACTATCGCCGACGCGCCCGACGTACCGCCGAAGTTGTTTGTGTAGGAGGCAATGCCGGGCGATGTAGCGGTCTGGATGGCCTCGCCGTAGGCGAAGCAATCCACGCGCGAACCGAAACTGGAGCTGCCTGCACGGTGCCACTTGGTGTGCGAACCGGACGGGTACAGTCCGGCGCCGACTACTATCGCGGTGGAATCGAAGAACGTGGGATCCAAGCGGCTGAAATGCTTCATCGCCGGTTGATCGTCAAGGTCGCGATTGCTGTTGCCGAACGGCTCGACGACGGTGATGCCGAAGAACGTCAGCAAGGGGATGGTGCGTTGAACCTTGCGGCTGATCTCGACCGGAACGTCGGGTTTGTTCGCGCTTGGCGGGAAGAAGCTGGGTGCAAGTTCAATCAGCACGACGCCGCCCGGACCGGCGGCCAGCGCCGCCATCTGCAGGGCATCTGCCGTATCTCCCACGCCGGTCGCGCGCGTGTCGGAGACCAGGAAGGCGCCGGCATCGGGGACGACACCGACAATGCCGGCGCGATTGTTGCTCGCCACCAGCACGCCGAGGACGGCGGTGCCGTGCGCCGTGAATCTGTCTTCACCGGCAAACGCAAAGGTGGAATGGCGTTGCACGGATGCGCCAACCAGCTCTTCGTGCTGCGTATCCCAGCTGTGCTCGATGTCGGCGACGCGGATGTCGCGGCCGGTGCCGCCCGGCACCCGCCAGGCGTAGACCGCGTCCGCGCCTGCAGGGCTGCGCAGGAAGTGCGCATCGCGGAAAAGCGGGTTGGTGCCGTGGCCGACGGTGCTGGCGGCCGGCACCGGTGACAGTCGGCGCTCGGCGTAGGCAATGAACGGAAGCGGCCGCAAGGCTGCCAGCAGATCGTCTGCGACGAGGTCGTCGCAGGGCACCTGGAACCAGGCGAACGGATCGGGCGGCTCGAAGCCGCGCATGCGCGCCGCGTCGACCAAGTCGGCGATCGTCGCCGGGTCGAGGCTGGAGAAGCCAGGGTCCAGGCGAATTCCGGGGAACAGCACGGCCACCGACGCCCAGGCGTCGGCAAGGAACCCCTGCAGTTGCAGTTCCGCCGAGGGCTCGAACGGCAACGCGATGTCGGGCACCAGCTCGACGTCGATGAAGGTGTCAGCCATGGCCGGACTCCGACTCGGGCGTGGCCGCCTCGGTCATCACATCGAAACGCAGGTGCGAGGCCGGCGGTCCGAGGAGTGGCAGGCTGCTGCGCTGCACCCACAGAACCGGTTGTCCGCGGGTGTCGCGCGCCAGCATCGCCTGCCTGCGCAGGATCATTCCACTGCTGGCGACGGCATGGCCGTCGATGACGTGGCCACGCCCGGCGCCCGGCCCTGAGGGGCCGCCGATGAGACGCGATCGCGGTCCGGGTCGCGTCTGCGGCACCGGCAAGGTCAGATCTGCGACCAGGCCCTGTTCCCACGCACCGAACTGGCGCTCGACATGTTCGCGGCGGTACGGGTGCCAATGCCGCGGAAGCGTGGTCGAAGGCAGGTAACGGAAGTGGCGGGTTCCGGTGCGGCGAGTCTGGGCAATCGCATCATCGCTTCGCGCATCGGGGGGGAGTGCCACGCCGTCGGCACGCAGTTCAACGGCCCAGGCCAGGTTGGCGTCCTCGTCCACGCCCAGCATGACTTCGTCCAGCACCGGCCCGCGGTGCGGTGCGACCGCCACCGGCCACACCACCAGCGCGTTGTGCGGCAAATCGGCAGTGCGGAACATCGACCAGTCCGGCGGCGCCTGCAGCGGCCATTCGTCGTCGAAGCTGTCACGCACGATTGCGGTGTGCACCGTCACCACGACACCCGATGATGGCGCCATGCTCCCGTCTGGCCCGGGCTGCGGCGTAGGCACAGGCAGCCAGAACCAATCGTCCGAGTGCGCCAGCGCGACGTCGTACAGCAACAACGAAGCCAGGTGGGAACGGTCCGGCGAATAGCCGCCCAGATCGACCGCGTGGTCTTCGATTTCCCACCAGCGAGGGCGCGGCGCGCCCGGATAATCCATTCGTCCCGGCACCACCGTGCGCGTGGTGCGTGCGGATGCTGCGACATGCGACACCACGTCGCCGGGTTGCCCATCGACCGAGTACCAATCGACGTCGCCGCCGTCGTGGTCCGAGACCAGCAGGCGCTGCCGGCCTGCCGCAAACGGCGCCTCGTGGCACAGCGTGCGCGGCGACCACCGGTCGGCGGCCGGGGAGGGCACGTTCGCCCAGAGCGCATGCCCGGGTAGCAGGCCTGAAACGAACACCTTGCGCCCGTCGATGGCGTGCGAAATGTTCTGGTACGGCGTCGGCAATTCGCCGAAGCGCAACGCATCGAGCTGGGCCGCCGTGAGGCCGGAGAGCAGCGGCGCTGCGACGCGACCCAAGCGAGCGCGGCGACCGATGGTCCACCAGTCGCCGGGTTCGGCCTCGATGAGGGCTTCGGCCGGAACGACGGTCGGATCCAACGCGGGTCGATGCGGGTCGTAGCGCAGTCGTTCGTGCGTGACTTCCACGCGCACACCGACTGGACTGGAGGCATCTTCACCCTGAAGTTCACCCAGGCGCCACTGCCGCGTCATGAACCACACCGGATCGGCAACGCGTGCGCGCAAGCCCTGTTCTAGGTCGGAACCCGGAATGCCTGGCTCCAGCCACAACTGCAGCGGCGTGCTCATGGCCAGTCCTCCAGGAAGCCGAACGGGCCCGTGGGGGTGAGCACGACGGAAGGCGTTGCGACGCGTGGACGAGCCAGGTCCGGCCTGGCTGCACGCGCCTTGACCAGGCTGCGCGTTTCCAGCACCAGCTCCAGCAGTTCGTCGGGCTCCATCCGCGCTTCCGGATCGGCGGGCACGCCAAGCAGGATCGCCTGCGGCGGCCGCGACTTGGGTGCGTTGAAACCGAACGCCGCGGCGGTCGCGTGCTGGTCGCTGGGGATGGCGTCGGTCCAGCGATCGAGCGCGGCAATGGCGATGCGCTGGTGGCCGACAATGGCAGGACCGAATGCCACGAGCACATCGCCCGCCGACGACCAGGGGCTGTCGCCGTACGCCAGCAGTCGTGCATCCCAAGGCGCATTGGCTGCCGCAGGTTCGCCGGCTTCGAGTTGCAATGCCTCCAGCAGCGCCAGTCGTGGACGGACGGCGGCGATCACTTCCAGCCATTGTGCGTGGTCGAAGCTGCGCTCCTGCACAGTCGACGAGCCAGCGATCGCCGGCAGGGTCATCGCCAAAGCCCGCGATGCGCTGGCAAGCACCGGCAGGCGCGTGTTTGCAAGCGCCGTGCGGAGGGCGCGGCGCCAACCGTTGACGGTGTCGGGGACGGCGCCGGTGAAGCGTTGGCTCAACGTAGCCGCGGCCCTGGGCGGTTCGGCGACGCCTGCGATGCTCCATTGCAGGAAGCGACGCTGGAAATCCTCCACCGGCTCGCCGGGTTGCCATGCCGTCGCCTCATCGACCAACACCTTGGCCGCGGCCTGCAGCATGGTCCAACGCGATTGGAGGTCGCTGCGCATGGCATCTCGCAGCGCATCCGGAAGGGAGCGGGCGTCGTCGCGGCTGCTGCCGGTGGCGGCGACGGGCGGATCTTCTTCGCCACCGCCGAACAGATCGGCGTAGCGGCGCGCCTGCTCCAGGCAGGCGGCACCGGTGATCGAACGTACCGGCGCGGTCGCCGCCTGGTCGCGGCGCAGCAAGGCATCGATCTCGTCCGTGCCCAACGACAGCAGCTGCGCGCCATGCAGCCCCAGGTCGGCGAGTGTGATCGTGCTGGCCGGTTCGCCGACCTGCCAACGCCACTGCGATGGCGGGCCGACGCGCTCGTCAAGGAACGAGGCGAACGATGGGTCGGCAATGCGCAACGGCGTGTCGCCGACGGCGACGTCCTCGAGGAACAGCCACGTCGACACGCGCACTTCGGTCGAGGCCCTCGGCGTGTGGATGGCGCGCATCTCCGGCGGTGCAAACAGGCCAGCGGCTGCGTCCATCGCCGCCTGGGCGAGGTCGGCGCGACCGCCCACCAATGCGTGCACACCGTCGGCCACGAGCAGGTCGGCGTAGGTGTCGAGCACGCTGTCGAGCGGCTTCAGGCGATCGGCCAGGCCGGCGTCCAGCAGGGGCTGCAGCGTGGCAGGCAACGCTTCATCCTTGTGCAGGATGGCGCGCAGCACGCGCGCACCGTCACAGGTACGTCGCACGTCCGAGCCGGCGGTCAGCGGGAACCGGGTGCGAAGTTCGCGTACTTCGTCCCAACCGCCGACGATCCGTTCGACTTCGAGCCCGAGCGCCTCATAGGGATGCACGCCAAGTCGTACGCGATCGGCCAGTCGACGTGCCGCGCGGACTTTGCGCGAGTCCAGCTCGAGATGCCATCGCTCATCGTCCTGATTGCGCAATGCCGCATCGCGCATCACCGCCGAAGTCAGCGCCTGTGCATACGATGGCGCGTGCAGCAGTCCGGCCGGCGTCGGCCCCGGCGCGAGGGTGGCGCCAGGCGCACTGGCGTGTGGCCGCGGTTGCTCGACCCAGCCATATGCGCCCAGGAAACGCGGTGTCTGCCGGGCGGCCAGCACCTGCAGGCGACGATTCGCCACGCCCGTCGCCCACGGATCCGCGCGATGGCTGGCCGTGTCAAGCATTGCCATCAACGCCGACCACACACGCTCGGAATCGTTGGCCCAGCCGTCGACGACATCCAGTGCCGCCCGTCGGAAGGTTTCGAACCTGCGCACGACGATCGAGGCCCCGGGATCGCCAGCCGCATCGAGTTGCGCCAGCGATACGTCGTTTCCCTCGATGGCCAGTTCGAACAGCTCGAACGGATCCGGCCAGGGCGGCAACGCGGCATCGGGGTCTACAGACGCACCGGCTTCGAGTGAACGATGCGCCAAGCCGACGGCGACGCGCGCGAGCAGCAGGCTTTCGCGCAGCAGGTGTCCCAGCAATCCCAGCGGCAGTTGCCAGCTGCGCAGCGACTCCGGCGTTGCAGTGATCAGGGCCTTGAGGATGTCGGGCTTGTCGAATCGTGCGCGCTGGGGATCGAGTTCGAACAGGCCGGTGAAAGGGGACAGTGGTCGCCACGGTACGGACCGCCCGGCCAATGTCTTTGCGCTTGCTATGTCCCAAGCCGTGGGTTCACGCGGCGGCTGGTCTGCGGCGGTGGCGAGTGCGCTGGCGATATCCATCGGCATCACGCCGCGAACGGACCAGTGCGCACAGGGCGCGGTTTCGCCCATCACCGATACCAGTTGCGCTGTGTCCGCACCGACCACACCGCCATCGCCGATGGCCTGCGCGGCCCGGTCGCGCCAATCGACGGCCCAGTCGCGGACGCATGCTTCGATGACAGGATCCTCGACCACGGACACCCAGCGTCCCAGTGCGCTCGTTGGCAGCACGCCATAGGGCTGACTGCCAACGCGGATGGCAGGGAAGGGGCCTTCGGGGCACAACTGGTTCTGGGCCCATTCGGCAATATCGTGCTCGCGCGCGGCGGCACCGTGGACGTCGCGCATGGAGCGCCCCCAGAGCGCAGGCCACAACGCGGTGACGAGTGGCCGCCTCCACGCTGCCGGATCGAACTCGCCGCCCATCAAGGGTGCGAACGTGCCGCCCGTAGTCAGCGCCTGCAGCAGCGCGGCCGTGCCGGGTTGCGATTCCACGGTGGCACCGAGCAGTTCGTGCCATGGACCGGCATTACGCCCCATCTCCACCGTCGCCTCGCCTTCGACGGTATTGGTCGGTGTGCCCGGTGCCAGCACGGCCAGGCGTCCACCGGCGGCGTGCGCGTCGATCAATGCATCCGGCGCGGTATCGCCGGTGCCGGCGACGACGATCGCATCGAGCACAGGCGTGCTGGTGCCCAGTTTGATCTCTGTGGCCAAGCCAACGTCGCAAGCGTGCCGGAACGAGGTCCACCAACGTAGCGGCAGGTCGGCGTCGCTTACCGAGGCCTCGTCGGCGAACGACGCCAAGTCCAGCTCTTCGGCGATGACGGCCCGGTCCGGGAGCAGCGTCGCCGCATGTTCGGTGGCGCCGCCGGGCGACACCAGCCAGACATCCAGTCGTGCCGGTAGCCCCTCGGGCAGATGCACGCGCGGCGCAGCTGCGGGATCGCGTGCCGCCTGCGCCGAGCGGTCGACGTGGCGCGTGCCGTCTGCGTCGATCAGGGTGAAGCGGCGAACCAGCCACAATGCACGGGGCGCACCGACGGCCATCGCCAACGTCGCGAACGCGGCCGTTTCGACGAGCGTCCCCACCGGCTGCACCGTGAGTGCGTCCTCGAGGCGATCAAGTTCCTGCGGTGATGGTGGCGGCGGCGCCCGTGCAATCGAGAACTCGTCCGGATGTACCCGCAATCGCAGACGCCAATGCGCCGTCGAGGCGTCCGGCGGGTAGAACCGGGTTTCGATGCGCAGCGGCGCCAGTACTTCGATGGCCGCCATTACAGCGCCTCCGTGAGCTGGCCGATCATGACCCGTACCGGCAATGCGAATCGTTCGTGGGCGAAGCGGGCGGCATTCCAGGTGAGGTCACCAGTGTGATCCGGGAACTGCGTGCCATTGGGTTTTTCAGTGTAGAAGCGATACCCCGACGGCGGCTCTTCCAGCACGACCCAACATCCGGCCATCGCCTGTGGCGTTTTCGGAAAGCCGAAGAAGGCGATGTCGTCGCCGATCACGCCGCTGAAGCTGGGAAACGTCTTTCGCGAGGGGTCGACGGGCTCGTTGTCCGCCGGTGCTTGCCAGGTTCCGTTGAGCTTGTCGTACAGGTAGACGACTGTGCCCGGGTAGCGGTGGAACAGTCGCGTGCGGAACACCACCACGCCCTCCACGCCGATCCCGACAGGTTGCAGCCCCGGGCCGCCGAGCGTGGAAGCATCGGGCCAGCCCCGGATCGGAACGATGTCCATCTCGCCCTGCGTCCGCTGCCAGAACTTGCGCATCGGCGACCAGCCGGACCGGATGGGCAGGTTGCGCCATCGCAACTCCGACAGTGCCTGGTGGTTGGCGCCGGCGAGCATCGCCTCGACGAAGGCGGGATTGGTTGCCAGCGCCATTACGCGATCTTGGGGCAGGGCGCCGATGCCGGGCAGCAGCCAGTCCGGCGCGCAATCACACAGGAAACTCCACACCGGAAGATCGAGCTCCGGTTCAATCTCCACCACGCCGATGTCGGCCAGGCCGGGCAGGGTGCCCAGCACGCGTTCGACAATGACCGGACGTGCCACCGTCGGGTCGACCGCGGCGGCAATACGTTTGCCCAGGTCGCCCATGTCGACCGGGCGACAGCGCGGTCGTTCGCGCGAGAGCGCGGACATCGCGTCGCGAACAGCGGACAGTTCCGCCTGGTCCACCTGCCGTGCCAGGCGCTCGGGCACTCGACCGTGCAGGGGAATCTCGTCCGGTTCGCGTGGCGGATTCGGGCACTGCCCAGCCAGGCGCAGCACGGCGTCGAGCCGGTTCGCCCCCGGTTCCGCATGCGTCGTGCGTGCCGGACCTGTGCGAAAGCAACGTCGCGCCGCAGACGACCACAGTGCCCGCACCAGGCCGGGCGTTCGTCCAGTGACTGCGTCAATGGCGATGCCGTTCGCACTTGGCAGGCGCGCCAGCACCGGCCCAAGCACCGCCAGCTGTGCCACTGGATCGTCCGGCATGCGTCGACGCCACAGCGAACGCGACGCTTCCAACCCAAGGCCCAGGTGGGCGATGCGGTCGCGCGCGATCGCAAGGTCACCGGCGACTTTGCTCGCCGCCGCGGCGATCTTTTCCTGCCAGGCAATGCCCGACCACAACCCGAGCCCCGCGGCACCACGGTGTCGCGGATCGCGGTCGAGGTCGGCGCGCCAGCCCGCGGCAGGGGTCGGGTCATTGACCGGTCGGTACGCCGCAGCGTAGCGGGGCGCCGTCAGCACCCAGCGCCCGGCCGGAACCGGGATCGGCGTCGACAGGGCTGCGGTTTCGTCCTGGATCCACGGTGCAGGTGGCACCTCCGGATCGTCCGCCGCACTTGGCCGCTGCAGTGCGCCGGCGGTCGGCAGCGCCGCCCGCCGCGGCTCGCCCGGCGAGCGCCGGTCATAGTGCAGCTGTGCACGCCCGAAGGCAGTATCGGGATCGACGCTGCCTAGGTCGTCGGGGCGAATTGCGCGAAGCGCGGAAGCCAGTTGCAGGAAGTCGCCTTCCTCGCCCGTGGTGAACGCCCAGCTGTCGAAGCAACGCAACGTCACAGGCGCAGAGCCATCCCACGCATCCACGACCGCGCCGGCGGCGTCGGCCCTGAACGCGGGCACCAATGCGGCGACATAGGATCTATGTGCCTGCAGGTCGATCGGACTCAGCAGACGCGAGATGTCCACGCCGTCCACGCGATGCACGTGTGCGCAACGCCAGGAACTTGCCAGCGGGTGAGCGGCCTGCACCGCGGTGCTTACGACCACATTGCCATCGGGCAGCAGCGTCAGGTCCTCGGGTGCGCCGACCATCAGCGCCAGCCATGGGCGCAGCTGCGAGGCGTGCACCTCCGGCGTGTAGCGCCATGGCAGGTCGAGGTGGGCGGCATCGAACTCGATCAGCGCGGTCTTCGTTTCCTCGGCGTCCTGCGCGCCGGGCTGCGGATAACGGCGACGTATCACGCCAGGCGCCAGCCTGACGACGTCCAGTGGGCCGAGCAGTTCAAACCTTGCATTGCGCGTACGCTGGTCGGCCGGGTTGTCGGCGTCGTGGATCGACAGTGCCACCGATGCCTGCAAGCGGCCGCCGACGGCCGGTACGTCGGCGCGGGCATGGGCGCGGGCCGGGGCGATGCGCCAAGCAATGAACTCGTCCGACATGCTCAGATCCCCGACAGGTCCACGGGTGCCGACGCATCGGCGTAGGCCACCGCGGCCGTCATGCGCGGCCAGCGCTTCGCGGCCTGGTGCGCGGCGGTAGCGCTGTCGAACGACACGCCGGTGCCGGTGCCGATATGCGTCCAGGTTTCGCGCGTGGCGGTGACCAGCGCCTTGTCGCTGCTCAGTGCCGGTGGGCCGCGACTGGCGTCCACGAGCAGCGACGCGATCGTCAGGTCGAAGCGACCACTGAAGAGAGGCGGGTGCGACTGTTCGCCCATCACCACGACCACCTTGACCTTACTGTCGTCCGTCATCATGGGTGCCGATGGTGCGGGCGCCAGCGCCGGTTCGAGGCCGGCGTCGAGCAGGTCGAACGGCGGCCGGTTCAGCGCCTCCGACTGCGTCAGTGTGCAGTAGCTACCGGGACTGAAGCGGTCTTTTACCGCTGCACCGGCGTTGCCCATCACCACGGTCTGGCGCGCGGGCAGCGGCATACCGTCGACGCGATCCACCGCGACGCCCAGCGGTGCACGGCCCTGCGACCAGGACAGCGTGCCAGCTGGCGGCACTGCGGCGAGATTCCCTGAAGAGGCCAGGCCGGGCTTGAGCACGACCGCGGCATCGTGCATCGATTGCGCGCGCATGTTGCCTGGTCGCGCCAGCTCTTCCTCCATCGCCGCCAGCAGCGATGCGTTCGCCGTAAGCCGATCGGAGGGACCGCTGCCGAAGGTGAAGGTTTCGTCCCACGACAGGTCAAACAGGAACGTTTCAATTGTGAGCTTGCCACGCACGGTGAACGGCCCCGGACCACTCACGGTGCCGTCCAGCCGCACGCCGCCGAAGCTGAAACCGGCCACGCCGACGTCGAACCCCGCGGCGCACTGCGCGACGAAGTAAAACGGACGGAACTGCACCAGCGCGTCGACCTGCAGGAAGCCGTGCGCAGACAACAGTCCCATCGAGATCGACGCCTCGATGCGGCAGCCCAGCTGGATCGTGTTCGTGGTGACGGCGAAGTAGCCTTCCGCGCGCATGTACATCGGCAGCGGCGATGGCAGGTCCAGCGACATGCCCGCACGGCGCATTGCCGGCAGCCGTGCCGGTTCCGGATTGAAACCGGGGAAGAAGCCGCCGACCGACACCACCGCGTACGCCTGGCTGCCCCAGTTCAGCCGCAACGCGGCGTCGCCATACACCGAGAAGATGCCCAGCACGTGGCTGTCGACCAGGCTCGCATCGATCGAGACCAGCGACTGATCGGGATCGACGATGCCGAGCACGTCCAGACGCAGGTGGAGCAGGCCCGGCATGCCGGGAATCTCGGCCTTCGCAACGCCGAGTACTGTGATGCGGACGCTGGGGAATTCGATAATGACGCCGATGTCCAGCGACATCAGGCTGCCGACGCCCATCGACAGCCACGACAGGTGCAATGTCGGCCCGCCCAAGTGCCGCCCCTGTCGCGCCGGGAACAGGCGACCCATCTCCGTCACCAGTGCACCGGGCGAGGCAGGGGGCGCGGCAGCGAACAGCACGTTGCCCGCCGCGCCGGTGCGCACAGCCTGTGCCAGCGCGTCGGTATCGCTGGTGCGATTGGCGCCGACGATGCCGCCGATGCGATCCAGCGAGAATCCGAACGACAACTGCACCGGCGGCATGAACGTCATGCCGATGATGGCCAGCAGCGAGGGCGTGCCATCGGGCAGCGTCTCGACTACGGCGGCGGCGTCGGCCATCACCGGGCCGATCGGCACGCTCAGCGTTCCGCCGAATCCGTGCGCAAGTCGCATCAGGCTGCCGCCGCCGGGCATGCCCGCACCGCCCCCCGGCAATGCGATCGACGCTTCGATGCCGGATGGGCGCAACGGCCCGAGCGTGATCGGCGGCAGCGAGCCTGGGCGAATCATCAATGACGACGGCGCCAGGCCAAGACGGAATGGACCCACCTCGACCGAGCCCGACAACCCTTCGCCGGAGTTCCATCCCACGGCGCGCGCCAGCGCGTCTAGGCCTGGCAACTCCGGCAGGCCTTCGGTGAGGAACCCGGCCAGCTGCCCGAGCAACGCATCGCGGGCCTGGGTCCATTCGGTGGCCGCGGTATCCCAATCGACTGCGGCGCCGCCATCGGCCGCGAGCTTCAATTGCTGTGCGGCGAGCCTGAGACGGTCCAAATCACCCAGTGGCGCGGATGCACCGAGTTGCCGCGACACCGTCGCGATGAAGTCGTCCGCATATGCCGTGATGTTGGTGTTCGCCACGCCGTCCTCTCGCAATTCCCTGCGACGAACGTCCTGCGCTCAATCGCAAGGATGGCCCGATGTAAGGGGCAAACGCCCATAATGGCATCGACCGGCCAGCCGCCTGTCGGTACTCGGGCTGAGCGGTATGGATCGGCCAGAATCCCGTAGACGCTGAGTGTCCGCTTCTGGCCGGTTGCGGGAGCCCGCGAGGGCAGAGGATTAGGGAGATTTATCGGGTATAGGGGGCGGGGGCTGTCGGCGCCGACCGCGTATTGCTTAGGCGATGGCCTCGGCCGTCTCAGCTTCGAATTGGCTCAGGTGCCTGGCCGCCCACTGCGATGAATACTCCGCCTGGTGCTCCAGCACCATCCGGACCGCCCGCTCGCGCACCTCAGGTGCGTACCTCGTCAGCTTGTTCATGGCTCCATCCTCTCAAGGTTGGGAGCCTCCGAGAAACCCGGGGCGGTTCAACCTCCAGCACCCCGAGCCGGGGCAGGTGGTCGAGGTAACGGGGGTCTGCAAGGCCCAGCTGCCCTCTGACCTTGGGTCTGCGCAAACGGCGGTGTCGCTGACTTGCCAGTGATCCGCCAACCCTTGGAAAACAAAGGGTTGAGCCGTCTCATTGCCTGCGAAACTGGCCCCGCATCATCCAGCTGAACGATACTTGGGGCCTGTCTTAGGGGATCACTGGATGCCACTGCTTTCTTGGTTCAACCGCGACGCGGATCTCACGCGCGCCGCCCTGGCTCCTTACCGATTGTTGGAGCCGGTCGCCAAGCTGTCCCATGGGGAGGAGGACTCCCCGAACATGCTCATCGAGGGGGACAACCTTGAGGCGCTCAAGGCCTTGCTCCCTTATTACGCGGGGCAGGTGAAGTGCATCTTCATCGACCCGCCCTACAACACCAAGAGCGCGTTCGAGCAATACGACGACAACCTGGAGCACTCCAAGTGGTTGTCGATGATCTATCCCAGGTTGGAGTTGCTGCGGCGATTCCTGTCTCAAGATGGGTCCATCTGGATCACCATCGATGATAACGAGGCGCACTACTTGAAAGTTGTCATGGACGAAATTTTCGGCCGTGAGCGCTTTGTCGCCACATGTGTGTGGCAGAAGCGCTACTCCCGGGAAAACCGAGAAGCCATCGGCGACGTGCATGACTACATTCTCGTCTATGCCGAGAATCCCGACCTCTTCAAGAAGGTCAGGAACCGCGTGCCGTTTACTGAGGAGCAGGCCAAGGTCTACCGCAATATCGATCCCGTAACTAAGCGGCGATGGAGACCTATTCCGATGACCGCTCAGGGATACAGGGCTAACCAGATGTATCCCATTACGGCTCCTGGTGGTGCAGTTCACCGCCCACCAGAAGGACGATGCTGGAGCACCATTGAGCCCGAGTATTTGAAGCTCAAGGAGGCTGGACGAATTTATTTTGGTAAAGACAACAATTCGCAGCCCAATATAATCCGATTTCTCGATGAAACCGAGGGGCTCGTGCCATGGACGTGGTGGCCATCTGAAGAAGTTGGACACACGGACGAAGCGGCAAAGGAACAGCATCAATTGATGGGAAAGGCGGATGCATTCTCGACGCCCAAGCCCGAGCGCTTGCTTAAGCGAATCATCGAAATTGCCACCAATCCAGGTGACTGGGTTCTCGACAGTTTTCTCGGTTCGGGGACTACTGCGGCGGTGGCCCACAAGATGGGGCGCCGTTGGATCGGTATTGAGGAGGGTGAACACGCGCGCACACATTGCCAACCACGCTTGATACAGGTAGTGGATGGCGAGCAGGGAGGAGTTTCATCAACTCTGGAGTGGAAAGGCGGTGGCGGTCTTCGCTTCTATAAGCTGGGCGTGCCTGTGTTCGATGAGAGCGGACACATCCGAGAGGGCATCCGTTTCGAGCACCTCGCCGCGCACGTATGGTTCGCCGAGACCGGCACCGCGCGTTCGACCCGTGCAGCCAAGAAGCCTTTCTTGGGTGAGCACCACGGTGTGGGCTACTACCTGCTGTTCAACGGGATCCTGGGCGACGAAAGCAAGACCGGCGGTAACGTGCTGACCAAGCGGGTTTTGCGGGGACTGGAGCCGTTCGACGGACCCAAGGTGATTTACGGAGAGTCTTGTGACTTGCCGAAGGAGCGGCTGGAAGAACTCCAGATCACCTTCAAGCAAACCCCCTACGACATCAAGGCGCGCTGACCATGGCTCTCTCCCTCAAGGTGTATCAGCAGCGGGCCCTGTCTAGCTTGGCTAAGTTCCTCGAAGATGCGCGGTTGTCCGGTCCCGCACCTGCGTTCGAGAAAAACGTGGATCCTGGGTTGATCACGCAATACAAGCCCATGCCCGGCATGGAGGGCACCCCGTACGTGTGCCTGCGTATCCCCACAGGTGGTGGAAAGACCGTGATGGGTGCGCACATCATTCAAGCGGCAGGGGATGCTTACTTGGAACGGACGTATCCATTGGTCATGTGGATGGTGCCGACTACCCAGATCAAGACCCAGACGCTGCAAGCGTTCAAGGATCCCCGACACCCCTACCGCCAAGAACTGGATGAGGCATTTGGCGGCAACGTTGCCTTGTATGACGTGGAGGACTTCGCTCAAATCCGTCCTGCTGATTTGGGCACAAAGGTATGCGTGGTCATTTCCACGATGGCCGCCCTTCGCGTGGAGAATCAGGACGGCCGCAAGGTCTACGAGTATCACGAGGATCTTGAGCCTCATTTCGCCGGGAGTGTGTCCGATATCCCTTATCTTGAGCAGAACTCGGCGGGCAAAGCCATTGCCTCGTTCGCCAACCTGCTAAAGCTTCATGGGCCGTTGGTCATCACCGACGAGGCGCACAACGCCAACACTCCGTTGTCTTATGAGGTCTATCAACGCCTCGGTGCGAAGGTAGTGGTGGAACTGACCGCCACGCCCGAAGCCAGCAAGAGCAACGTGCTGGTCAGCGTCAGTGCCTTCGAGCTGAAGGTGGCCAACATGATCAAGTTCCCAGTCGTGCTCAAAGAGCACGTGGGGCAATGGGAAGTGGCGGTTGGAAGCGCCGTGGCCCGTCGCAACGAACTGGGCAAGACCGCGCTAAATGAGTCCGACTACATCCGCCCCATTCTGCTGATCCAGGCGGAGAACGCCAAGGGCACGGCCACAGTGGAGGAGGTCAAGCGCCACCTCATCGACAACGAGAAGGTCCCGGAGAAGGCCATCGCCATCGCCACCGGTGACCAACGCGAAATCGACGGCGTCGACCTGTTCGCCAAGGATTGCCCGATCGAGGTCATCATCACCAAGCAGGCCCTCAAGGAGGGCTGGTACTGTTCGTTCGCCTACGTTTTCTGTTCGGTGGCCCAGGTCAAGAGCGACAAGGACATCCAGCAGCTGTTGGGCCGCGTGCTTCGCATGCCGTATGCCACTCGACGCAAGCAGGAGGTCATGAACAAGGCATACGCCCACGTCACCACCACCCATTTCAACTTGGCTGCTGCCGAGCTGACCAAGTCGCTCATAGACATTGGCTTCAATCCATTGGAGGCCGTGGGAGCTGTCCAGCCCGATCCCACGCCGGGTCCTGGCTTGGATCTTAAGGGCGGCGCTGCCAATCCCGTTCCGGTCACGCCCAAGACCACGGTGGCGGTCAGTAAGAAGCCGGACCTGACCAACGTGCCCGAGCGGGACCAGGGCAACGTGGTGTTCGTGCCCAACGAGGAAGGCAAGGGCGGCACGGTCGAGATCACGGGTGAGGTGGACGATTCCACGGTGGAGGCGATCACCCTTGCCGCGCCCGCAAAGGAACGCGAGGACGTTGCAGCCACCATCGAACGTCACCAGATCGCTTCCAAGGCCGTCAAAGCCCCCAGCCAGAACGGGGCGGTCTTCAGCGTGCCCCGCCTCTGCGTCATGGAGCAGGGCGAGCTGGAGTTCATCGAAAGCGGCGCGGTGCCGCCTGGGTTCACCTGGGATCTGCTGGCGTATCCGCCGGACCTGTCCAGCCTCAAGTTCAACGCCGACAGCCAGACCTTCGAAGTCGATCTGGTCGATGAAAAGGTCACCTACACGAAGATCGACGACGACGTGAATACCTACCTTCCTGGGTTTGCCAAGGACCGGACCGAGGCAGACCTGGTGGGGTGGCTGGACCAGAAGATCCGCGACCCGGCGGTGAAGCAACCGGTGCTACGGGAGTGGGTGCGCCGAGCCATCAGCGGTCTATCCCAGGACCGTGGCTTCTCCTTGTCGCAACTGCTCAATGGCCAGTTCGTCCTCCGTCGCAAGCTGAGTGAGCAACTCCAGCTCGCCAAGGTCGAGGCACTGAAGGACGGCTTCCAGCAGGCCCTGTTCGGCGATGCGGCCGAGGTTGTGGTCAGTGACGAGCCCGACGCGATGTTCACCTACCCGGCGGACATGACCCTGTATCCGGCGCACTCCTACTACCAGGGCGGCACCTACCGCTTCCGCAAGCATTACTACCCCTTCGTGGGCGACCTTCAGTGGAAGACCGCTGGCGGCAAGGTGGGCGAGGAGTTCCTCTGCGCCCAAGCCATCGACCAGCTGGATGAGGTGGAGTTCTGGGTGCGCAACCTAGTGGATCGCAGCCAGTTCTGGATGCCCACTGCCAAGCAGCGCACCTATCCGGACTTCGTCGCTCGTCTCAAGGACGGGCGCCTGCTGGTTGTGGAATACAAGGGCGGGGACCGTTACTCATCCGACACCGAGAAGGAAAAACGGATGGTGGGCGAACTCTGGGCGACCAAGAGCAAGGGCAAGGGGGTCTACCTCATGGCCCAGATGAAGGACGAGAAGGGCAACAGCGTCACCGAGCAGTTGAAGGCAGCCATCGAAAAATAGCCGAAGGGAGAAGGGCGCAATGAGCATCATTGCTTACAGGGGCGGCAAAAGCATTTCGGATGAAGTAGAACTCCAAGCCTACTTGGCCTCGCTCCTTCGATTGGAGAACGTTGGTCTACTTCTAGGAGCCGGTGCTTCGTGCTCTGCTGGCGGGCAAACAATGCGAGGTCTTTGGACAGCGTTCCTTCTGGCTGAAACAGCTCATGCCGATTGGCTCCTAGCTCAAAAATTCATCGTTCAAGCGGAGCGCAATCTCCCAATCCCACCACCTCCTCCAGCCACCCCGACCTCAGCTACACCTCCAGCACCAGGTTCAGTGGCTCCCGTTGCATTGCCGCCTTTAGCTGTCCAGGGATCTCCTATCGCTCCGGCGTATGTTTCAACTACGCCGAATATCGAGGTCTTACTCGATAAGTTGGAGATCGCCATCATCGAGTGGGATCGCCAAGGTGGGGCCAATCTAGCCGAGGCAAAGTCTGCCCGCGCTGCGTTATTCCGATCCATCATGCGGGCAGCAAGACTGAACGAGAGTTGGTGGATGTCTCCTATGGGGGCAGACCTAGCTGACGAGCTCGCTCCACATCGGGCGATTCTGCAGAAGCTCACGTCAGCACGACAGCCAGGCCAGTCAGCCCCTTGGGTTTTCACGACCAACTACGACCTGGCCATCGAGTGGGCGGCAGAGTCGGTCGATCTCCAGGTGATTGATGGCTTTCTGGGTGTCCATAGCCGGCGATTCTCACCGCATAGCTTTGATCTTGGCTTCCGTAATGTCCAAGCAAAAGGCGAGGCCCGATTCGGCGTCTACAACATCTACTTGGCTAAGTTGCACGGCTCCCTGACGTGGAAAGAGGTGGAGCACCAGGTTGTGGAGGTATCCGCGGCCGAGGCTTGGCGCGAATTGCAGGCCTTCATTTCTGGCGCTACTGAATCGCTCAAGTATCTGGTTCTTCCTCGTGCGGCGAAGTATCTGCAGACCGTTGGCTATGTGATGGGTGAGCTATTCCGGCGGTTCGCGGAATTCATGGCGCGACCTCAAGCAGCGCTCATCGTCAGCGGCTATGGATTTGGGGATGAGCACATTAACCGCCTTATACGCTCTGCATTGCTCAATCCAACCCTACAGGTAGTCATCTATCTGCCCGAGTTTCAAGGTGATCCAGCCGCGCCCTCGTTGCCCGAAACTGTCCGCCGACTGCTCGCACTACAGAACCCTCGCTTGACAATTGTTGGAGGAGGCGAACGCGCGTTCACTTCCGCTTTGGCCGCCGATCTCCCAGACCCCACGATTTACGATCAGGACTTGGCCGATCTGCAACGGAAGCTGATGCCTCAGCGGCCTGATGGCGAGGACTTGGCATGAAAAGCCGACACGCCATTGGCTATGTCGTCCAAATCGACGGCATCGATATCACGCTTAACCTGATGGATGTTCACAAGGGACACCTGGCAGCCCATGGTCAGGGTGTGTCGACCATCACTGAGGTGGGAAGCCTGCTGGGCATTGAGTCAGGCGGGCGTTTGATGGTGATGAAGGTCCAGTCTCTGTCATTCGCAGAGCCTAAGGAAGTTCACCGGCACGGAATTTCTGGTGCATCGGTGTCTTCAGAGCCATTGCGGCACCTGTCCGGGGTGGTGGTGGGTAGGCTTGTGCGGGAGGGCGCGAAACTATCGTTCGTAGCTGATTCGCTCTCCACGCCCTCACTAGGTGCTGAGGTTTATCCCCTTACGGACGCGGAGTTGTCAGCCATTCTAGGCAATACGCAGACGTCTCCGGCATCGATTCACTTGGGAGACGATTTGCGCGGTGGTGGCCGCTTGATGGTGGAACTGGAGCAACTGGTCTCACGTCACGTCGCCGTGCTGGGAAGCTCGGGTCAGGGCAAAAGCTGCTTTACCGCTGCCGTGCTTCAACAGATCGTCAAGATGCCCAAGGCGAGGGTAGTCATCTTCGATATCAATGGGGAGTATGAGGACGCGTTTCCTGCCGCTGCCTATCCCCCTGGGGTGGTCAAGACCACGCGAATTGGCGGGGCCGGCGCAGACACCTATCGCATTCCTTACTACGCCCTAGGGCGCCTGGGCCTTCAACGCTTGCTGCTTCCTAGTGACAAGACCCAGCGACCCGCGCTGACGTTTGCTCTGGATCATCTGAACAAGATCAAGTGGTTTGCGAATGGGGGTGCTGGTCTAGAAGCTGACACGCTGCCATCACTCTTCGACGACTGCCGCGCCGACCGGGTGAATGAGGCTGATCGGATCATCAAGCAGCTCCGCGCCAACCAAGCCGGACTTGCCACTCAATGGCCGCCCATGAAGGCCCTTGGTCCCTTGATCGCTGACAGCCACGCTATTGCTCCGAATAGCCGGTCGGGTTTGGAGCGCAATTCATGGAACTACGGAAACATTGCCCCACTCATCACCCGAATCGCGCGATTCGTGGACGACGCAATGTTCCAGGACGTTGTCAATGTGGATGGCGGTCCAGGGTGCGGTGGCCCGCTGAGCTGGCCAAATGAATCAAAGGCCGTCGTTGAACGACTATTCGGCGGGCCAGAAGTTGACTGGCGCGTTCACATCATCGATTTGCGGCGCGTGTCCCATGACCTGACTCCCTTTGTTCTCGGGGCGCTCCTAGAACTCTATGCCTACGAGCTGTTCAAGCGAGGGCAAGAGCGCAAGATTGAAACCCTGCTCGTGCTGGAAGAGGCGCATCATTACCTCCGGCAGATGGGAACGGGCGAAGAGGCGGTCAACAACTCATTGGCTTACGAGAGGCTTGCGAAGGAGGGGCGGAAGTTCGGGCTTGCCCTATGGTTGAGCACGCAACGACCGTCAGAGATCTCTCCTACTGTTCTGTCGCAGTGCAATACATGGGTGTCGTTCCGACTTTCATCGGAAAAAGATCTCACAGCTATACAGTTCGCCAGCGAGTGGGCCGACAAACGCGAGGTTCGAAGGATTGCGGGGCTGGCAAGGCAGAACGCGTTGGCTTTCGGCGGGAGCTTGCAGATGGCAACGTTAATCAAGGCAGCCACGGCATCACCGCTTCCCAGATCCGAGGATGGTCGATTCAATCAGTGGGCTAGCGAGGACTAACTGCCGGCCAAATTCGACCTGGCAGCGCGAAGTATCAGCGCGCTTTAACCAGCTGATCCCACCGGGTGGTATAGGCCGGCGACAAATTTTTCTGGTTCATCGCCCACACTGGCTCGCGGGACGGGTTCCACGCGCAACGCTTAAGGATGATCGGGCAGTCCGAATGCTCCCCGGTCCACGAGGGCGAGCAACGTCTGCGCCACGTCGAGGGCGGCGTGACCCCATTCGTCGTCGTCGCCGTCGAAAGGTTGTTCGCCCGGATCTTCCTTGCCGCCGTGAAATAGGTTGTTGCGCACGCGCTTAGTGGGCGGTGTTGAGCGCCGCCCAGGCTTGCCGATGGTCTCCTTCCCAGGAAGCCATGGATCGCTCGATCTCCTTTGCCGTCGGCCCCAACCGCATCTGCACGCCGGGCTTCTTAAGGCGAGCACGCATCCCTTGAGCATCAACGGTGGGACGCGCGGCAATGACCGCAGCTTGTTCTTCGTGGGTGAACCAGCGACGCTGTTGGGCGCAGCGTTCTTCCTCACTGGCCATGAGCGCCAGCCACCGTTCAAGGGGTTGGCGTTCGGATTCCAGGAATGCCATGTCTTCTCGGAGGCGCTTGTCCGCTAAAGCCAGGTTTACCGCGTGGGCAAGGGCGGCGCCCTGGGAGTTGGGCAGCCCGTCGGCTTTCACCTCCTCACCGCGCCCGGTGTGGAAAGTAATATCCGTCCAGAACGTGCCGGTGTGGACACGGTAAGTGGCCTCGTCCTCGACGTTGACCCGGTGGGTCCGGCCCTCCAGTGTCAAGGCGAGCTCCAAGCCCTTCAGGCGCAAGCGCCAATCCGATGATCCCGTTAAGTGCTGGCCCAGCCACGACGGCGCCCATTCCTTTGCCATTCCTTGTCCCGCCTTTCCCCTGGAATGCCGGCGTTACAGACCGCGACAACCGGCTGTCCCATGGTAAATGGCATAGGCTCTTGCGGTAATGCCTGGTCTGGCCCTACATGGGGGAGTTGTCTCAGCCCGTGAGAGCGCCCACGGGCACGCTGGCGCCCGTAAACTGGGCCGGGGAACGGGCCTTGGGTCCGAACAAGGGGGAAGGGATGAAGCACCGTGTATGGGCCGGCGTGTTGGCGCTGGCGTTGATGGCAGGGCACGCCCAAGCCGATCCGGCCAAGCTGGGTTCCAACCCTGCACCGGTGGTGACGGTGAAAGGGCGCAGCGTCCAAGACGTTCAAAACGCCATCGTGGCGATGATGCTGCCCGCGGGGAAAACCCCGATCCGGCAGGACCAGAACGTCATGGTCTACGAATTCCCGCTGTCTTTCTGGCAATCCATTGGCGTGCAGATGGCGCAAGGGAACAGCGGGTGGCAGGAGCCCAAGGGGCGCTTGACCTTCACGATGGCCCAGATGGGTTCCGACGTGATGGTGAGCAACAAGTTCGAGACCGTGGCCACCAACATGTTCAACGCCAGCAATTCGGTGGAGATCACCAACCCAGTGGTCTACAACGAGAACCAGCTTGGGTTGCAACTGGTGGCGGCCTTCGCCGAAGGGCGCATGGTGCCCGGGGACCACAACGCGCTGGGCATTCAGGCCTACGAGAAACCCACCCGAAAGACCCGCAAGGTAGGGGCCGTGATCGAAAGCCTGGTGCCGGGCGCGCCAGCCGAACAGGCCGGACTGCGCCCCGGCGACGTCATCACCCACATCGGTGGCGTCCCCTTGGCCGAACAGAGCCCGGCCGCGATCCAACTGCTCGGTTTCTTGCAGATCGGTGAAGCAAAGCTACAAGTCCTCAACAAGGGCGAAGTCGTCGTCCACAAGCGTCCGGCGCCCAACGCCCCTGCAGTGGCTCAAGCCACCGCCACTCCAGCACCCGCAGCGACCTCCGTTCCCACCGCTGCCGCAGTTCCACCTTCCACAGCGTCCGCACCTGCCTCGTCAACGCAAGAAAGCGGACAGGGCTGGTGGCAGAAACAGAAGCAGGGCGACTGAGCGCCATGCGAGGGGTGGGGTGTGGCCTCATCGTGGTGCTGTTGGCCGCCGGCTGGCTGCTACAAACCATCGGGGAGACTGCCTTCACCGCCGTGGTCTGGATCGTGGTGGGATTGGTCCTGCTGGCCCAGGTCATCGGGCTACTGGCGAGAATCGGGTTGCTTCGACTCCCGGCGCCGCCGGCTCCGGGGCAATTGAGCCCCAAGGACGAACGGCGGTGGCAACGGTCCCACCAGCAACGCGAACGGGGCGTGGCGTCACTCCTGGTGGCCGTCGAGCATTGCGACCGGGCCGAGGTGGAACGGTGCGTGCTCCAAGAAAACGTCAGCCCTTACGAGTCAGGCTTGTTCCAGAATCAGCGGCTGATCAGTGCCTACGCCCTGGCCAAGGAAACTGGCTTCGATGAGGCGATTCGGTTCTTCGAGGCATGGACCCGTGATGGGCCTGCCGCGCGAATCGAGCGATGAGCCGTTCTTTCAGCGGTGGCCGTAGTCCCGGTTCGAGCATCCTCGTTGAATCCACGTGGTGATGTTGGCCCGGCAGAGGTCGTAGTCTTCCCCGTCCACGTTGGTCATGCCAGTGGGTGGGGCCGACCACATTTTCTGGAGCACGTAACGGGGTTCGATGCCCATGCGCATCAGGTAACCGAACACCTGGCGGTAGGGCTCGCTGTCGAACGGAATGGGCTGGCCATCCGAGGTGTAGATCTGGTGGAAACCCAGTTCGGGATAGGGCGACCAGTTCTGACGCTCGACCCCTGCCATGAACACCAAGGGACAGGCGGAATAGCAGTTGTTGAACAAGGTGGTCTCTAAACCTTTCGCGCGGATGAAAGTTCCCGCTTCCATCGCTTCGTTGACATAGCCACCGCCGCTCCCCAAGGCAACGACCTCCACGGTGGGATTGGCTTCGATGGCATCGCGGATCTTCTTCGCAAACCCCTCCTCGATGTCGCCCAGCACTTTCAGCGCCTTGCCGTCGTTGGTCACCACGTAGAAAGACGACTGGCCCTCTTGCTTGATGAAGGCACGGGGCAATCCCATCTGTCCGGCGCAATCCAGGTTCCACGTGACCACCCGCTCGTCGTGGGGCATGCCCAGGATGTGCTTGGCGACGCTGGCGAAGTTGTGGAGCGAATTGCTCATGATTCGCAGGTCGGAGGCGTTCTCCGTGGTCTGCGTGTCGTAGTCGGGCTGGTAATCGATGGCCAAGGATCTGACCAGGTCGGCCTTCCCCAGCAACTGGCCAAGCACGTAACACTTGTGCTCGGGGATGTGAATCTCGTTGAAGGCCGTTCCCGCGTGGGTGTGGCCATCGATCGCCACGCCGGCTTGAAACACTTTCGTTCCCAATGCTTCCCGCTCAGTAGCCAGCTTGGTCAGCCATGCAACCACTGCCGGATCATCGGCGTGCCCCTTCGGTTCCTCGGCGGCGGGAGCAGGCTCTTTCACCGGCGCCGGCTTCGTTTCCGGTTCGGGAATCGGCTCGGGTAAGACCGGGACGGGGGGCGGTGCCGCCACGGGCGGCGAGGGTGGTGTGGGCGCGTTGCATCCCGCGAGCATGGCCACGAGGGCCAGGCCAATGATCCGTTGGCTCATGGTGGTGTCTTCCCCTGTCGGGGAAAGGATGCCGGAAAGAGCTTCAATTTCCCAGAAAGGTTGCTGGCGAAGGAGACAAAATAAGGGGAGGGGCTGGCCACGTCGGCTCGAACCTGCCGAGTGTTGAGAAAAATGTAAGAATGCGGGGCATAGGCGGTCTTCTTCAACCGATTCAGTTGATATGGTTGAATAAGTATGTGATGCCGGGCTTCAAAGTTGGCAGAAAAACCTCATGATTTGTGCATATCACCCAACTGAAAGGCTTGTCACCATGTGTGCACAACCGTTCTAGATGACCAGCAACTCCAACCCTCCTGTCGATGCCTTGCTGGAGCAGCTGGCGCGTTCCAAGCGCATCGATGCGTGGCTGTATGACAGTTCAAATGGAACCACGGCTGCCCGCACGCCTCGCATCATCATGTCCGCCAGCTCCTACCAACTGGCCATGGATCACCATCGGGCCATCATCAGGCTTGTCGAACAGGACATGTGGGGCTCAGCCCTGGCACTGCTGCGGCCGTGCGTTGAGGCCTTTACTTGGGGTGCATGGCTGCACCATTACGCCAAGGAGGAGCAACTGGATCTAATCCAGACGCACCGCTTTACTCGGGACCTTGGCGAAATGCAGCGGGACCTGGACAAGATCAAGTTCTTCGATTCATCGATTGCAAGAGACACGGAAGGCATGCGTCGCAATCTAAATGGGTTCACCCACGGTGGAATTCTCCACATGCAGTGGCGCCTCAAGGATGGAGAGGTGAGGCCAAGGTATCCGCTTGAAGTCGTGGTCGATGGTTTGAGACTTGCCGATGTGCACGGCTACTTGGCCCTTCAAGGTGTCGTTGCACTGGCTGAAGACCCGGAGAAGGCTGCAGCGCTACACGCGAAGGTCTACGACATCTTCGAATGGAGGCCGCCCACGTAGTCGTTCAAGTGATTGCCAGCCAGCATGATCTGGGTTTCCTGGCACTGGTATTCGGCAATCAGTAGCGGCCTGACCCATCGATGCGGGTAATCGGTTCCTTCGTAGGAGAAGGCGTTGATCCGCATGCCATGAGTAGCCTCTACTTCACCGACGGAAAAGCCCACATCCACGATGCCGCGATGCTTGCAGTGGTTGTCCAGAGCGACCAGATACCTGAAGTCATCATGGGAATGCAGCTTCTTCAGGTCCTCAACAAGTTCGGATGCAGGAAGGTTGTCCCTGACCTTGTGCCAGCTGATTGACCTTTCCTCGATACGCGTTGCGTTGTCCAGGTTCATGCCGGTGGCGAAATAGACCAGGTGCACCAGGTTGTCTGCGACCGCCCGCATATTGTGCACGCAGGCCACGATGTTGAGGTAGGCGGCGAACCTGGCATCTTCGAATGAGCCGGCTTCCTTGTCGTAGGCGCCCAACATGGCGGCCATGACCTCGTAATCAGGCCTGCCCTCAATCTTGGCTGCGATGGCGCGCATGGCTTCGTTGTAGTGGTGTCGGGCGAACTCGCGACGATCCACGACGGATCGGATGCAGTTGGACACAATCCGTCGCTGGTCGTCGCCAAACAGCCGTTGCACATGGTCGAGAAGGGCCGCCAGATCCCAGCGCATGTTCTGGATCGGAGCGTCGGTCGTCATCACACCATTCCCTCATCAGTTGATCCCATCGGCTCGTAGACGATGTGTCCGTGTATCGCTTCGATGGATCGACCGACCACAAGGATATCCTCGGCAAATATCCCGGAGCCCTCCACCGAGCGGCCCTAGGCTTGGACGAAGAAGGAAGCCAAAGGATTGCAGATCAGGCGCACACCCAGGTCCAGATCCTCGCCCTGGAAGTCTTCCGCGGCGCATGGGAAGCCGCAGGTGGCGCGATGGTGGAGCAGGCATGCACCAAACTCGTGAACTCAGGAACGATCAGTCTTCCAGCAGGCGAGCGGCGGGATTCGTCGTAGCGCCACCTGTCTGGAAGTAACCAATCACGCTCGACACCGCCCGGTGCTCGGTCAGCGCCATGATCGCCGGTAGCGCCACCCCCTGTCGGCTGGCTTCGGTCACGAACCCTGACCGCAGGCTGTGCCCCCCAAAATCCCCCTCCAGCCCTGCCAGGCGTGCCCGCCGCTGCACGATCTCCCCCACGGCGGCAGGGGAGAGGGCAGGGCCGACGTGGCGCTTCCACAGCCGCCGGAAGATCGCCCCTTCAGTGATTCCAGACGCCTCCAGCCAGTCCTCCAGCGCCAGCGCGGCCCGGTCGAGCACCGGCTTGTCCGGAGTGGAGGAGGCAGTCACGCCGGCCTGCTGGGTTTTGCTGTGTTCGAGCCGATAGATGTAGCCCTGCGCCCCGATCCGGCGCAGGTCGCGCAGGTCGGCCGCGGCGATCTCGCTACGGCGGCGCCCCCCACTGGCGAACCCGAAGCAGAGTAGGGCACGGTCGCGCAGGCCCTCCAGGGTGTCATCGCAGGTGGCCAGCATGGCCTCCAGTTCGGCCAGGGTAACCGCGGTCTTCTTGCGCGGCCGCTCGCCGCGTTTGACCGAAGCGCGAGCCGCACGGCTGAGCACGGTGCGGATCGCCGGCTGCTCGCAGGGATTGGGCTGCTGCTTGAGTCGGTGCGCGGTAGACAATACCGCCACCCGGTGCCGGACCGTGGACAAGGTCCAAGGGCCCGGCTTGGCCTTCAGGCCGGCCGCCACCAGGGCCTGGTCGACCGCCGGCGGGAGTTCCCACGCCAGCTCGCCGTCGACGTTGCGCCGGACCACATGGTCGACCACGAACTGCAGCACGATCGCCTCGGGCACCGGCAAGGCCAACTCGATGCCATAGCGCGCCGCATGCCAGCCGGCCCAGTAGCGCAGCGCGCTGGCGTAGCTGCGGGTGGTGTTGGCCGCGGCCGCTTCGGCCAGCAGCTCCCGCACCGCGTCCGCGGCCTGTTGTGCCAGCTGTTCGGGCAGCACCAGGTGATGGGCCGTCTGAACAAGGGCGACGCTGGTGAAATTATATTTCATAGTATGTAATGTACACTACGAATAAGCGCGTATAGCCACGATAATCATCACTTATCGTGAGTACGGAATCAACTAAGTAGGGCACTTTCGTAAGAGGCACCCCATGGCACGTGGCATTACCGAATCTGAGGTCCACACCGCAGCCGACGAGATCGTTGCTACCGGCGACCGACCGACCGTCGAGCGTATCCGCGCGCATCTGGGCACCGGCTCGCCGAACACCGTCACGCGGTGGCTGGAGACCTGGTGGCGAGGACTCGGCGCCCGGCTGGAAGCTCAGCAACGTCCTGTTGCAGTCCCGGGCGCTCCGGAGGCGGTTATCACCTTGGCAGGGGAGTGGTGGGGGCTGGCGCTTGAGCATGCCCGTGCGTCGGCGCTGGAGACTCTCGCCGCCCAGCGGGCTGCCCTGCAAGCGGAACGGGAAGCGCTCCTGCAGGAGCGGGCGAGGTTTGCGGCCGAGGCCGCAGTGCTACGTGATCAGGTGAGCGCTGCCGCCCACGCCGAGCGCCTGGCCACAACTCAGGCCACTGAGCTGCATCGGCTGGTCAGCCAGCTTGAGGGGCAAGTCAAGGAAATGGCCCGACAACGCGATGCCGCACTCCTGCGAGCGACGGAGGCCGACTCCGCACGGCAGGCGGCCGACGTGCGCATTCAGACACTGCAGGACGCCGCCAGCACTGAACGGGAAGCTCTGACGCAGCATATACGTGTCGTCGAGGATCGTGCCCACGCGGAAATCGATCATGCCCGTCAGGATGCGAAGGAACTGAGAGCCCGATTGGTTGCAGCCGCTCAGGAGCATGCCGGCGCCCAGAAGTCGCTTCTTCAGACTGCTGAACAAGCTAAGACCGCAGCCGCTGAAGCACACCGGGACGCGGGCATCGAGCGTGCCCGCGCTGACGCCCTTGAGAAACAACTGGCCAAACTTCAGGAGCTGCCTGCCGCTTTGGAAGCGGCCATACGCCAGCACAGTAAAGCTCCACCAAAGACGCGAAAAACTGCTACTAGGAAGCCCTCCGAGAATCCGGGAGTCGCGCTAAAGACTCAGTCAAAGCCTGAGGAGAGGATTCGGGTCAGGCCGCCATTCCGCGGTTGACACTGGAGACAATTGAATGCAGACGTTTGTAGATGAAGACAATTGACCGCGTCATATGGGGAAGGTTAGCGCCTATGTTGGGGACACTTCACCGCGTACAACAGGGGCATTTACTGGAGGTGTCCGAGGCATTTGTTGGTCGCTAACGGGATATTTCCAAGTTGGCAATCAATTTCCTCTGCGTCAGACACGCAGCCAGCGCCATATAAGGCCGAAGGCCGACGGCCTCGGCGACGCCCCTGGTAGTAATTTCGCATAATGCCTAGACTGCGCCGTTTCGGTTGCGTCTGTAGCGGCCTGAGCGGGCGTCTGTAGGGCAGGGAACACCATCACCGCTAGGAGGGCTGCGGTCGCGGCCATTCGCTTCGCTAGCGCCGCCCATGCCTTTCCTGCTGCACCATCGGATCGGACCGCTTTAATTGCTACAAGCCATTCGGCGGGGTCGTCTCCGGCCATTGTCGCCATGTGCGCGATGTTTTCCTCATCCGGGTAGGCGTCCCCGGTTCGCCACTTCGACACTGCTTGCCGATGAACTCCGAAATGCGCGGCTAAAGCGCTGTCTGAGGCGATGCCTGACCGTGCCCTAGCTTTATCGATTAGCGTTCCTACGATGCTCATGTCCCGTATCCGGTTGACAGTTGTCCCGTAATCAGGTTACATGCCGCCTGTCCCGTGTGCACGGGACACCCCTCCCCGGTCACCCCCGGGCCGGGGCAGGGGATTCCGGGGCGGGGGTGAAGGGGCATTAGATGAATCTGCAACAGTGGAAGGAACTGCAACCGCGCATCGTGGACGTGCAACGTCTGGCGCTGGTGTTCGCCGAACTCGGCGAGTCGAAGGTTTCCTACTTGCTCATGCAAGCCGGCATCCGCGCATCGCGGATCAAGCCTGCGGCAGAGCAGGGCACGGAGCAGCCGGCACCGAAAAAGGGGAAGGGCGCATGAGCGCCCTTTTTCCGTTGGTGCTGACCATCATCGCGGCCGCTGGTCTGTTCGTCGCGGCCGGCATCATCAAGCTCGCTATCTGGCATCGCGATCAGCAGGATCGCCAAGCACTGGCCGACTTCCGCGCGCAGTGCATCGTCGCCGCTGAAATGCAGCGCATCAGTGACGCGCGTCAATCGAGCGAACACGCGTGATCGCGGACGGCTATTTCATCGAAGAAATCGGCGGCATGGGCTTGCTCGCCGCCTATGGCATGGATGAGCCGGGTGCCGTATCCAACTGTCGTTGGTACAACCATCTGACGCGCGGCCGCCGCGTTTTCCGCGTTGTGCTGCGTGTCCAGGGAATCACGGCGGTGATTCATGGCTGACGGCTCCCGTTGCCCGCTGGAAGCCGCTGCGCTCCGCGCAGCCGCATCGCGTCGCACTGAAATCGCCTCGGCAACGCTCGCGCAGCACGGCATTTCGGCGGCGGCCGGAGGCCGTCGCCTTGGGCTTGTCCATTCTTCAACAAGTGACACGCGGCGCGTGTCGATTGCGCTTGACAGCAATCGCATCCGGGCGATGCGACTAAAGAAATCCATCATCACCGGAGCGAGGCTCCATGACCAAGAAGCGACGAAAGGCTCCACGCGTGGAGCGTGGTACATGCTCACTACGACCTACGCAACGACAAGCAACGCAGGCCCTCGCGACATTAGCGAACTTCTTAAACGAATCCGGGGCTTCTTCGATAGAGCTGTACGAATTCGCTACCGGGGCAACGGTCCGCGTCTCCGTTACCTATGGGTCGGCGAACTCACCAAGGCCCTTGTCCCCCATTACCACGTCCTGATCTGGATTCCGCGCGGCATCTTCATCCCGAAGGTGGATCAGCGCGGATGGTGGCCGCATGGCAGTACGCAGATCGAGAAGGCGCGTAACGCGGTGGGTTACCTCGCGAAGTACGCAAGCAAGTTCTGCGCAGCCATGATGGACGCATTTCCCAAAGGCTTCCGCACGCATGGCGTCGGTGGTCTTGGCGACGAATCGAAACGTGAGCTTCGCTGGTGGAAGGCACCTAGCGATGCACGTACTGCACTCGGCCCATTGGCCGACATCCGCAAGGCCCTCGGGGGTTACGTGGACAAACTGACCGGCGAATTCTGGCCTTCGCCGTGGCGGGTTTTCTTCCATCAGGGCCACACCATCGCATGGAAATTGGAGTCAATCTCATGAACTGCATTCTCATCAAGTCCGGTACGTCCACGCCGCGTTCGATCAAGCGCAAGGACGGTACGCAAGTCATCTTCAACGAGCAGAAAGCCGCCATCGAAAAGGGCGAGGATTTCCCGGTGCCGTTCACCATCAGCCTCGGCGATGGTCAGCCGCCGTATCCGCCGGGCCGGTATCTGCTGGACGTGTCCAGTCTGGAAGTGGGCGATTTCGATGCGTTGAAAGTGTCGCGCCGCATCGCGCTCGTCCCGGTTCCGGCGAAGTAACGCATGTCTACTACGCCGCCACCGCTCTACGTCATCGGCTGTGCACCTGAGCATATTCAGGCCGATGGCGTGTGCGCGGTGCCGGTGTGGTTGTCGTACCCGCAGCAGGTCTTGCCGCCTCTGAGTCTTGTTGACGGGACGCTGGTTGCCTTCGCCATTGTGGGCGTTTGGGCAGTTGGCGTGAAAGCGAGTCTCGTATTCCGCGCGGCGCGTACCTGAGGCATCACAAACCAACGAAAGGATCAACTATGAAGAAGTTCAAGAAGTTCGTGCAGGGCATCGGCTCCAAGTTGCAGAATGCCACCGTTCCGTTCGCGGCCGGTGCCTCCGCGCTCGCGCTGGCCCCGTCCGCGTTCGCCACCGGTGCCGGCTCGGCCATCGCTGCGGAACTGTCCACCGGCAAGGCGCAGGTGTTGCTGGTGGTCGCCGCGCTGGCGGTGATCGTCGGCACCATCATCCTGTGGCGCTACGTCAAGCGCGCGGGCTGATCGTCAACGGCTGACAGGGAAGGGCGCTTCGGGAAACCTGAGCGCCCTTTTTCAATTTTCGGAGGATGTCATGGGCTATTTCGTAATCATCGCGATATGTGGCGCGTGCTGGCTGGCATTTGAGGGGACGTGAATCATGAACCTATTACGGGGTTTCGTTCGCAGTGTGTTGCTATGCGTCGCCACTTTCGTGGCATTTAGCGTTCACATTCCTGCGCGTGCGCAGTCGGGTGGCAACTACGCTGATCAGGGCCTGGCGCTCGCTGCGTGTACTCAATTCGTGCATGCGCAGCCGCCTTATACGCAGGGCCTTTTGCACTGCGAATTGAATCTTTGCCGGTATATGGTTCTGTGGAGTTCCAACAGTGCGGAGTATGGTCAGAATCGTTTTAACTTTCCGTGCGGGTCTAGCTGTAGCGCAAGGCAACCGTTGAGTAATGGATGGTTTCAGGTGGGTGGTGGGGATCAGGTTTGTCACGACGGCTGCATGTATGGAAGTTCTTCGGGTCCTGATCTGACTACGGTGGTATTCAATGCGGGTACACCGCAGGCCCTTTCGTTCAAGCGAGAAGAGGGCGGACTTCAACCAACGGGAGCGCTTTGCGTTCCTTCGCCTAATGATGGTGGCCCCGTTGATCAACCTAATTGTTCGCAGGTTGGTTCGCTCACTCAGTGCATGCGGCCCGATGGTAAGCATTGCGCCTCGGCCAGTACCGGCAAGACGTTCTGCTGGTCGCCTAATGAGGCTGGAACTAAGGTGTCGGGCAATGACGCTGCCACAAAAGCGCCTGCTACGGCAGAGGTAAAGCCGCCGGCCGTGCCGCCTACGAACAATGGTGATTGGCAGCAGAAAGGACAGGGCACGACGACGATCAACAATAACGGCAACGTGACCAATTACAACACGGCGACGTTTCAGTCGAATTATGGATCGGATGGCAAGGGCGGCGGTGCCACTAGGCCCGATGGTTCGGAAGAGCCGGGTAGCGGCAACGGTGATGGTGACCGTCCTTGGGATGCCAACAACAATGGCGTGCCAGACGTGCTGGAAGGTGAGGGCAGTTCACCAGAGCCGGGGGAAGGCGACGAAGTGACGCGGTGGGGCATTGGCATTGGTCCGGGCATGCTCGATACCGATGACATCTTCGGCGGTGGGAGTTGTCCGCAGTTCTCGTCTTTCGAGTTCATGGGCGCGACGGTCAATCCGTCCGACATACCGTCGTGGTGCACATTGGTATCAATCATGCGCGCGGTGATCTTGATCATGGGCGCGTTTTTCGCATTGCGGATTCTTATGGGGAGCGTGACATGATTTGGGACTGGATCATTAAGGGTATTGCGACGCTGCTCTTCCAGTTGAAAATTGCAGCAGCGGGCATCGTGGGGCGTGTGCTGGCAACGTTCGGGTTGACTATGGTCACGTTGAACGGCGTGCTTCCTAACCTGAAAAGTTTTGTTTCGCAGTACGCGGCGGGGCTTTCCCCGGAGGCGATGAATTTTCTCGGTGCTATCGGCTTAGGCCAAGCTATGAGCATGGTGCTGTCTGCGCTGACGATACGCTTGACATGGAAGGTTTTCATCATTCCGAAGGGCATCGCGGATCAGTTGGGGGGTGGCTCATGATCTACTGGTATACGGGCCAGCCGGGTCACGGCAAGACGCTGCATGCCATTGAGCGCTTGCTTGAATTCAAAGATCAAGGGCGCATCGTCTACGCGTGCAACGTTCGTGGATTCGACTACGCCAAGACCGGCGTTTTGGAGATGACGCCGGAGCAGTTCAGGGATTGGCCCAATTTCCTTCCCGATGGCGCTGTTGCGCTGGTCGATGAAGCTTACGAACATGGCATGCTGCCGAAGCGTCCGCCGGGTTCCAAGGTGCCGCACCACGTTGAACAGCTTGCTAAGCACCGCCATCGCGGTCTCGATTTCGTTTTTGTCAGTCAGTCGCCAGACAAGCAATGCGATCAGTTCGTCCATGATCTGATCGAGCGCCATATACACGTCCGTCGCCGTTTCGGAACGAAGTACGTCACGCTGCGTGAATTTGACCGTTTTGAAGCTCATGCGGAGAAAGCTACTCCGCTGGTGATACGCCGGAAGACGTTACCGAAGCGTCCGATGGGCACGTATCAGTCAACGGAAATGGACACGACCGAGGTCCGGATACCTTGGTATTTCTGGGCGCTTGGTGTGGCGGTGCCGTTGGCGTTGTTCCTCATGTGGTACACCTTTGGCAACATGAATAAGCGACTCGGCGGCGCGACACCTCCGGCACATGCTGCGACTCTCAATGCTGGACCCGCGCCACACGGAGCGGCAGCGACGGGGGGCGTGGGTACGGCTGAACCGGTGACGCCCGATGAGTACGAAAAACGCTTTACGCCGCTCGTTGCGTCAATGCCGTGGAGTGCGCCTGCGTATGATCGACTTGCACCACCACAGGAAGCGCCGCGTATTTTCTGCATGTCGGCAAAGGAAGGCGTGGTTGAGGGCGGTGATGTTGTTCTCGATTCCTGTACCTGCCTGACCGATCAAGGCACTACGTATCCGCTTGAATTCCAGCAATGCGCGCATATCGCGCGTCACGGTCAATATGAGCCGTATTTCAAGGAAGGAAAGTTTTTCTCGGATGGCCGTTCGCAGGTGCGGCATTGGCAGGGTGAGCTTCAAGATCATGAAGCATCAAGGCGCTATGCAAGTGCGTCTGATCGCGATGTGGAGACTTCGCGGCAGCCGTCCGTACAGGGCGTGGTGATTTCGTACACGCGAGCAGCTACGGGGCCGTAATGACGTGTCTAGGGGTCATCTATTCGACGCAGCTTTGTTGGTCGCATTGCTCGCCAGCTTGATCGCGTTGGGGGTGGTGCCGGCGGTGCTGTTGTTCTACGCGATTATGGGATGTGCGGTGTATGTTGCACGCGAATTCCACCGTAAGCATGGCGGCTAGAATCGTGATATATAGCCCTCGGTTTCTCGGGGGTTCACAAGGATGCGTACAGCTATATTCTTACTGTTGGTGATATTCAGTTCTGTTGCTCTCGCACAGACCATTAAATCTGCCGGGGGTAAGGGGGCACCAAGAGTTGGCCCTGTGCCTAATGCGGCTTATAACCCTGCTGCAAAAGACACCACGCCTTTAAACTGTAGCCGGCCAGAGATTAGGCTTCATCCCCATCCGGGTGTTTCGTCACTATGTAAGATGTGGGAGGATCAACTTTTGCAGGATAGTGCGCGCCGCGCCGGTAGGCCTGCACCATCGTCTAGCGTTATCAGGCTGCCTGCTCTTGGTTCTCAGGACGCGAAGCGTACGGGTTTCGTCTGCATCAGTGGTCAAGCTTTCCAGCGGATCGAAAACGGCTGGTCTCAGCTAATGGCCCCCGGGGGCGGCTGGCAACGTTGCGAAGGAGGTTAGGGGTGTAGGGGCGGAGCCCCTACGGTCAACGCCTCACACGCGCATGGGATGCTCGCAAGCGATCAGCAATGATGCTCACGGCATGGTCCCGGTCCGAAGGCCGATCATCACCCTGGACAACTTGTCGGCGGGCCTCGGCCATCATGGTCTGCCATTCCCGCGCGATGTTGCAGGTCAACGACCACCAGCGCATTTGTTCCGGGTACAGGGTGTAACCCTCGGGCGTCCACATGTGGCCTTGCTGGAAACCAAAACCGGCCCAAGGGCCGGTGAGTTCGTTGCGTTCGGTGGGGTCGATCAGGCGCATACCTTGGCCTCGAAGCTGTCCGTGGCTTTGGGCCGGTGCAGCTTCCATGCCAGCCACCAGCGTAGTAGGCGGCCCAGCCAGCCCACGCGTGCAGCCAGCCCATGCGCAGCCACCACCCTAAATTTCGCATAATGCCTATTATGTAAAATCGTAGCCAAGCTGGATTTCGGCTGGTGGTGCCAGCTGCTGCGCTGGTGGCTGGCATGGCGCTTGCGTGGCCGGAAGTCCTCTTCTAGGAGCTTGGACGCATGCCACAGTACCTGACCGGGAAATTCTATGGGTTCTACGTCGCCGGCAACTACCTGGTGTCGCCGGACGGCCAGCGAATGACGCCAGAACGCCTTCGCGGGCTGCTCTGGCGCGATGAGCTGGAACTGCGCCGTGCGGGCTACGCGTCCCGCCGACGGGCCGAGAACGGCACACAGGCCCGCCAGTATCAGGCCAAGGTCAAGGTGATCATTGTTGACCTAGCGGACTGGCACAGCCGGAACGTGGGCAGCCTAGCCGGCTAGGCTCCCCCGATCGGTGACTACAACGTGTAGTCATCCAGAAAAAACCAAGTTTGCCGGGTGGATGATTGGCCTTCGGACCAGAGCCATGCCGTGAGTATCGTTTGCTGCAGCTCACAGGCGTCTAGGCCGCGAATGAGGCGTTTACCGTAGGGGCGTCGCCCCTACACCCCCGTCACTTGCAGGCATCGTACACAACGTCACTCATCGCCCTAGACGTGGCAAAGCTGCGATCTGCGCCAGCAGCCTCATAGACCATGTCACGCCGGCGCTTGGCGCTCTCGCACGCCGAACTATTACGCTGCCCGACCGCAGCACCAACAGGACCGCTAGAGCCGCTCACCTGCGCCGCTCTGGCCCTCATGTGCCGACGGTCCCGCTCGATTTTCTTGTCAGCGGCCGTGCGCTTGTAGTAGTCGTCCCATGTGTAATCACGTGGCTGCGTGTCCCAGCGCTTTTCAGCCTCCGGGCACGGATTGGACTGGTAGACCGGGTTGCCCTTGGCATCCCGGCATTTGTATACCGACTGAGCCGATGCCGTTGCGGCAAGCCCACAGAACACGACAAGGAAAGTCCATTTCATGGCGTACCCCCACGCTATGGCCGGGAGAATACCCTAAGAAAGGCCGTCAAGCACCACCAGCGCCCCCAAGTGACCAACGTAGTACGCCAAGAACGTCCAGCGCCACCGAGGCACATCGACCGGCAGACGGCCAACCACGGCGATCAGCGGCAACGCGGCCAGCGCATAGAAGTTGCCATTGATGAAGACCAACAGTCCGACCGCCAGCCCAAGGAACGCGACGCAAGCACCCCCCCGGGAAAACGCCAGCGCTGCAGCGACCATGATGCCCAAGCCAAACCAACTGTAATCGACCCACAAACCTGCGAACACGAACAAGGCAATGGACGCCAGCGGCGAGCGCTTCCACAGCAGCAGCACGAGCGCACCCGCCGACAAAGTGAGCAGCACATTCGCCGGCAACCAATAGCCGAATGCCCAAGCGTGCAACGGCTGCACAAGCAAGCCGGAAACCAGCGTGCGAAGCGCCGCGTTCCACCCATGCATGCCCGGTTCTTCCAGACGCAGATTGCAGACGAACACCACAGCGAAGATCGGGAAGACAACGCGGGAAATATCCGTTAGCCATGGCTGGCCGCCATCAAGCAAAACCTTGTTGACGTGATCCCCGGTCATGAGGGCCAGCGCGAGCCACTTGAGCAGCTCGCGTCCCCCACTGGTCAACACAGCATCAGAAGTGCGGTGGAGCGGCACGAACGACATTCTTCGTCTCCCCTACTTCAGCCATGGAACCCGGAACGATTACACCGCCAGACTCACGCCGAGCGATGGACTCATGCGCACGATCAATCTGCGTTGGGCCATCAACCCAGCGGCTATTACGCTCATCGCGGTACGGCTCATATTGACCGCGACGCGCAATGAAGCGACACAGCGCATGCTGAACAACGTAGTGCGTCCCCTGCTCTGTTAGGCACGTGCACGACGGCTCCACATGCTCGCCACGATCATTTGCACCAGCCAGTGAAGACATGCAGAACAGCCGGGGCGGCTCGCCGGGAACGTGCAAGGCATCGTCATACACAGGAGCGCTCCACGGCTCAGAGGCCACGCGTGGAAGGAAAGCCCTTGCGTACTCAGCCGCCGTTGTGGCAGCACCACGGAACGAACCTGATGCCGAACGCTGATCTACAAGCACAGTGTCCGGCTTGGCACTGGGTTGCACCGAAGAAGAACCACCGCCAAGCCGATCACCCATGTTGCCGAAGGTGTAGTACATGAGACCCAAGCCCAGCACTACGGCCAATGGCAACCCAATGTAGTACCACGGAATCTTGCGTTCCGTTGTGTCCATTTCGGTTGACCGATACAAGCCACGCGGACGCTTAGGAAGACGCTTGCGACGCACCACAAGCGGCGTCGCCTTTTCAGCCTGGGCTTCATACCGATCAAACTCCCGCAGGTGTACGAATTGGGTGCCGAAGCGGCGGCGCACGTGGATATGCCGCTCGATCAAGTCTTGTACAAACTGGTCGCATTGCTTGTCTGGCGACTGGCTTACGAAAATGAAATCTAGACCCCGATGGCGATGCTTCGCCAGCTGCTCGACATGGTTCGGCACCTTCGAGCCAGCAGGCCGTTTCGGCAACATGCCATGTTCATAGGCCTCATCGACCAACGCTACCGCACCATCAGGCAGAAATTCAGGCCAATGCTTGAAATCCTCCGGCGTCATTTCCAAAACGCCGGCCTTCGCATAGTCGAATTCCCGGATGTTGCAAGCGTAAACCATGCGCCCCTGATCCTTGAACTCCAACAAGCGCTCGATAGCATGCAGCGTCTTGCCGTGCCCGGGCTGGCCCGTGTACCAGTAAATCATGAGGCACCCGGCAGCTGGTCGGCGATGGCCTTAGGCACGATAAAGACCTTCCATGCCAACCGCACCGTCAGCGCGGACAGAATCATGCTCATCACGGTGCCCACTTCCAAATAACCAAGAAGGTTCAAAGTCTCCGGACTGAGGCCACCAGTGTATTGAGAGATAAACGCCTTCAGATCAGGCAGCACCGAACTGAAAGTGACCGTGGTCAACCCAAACGTCGCCAACACACGACCGACAATCCCCGCAGCAAGCTCTTTCGTTTTGCCCAGCAGATGCATCACTGCATCGCTGATCCAATCAGACACCATGCCCATTAAAACCCCCAACCCATGAGTATTTTCAACGCAGTGAACGCACCAAAAATCAATATGAGCGCGCGAAGAATCGCCATCGCGTTGCACCAGTGAGGGAAATCCGCACCACTGACACTAACGCCCATGATCGTGAGCGTGGGCGGCGCGGGACAGGAACCACCGCCGAAGATGTTGCCAGTGTCCAAAAGGCTTGTAGACACACCTTTCCCGGAAACCGAAGTCGAATCCTCACCCTCGCCCCCCGTGCTGGGCGTTAGCCGCCCTTCCAGCGCATCGGGCACGCCGTTGCCGTTCGCATCGCTATTACCACCGCCACTACCCGGCAAGCCGCCTGTCATCTTTTCCAGCGCGCACGTGGTACGCCACTGCTGCAGCAACTGCGCGTACTCCATTGCATTGCAATTCTCGCCGACACAGACAGGCTGAGCAGTACAGGCGCCACCACTGATGTTGGCGGTTTTGCGGGTATTGCAGTCGATCCGCCATTGGATCTTCACTTGCATGCAAGCGATGGCACCACCCGAACACGACGGAGGCACCTTGCAGCTATCACCACCGGACGCACTCTCCTTTCCCGGATCATTGTTCGGATCGTCGTCGTCCTCATCAGCTTTGCCGTCGCCATCGGAATCCCTGCCGCAGGTCCCGTTGTCGCGACGTGCTTCGCCAGACGCACATTGCCCCTCACCGGGAAGACATTGCCCACCTGGAGACATGACATTGCCCGGAGGACATTCGTCCTGCGCAGGCTTGCAGTACATTGCGCCTTGCTGAATCGCTCCCGGCGTTGCACCGGTAACAGCGATCATACCCTCAGGGCATTTGTTGTCAGGCTTACAGATGCCATCTTCGCGAGTTTCGCCCTCCGCGCAGTCGGGGGCGATGGGCTGGCATACGCCCATGTAGCCGTTCCAAAAAGAATTAGATGGGCAATTATCCTTGAATTGCGCGTCAGTACAGGCGTCGCCTGTAGCACTTCGCGTACTGGTTTCATCATCACCATTTTGCAAGTAACTGACCACACATCCGTTCCAGCATTGCGTAGAACCAGTCAATGGCAGGAACTGCGTTACTTGCGATGGCCGTTGACTACACGAAGCAGCGAAAAAGTAACGGCCCAAGCCAGTACCACCGATAGGATTACCGCCCGAGCTATAAACCTGATAAAAGCCGCTGGACTTTTGACAATAGCCCCCACCCACTACTGCCCCCACGTGCACCAAGCATGCCGCATACGCAGCGGATTCTTCGCAACCTGAATTCACATCACAGCCATAAGTACCGGCTTTAACCGAGCCAATACCCAGCCACGCCAATACCAACGCGATCACCACATATACGATGCGGCGTGCGAAGGCATTGGCGAAAATGCGCGCGATGTTCATAGCCCCTCGAACGCGAGCCAGCACGCGCCGCAAATTCCGATGATGACGAAGTAGCCCATGGCAGTCTCCCAAGGGTGAAAGAAAAGGGGGCGCACGTCGCCGTGAACCCCCTGCCCCGTTACGACCCGATCAGCGCGCCCGCTTCACGTAGCCCCACAGGATGATGGCACCGAGGATCACGGCCACGGCCGCGATGATCAGCATCACATCATCCTTGCCGCCCGCCAGTTCGCCAGCGATGGCACCACCGGGGCTGGAACCACCACCGGCCAGCGCCATGGCACTGGCACCCAGCGTCGCGACGCCCGTGCTGACCTTGGCAGCGGTGGAACGGAAAGCCTTGTGCAGACCCTTGTTGAACTGCTTGATGTTGGTACGCATGAAACGATCTCCTTGCTGTTGTCAGAAAACCCCAAGACGCGCCGCGCGAAATACGAGACGCGCTTTCAACCCGATAGCCCACAGAGCAACGATTGCGAAGGCCACCAAGGTTCCATCGGCCAGATCGAGGGGAGGCAATACTGGCTGGTGGTACGGCACCCACACCGGCACCGTGCATACGCCGTCCGGCTGCATGTTTTCTGCAGCGCAACCGACGACGTACAGGCTTTCCGGCATGGGCGAAGACATAGGACTACGCCGCCTTCGACGGCTTCACGGCGTACTCGCCCTGCTCGCCCTCCGGCAGACGCACGTATTCCGCGTCATAACGGCTGATTTCCAGCTGGCGGTATTCCGGGTTAACCATGATGCTTGCCGAGGACAGCGTGTAGAAACCCGGCGACAGCGGCTTCACGCCCAAGGGATCGTTCGGCAAGGTGATCTCAAAACGATCTGGATACTTCCCGCCCTTGTGCAAGAAAGCCTCTTGCCGATTGATCTCATAATCCTTGCCTGTCTTGTTCGACTTGCCCTTGATGGTTTCGAACTTTGCCGACGCAACCTCGATACGTATACCGTCCATTTCAGTTCACCTTGTGCGATAAAAAAAAAGAGTCACCTTCACTTGTCAGCATCTCTATGTGTCCCCGGTGACTTAGGACGATGCTTTTGTCTCCGAACCCTTCGAACTCATACGGCGAGAAAAACCAGTTACCCGCGCCGTAGCCCGACTTCACGAACCACCCGGACTTACGCACGACCTTTTCATGCCAATCCTGAAAAACACCGATGGTTTGCCTCAATACGCGCTCTACACGCTCATATGTTTTCTTGACCACGTGGCTTTCGTGGTGAACAAGCTGCTTCAGCCAACGAGGCGCAATCGCCATGGCAACCGGCGCACGTTCACCCATCTTCAATCCGCCATAGCCCCACAGGCGCGCGCGATGCGGCAAGTGACTACCCGATTTGGTATTCGACTTGCTGGCGTACTTGGCGATATAACCAACGGGTGAAACGGCGTACTTCGCCTGAGTCATGCCATGCGGCCACCAGCCCTGTTTATCAGGCATTGGCGGCTTGACGCCTTTGGGAAACCACGCGATCAGGTGGTAGTGCGGACGGCCGATTTCCGTCAGTTCCATGACCCACACATAGTGAAACGTCTCGCCCTGGGCATTGCGCTTGAACCATTCGCGGTAGTGCTTCACCAACGCACGAATTTGGCTCTCTTCCCACATGCCGTCACGCGCATAGGTCAGCGTGATCATGGCGCACCGATACGGAGATTCCGCGAGGTAGTACGGCTGTTTCGTGCGCCAGTGCTTGCGAAACTCACCATTGGCCGTCAGCGCCGGCATCGGCTCACCGTAGGCCGCACGAAACTTGTTGTCGATTTCAAGAGCAGCAGCAACAACACCTTTTGCCATCTTGATCAGGCGCGTTTGCTTTAGCTGACCGGACGTGAATTCCATCACTTGTCCTTTATCGATAAGAAAGACAAGCCCAGCTGTTCCGGCTCCCGCCGCGCGCTAACGCGCGCGTCGCAAGCCGGCTCAGCAGCCACGTCAGAAGCCACGCAATGCGCCACGTAGCGGGATTCGCCCGCGTCATACCGCTCTGCACCTGAAATTGATTCGTGGCCGCACATGCGGCAGCGGTAGAAGCTACCGGCGTAGTACGCAACGGGGTCGCCACACTCGGCGCAGTTCGTCCAGGCGGTCATTGATCACCGTCCTGCTCATGCGCGCTCACAATCACCACCAGCAGCACGATGAACTGAAAGATGCACAGCATCACCAGTCCGACGATCCAGCCGATCATGGCGCCCTCCCCTCTCGGAGATCAGCGCCGCAGAACTGACAATCACCGCAGCACGGACATGGAAGATGGCCGAACAGCCAGCACTCGACGCGACGCAGCAAGTGAACTAGGTGCGTCATGGCGCACCCCCGGTTACGGCGGCGAGGGCGACGAGGGCGGCAGTCAGGGCGCGGCGCATATCGGCTCGATGCTTCCGCTCATGATCAGGGCGCATGCGACCCCAGGACGCCCACATAGCACGGCAGGCTGCCTCAACCATGGCGTCCGAGACGACCGCCACTACATCCACGGGCTTGACGGGGGCGTTCACGACCGCACCGCCTTGCGCTCGATACGGCGGCGGTGCAACTCATCGGCAACCAGCGCGTGCGCGCGGAATTCTTGGAGGCGGCGGCGATCACCGTATTCGACGCCGGCTTGCCAAATGCGAACGATGCCCAGCGTCAACGCCAGTAGGCATACGCCCAAGAGGAAAGCTGCAATTCCCATGAGGTTGTCCCCTGCCCTAGCGCCCTAGTCCCCCGCTTGCCCGGCCTAGGGCGACCGGGAGCGGGGTATCGGCTACGGGTGTAGCCAATGGGCGGGACACTACACGGCTACACCCGTAGCCGTCAACACCTGTAGCCTACGGCCGTAGCCATCGACCGGAGCAAGGCATGAACTGGGACGAATTTTTCAATCGGACACTGGCAGCCTCGACCGCAGAAAACTGGTCGCAGCTGGCACCGATGCTAGGAATATCCGACGGCGCGATCTCGCACTATCGGACGGGAAAACGCGTGCCACAGGTGTGGGTGGTAGCTGAAGCACTGAAAGTGCAAGGCCACCCAACGCCGGAAAAGGCAGCAATCGACATCATGAAAGCAGCCGCCCTGACATCCCCAGAACGGGCATTTTGGAAGCGCCTAGCGGCATCAGCCGCGATGTTGTTATGCGCAATTGGAGTGGCCGGCACACCAGAAAAAGCAATGTCTTACGGCGTTTCCTCGGCTGCGCCCGCCGAACAATGCCTATTATGTAAAATAAAGACGGAGCCGCTGGCTTTACAGACCGCTTCCATTCCGCCGAAACCACTCCGCCGCTCCCAGCAACCCCAGCTGGCCGTGCTCCACCCGCCACACGGGTACCTGTTCCAGTCGCTCGGACATCACGCCCTTGTTGAGGTAACGCTGCAGGAAATGGCCGTCGTGCAGGAACCGCGGGATATGTGCGGTCACGCCGCCGGCCAGGTACACGACCTTGGCGCCGAAGATGATGGCCAGGTCGCCGACCAGGCTGCCCAGCCAGCCGCAGAACACCTGCAGCGTTTCCCGCGCCAGCGCATCGCCGGCCTCGGCGGCGGCCACCAGGTTGCCGGCATCGGCATGGAGCGCCGTGCCGCCGCGCAGATCGCACAGGCAGCGGTACAGGTTCATCAGGCCCGGGCCGGACAGCACGTGTTCGTTGTTGACGTGCGGACGGTCGCGCAGCAGGCGGCGCAGGATGTCCATTTCCAGGTCGTTGCCTGCTGCCAGCGCGGCCTGGCCGACCTCCGTGGCCAATACGCGCGGCGGTTGACCCTCCATCCATAAGGCCGCGCCCAAACCGGTACCCGGGCCGACGACCAGTGCCGGCGATGCGGCGCTGGCATCCACTACCTTGGTCAATGGCGACAGCGTGTCGCGCTCCAGCGACGGCGTGGCATTGGCCACCGCCTCGAAATCGTTGATCAGCTTGACCCACTCCAGCCCGGAAGCCTGGCGCGTCTGTTCGACCGATACCGCCCACGGCAGGTTGGAATTGATCAGGCGGTCGCCCTCCAGCACGCCCGCAATGGCGACCACCGCGCCACGGTAGGGGTTGCCGGCGGCGTAATCGCGCAGGATAGCGGCCAGGTCGCCGTGTTCAGCGCAGACGTAACGGCGGAAGTCGTGAACCTGCTGCGGCGCGTCGCCGCCTTGCGTCCAGGCCAGTCGTGCATACGTGCCACCCACATCGGCCACGATGGTGCGTGCGGCCGGCGACGATGCCTGCGCATGGGGTACGGAATCGCGCTGCGGATCGCCTGCGGGCACCTTGCTCATCATCACCGTGCCTGCCATGCGGATCCTGTGCTGTTCAGACCGAAAAACTGGTCGCAAGCATATCGCGTCCGTCACCCTGCGTGGCCGTTCGACGCGGCAGCCACGCCATCCGCACGCGTATGCACCGGCACGCTCACGCCGGGACAGGGCAGGTGCTCAGGCGTCTCGCGCGCATGCTGGCGTATGATGTGCGCATGTCCCGCGCCGCCGCCCTGCTCCGTGCCCTGCTCTGCCTGGCCCTGTTGCTGAACGGGACCGGCTATGCGCATGCCGCCACGCGGATGGCGATGGGCACGCTGGCGGACTCGACGCCTGTGGAGACAAAGCCGCCATGCCATGGCGATGCCACGATGGCGATGGAGCACGCGCCGCCGGAGGCCACGGTCTCCGACGATGCGCCCGCCATGTCCGATTGCTGCACGTCCGACAGCTGCGATGGCCCCTGCATGCAGCATGCACCGGCGCTGCCCTGGCCTGCACTGATCGCACCGATGCGGCCCGTCCCTTCCAGCGCGCCGTCGTACCGTGCGTCCGCCCACGCGTCGGCACTGCTCACGCACCGGCATCGACCTCCCATCTTCCTGGCCTGAACCGCGCAAGCGCGGTGCATGAAGCGGGCCGGCGGACGCGCGATCCTGTGCGACGCGCCGGTCCTTATCGCGACCTGGACGACAGCGCCGTTCCTCACGGCGTGCGACGAGTCGCCTGACAGGACCATGGAAACCACTGATGAAACACGATGATTCCACCCGCGGTGGCGTGGGTGCGTTGAAAGCTTCGCGTCGCCGGTTCGTGACCGGATTGGCGACCGGCGGCCTGGCATTGGGCCTGGGATTGCTGCGCATGCCCGCTTCCGCCGGTACCCCGGCGCGACGTGGCGCGGCGCTGTTGACCGGGACCGAGTTCGATCTTTCCATCGGCGTCTCGCCGGTCAACTTCACCGGCCGCGAGCGTCCGGCCATCACCGTCAACGGCACCCTGCCCGCGCCCACGCTGCGCTGGCGCGAAGGCGACACCGTTACCGTGCGCGTCGCCAACCGCCTGCGCCAGACCAGCTCCCTGCACTGGCACGGCATCCTGCTGCCATCGAACATGGACGGTGTGCCTGGACTGAGCTTCAACGGCATCGCGCCCGGCGAAACCTTCCAGTACCGCTTCCAGCTGAAGCAGTCCGGCACCTACTGGTACCACAGCCATTCGATGTTCCAGGAACAGGCCGGGTTGTACGGCGCGCTGATCGTCGATCCGCTCGCGCCGACGCCATATGCGTTCGACCGCGAGCACGTGGTGCTGCTGTCGGACTGGACCGACCTGGACCCGGCCGCCCTGTTCCGCCGCATGAAGAAGATGCCGGAGCACGACAACTACTACCAGCGCACGCTGGCGGACTTCGTGCGCGACGCGCGACGCGACGGACTGGCGGAGACCATCGAGGACCGCGGCATGTGGGGGCGGATGCGGATGACGCCCACCGACATCTCCGACATCAACGCGCACACCTACACCTACCTGCTGAACGGCACCGCGCCGGCCGGCAACTGGACCGGGCTGTTCCGCCCGGGCGAGAAAGTGTTGCTGCGCTTCATCAACGGCAGTGCGATGACCTACTTCGACGTGCACATCCCGGGGCTGAAGATGACCGTGGTGGCCGCCGACGGGCAGTACATCCATCCCGTGAGCGTGGACGAGTTCCGCATTGCGGTGGCGGAAACCTTCGACGTGATCGTCGAGCCGACGGGCCAGGACGCCTTCGCGATCTTCGCCCAGGACATGGGCCGTACCGGCCATGCGCGCGGCACGCTGGCGGTACGCGACGGGCTGGAAGCGCCGGTGCCCGCGCGCGATCCGCGCCCGCTGCTGACGATGAGCGACATGGGCCATGACATGGACGGCCATGGCGCCCACAAGGGCATGGAAGGCGGCTGTGGCGCGACGATGGGCGAAGGCGGTTGCGGCGCCAACATGGGCCAGGGCGGGCACGGCACGCACGGCGGTGGCGACACGGCGCCGAAGCACCCGCCCAGTGAAACCGGCAACCCGCTGGTCGACATGCAGTCCTCGGCCACCGAGCCGAAGCTGGACGATCCGGGCATCGGCCTGCGCGACAACGGCCGCAAGGTACTGGCCTACGGCGACATGCGCAGCCTGTTCGATGACCCCGACGGGCGCGACCCCGGACGCACCGTGGAACTGCACCTGACCGGCCACATGGAGAAGTTCGCCTGGTCGTTCGACGGTATCCCGTTCGCCGGCGCCGAACCGCTGCGGCTGAACTACGGCGAGCGCATGCGCATCGTGCTGGTCAACGACACCATGATGCAGCACCCCATCCACCTGCACGGGGTGTGGAGCGACCTGGAGAACGCCGGGGGCGAGTTCCACCTGCGCAAGCACACCATCGACATGCCGCCCGGCACGCGCCGCAGCTACCGGGTGCGCGCCGACGCGCTGGGCCGCTGGGCGTTCCATTGCCACCTGCTCTACCACATGGAAGCCGGGATGATGCGGGAAGTGAGGATCGAGGCATGAAGACGCCCTTCTCCCCTCCCCCGCACCGTCTTTCCGCGGCGCTGTGGTTGATATTGAGTGTCACGGCGCCGGCCTGGGCGCAGCACGAAGGACACGCGCCCGTGCCCGCCAAGGACAAGGTGGACTATGCCACGATGGATCACTCGCGGCACGGCGCGAGCGGACAGGAAGACGGGATCGACCATGCCGCCATGGGCCATGGCGATGCGCATGCGGCTTCCAGCGATGCACCGCGCGAACCGATTCCGCCGGTCACGCAGGACGACCTCGCGGCCGCGTTCCCGGCGGTCGACCACCACGCCATGCAGCATGCGTCGGCGGTGAACTACAAGGCGACCTTCAACCGCCTGGAAACCTGGGATGGCGACCACGGCACCGGCCAGGCCTGGGAAGGTATCGCGTGGATCGGCACCGATACCGACCGCCTGTGGCTGCGCAGCGAGGGCGAACGCGCGGGCGGACGCACCGAGAGCGCCGACGTCGAGGTACTGTATGGCCGCAGCGTGTCGCCCTGGTGGGACGTGGTGGCCGGCATCAAGCACGATTTCAAGCCGGGCGACGCGCGCAGCTGGGCGGCCTTCGGCGTGCAGGGCATGGCGCCGTACCGGTTCGAGATCGAGGCCACGGTCTATGTCGGCGAATCCGGCCAGGTGGCCGCGAACGTGGAAGCCGAGTACACGCTGCGCATCACCAATCGCCTGATCCTGCAGCCGCTGGTCGAGGCGGACTTCTCCACCAGGGACGAACCGGAGCACGGCACCGGCAGCGGCTTGAACAAAGTGGAGGCCGGCCTGCGCCTGCGCTACGAGATCACCCGCCGCTTCGCGCCCTACGTGGGCGTGGTGCACGAGCGCAGTTTCGGCGACACCGCCGACTACCGGCGCGCGGAGGGTGAGCGGATCCGCGACACCCGCGTGGTCGCCGGCGTCCGGCTGTGGTTCTGAGCAGGACAAGGCTGTCGACCGCCCGCCATGGATCCGGACCAACCCGGCTCCATGGCGGACATGGGGATGACTCGATGAACCCTTGACCCTGGACCTGGGTCAAGGGTGCAGAATGCCCGCATCCCCTCCCCCACGGGCACGCCATGAACATCGGACAGCTCGCGCGCCAGGCCGGCGTCGCCATCGACACCATCCGCTACTACGAACGCCAGCGACTGCTGCCGGAACCGCAGCGTAGCCCCAGCGGTTACCGGCGCTACGAAAGCGGCGACGTGGTGCGCCTGCATTTCATCCGCCGCGCCAAGACCCTGGGGTTCGCCCTGGACGACATCCGCGAACTGCTGGCGCTGAGCGATGGCCGCGACGGCGACATGGCGGCCATGAAGAGCGCGGCCTCGACCAAGCTGGCGGTGGTCGAACAGCGCCTGCAGGAACTGGCCCGCATGCGCGATGCGCTGCGCGACCTGGTCGATGCCTGCCCGGGGCATGGCGCGCTGGCGCAGTGCCCCATCCTCAACGCACTGGCCGGGGAACCGGCATGAACCCACCCGGCCACGACCACGCGCACCACGGCGCTCACGATGCCGCCGGCGAAGCCATCGACCCGGTCTGCGGCATGTCCGTCGATCCGGCGCGCACGCCGTACCGCGCCGAGCATGGCGGACGCGCCCATCACTTCTGCTCGGCCCACTGCCGCGACACGTTCATCGCCGACCCGGAAAAATACCTGCGACCCGAACCCGGCGTGGCGACAACGAGCGAGGCGGCCACGCCCGGCACACGGTACACCTGCCCCATGCATCCGCAGATCGTCCGCGACGCGCCCGGCACCTGCCCACTTTGCGGCATGGCGCTGGAACCGATGCTACCCACGCTGGAAGAGGAAGAGAATCCGGAGCTGACCGATTTCCGCCGCCGCTTCTGGTGGACGCTGCCGCTCAGCGTGGCCACGCTGGCGCTGGCGATGGGCGGCATGTACTTCCACACGCTGTCGCCAGGCCTGCGCACCTGGCTGGAATTCGCCTTGAGCACGCCGGTCGTGCTGTGGGCGGCGTGGCCGTTCTTCGTGCGCTGGGCGCAATCCATCCGCCAGCGCAGCCCCAACATGTGGACGCTGATCGGCACCGGCGTGGCCGCGGCCTACGGCTACAGCGTGGTGGCGGTACTGGCACCGCAGGTGTTCCCGCCTTCCTTCCATGAACATGGCCGCGTGGGCGTGTACTTCGAAGCCGCCGCGGTGATCGTCTCGCTGACCCTGCTGGGCCAGTTGCTGGAACTGAAGGCGCGTTCGCGTACCTCGGCGGCGATCCGCTCGCTGCTTGGCCTGGCGCCCAGGACGGCGCGCCGGCTTCGCGACGATGGCGAAGAGGAAGACATCGAACTGACCCACGTGCACGTCGGCGACCGCCTGCGCGTGCGCCCCGGCGAGAAAGTGCCGGTGGACGGCGTGGTGCTGGAAGGTCGCTCGCACGTCGACGAATCGATGCTGACCGGCGAACCGCTGCCGGTCGAACGCACGCCCGGCGAACACGTGATCGGCGCGACGCTCAACGGCGCCGGCAGCCTGGTGATCCGCGCCGAGAAAGTGGGCAGCGACAGCGTGCTGGCGCAGATCGTGCAGTTGGTCGCCCAGGCGCAACGCACGCGCGCGCCGATGCAGCGCATGGCCGACCGGGTGTCGTTCTGGTTCGTGCTGGCGGTGCTGGCCGCGGCGCTGCTGACGCTGCTGGGCTGGGGACTGTTCGGCCCGCAACCGTCATGGACCCATGCCGTGCTCAATGCGGTGTCGGTGCTGATCATCGCCTGCCCGTGCGCGCTGGGCCTGGCCACGCCCATGTCGGTGATGGTGGCCAGCGGCCGCGCCGCGCAGGCCGGCGTGCTGTTCCGCGACGCGGAGGCCATCGAGACGCTGCGCAAGGTCGATACCCTGATCGTGGACAAGACCGGCACGCTGACCGAAGGCCGGCCCGCGTTCCGCGCCGTGCAGGCCGTGGCGCCGTTCGACGAAACCGGCGTGCTGCGCCTGGCCGCCAGCCTGGATGCCGGCAGCGAGCACCCGCTGGCGCACGCCATCGTGCAGGAAGCCCGCCGGCGCGAGCTGGCGCTGTCCTCCGCCGAGGGGTTCGAGTCCACCAGCGGCATCGGGGTCCGCGGAAGCGTCGAGGGCCTGCGCTTGGCGCTGGGCAACACGGTGCTGATGCGGGAGGAAGGCGTGGACACCGCTCCCCTGCAATCCGCCGCCGACGCGTTGCGGGAGGAAGGCGCCAGCGCGATGTTCCTGGCCGTGGACGGGCGACCGGCCGGGCTCGTCGCCGTGGCCGACCCGATCAAGGCCAGCACCCCGGACGCCTTGCGCGCCCTGCGCGACAGCGGCATGCGCATCGTCATGGCGACCGGCGATGGCGTGCGCACCGCCCGTGCGGTGGCGGCCAAACTCGGCATAGACGAGGTCCATGGCGAAGTCCGTCCCGCCGACAAGGCCGCGCTGGTGGCGAAACTGAAGGCGGAGGGCCGGCACGTGGCGATGGCGGGCGATGGCATCAACGATGCGCCCGCCCTGGCCGCCGCCGACGTGGGCATCGCGATGGGCACCGGCACCGACGTGGCCATGTCCAGCGCGCAGGTCACGCTGGTGAAGGGCGACCTGCGCGGCATCGCGCGGGCCAAGGCGCTGTCGGAAGCCACCGTCCGCAACATGCGGCAGAACCTGGGCTTCGCGTTCGCCTACAACGCGCTGGGCGTGCCGGTGGCGGCGGGCGTGCTGGCGTTGTTCGGCGGCCCGTCGCTGTCGCCCATGCTGGCGGCGCTGGCGATGAGCCTCAGTTCGGCCTCGGTGGTCGGCAACGCGTTGCGCCTGCGGCGCGTGCGGCTGGCCGGGGAATGAGCACGGCACGATGCGACGAAGAGGCGGCCGGCGCGACATGCCGGCCGCCGGGGAGTCACTTGAGCTTGGCGTAGGTGCCCTTCAACGCCACGCCGCTCATGATGTTGCCCGCATGGCATTCGTAGTTCGTCGCGCTGCGGAATTCGTTCTTCTTGAAGTAGCTGGTGATGTCGATGACGGCGTTGGCGCCCATCGACTTGGCTTTCTCCTGGAAGGCCTTCAGCACCGACAGGGCGACCCAGTTGCACGACTCCACGTCGGACTTGCCCACGCCGTTGGTCTTCTTGTTGGAGACGTCTTCGCCCATGCGCGAGGCCACGGCGGGATGCGATTGCCCGGCTAGGTAGAAGCGCACGCTGCCGTCGATGCCGGCGGCCTTGGCCTGCGGGGAATCGATCAGTTCCTGCAGCGGCAATTCCAGCCGCGTGTCGGCGGCGACGGCATGGGGCGCGGCCACGGCCAGCGACAGCAGGGTGGCGGCGAGAATTCGTTTCATGGGAAGGCTCCTTGTTGGGTGGTTGCGGAGGCGATCGTCAGGCGGACCAGCGCTTGAAGATCAGTGAGGTATTGATGCCGCCAAAGGCGAAGTTGTTGCTCATCACGTAGTCGGTCCGGAGGTCCCTGCCCTCGCCGGTGATGTAGTCCAGGTCGGCGCAGCGCGGGTCGCGCTGGTCCAGGTTCAACGTGGGGGCGAACCAGCCCTCGCGCATCATCTCGATGGAGATCCAGGCCTCGTACGCGCCGCAGGCGCCCAGCGTGTGCCCGACGTAGCTCTTCAACGAACTGATCGGCATGCGCGCGCCGAACACCGCGGCGGTGGCGGCGGTTTCGGCGATGTCGCCATGGTCGGTGGCGGTGCCGTGCGCGTTGACGTAGCCGATGGCGTCCGGCGCCAGGCCGGCATCCTCCAGGGCCAGCCGCATCGCCTGCGCCATGGTATCGGCGCTGGGCTGGGTCACGTGCTGGCCGTCGCTGTTGGTGCCGTAACCGACGACCTCGGCCAGGATGCCGGCGCCGCGCGCCAAGGCGTGTTCCATGTCCTCCAGCACCAGCGTGCAGGCGCCCTCGCCCAGCACCAGCCCATCGCGGTCGGCATCGAAGGGGCGCGGCGTGCTGGCCGGTTCGTCGTTGCGCACGCTGGTGGCGAACAGGGTGTCGAACACCGCCGCCGCGGTGGCGTCCAGCTGCTCCGCGCCGCCGGCGATCATCGCCACCTGCTTGCCGTTGCGGATCGTTTCGTAGGCCGAACCCACGCCCTGGCTGCCCGACGTGCACGCGCTGGAGGTGGTGATGACCCGCCCGGTCAAGCCGAAGAACACGCCGATGTTCACCGGCGCGGTGTGGCTCATCATCTTCAGGTAGGTGGTGGCGTTGATGCCTTCGGTGGTGTGGTGGTTGAGCATGCGGCCGAAATCGCCGACCGCCTCGTGGCTGCCGGCGGACGAACCGTACGACACCCCTACCCGCCCGCTTTTCAGCAACGGGTCGCCCAGCAGGCCAGCCTGTTCCAGCGCCAGTTCGGAGGCGCGCACCGACATCAGCGCCACGCGGCCCATGCTGCGGGTGGTCTTGCGGTTGTAGTGCGCGGGCAGCTCGAACGGCGAGGCGGGCGCGGCCAGGCGCGTGTTGAGGCCTTCGTACTTGCCCCACTCGGGCATCTGCTGCACGGCGTTGCGGCATTCGCGCAGGCGCAAGTGCACGCTGGGCCAATCGTTGCCCAGGGGACTGATGGTGCTGGCGCCCGTCACCACCACGCGTCGGTCGTCGCGGCTCATCCGACCAGCCCCCCGTTGACCGAGATCACCTGGCGGGTGACGTACGACGCCTGCGGCGACAGCAGGAACGCCACCACCGCGGCCACTTCCTCGGGTTGTCCTATCCGTTTCATCGGGATCATCTTCAGGGCTTCGTCCATGATTTCGCCATCGACCATGTCGGTGGCGATCAGGCCGGGCGCCACGCAGTTGACGGTGATGCCGCGGCTGGCCAGTTCCAGCGCCAGCGCCTTGGTGGCGCCGATGATGCCGGCCTTGGCCGCGCTGTAGTTCACTTGCCCGCGGTTGCCGACCAGGCCGGACACCGACGAAAGCGTGACGATGCGGCCAGGCTTGCGCCGCCGCACCAGCGGCATGACCAGCGGGTTGAGCACGTTGTAGAAGCCGTCCAGGTTGGTGCCCAGCACCGCGTCCCAGTCCTCGCCGCTCATCGCGGGGAATGCGGCGTCGCGGGCGATGCCCGCGTTGCAGACCACCCCGTAGTAGGCGCCGTGCTCGGCGATGTCCGCCTCCAGCGCCTGCGCGGCGGCGGCACGGTCGGCGACGTCGAAAGCCAGGACGCGCGCCTCGCGGCCCAGCGCCTGTATCTGCGCGGCCACGGCCTGCGCTTCGTCCACGCGGCTGCGGCAGTGCACGACGACGTCCAGGCCATCCTGCGCCAGGCGCAGTGCGATGGCGCGGCCGATACCCCGACTCCCCCCGGTCACCAGGACAGTGGAATCTCCCCTCATTACTGCACGTTCTCCAGATAAGCCATCGCATCCGGCGGCTCGAACACCGATACGTTGGCGGTTGCCAGTTCTTCGCCGTCCCACAGGATGCGGCAGCTGAACATTCCCAGCCCATTCTCGCCCAACAGCTCGCAGGTCGCCTCCACCCGCAGCAATGCCCCGGCACGGAAGTATGGCGTGCTGCACGCGTAACGGCGCGTGCCCAGCAGGAAACCCACCGAGGGTTCGCGCCCGGCGCGGCGCGCATGGCAGCCGGCCCAGGCCGCGATGGCCTGGGCCATGTACTCCACGCCCACCCAGGCGGGCACCCCGTCGTCGTGGCTGAACGGGCCTTCCTGCGGCACCCGCAGTTCCACCGCCACGGTATCCTCGCCCCAGGCCAGCAGCCGGTCGATCAGCCGCATCGTGCCCCGGTGCGGTACCACGCGCTCGATGTCGTAAAGCGTTTCCATTCACTCCGCTCCGAACAACAACACGGCATTGCTGCCGCCAAATGCGAAAGAGTGGCTCAGCACGTGCCGCAGCGGCCGGGCGCCGCGCGTGGCGGGCGCCACGAAATCCAGGCGCGGCAGTTCCGGATCGGCTTCGCCATCCCACCACTGGGGCGGCAATCGCGCCTGCGGGTTGTCCACCATGGCCAGCCAGCACAGGCCGGCCTCGATCGCGCCGGCCGCGCCCAGCGCATGTCCGGTCAATGGCTTGGTGGAACTGACCGGCACCTCGTGGCCGATCGCCGCCGCCACCGCGCGGCTTTCCATGGCATCGTTCTGCGGCGTGGCGGTGCCGTGCAGGTTGATGTAGTCCACGTCGCCCGCCCGTATCCCGGCGCGTTGCAGGGCCTGGCCGATGGCGGCGACCGCGCCCCGCCCCTGCGGCTCCGGCGCGGACACGTGATGCGCATCGGAGGTCTCGCCCCAGCCCGCCAGCCGTACCGGACCGGGTTCGCGCGTCATCAGGAACAGCGCCGCACCCTCGCCGATGTTGATGCCGTTGCGGTGGCGCGAAAAGGGATTGCAGCGCGCCGACGAAACCGATTCCAGCGCCATGAACCCGGACACGGTGAAGCGGCACAGCGAGTCGGCGCCGCCCGCGATCACCGCATCCGCCGCGCCGGACCGCAGCAGCCGCGCCGCCGAAGCCAGTGCCTTGGCGCTGGAGGAACAGGCGGTGGACAGGGTCCATGCCGGTCCGCGCGCGCCGGACTCGGCGGCGAGGAAACGCGCCGGCGCGCCGATTTCCTGCTGCACGTAATGGAAGCCGGCCGGCCACTGGCCATGCGCGTGCCGGTGCGCCATCGCCTGCTCGGCCTCGCCGATGCCGGACGTGCTGGTGCCCACCACCACGGCCACGCGCGCCGCACCGTAGCGGTCGATGGCCTGCCGCACGCCACCGCGGATCTGCGCATAGGCATCGCGCAGCAGCGCGTTGTTGCGGCCACGGAGTTCGACGGGGCGATCGTCCAGCGACGGCAGCGGGCCGTTCACCGCGCCCAGCGCCAGCGTCCGTCCCGGCATGAAACCGGCATCGGCCATCACGCCGCGCGGCGCATCGTGGGTGAACAGGGCATCGCGCACGGCGGCGTGGCCGCGCCCCAGCGCGCAGACGATGCCCAGTTCGTTCAGGAATATCGGCGCGCGGCTCACGGGCTGCCGTCTCCGCCGGCCACCGATTCGATGCGCAGATCATAGCCTTCGGCATGATTGCGCAGCTGCAGCGTGGTCGCGTCCACGCGTGTCCGCGACAGCCAGGCCCGCCCGCCGTGCCGGAGTTCGCGCACGCCATCCCGTTCCTCGACCTGCCAGTCGCCGGGCAACACCGCGCGGATCGATTCCAATGGCCACAGGCTGAACTGCAGATCGTCCAGCACGCGCTCGCCGCGCACGCTGGCCGGCAGCCAGGGTGCGCGTTGCTGGATGAGCTCCCTGCCATCCCATTGCAAGCGGACGCCCGACTGCCCCATCGCCTGCACCAGCAACCGCACTTCGTCGGCATCGACTTCCAGCAAGGCGTCCAGTTCGCGCTCGTGCTGCCCGTAGCGGAACACGAGGCGCTGCTGCACCGCCAGTTCCTGGCCCAGCGAGGCGGGCGACAGGCGCAGCGCGGGCAGTTCGGCCGGCGGCGCGACCAGCCGCTTCTGCGGACACGCCGCCAGCAGCAGGCACAACGACAGCATGGCGATCAGCCGGCGCACAATTGCTCCAATACCTGCAAACGGCGCTGCGTGTCGGCCACGTAGGGGTTCTTCTTGTCCCAGGCGTAGCCGGCCAGGATCGAGCAGATCATCCGGCGGATGTCCGGCTGCGGATCGGGGTGGAAAATGATCCGCTGGAAGCCGCCGGCATACCAGGATTCGACGAAGCGGCGGAACGTCTGCACACCGCCGCGCAGCGGCACGGCGAAATCGGCCTCCCAGTCCATGCTCTCGCCGGCGTAATGGCGGCGCAGGCACTCGCTGGCCAGCTGCGCGGACTTGAAGGCGATGGTGACGCCCGAGGAAAACACCGGGTCGAGGAATTCGCCCGCATTGCCCAGCAGCGCATACCCCGGCCCCCACAGCGCGCGCACGTTGGCCGAGTAGCCGGTGATCTGGCGCACCGGCAGCACGGCCCACTCCGCGTTCTTCAGCAGGCGCGTCAGGTTGGGATCCTCGCCGACGATGGCCTGCAGGCGCTCCAGTTCGGTGCCCGGGTAGCGATCCAGGAACTCCTGCTCCGCCACAACGCCCAGCGAGCAGCAGCCGTTGGAGAACGGGATGGTCCAGTACCAGACATCGACATGTTCGGGATGGGTGGTGATCAGGATCTTGTTGCGGTCGAACCCGGCGTCGGCCGGGATGTGGTCGCGCACGTGGGTGAAGATCGCGCCGCGCACCGGGAAATTGGACGGCGATTCCAGCTTCAGCAGGCGCGGCAGCAGGCGGCCGAAACCGCTGGCGTCGAGCATGAAATCCGCTTCGATCATGTATTCCCCGCCGTCCGGCGCACGCACGGCGACGCGCGGCGTTTCGCCGGGCTCGGCCGACAGCACCTCGTGCCGGTAGCGCACTTCGGCGCCCATGCGCTCCGCACCTTTCGCCAGCACATGGTCGAAGTCGGCGCGCTGCACCTGGTAGGTGGTGCCCCACCCTGCCGAGAACTTGTCGCGGAAATCGAACTCGGTGGCGCGTTCGCCGCGCACGAAGGCGGCGCCGTTCTTGTACTGGAAGCCCGCCTCCACCACGTCGCGCAGCAGGCCGGCGGCCTCGATGTATTCCATGCTCTGCGGCAGCAGGCTTTCGCCGATGGAGAAGCGCGGGAACTGTTCGCGCTCCACGATCAGCACCTTGCGCCCCTGCTGGCGCAGCATCGCCGCGGCGACCGAGCCTGCGGGGCCGGCGCCGATGATCAGGATTTCCGTGCGTTCCGTCTTCATGCCGAGGTGTTTCCATCCGAAGGGTGAGCATCCGGCGGTGGCCGGAACAGGGGAGAGATCAGCCAGACCAGGCCGATGCCGAACAGCAGGGTCAGGCCGAAGCCGCGCAGCGCCGGCGTGGCCGAAAGACCCAGCAGCCCGAACGCGAGCCAGGTGCTGGTCGCGCCCACGCAGACCGCCAGCCAGGCGCTCGGGTCGCCGCGGTGCTCGACCAGGAAGATGCCGTAGTCGATGCCCATGCCCAGCAACAGCATCAGCGCCAGGACATTGAACAGTTGCAGCGGTTGCCCCATCCAGCCCAGCAGTGCCACGGTCAGCACGCCGGCCACCAGCGTCGGCGCGATGACGCGCCAGGCATCGCGACGGTAGCGCGCGTACAGCACGCCGAACACCAGCAGCACGCCAGCCCCCAGCAGCGCCGTCATCATCCGGCGGTAATGTCCCAGCAGCCTGGAGATGTCCGCGGTGCGGTCCACCCACCGCACGCCCTCCAGCCCTTCCGCCTGCACGGGCAGCAGCGCCATCGCATCCGCGCGCGACAAGTCATCCACCATCACCACCGATGCCTGTCCCTGCCCTATCGTCCCGAGCCACAGATGGCGCGAGGGCAGCGACGCCGGCGATGCCAGGAAGGACGCCATGTCGAGTGGGCCGGCGGCGAACGCCGTGCGCGCGAGGGGTTCGCCGGTCGCCTGCGCCACCTGTCGCAGCACGTCCTCCTCGCTGCGCGCGGTGAGCGCCGCGTCCTGTTGCTGGCGCTGCCGGGAAGGCAACCAGTCGCTGATGGCGCGGTAGCCGCCGATGCGATCCTGCGCCGCCAGCCCACCCAGGCGCGCGACCAGCGCTTCCTCGCGCTGCAGCACCTGTTCGGCATCGCGTCCCTGCACCAGGAAGAACTGCGCGGGACTGGGCATGCCGAGCAGGCGGCCGACCTCGCGTTGCTGTTCGATCAGCGCGGGCGGCGAAGACTGCAGGCTGCGCAGGTCGTCGTTGCTGCGGACCAGCAGCAGGCCGGGCACGCTGAAGCCCAGCAGGACCACGGCGGACACCCACGTGGCGCGCCCACGCCGCAGCCTGGGCCAGCGTGCCAGCGTACCGCCCAGCCAATGCGAGAAACGCGTCTCGCGCACGCGCCCGCCATCCAGCCACGGGAATCCCAGGATCACCGTCAGGAACGCGCCCGTCAGCCCCACCACCGAGAACAGCGCCATCTGCCGCAACCCCGGGAACGGCGCCAGTCCCAGCGCGAGGTAGGCCAGCGCGCTGGTCAGCAGGGCCAGCCACAGGCCGGGCAGCAAGTGCCGCAACAGCGACCAGCGCCGGTCCTGCGGGGCGGCCTGCCGCGAGGCGAACCAGTGGATGCCGTAATCCTCGGCCACGCCCACCAGGCTGGCGCCGAAGATCAGGGTAAGCAGGTGCACCTTGCCGAACACCAGCGTGGTGACGGTCAGGGCCACCGCGCAGCCGACCAGCAGCGACAACGCGACCAGCAGCAAGGGGCGCAGCGAACGGAACGCCAGCCAGACCAGCAGCAGCACGGCCGCCAGCGATCCCCAGCCGATCGTGTTGACTTCGCGGTTGGCCTGCACCGCCGCGGCTTCGGCATGCAGCGGCACGCCCGCGTTCAATGCACGCAGATCGGGCGACACCTTCGCGGCCGCCTCCATCGCACCGTCCAGCAGGTCCTGCACACGGCGCACGCCATCCAGCTTGAAGGCCGAGTCGTGCGTGCTGAACTGCAACACCGCCCAATGCCGTCCTTCCGCCTGCAACAGGCCATCGTCGCCCAGCGCCAGGCCGGCACCGCTCGCCCGCGCCTGCCACCACTGCGGCCACAAGCCGAGCGGGTCGCTGCGCCAGTCGGTCAGGCGCGGCCCGCCCATCGGCCCGTACAGCGACGCCAGCGCCGATTCGGCCAACTCGTCGGTCGGTGCCTGCGCGAGCTGCTCGCGCTGTGCCGGCGTCAGCAGGCGGTCGCGGAACGGCGCGTAAAAATCACGGGCCTGCGCGAACCAGTCCGCGGGCGAATCGCCTTCGACCAGCAGCGCTTCTCCCCCGGCCTGCTTGGCCTCCAGGTACTCGCGGAACGCCGCCTGCGCCCGCTGCGCGGCTTCCGCCGACGGCGCGCCCAGCATCACGACGATCTGCCGTGCGCTGGCCTCGGCGATGCGGCGGGTGGCATCGGACAGCAACGGGTCGCCCGCTTCCTGCGGCAGCAACGCCAGCACGTCGCTGTCCACGCGCGGCTGCTGCCAGAACTGCCACTGGTGCCAGGCCACGGCCAGCACGACCAGCAGCCACGCGGCCCCCAGCCAGCGCCAGCCGCGCAGCATCCGGTCCCCCGCGCCTGTCACGTGCGGATCAGTCAAACCGGGCCGCCTCTTCCGCGGTCAGCCGCACGGGCGTTTCGCTCAGCTCGCTGAACACCAGGTGCGTGCGGTCGCCGCTGGCCTCCGTGATCTCGACTTCGCGCACGTAGCGGTCGCCGCGCAACTGCACCGACGTGAAGGCCTGCGCCAGCGCGCGCGACTTCGGGGTCAGCGACATCCGCCACGTCCTGTCGGCGGGCGATTCCACCTCCACGTCGAAGGTTCCGGTCAGCGCCTTCACATCGCCGCTCATCAGCGCGAACATCATCGCGTTGACCGAGCGGAGCGCCGGCTGCTGCCGGCCATCGACTTCGATCCGCGTGCCGCCGTCGCGCTGGCGGCTGACGATGCGGTCGCGGGTCAGCACCAGTTCGGAGGGGAACGGCTTCAGCGTCGTCCAGACCACGCCCTGTTCGCGCGCCAGCAGGAAGCTACCCTGCGAGCGCAACGGGTTCCTGAAGCCGCTCACCTGCTTTTCCTGCTGGAACTGGCCGCGCAGCACCGGCACCTGCGCCACGCGCTGCTGCACCCGCGCCAGCCCGTCGTCCGCCGGGGCGGCGGCCAGGCCGACCGTCAGCAGCAGTCCGGCGAACAGCGCGGCGCGCGCAAGGCGCGGTGCGCACGAAACGAAAGACATCATGGCCGTTCCACTCCCAGTTTCTCCCAGAGCACCGGCGGACAGAGGTAAAGCATCTCGCCTGAAGCGGCGTCGACCGCCACCTGGATGGTATGGGCGCGGGTCAGGACCTGGCCGGTATCGGCATCCGTCACTTCGTACTCGATCCTGAGCCGGTTCTCCCATTCGGCGACGCGGGCGACCACCTTCAGCGGCTGTGCGTACCGCAGCGGCCGGATGTACTTGATGCGCGCATCGACGACCGGCCACAGGTAGCCGGACGCCTGCATCTGCGGGTAGTCGTAGCCGAACCGCTGCAACAGCGCGCAGCGGGCGATCTCCAGGTACTTGAAATAATGCCCATGCCAGACCACCTGCATCGGATCGCAGTCGTGGAACGCCGGGCTCAGCGCCACTTCGGCCGACAGGTCGCGCATCGGCTCAGCCGGCATAAGCGGACCAGCGCTCTTCGCGGATGTCGGCCAGCAACCGGCGCAGTTCGCCGTCCAGCGCCCGGTCTTCCTCGATCAGCGCGATCCGCTGGCACAGGTCGTCGTACATCGCCGCCGGGCCGTCGCGCAGCTCCGACGGCATGCCCGCCCGCTGGCGCAACGCCAGCCCTTGGCGCGCGGCGATCAGCATGCCGGCCACCACCTGTTCGGTCAGCTCGATCACGCGCAGGCAATCGCGCGCGGCGATGGTGCCCATGCTGACCTTGTCCTGGTTGTGGCATTCGGTGGAACGCGAGAACACCGAGGCCGGCATGGTCAGCTTCAACGCCTCGGCGGTCCATGCGGACACGCTGATCTGCAGCGCCTTCAGGCCATGGTTGATGGCCGCGCGCGGGCCGGTGGCGCCGGACAGGTTGGCCGGCAGGCCGTGGTTGTAGCGGGCGTCCACCAGCAGCGCCAGCTGGCGGTCCAGCAGGTCGGCGACATTGGCCACGGCGTTCTTCATCGCATCCATCGCGAAAGCGATGTGGCCGCCGTAGAAATGGCCGCCATGCAGGATCTGCTCGCGGTCCGGGTCGATCAGCGGGTTGTCGTTGGCGCTGTTGAGCTCGGTCTCGATCAACTGGCGGAAGAACGGCAGCGCGTCCTCCAGCACGCCGATCACGTGCGGCGCGCAGCGCAGCGAATAGCGGTCCTGCAACCGCTGCTCGTTGCGCGGCGGACGGTCGCTGTGCAGGTCCTCGCGCAGGCGCTGGGCCACGCGCGACTGGCCGGGATGCGGCTTGGCGGCGAACAGCACGGCATCGAAATGGTGCGCATTGCCCGCGCTGGCCAGCACGTTGAACGCGGTCAGCCGCGTGGCCAGGCGGGACAGGTATTCGGCGCGCTGGAACGCCAGGCAGGCCAGCGCTGTCATCACCGCCGTGCCGTTCATGATCGCCAGGCCCTCCTTGGGCCGCAGCGTCAGCGGCGCCAGCCCGATCTCGGCCAGCGCCTCGGCGGCCGGACGGCGACGGCCACCGTGCATCACCTCGCGCTCGCCGCACAGCGCGGCGGCCACGTACGACAGCGGCGTCAGGTCGCCGCTGGCCCCGACCGAGCCTTCGGCGGGAATCAGCGGCAGCACGTCGTGGTGCAGCAACGCGGTCAGGCCCTCCAGCAACGGCAGGCTGACGCCGGACATGCCGCGCACCAGCGACGCCAGCCGAGCGGCCAGCACCGCGCGGGTTTCGGCCTCGTCCAGGAACCGCCCCAGCCCGCAGCCGTGGTAGGTGTAGAGATGCTGCGGCAGTTCGGCGACCAGCGCCGGCGGGATGTTCACCGTGCAGGAATCGCCGTAGCCGGTGGTCACCCCGTAGATGACGCCTTCCTCCTTCAGCAGACGGTCGAGGAAGTCGGCGCCACGGGCGATGCGTGCGCGGAAGGCGGCGTCCTGCGACAGCCGCGCGGGAACCTGGCGACGCGACAGCGCCACCACGTCCTCGATGCGCAGGGGAGCATCGCCGAATACCGGCGCGGCAGGGTCATGTGGGGCGGATGTCATGCGTGACCTGATCCCAGAAAGGGTAGAAATTGAACCAGTCGTACGGCGACTGGGCGACCTGCGCTTCCATCCATTGCGCGTAGCGTGCAGCGTAGCCGGTCAGCGCGGCATCGCGCGAACCGCGCGGAAGCTCGATGCGTTCGGCAAAACGCTGGAAGCGTACAACGTAGCCCTGCCCTTGATGGGTGCAGGCCATGGTGAACACCTGACAGCGCAGCGCCGCCCCCAGCACATAGGCGCCGATCGGGAACGGCGCGTCTTGGCCCAGGAACGGCGCCACGACGCTGCGGCCGCCACGCAACGGCACGCGGTCGCCGGCGATGGCGACGAATTCCCCCCGTGCCACGCGCTCGGCCAGCTTCACCGCGTCGGCCGGGCCCAGGTCGGTGACCTGCAGCAGTTCCACCCGGCTGCCGGCATCCAGCCGGCGGATCAGCCGGTTGAAGCGCTCGGCATGCGCGGTGTGCACCAGCGCGGTCAGCCGGAACCCCGGCACCTGGTCGGCCATCACCTGGCACAGTTCCAGGCAGCCCAGGTGCGCGGTGACGATCAGGCCGCCCTGCCCGCTCTGCACCAGGGCCAGCACATCCTGGCGTTCCATCCGCACGCGCGCGGCCGGGTAGCGTTGGCCCAGCGCCAGGACCTTGTCCAGCATCGTCTCGGCGAACATGGCGAAATGCCGCAGGCTGTGCCGCCAGCCCGGCACGGCGCCCAGCGCGCCGGTGTGCGCCTGCAGGCGCCGCAGGTATTCCAGCGAGGCCTGGCGCGCGGTGGCGTTGGCCAGCCAGTGGCACAGCACCACCGGGTACGCGCAGATGCGGAACGGCCAGCGCCCCAGCCAGCGATGCACCGCGCACAGCAGCAGGATGCCGCCCACCGAGGTGGACTCGCCGATATCGGCCCAGTGGCGCGCCCTGGCCCCGCTCATGGCGCGGCCTTCCCGCGCAGGCGCGCGGCAAGCAGCCGGGGCAGGCGCCAAAGCATGCCGAAGAACAGCCGCGTGTGCATGCGGCTGATGCGCACGTTGTCGCGCCAGACATCGAAATGCGACACGCCGTCCAGCGGATAGGTCACGCGCGTGGCGACGTTCCGCACGCCGATGCCGCGCCAGAACAGCCGCACCAGCACCTCCACGTCGAAATCCATCCGCCGGCCGATGGTCTCCTCGTCCATCAGCTTCAGCACCGGCGCCAGCGGATAGACGCGGAAACCGCACATCGAGTCGCGGATGGCGAAGGACAGCGTGTTGATCCACACCCACACATGGGTGAGGTAGCGGCCGTACAGGCGTCCCCTCGGCACGCTGGCGTCGTACTCCGGCACGCCGCAGATCACCTGGTCGGGAAACTGCCGCGCGAGCGCGAGGAAACGCGGGATGTCGCGCGGGTCGTGCTGGCCGTCGGCGTCGATCTGCAATACATGGGTAGCGCCCCAGCGCCCGGCTTCGCGGAAACCCGCCAGTACCGCCGCGCCCTTGCCCTGGTTGGCCGGCAACCGCAACAGCCGCACGCGCGGCGCATGGCGCGCGGCCAGCTCGTCCAGCACCCGCGCGCACGCTTCACCCGAACCATCGTCCACCAGCAGGCATTCGTTGCCGCCGGCGAGTACGCCATCGACCATGACGCCGATGGCGCGCTCGTGGTCGTAGACCGGGATCACCACCAGGGGCACGAAGGTCGCGGACGGGTCCGGCGAAGCCGCTTCAGTCGTCATGGCCGAACACCACGCGTCCGCTCGCATGCGGCCCATGCACGGAGACATAGCGGAACGACAGGGTCCGCCGTTCCGCCTGCCATTCCAGGTCCAGCTGGATCAGGTCCCCGGGCCTTGCCACACGCTGGAATTTCAGCGCCTCCATGCGCAGGAAGCGCGGCGGCAGCGGGAACGCCTCGCGCGCCAACTGGATGGCCCAATCCAGTTGCGCCACGCCCGGCAGGATAGCCGCCTGCGGGAAATGGCCGTCGAACACGGCCAGTTCCGGGTCCAGCCGCAGTTCGGCATGAGCATGCGCGGGGCCACGCCGGGTCCAGTGCGGCGTGGGCCGTTCGGGCCGGAACAGGGCGGTCAGCGCCGCTTCGGTGACCTTGCCCTGGGCATTGGTCGGCAGGGCCGGCACGAAGCGCCAGCGGCGCGGGCGGGTCACCGCATCCTGATGCCGGGCCAGGTGCGCGGACAGCTTTTGCGACAGTGCGCGGCGCCCCGGCGCATCGTGCATGTCCGGGGCGTCGCCCTCGGGCACGACCACCGCGGCCAGCGTGGTGCGCGCGCCGCCCAGCAGCAGCACGCGGGCTTCGCGCACGCCGGGATGCGACTGCAACTGGCGTTCCAGCGCATCCAGCGAGACGCGTCGCTCCTCCACCTTGACGATCCGGTCGGCACGGCCCAGCAGGCGGAAACCGCCCTGCCAGTCCGCCTCGGCGCGATCCTGGCTGCGCCACCACTCCGGTTGCGGCAGGTGCGGCGAACGCACTTCCAGCGCACCTTCCTGCACCCGCCAATCGACGCCGGGCAACGGCCGCCAGGCGGGCTGTTCGCTGTCCCAGCGGCGCCACGCGATGCCGCCGGTCTCGCTGCTGCCCAGGATCTCCGTCGGCGCCGTGCCCAGCAACCGCGCCGCAGCGAGCGCGGCTTCGGCAGGCAAGGCGCCACCGGAGGAAAACACCGCGCGCAACCGGCCATGCAGCGATGCCCAGTCCAGTTGCGAGGGCATGCGTTTCAGGTGCGCCGGGCTGGCCACCAGCACGACATCGTGGTCGACCATGGCGGCCAGCAGGTCTTCGGGGAAGAACGCGCGCGGGACGATGGCGCGCCCGGCCGCCAGCGGCCAGAGCACGCGGAACAGCAATCCGTAGATGTGCTGGTGCGAGACGGTCCCATGCACGGCCGCGCCCCGCAGGCCCGCGCCCAGCGCGGATTCCAGCGCACGCACTTCGCTCGCCAGTTGGCGAAGGCGCTTGCCGATCGCGGCCGGTTCGCCGGTGCTTCCCGAGGTATGGACCACCAGGCGCGTGGCTTCGGGATCCAGCGCCTGCCATGCGGCGAGGCCGTCTTCGCCCCCGGCTGCCGACAATGGTTCCGCGGAAGCGGGCCAGTCGCCGGCGAAGCCCGCGACCTCCCCCTGCAATCGCGCCTGCGTCCCCGGCAGGGCGTCGCCGGCCAGCACCACGGTCTTGCCCGCGTGCCAGGCGCCATACAGCGCGGCCGCGAACTCGCCGGCATCGTCGAAGTACAACGCCCACGCCTGGCCGGCACGCGCGGCGAACGCCGCATGCCAGCCGCGCGTCCGCGCATGGAAAGCCGCATGGTCGCGCGCCGCTCCGTCGGCCAGCACGAAGGGCCGGCCGGCATGCGGCCGCACCGCGACTTCTTCCAGCGCCAGCCAGTCAGCCATGCCGGTGCGCCGCCATCACGCGCTGGCGCACCAGCCACTCGCCGCCGAACAGCAGGCCGATCAGCACGTAGGCCAGCAACCCGTTGTACAGCGCCCAGACGCGGTCGGACGCCCACAGCGCGGTGGCCAGCGCCAAGGCGCCGTTCACGACGAAGAAACCGACCCACACCTGGGTCACGCGGCGCGTATAGGCGACGCCCCGCGGCGGCAGGTCGGGATCGCTCAGCCGGGCGATGCGTTCGACGGCCGACGGCGGGAACACCAGGCTGGTGGCGAATACCGCCAGCATCACCGCGTTCACCAGCGCCGGGTACAGTTTCAAGGGCAGCGCATCGTTGAAGACCGTCGCCAGCGCCGCCAGCAGGCCGGCCCCGCCCGCGGCGGCCAGCCACACCGCCTGCCGCGTGGCGACCGCGCGCAGCAGCGCCAGGGCGAACAGCAACAGGGCCAGCCAACGCGGCTCGAAACGTCCCAGCGCCCAGTACACCGCCAGCGGATACGCCAGCGACAGCGCCAGGAACAATGCCACGCGCACCCGGTTCAAGGGCAAGGCTCCGGTGCGGCTCAGGCGGCTTTTTCGCGGATCAGCCCGTACAGCACATCCACGATGTCCTGCACCGTGCGCACCGCCTTGAAGGCATCGGGCTGCAGGTTGCGCCCCAGCAACGGCTTGAGCTGCACGATCAGGTCCACCGCGTCGATGCTGTCGATGTCCAGGTCGTCGTACAGGCGCGCTTCCGGGGTGATCCGGGAAGGTTCGATCTCGAAGCTGTCATGCAGGATCGCGACGATCCGGTCGAAAAGTTCGTTCTTGGTCATCTTGCCGGTCCTACCCGCCCTTCCTCACGCCTTGCCCTGCGAGACCACGAAATCCGCCAATGCACGCACGCTGGCGAAATGCCGGCGGGTTTCCTGGGAATCCGCGGACAGGCTGACGCCGTAGCGCTTCTGCAGCGCCAGGCCCAGTTCCAGTGCGTCGATCGAGTCCAGTCCCAGTCCCTCGACGAAAAGCGGCGCGGACGTGTCGATGTCGCCCGGGGCGATGTCCTCCAGCGACAGCGATGAAATGATCAATTCCTTGATCTCGTGCTCAAGTGCCTGCACGTGGTGGCTCTCCCTCGAAATAATTGGCCAGATGTTCCGTGAGCCGCCGGGCTGCCAGCGCCTCTCCCCCTGCCGACGGCTCCAACCCCTCCGTTCCGTTCAGGAACGGGGCGATCGGCAGGTCTTCCTGAACATCGATCACCAGATGAGCGCGCGTCGGCGGCACACGATACCACTTCTCCCCTTTCCTCAGCGTCGGCGGCGCGCATGTGATGCGAACCGGCGTGATGTCCAGCCGCCCCCGCACGGCGATGTTGGCGGCCCCGCGCTGCAGCTTGATCGGCTCCCCCGTCCGGGTCCGCGTGCCCTCGGGGAATATCACCAGGCTGCCGCCCGCCCGCACCGCCCGGATGCAGTCCTCCACCAGCCCCGCCCCATCATCGTTGGCCACGTAGCCGGCCGCCCGCACGGGGCCGCGCATGAAGGGATTGCGCGCCACCGCCGACTTCACCACGCAATCGGCGTTGGGCAGCAGCGACACCAGCAGCACCACGTCGATCAGCGTCGGGTGGTTGGCCAGTATCAGCAGCCCGTCGCGCTGCAGCCGCTCGCGCCCCCGGATCTCGCAGGTGATCACGCCCAGCCGCCGCATCAGTTCGACGAAGGCGGCGAAGCTGCACTGGACCACGCGGCGCACGCAGCGTTGCCTTCGCTGGTCGTCGCGGATGAACCATTGCATCGGCGGGATCACGAACATCCGCAGGAACAGCCCGCCCACCCCGAAGGTCGCGAAGCTGATGCCGGTGCCGATCACCCGCCATGCACGGTCCAGGCGTTCACGCATGGCGCTGCCACTGCCAGCGCACGCCGTCCTCGACCAGCGCCAGGGCGGGTTCGCCGGCGAGCAGGAAACGCAGGACATCGAGACCATGCGGGAGTCCGCCGGTGGCCGGAACACTCTCCGTGGCGGCCTCCCAGGACAGCTTCAACTTGATGCCGTCGTCGTCCTGGCGGCCGAGCCGCCAGCACCAGGCAAAGCCGGCATCCGGTTCGTCCGCGAAGTTGCGGTAGACCTCCGGCAGCGGCGCGTCGTACACCACCAGCAGCACTTCCCCGGCGCCATCGGCCAGCAGTCCCGCCGCCTCCACGCAGGCGGTCTCGGCCGTGGCCTTGCCGCCCGCGATCGCCAGGTAATTCCCGTGCTGGCCACGGATGATGGAATACAGCGCGGCGATGGCGTTGTGCACCGACAGGCCGAACGTGGTCGGCGAAAGCGGTTGTCCGTTGGCCAGCGCATCCAGCAGTTCCATGGAACGCGCCACGTCGCCGTGGCGCGATGCGAACACCAGCGGAACCGAATCCGCCTGCGCCTGCTGGCACCACCACGCGGTCTGGATCGCCATGCGCCCCAGCCGCTCGATGCGGCGACGCTGCATGGGAGGCACCTCGGGCAACGCGGGCATGTCCTCGCCGACAGGCCGCCACGGCGCCCGCGCCCAGGCGCGCCATGCGTCGCGGTCCACCAGTCCCGGTGCCCACGCCGCCCATTCCTTCACCGTGAATCCGATCATGCGCGCGTGCGGCCCTGCCTGTTCAAGCCTGCTATTTCACCCGGTATGGACCCTTGCACGCCAGTTGTGAAAAAAATCGAAAGCAATGCTTGCGAATGAATGGAGGGCTGGCTATCATTTCGCTCCTGCCAGCACGTTGGGGCCATAGCTCAGCTGGGAGAGCGCCTGCATGGCATGCAGGAGGTCGGCGGTTCGATCCCGCCTGGCTCCACCAACTTCCGGGCACAGGCCGTCCGGAACCGGAAAAACCTGGTAACCGTTTCAACGTGTCCCCATCGTCTAGAGGCCTAGGACATTACCCTTTCACGGTAGCGACCGGGGTTCGAATCCCCGTGGGGACGCCACTCTTCGACGAACAGGCCCGGGCAACCGGGCCTGTTCGTTTCTGCATGTCCGACGAAGCCGGAATACCTCCCTCCAGCGCCTCGCCAGGCGGCAAGACAAGCGGGCGACCTCACCTTCCGCACGGCTTTACAAGAAACTCACCCGGGATGCCGTAGAACCGCCGAAAAGCCGTGCGTCTTTTCGCGGTGCGGACGCACGGCCTGAGACGGGTGTGGTCGAAAGTGGTGCCCCTTCCCCTGGAGCCTGCAGTCATGACGCACGATTCGCTTGTCGACGAACTGCTCTCGCAACTGCCCATCAACCGCGATACCCGCTGGACCGCCGGATCCCTGGGACTGGACGACGCCGCGTTCGATGCCGTGGCGCAGAGGCTGCTGGAGCTGGAAACACTGGGCGCGGTGGACGTGATGAACATGACGCGCGATGCGAACAGCGGCCTGCGCCGGTTGAATGCGATCCGCTTCATGCGGGTGGGCTGAGCGGCCCGGGACCCCACCGCCGGGCGGTCGCCCGGCGACGCTCAGGCCACGTCCAGCCGGCTCGTTTCCACCATGCGCAGGGTGGCCACGCCATGCCCCTGCTCGGCCAGGTACTCCAGCCATTTGCCCAGGAAGGTGTTCATGCGCATGCGGTGGCTGACCACCTCGGCCGGCGGCGGGTAAAGGCCGATCACGTCCTGCCAGCGCCGGCCCACGTAGCAGTGGGTCGCTTCCGCCTGCCGGGCATCGCGGTACAGGCGCACGAACGCGGAGGGGTCGGGTTCGCCGGTCAGCGGGTCGCACAGGTCGTAGGTCAGCCGCAGTTCCACCGTGTAGCGATGGGTCTCGATGACGTCCAGCCGCACGTCCAGCCCGTCGCCGACGGAGGACAGGTAGCTGCCCGCCACCAGGCCCTCCGGCGCGAACAGCCGCGTCAGCCGTGCATGGTTTTCCGCGTACAGGGCCATCAGCCAGCCGAAACGGCTGAGCCGGGGGATGCGGGCGGTGCGGGCGAGTGCCTGGGACATGACCCGATGCTACACGCGGAAACCGTTTTGCGGCAGCATTGACGGATATCCGCATGCGGCCTAAGTTAAGGGTTCCCCAGAACGTTTCCCCGGCGCGCCGCAAGACCCCCTCCCCGTCAGAACATCTCGCGCTGCAGGCCCAGCGTGGACAGCACCTTGCTGGAGATCTCCTCGATCGACTTGTTGGTGGTGCTGAGCGTGGGCAGGCGCTCCACCTGGAACATCGCTTCGGCCGCCGTCACTTCGCGCTTGCAGGTTTCCATCTTCGCGTAGGTGGAATTGGGCCTGCGCTCCTGCCGGATCTGGTGCAGGCGCTCCGGGTCGATGGTCAGGGCGAACAGCTTGCGCCGGTACGGCCGCAGGCGCGGCGGCAGGCGGTCGGTTTCCAGGTCGCCGTCGGTCAACGGGTAATTGGCCGCGCGGATGCCGTAATGCAGCGCCAGGTACACGCAGGTGGGCGTCTTGCCCGCGCGCGACACCGCCACCAGGATCACGTCGGCCTCGTCGTAGTTCACCGCCATGCCGTCGTCGTGGGTCAGCGCGAAGTTCATCGCGTTGATGCGGCGATGGTAGGTCTCGAAATCCACCAGGCCATGCGCCTGGCCCACCCGCGACTGGCGCTGCTGGCCCAGTTCGCGCTCCAGCGGTTCGATGAAGGGCGCGAACACGTCCAGCATCAGCGCCCCGCTTTCGGCCAGCCACCCGCTCAGTTGCGGGTCCACGCAGGAGTTGACGACGATGGGCCGGCTGCCCAGCTTCTCGCCCGCGCGGCGGATGCGGTCGGCCGCGTCGCGCGCCTTGTCCTCGTCGTCGACGAAGGAGATGCGGTCGGTCTGGAACCGCACGCCGGCGAACTGCGTCAGCAGGCTGTGGCCGATGGTCTCGGCCGTGATACCGGTACCATCGGACACGTAGAACACCGGGCGCAGTTCAGACATGGCCACCCGTTCCCTGCTTCACCATGAAAACCTCCGTCAGATCAAGCTTGTCTGCAATTGGTATGCACTGCATCATATCGCTTCTTTCCCCATGGACACGGCCCACGCCGATGGTCATCGGCGCGGCGCGCAGTCTGCTTCGGAGCTTTGCGCTTGAACGAGAACATCCTGTGGCTGCATGAACTGCGCCTGGCCGATCTGGCCCGCGTGGGCGGCAAGAATTCCTCCCTGGGCGAGATGATCGGCCACCTGGCCAACCTGGGCGTCTCGGTCCCCGGGGGCTACGCCACCACGGCGGAAGCGTTCAAGGCCTTCATCGCCCACAACGACCTGTCCAAGCGCATCTTCGACAAGCTGGCCACGCTGGACGTGGAGGACGTGCCCGCCCTGACCGCCGCCGGCAAGGAAATCCGCGGCTGGGTCATCGACGCCCCGCTGCAGCCGGACCTGGACGCCGACATCCGCACTGCGTACGCGAAGCTCTGCGCCGAGAACGGGGGGGACGAGATTGCGGTGGCCGTGCGCTCTTCCGCCACCGCCGAGGACCTGCCGGACGCCTCGTTCGCCGGCCAGCAGGAAACCTTCCTCAACGTCACCGGCGCCGACGACGTGGTGCGCAAGGTGAAGGAAGTCTTCGCCAGCCTCTACAACGACCGCGCCATCGCCTACCGCGTGCACCACGGCTTCAAGCACGAGGACGTGTTCCTGTCCGCCGGCGTGCAGCTGATGGTGCGCTCGGACGTGGGCGCCTCGGGCGTGCTGTTCACGCTGGACACCGAGTCCGGCTTCCGCGACGTGGTGTTCGTCACCTCCAGCTTCGGCCTGGGCGAGATGGTCGTGCAGGGCGCGGTGAACCCGGACGAGTTCTACGTCTACAAGCCCACGCTGAAACAGGGCAAGCCGGCCATCCTGCGCCGCGCGCTGGGCAGCAAGCTGCTGCGGATGGTGTATTCGGACCAGCCCAGCGAACGCGTGAGGACCGAGGACACCCCGGCCGGACTGCGTTCCACATTCTCGATCAGCGACGCCGACGTGCAGGAACTGTCGAAGCAGGCGCTGACCATCGAGGAACACTACGGCCGCCCGATGGACATCGAATGGGCCAAGGACGGCGTGACCGGCAAGCTGTTCATCGTGCAGGCGCGCCCGGAGACGGTGAAGTCGCGCGGCAAGGCCACCCAGATCGAACGCTACGCGCTGGACAAGCGCGGCGAAGTGATCGCCGAGGGTCGCGCCATCGGCCAGAAGATCGGCAGCGGCGTGGCCCGCGTGGTGCGTTCGCTGGACGACATGAACCGCGTGCAGCCCGGCGACGTGCTGGTGGCCGACATGACCGACCCGGACTGGGAACCGGTGATGAAGCGCGCCTCGGCCATCGTCACCAACCGCGGCGGCCGCACCTGCCATGCCGCGATCATCGCGCGCGAACTGGGCGTCCCGGCCGTGGTCGGCACCGGCAACGCGCTGGACCGCATCGAGGACGGCCAGGAAGTGACCATCAGCTGCGCCGAGGGCGATACCGGTTTCATCTATGCCGGCACCCTGCCCTTCGAGCGCACGACGACCGACCTGGCCTCGATGCCCGAGGCGCCGCTGAAGATCATGATGAACGTGGCCAACCCGGAGCGCGCGTTCGACTTCGGCCAGTTGCCCAACGCCGGCATCGGCCTGGCGCGGCTGGAAATGATCATCGCCAGCCACATCGGCGTGCATCCGCTGGCGCTGCTGGAATACGACCGCCAGGATCTCGAAACCCGCAAGAAGATCGACGCCAAGATCGCCGGCTACGCCGACCCGGTCAGCTTCTACGTGGATCGCCTGGCCGAGGGCATCGCCACCATCACCGCCTCGGTGGCGCCCAACCCGGTGATCGTGCGCCTGTCGGACTTCAAGTCCAACGAGTACGCCAACCTGATCGGCGGCACCCGCTACGAGCCGCACGAAGAGAACCCGATGATCGGCTTCCGCGGCGCCAGCCGCTACGTCGATCCCTCGTTCGAACCGGCCTTCGCGCTGGAATGCCAGGCCGTGCGCCGCGTCCGCGACGAGATGGGCCTGGACAACCTGTGGGTGATGATCCCGTTCGTGCGCACGCTGGAGGAAGGCCGCAAGGTGATCGAGGTGCTGGCCAAGCATGGCCTGCGCCAGGGCGAGAACGGATTGAAGATCATCATGATGTGCGAAGTGCCATCGAACGCGCTGCTGGCCGACGAGTTCCTCGACATCTTCGACGGCTTCTCGATCGGCTCCAACGACCTGACCCAGCTCACCCTGGGCCTGGACCGCGATTCCAGCATCGTCGCCAACCTGTTCGACGAAAGGAACCCGGCGGTCAAGAAACTGCTGTCGATGGCCATCCAGGCCGCCAAGGCCAAGGGCAAGTACATCGGCATCTGCGGCCAGGGCCCGTCGGACCATCCCGACCTGGCCGAGTGGCTGATGCAGGAAGGCATCGAATCGGTGTCGTTGAACCCGGATACCGTCGTCGACACCTGGTTGCGGCTGGCCAAGCTCAAGGCGGCCTGACCGCACGATGACGATGGCCGCGCCCACCGTTCCCGTCCTTTTCCCGGCCGTGCCGCAGGCGGCCAGCACGCCGATGCTCGACTGGAGCAGCATCGACTGGTCGGCGTACCTGGTCAACTGGGCCATCGCCATCGTCATCCTGCTGGTGGGCTACTGGGTGGCCAAGTGGATCAGCCGCATCCTCGACCGCGCGCTGACCCGCGGCGGCGCGGAACCCACGCTGGTCGGCTTCCTGCGCAACGTGGCCTATGCGGTGATGATGGTGGTGGTGACCATCGCCGCGCTGCAGAAGATCGGCGTGCCGACGACCTCGGTGCTGGCGGTCGTCGGCGCCGCCGGCCTGGCGGTGGGCCTGGCGCTGAAGGATTCGCTGTCCAACATCGCGTCCGGCGTGATGCTGATCGTGCTGCGCCCCTTCCGCGATGGCGACCACGTGATGGCGGCCAACCTGGAAGGCGTGGTGGAGGAAGTGCGCATCTTCCAGACCCGCCTGCGCACCTTCGACAACCGGCTGATCATCCTGCCCAACAGCATGATCACCACCGCGCCGATCATCAACTTCACCGCCAAGCCGCGCCGCCGCGTCGACATCCAGGTAGGCGTGGGCTACGACGACGACCTGAAACGGGCGAAGGACATCCTGCTGGAACTGGCCCGCAACCATCCACTGGTGCTGAAGGATCCGGAACCGTCCGTGTCGGTGGCCAAGCTGGGCGAAAGCAGCGTGGACCTGCTGCTGCTCGCATGGACCAAGACCAAGGACTCCGGCCAGGTCAAGAACGACCTGACCGAAGCCGTGCGCACGCAGATCCTCGACAACGGGCTGAACATCCCCTATCCACGGCGCGACCTGCACGTGTACCACCACAACGCCGACGGCACACCGCTGACCGACATCATCACCAAGTCCGTCGCGGACGACGGCGACATGCCCAAGCCGCAGCCCTGACCCGCCCTGTATCTCTTGTAGGAGCGGCTTCAGCCGCGACCGTTGAAGCAAGGGGCCTGCAACCACGGATTTACACGGATAAAGAGGAAAGCGTTTATCCGCGCTGATCCGTGTCAATCCGTGGCCAACGTTTGTTCTGTGCCCACGGTCGCGGCTGAAGCCGCTCCCACAGGGAGGAAGACCTCAGCCGCCCGCCAGGGCCGCCATGTGGCGGCGGTAATGCCGCAGTTCGTCGATGGAATCGCGCACGTCGCTCAATGCGGTGTGGCTGGATTGCTTGCGTACGCCTTCCAGCACCTGCGGCGCCCAGCGGCGGGCCAGTTCCTTGAGCGTGCTGACGTCCAGGTTGCGGTAGTGGAAGTACTTCTCCAGCCGCGGCATCAGCCGGTGCAGGAAACGCCGGTCCTGGCAGATCGAGTTACCGCACATCGGCGAGGCGCCGGCCGGCAGCCATTCCGCCAGGAACGCCACCGTCTGCGCCTCGGCCTGGCCCAGCGTCACTTCGCTTTCCACCACCCGTTGCCACAGCCCGGACTTGCGGTGCTGGTTGCGGTTCCAGTCGTCCATCGCTTCCAGCACGGCCACCGGATGCGCGATGGCGAACTCGGGGCCTTCGGCCAACACGTTCAACTTGGAGTCCGTCACCACGGTGGCGATTTCGAGGATCGAATCCTGGCTGGTGTCCAGGCCTGTCATCTCCAGGTCGATCCAGATGAGACGGTCGTTGTTCGTGTGGTTGGCTGTCATGCACCCGCCCGTGGAATGTGGAAGGCCCGGCGATCCGCTCCGGGAATTGCGGCTTGCCTGCGTCGTGTCATCATAACGCAGACCACGACCAAGACCGGCCCATGAACCTCTCCACCGACCATGCCGTGCTGAGCGCGATGCTGGCCCCGGCCTTCTTCCTGACGGCGACCGCATCGCTGCTGCTCTCGGCCAACAATCGCCTGTCCCGCATCATCGACCGCGCCCGCAGCCTGCTGAAGGAACTGGTGGACATCGACGATGAAGGCGAACGCGTACTCTACGAAAAACGCATCGCGCTGCAACGCCTGCGCAGCCTGATCATCCTGCGCGCCGGCCAGTTGCTGTATGCCGCCATCAGCTTCTTCGTGGGCACCAGCCTGGCGGTGGCGGTGGACACGTTCTCCGGCCACAGGCTCGGCGCATTGCCGACCTGGCTGGCCGCGTTCGGCGTGCTGGCCATGTTCGCCGCCAGCCTGCTGCTGGCGCGCGAATCCACGCTGGCGGTCACCGCGATCAACGAGGAAATGGACCACCGCCGCGGCAAGCGCAGGCAACCGATCCCGTAGGGTGCGCCTTGGCGCACCGCTGCGATCCGCAGAAATTCGCAGACACATATCGTGAAGTTTGTCTGTTCGCCATCCGGACGCGCTGCGGCGCGTTCATCATCATGCAGGCGGAATGGCCATCGAGGCGCGCCCCTACGGCAGCAGCGGCCTGCCCCGCTTGGCGCGGAAGTAATTGGTCAGGCGCCGGCTGGCCTCTTCGCCCAGCACGCCGCCCCGCACGTCCACGCGATGATTGTGGCGCGGGTCGCCGATCAGGCCGAAGACGCTGCCGCAGGCGCCGGTCTTGGGATCGGCCGCGCCGAACACCAGGCGCGCCACCCGCGCATGCACCAGCGCCATCGCGCACATCGCGCACGGCTCCAGTGTCACGTACAGCGTGGTGCCGACCAGCCGGTGATTGCCCACTGCCCTGCCGGCCTGGCGCATCGCCACGATCTCGGCATGGGCGCTGGGGTCGTGCTCGGCCAGGTTGCGGTTCCAGCCTTCGCCCAGCACCTGCCCGTCGGCACCGACCAGCACCGCGCCGACCGGAATCTCGTCGTCCTCGCGTTCGGCGCGATCGGCCAGGGCCAACGCGTGGCGCATCCAGTATTCGTCGGCTCCGGGCCCGGTCGCGGCTTGGGGAACGCCATCGCCGGATTCGCTGGAGAATGTCATCGCCTTTCCACGCATTCCGTCATCGGAGGCGCATTGTATAGTGGCGTCCGCGAGCCATCTCCAACGCCCGGATCCCGGGAGTCCGCGGCCGCATCGACGGGGCGGTGCGGAGGCGTCGCATCCGGGGAAACCACCATCGCAGCCCTCTCTTCCCGTTCGTCGAACCGCCTCCATGGCCGATAGCCTCCGTCGATACGCCCGCTCCGGGAAATCGCTCCATTCCAGGCTGTGCGCGATGGGTTTCCTGCTGCTGGCCGCGTTCTCCGTGCATGCGCTGGACCCCCGGCTTTCGCTGGAGCAGATGCACCACACCCGCTGGACCGCCCGCGAAGGCGCACCCGGCGACGTGCGTGCGCTGGCGCAGGACCGCGACGGTTACCTGTGGCTGGGCAGTTCGTCGGGGCTGTACCGCTTCGACGGGGTCGAGTTCGAGCGCTTCCAGCCCGACGCCGGCCAGCGACTGCCGTTCGATTCGATCTCCGCGCTGCTGGCGATGCCGGACGGCGGCCTGTGGATTGCCAGCGGCAACCGTGGCGACATCAGCCTGTTGCGCGATGGAAATCTCTCCCACTACAGCAGCATCGACGGTCCCTCCGTGCGCGTGCGCAGCTTCGCCCTGGATCCACATGGCCGGGTATGGGCCGCGACCCTCGGCGGGTTGTTCCGCCTGGAGGGTTCGCGCTGGCAACGCATCTCGCCGCAACAGGAACGGGTCTACAACGTGTTCGCCGATCGCGACGGCCACGTCTGGACCGCATCGGCCGAAGGCATCCACCGGCTGGCCAAAGATGGCGATGCATTCCAGCGCCTGGACCTGCCGGTTTCCTTCCTCGGCGTCTTCGCGCAATCCGCCGACGGCACGCTGTGGCAGGCGGACGAACGCCACGGCCTGCGGCACATCCGCGATGGCCGCGCGGAGCACGCCTGGCCATGGACGGACGCCTCGGTGATGCGGGTGGACCGGGACGACGGACTGTGGATCGAATCCGGCTGGGCCATCCATCGCGTCCGCTCCGCCACGCGACTGCGCACCGACGAACCGAAATCCCTGGACGGGCGGGTCGAGTCGATCCCGCTCAACCGGCTGAGCGGCGCCGGCGTCCATGCATTGCTGGAGGACCGCGAGGGCAACATCTGGCTCGGGACCACGGGTGGACTGGACCGCTTCCGCGACAATGCCTTTTTCGCCACGCCCGCTCCCGGAGGCGGCAGCGGCGGCCTGGCGCCGGCCAACGGCGAAGGGGTCTGGCTGATCGGCCATTTCCAAGCGCCGGCCCGGATCGGCCGGCAGGCCTACTCGCTGCCCGGGGCGGGTACCGGATTGACCGCCATCCACCGCGATGCCCAGGGCGTGCTCTGGCTGGGCGGGCAACGCGGCGACGGCGTGTGGCGGATGCAGGACGGGCGACTCGCCCGGATGGCCCTGCCACCCGGCTACGGCAACGCCTGGGTGAGCGCGTTCGCCAGGGATCATCGCGGCGGGTTGTGGGTGTCGCTGTATCCGCCGATGCAGGGCGGCCTCCATCGCTACGCCGATGGCCAGTGGAGCGAGCGCGGCGGCCATGCGGACCTGCCTACGGAGGCACCGCTCAGCCTGTTCGCCGACCACCGCCAGCGCCTGTGGCTGGGCTACGAAGACAACCGGCTCGCCGTGATCGACGGTGGCCGGGTCAGGGTCTTCGGCGAACGCGAGGGACTGGACATCGGCTCGGTGCAATCGGTGCAGGCGCACGGTGGCGAGGTCTGGTTCGGCGGCGGATCCGGCCTGGCGCGCCTGGCCGGCGAGCGGATACAGCCGCTGTCCGCCGCCGATGGCGGATCGTTCCACGGCATCGCGGGCATGGTGGTCGCCGACGACGGCGAGCTGTGGATCAGCGGGAGCACCGGCATCGTCCGCGTGCCCGCCGGCGAACTGGCGCGTGCGTCGCGGGAAGCGGGACACCGGATGCAGGTGGAACGCTTCGACTTCCATGACGGTATCGACGGTGCGCCGGTCCAGGTCGCGCCACGCCCCACCACCGCCCGCGCCGACGATGGCAAGCTGTGGTTCACCGCGGGCAACCTGCTCTGGATCGATCCGGCCGGGATCCGCCGCAACCGCCTGCCGCCTACGGTACTGGTGCGCGGGCTGGTGGCCAATGGCGAAACGTATTCGCCCACGAAGGAGATCCGCCTGCCGATCGGTACCGACGACCTGCGCATCGACTACACGGCCCTGAGCCTGACGATGCCCGAACGCGTCCGCTTCCGTTACCGCCTGAGCGGCGTGGACGGCGAATGGCAGGATGCCGGCGACCGCCGGCAGGCGTTCTATAACAACCTCGGACCCGGGCGTTTCCGCTTCCAAGTGGTCGCTTCCAACAACGACGGCGTCTGGAACGAAACCGGGGCGACGCTGGCGTTCTACATCGCACCGGCCTTCCACCAGACCCGTGGGTTCATCGCCGCATGCATCGGCTCGGGCGTCCTGCTGCTCTGGTTGCTATACGTGCTGCGCATGCGTCGGATCACCTCGCAACTGCGCGGGCGCTTGCTGGAGCGGCATCGGGAGCGCGAGCGGATCGCGCGCGAGCTGCACGACACACTGCTGCAGAGCGTGCAGGGCCTGCTGCTGCGGTTTCAGGCGCTGACCGACCGGTTGCCCGCCGCGGAACCGATACGCACGCAGATGGACCAGGCGTTGAACACGGCCGATGACGTGCTTGCCGAAGCGCGCCGCCGGGTCAAGGATCTGCGAGCGTCCTCGTCGGAGGTGATCGACCTGCAGGACGCGTTGCGGAGCGTCGGCCGCGAACTCGAACGGGACCACCCCGCCGACTTCAGCATCCAATTGAGCGGCAGGAGCCGGCCGCTGCATCCCCTGGTGCAGGACGAGGCATACCGGATCGCGCGCGAGGCGCTGTCGAACGCTTTCCAGCATGCCGATGCGTCGCGCGTTGAAAGCCGCATCGCCTACGAAGCGTCGGGCCTGCGCCTGCGGGTCGGCGACGATGGCCGCGGCATCCCGCCGGCGGTGCGGCAGGCCGGCGGCAAGCCCGGACACTGGGGCCTGACCGGCATGCGCGAGCGCGCCGACAAGCTCGGCGCCACCCTCGATATCCGCAGCGATCCGGAACGTGGCACGACGGTCGAACTGTTCGTCCCCGCCTCCATCGCCTATCGCCACGGAAACGGAACCGGCTGGCGGAAGGCGTGGAGTGCGCTGCACCGCCGCCTCATGCGCAGGCCGGATCGATGAAAGAGCAGCTACTTTGTTGCCCGCTCAATGCGATGCCATGCCCGCCTATCGGGCGGTCGGAAGCTTCTCCTGCGCCGCCTGGGCAAGTGCCTGCAACATCGGGCGCGCCGGAGCGAAGAACGTGGTGCCGGTATGCGGCGTCGAGAAATCCAGCAACCGGTCGTACGCGCCCGGCGGGTCGCCGACATACATCCGCTGCAGCATCTTCTCGATGACCCAAAGATAGCGCGAATAGCCGATGAAATAGGTGCCGAATTCCCGCTGCCCGGGCCGGCCGAACGGCATGTTGTCGCGCAGGATGTCGTGCTCGTTGCCCTCGGCATCCACGATCGTGGCAAGCGACTTGTGGGATTTGCGTGGCGCATCGTCGTCGTCGATCTCGATGTTGTCGATCTTCGTGCGACCGATGATCTCCTCCTGGAGAGGCGTCGGGACCTGCGCCCACGCGCCGAGATCGTGCAGGTACTTCTGGACGACGACATAGCTGCCTCCCGCGAAGTCCGCATCCTCGTCGCCGACCAGCGCCGAAGCGGGCAGATCCAGGCCGGTCGGGTTGGCGGTGCCGTCGACGAAGCCCAGCAGGTCGCGCGCATCGAAATATCGGAATCCCGACACTTCATCGACGACGGTCACGCTGACGCCAAGACCGTCGAGCAGGATGCGCTCGAATTCGAAGCAAAAATCGGGGCGTTCGGACCGGATATGGAAAAGAAGATCGCCGGGTGTCGCCGGTGCCGCGTGGACCCCGCCCTGGATCGGCGAGAACGGCTTCAGTTCCCGTGGCCGCTTGCCGGCATCGAGGCGATCCCACAGGTCGCGGCCTATCCCGACGATGCATGACAGCCGTGCGGAAAGATCGCGAAACCCGACGGTCTTGACGAGATCGTCGAGACCGTCGAGCGTCACGCATACGTTGGCGAGAGCGGCCCGGTCGCCGGCGACGGTGACCACGAGGAAGACGGCTGCTTGCGAAAGAGGCGCGTCGATGCTTTGCGCGTCGATCGGTACCCTGTCCCAGTTCTTTTCCGTCATCGTGAATGCTCCCCGTGATACCCAATCGTGCAATGCGTTCCGAGCTTACCAGCGCTGGTGGACGTAGGGCTTGATGTCCTCGGCGTAGATGCGGGCGATGGCGTCCATGGTGGCGTCCGACAGCGCCGGCAGGTCCGCTGCCGCCGCATTGCCCAGCGCCTGCCGCGGGTTGCGGGCGCCGGGGATGACCACGGTGACGGCGTCGAACATCAGGATCCAGCGCAGCGCCAGTTGCGCCAGGGTCGCATCGCCGGAAACCAGGGGACGGATGCGTTCCACCGCGGCAAGGCCGACTTCGTAGGGCACGCCGGAGAAGGTTTCGCCGACGTCGAAGGCTTCGCCATGGCGGTTGAACTGGCGGTGGTCGTCGCTTTCGAACGTCGTGTCGCGGGTGAACTTGCCGCTGAGCAGACCGCTGGCCAGCGGCACGCGGGCGATGATCGCCACGTTCTTCTGCCGCGCCTGCTGGAAGAACAGTTCGGACGGGCGCAGCCGGAACATGTTGAAGACGATCTGCACGCTGGCCACGCCGGGGTACTCGATCGCCTTCAGCGCCTCTTCCACCCGCTCGACGCTGACGCCGTAGTGCCGGATCTTGCCCTGCTCCACCAGGCGATCCATCCGCTCGAAGATTTCCGGATGGTAGTAAGCGTCGGTGGGCGGGCAATGCAATTGCACCAGGTCGAGCGTATCGACCTCGAGGTTGCGCAGGCTGCGTTCAATCCACGCATCCAGGTTCCCGGCGCTGTAGCCTTCGACGGTCTGCTGCGGCAGGCGGCGGCCGGCCTTGGTCGCGACGAACGGGCGCTCGCCGCCGCGCTCCTTCAATACCCGCGCGATCAGGCGCTCGGAATGGCCGTCGCCGTACACGTCGGCGGTGTCGAGGAAATCGACGCCGGCTTCCAGCGCCGCATGCAGCGCAGCGACGGCCTCGTCGTCGTCGACCTGACCCCAAGCGGCCCCGATGGCCCACGCGCCGAAGCCGATTTCGCCGACGGAACGGCCGGTACGGCCGAAGGTTCTGGAACGCATCTGTTCTCCCTGATGGATCAGTCGACCGGGTCGGACCGGATCAATGGCCCTGCGCCATCGCAGCCGTCACGGTTGGGTCACTCCCACTCGATCGTCGCCGGCGGCTTGCCGCTGATGTCGTAGACCACGCGGGAGACGCCGCGCAGTTCGTTGATGATGCGGTTGGACACGGTGCCCAGCAGGTCGTACGGCAGGTGCGCCCAGTGCGCGGTCATGAAGTCGATGGTCTCCACCGCGCGCAGCGCGATCACCCATTCGTAGGCGCGGGCGTCGCCGACCACGCCGACCGACTTGACCGGCAGGAACACGGCGAAGGCCTGGCTGGTCTTGTCGTACCAGTCGGCCTTGCGCAATTCCTCGATGAAGATGGCATCGGCCTTGGCCAGCAGTTCGGCGTACTCGGGCTTCACTTCGCCCAGGATGCGCACGCCCAGGCCGGGGCCCGGGAACGGATGGCGGTAGACCATGCTGCGCGGCAGGCCGAGTTCCACGCCCAGGCGGCGCACTTCGTCCTTGAACAGCTCGCGCAGCGGCTCGACCAGGCCCAGTTTCATGTGCTCGGGCAGGCCGCCGACGTTGTGGTGGCTCTTGATGACGTGGGCCTTGCCGGTCTTGCTGCCGGCCGATTCGATGACGTCCGGATAGATCGTGCCCTGCGCCAGCCACTTGGCGTTCTTCAGCTTGCCGGCTTCCTCGTCGAAGATCTCGACGAACAGGTTGCCGATGATCTTGCGCTTGGCCTCCGGGTCCGACACGCCCTCCAGCGCGGCGAAGTAGCGGTCGGCGGCATCGACGCGGACGACCTTCACGCCCATGTGCTCGGCGAACATCGCCATCACCTGGTCGCCTTCCTGCCAGCGCAGCAGGCCGGTGTCGACGAACACGCAGGTAAGCTGCTCGCCGATGGCCTTGTGCAGCAGCGCGGCGACGACGGACGAATCGACGCCGCCGGACAGGCCCAGGATCACCTCGTCCGAGTCGACCTGCTCGCGCACGCGGGCGATCTGGTCGTCGATGATGTTGGCCGCCGTCCACAACGTCTTGCAGCCGCAGATCTCGGCGACGAAGCGGCGCAGCAGGGTGTGGCCCTGCTTGGTGTGGGTGACCTCGGGATGGAACTGCACGCCGTACCAGCGCTTCTCTTCCAGCGCCATCGCCGCGACCGGGATGCGGTCGGTGACGGCGGTGACGGTCCAGCCCGGCGGCGCCTTGGCGACATGGTCGCCGTGGCTCATCCACACGTCGATGCTGGCGCGGCCGGCGTGGTCGGTCAGGCCGCCGAGCAATGCGTCGTGCGCGATCAGTTCCACTTCGGCATGGCCGAATTCGCGCGCGTCGGCGGCCTCGGTGGCGCCGCCCAGCTGCGCGGCCAGCGTCTGCATGCCGTAGCAGATGCCCAGGATCGGCAGGCCGCTGTCGAACACCTGCTGTGGCGCCTTCGGCGCGCCATGCTGCGTGGTGGATTCCGGCCCTCCCGACAGGATGATGCCCTTGGCGCCAAACTTCGCGATCTCTTCCGGATCGTGGTCCCAGGCCCAGATTTCGCAATAGACGCCGATCTCGCGAATGCGGCGGGCGATCAACTGCGTGTACTGCGCGCCGAAGTCGAGGATGAGGATCTTGTCGTCGTGGAGCCGGGATTCGGGATTCGGGATTCGGGATTGGAATGCAACCGACATATCGTTTTCGCTCTGCTCTTGTCTTATCGAATCTCGAATCCCCAATCACCCATCCTGCGGATGGGCCTCAGCCCATCCGGTAATTCGGCGGTTCCTTGGTGATCTGCACGTCGTGCACGTGGCTTTCGCGCTGGCCGGCGCCGGTGATCACGACGAACTTCGGCTTGCTGCGCATGTCCTCGATGGTCGCGCAGCCCACGTAGCCCATCGTGGCGCGCAGGCCGCCGACGAGCTGGTGGATGATGCCGCCGACGGAGCCGCGGTAAGGCACGCGGCCCTCGATGCCTTCCGGCACCAGCTTGTCCGCGTCGCTCGCGTCCTGGAAATAGCGGTCCTTCGAACCCTTCTCCATCGCGCCCAGGCTGCCCATGCCGCGATAGCTCTTGTAGCTGCGGCCCTGGAACAGTTCGACCTCGCCCGGCGCTTCCTCGGTGCCGGCGAACAGGCCGCCGATCATCACCGTGGACGCGCCCGCGGCCAACGCCTTGCCGATGTCGCCGGAATAGCGGATGCCGCCGTCGGCGATCAGCGGGATGCGGTCCTGCAGCGCCTCGGCCACCATGTCGACCGCCGTGACCTGCGGCACGCCGACGCCGGCCACCATGCGGGTGGTGCAGATGGAACCCGGACCCACGCCGACCTTCACCGCATCGGCGCCGGAGTCCATCAGCGCCAGCGCGGCGTCGCCGGTGACGATGTTGCCGCCGATCACCTGCAACTGCGGGAAGCGCTTCTTCACCCACGCCACGCGCTCCAGCACGCCCTGCGAATGGCCATGCGCGGTGTCCACGATGACCACGTCCACGCCAGCGGCGGCCAACGCCTCGACACGCTGGTCGGTATCGCCGCCCACGCCCACCGCGGCGCCCACCAGCAGGCGCGTGGCGCTGTCCTTGGCGGCGTTGGGGTTGTCGGTCTTCTTCTGGATGTCCTTGACGGTGATCAGGCCGCGCAGCTCGAAGCCATCGTTGACCACCAGCACCTTCTCGATGCGGTTCTTGTGCAGCAGGTCCAGCACTTCCTCGTCGCTGGCGCCTTCCTTCACCGTGACCAGGCGATCCTTCTTGGTCATGATGTGGCGGACCGGATCGTCGAGTTTCTTCTCGAAGCGCATGTCGCGGCTGGTGACGATGCCGACCAGCTGGCCGCCGTCCACCACGGGCACGCCGGAGATGTTGCGCGCGCGGGTGAGCTTGAGCACTTCGGCGATGGTGGTCTCGGGGCCGACCGTGAAGGGTTCCTTGATGACGCCGGCCTCGAACTTCTTGACCTTGGCCACTTCGGCGGCCTGCTGCTCGACGGTCAGGTTCTTGTGGACGATGCCGATGCCGCCCAACTGCGCCATGGCGATGGCCAGTCGGGCTTCGGTGACGGTGTCCATGGCGGCCGAGACGATCGGCAGCTTCAGCCGCAGGTCGCGCGTCAGGCGCGTTTCCAGGCTGACATCCTTGGGCAGGACGATGGAATGGGCGGGGACGAGGGAGACGTCGTCGTACGTCAGTGCTTCAGCCTGGATGCGCAGCATCGGCGGGCCCGGATAGTTGGGGAAGCGCGACATTATACCCTGATCCGCGGGGCTTCCGCCGCCGGCCATGTCCGGAACGCTGTTTTCCCCGGAAGGCTCTTCCTGCCGTGGGAGCGACGTAAGTCGCGAACGGCCTTCCGCGGCGTCTCGTCGCGACTTACGTCGCTCCCACGAGGGGGCGCATCAAGGCGCGCTGGCAGCCTCGGCGGCTTCCAGCGTGTTCTGCATCAGCGTGGCCACGGTCATCGGCCCCACCCCGCCGGGGACCGGGGTGATCCAACTGGCGCGCACGGCGGCGGCATCGAAGCCCACGTCGCCGACCAGCCGGCCGTCCTCCAGCCGGTTGATGCCCACGTCGATCACCACCGCGCCGGGTTTGACCCATTCGCCCGGGACCAGGCCCGGCTTGCCCGCGGCGACCACCAGGATGTCGGCATCGCCCACGCGGGCCTTCAGTACGTCCGGGGGCGTGAACTTGTGGCAACTGGTCACCGTGCAGCCGGCGATCAGCAGTTCCAGCGCCATCGGCCGGCCCACGTGGTTGCTGACGCCCACGATGGTGGCGTTCTGCCCGCGCACGGGGCGGTCGGTATAGGCCAGCAGCGTGGTGATGCCGCGCGGCGTGCACGGGCGCAGGCCGAACTGGCGCAGCGCCAGGTGGCCAACGTTCTCGGGATGGAAGCCGTCCACGTCCTTGCGCGGATCGATCCGGTGGATCAAGCGGCTGGCGTCAGGGATGCCGGGCAGCGGCAGCTGCACCAGGATGCCGTGGATCTTCGGATCGGCGTTCAACTGGTCTATCAACGTCAGCAACTGCGCTTCGGTGGTGCCTTCGGGCATGTCGTAGTCGTAGGCCGCAATGCCCACCTTTTCCGCGGCGCGGCGCTTGTTGCGCACATACACCGTCGAGGCGGGATCACCGCCCACCAGCACCACCGCCAGGCCCGGCCTCGGCAGCCCCGCCGCCACGCGCACGTCGACCCGGACTTTCAGTTCGTCCAGCAGGTTCTCGGCGATGCGGCGGCCGTCCAGGATTCGGGCAGTCATGGGAAGATTCGGGTGTAAAGTCGCGCGTATTGTCCCCGATTCCACCCGCATGTTGTAGGAGCGCCCCATGGGCGCGATGCTTTTGCCACAGCGGGACGAAGAGCATCGCGCCCATGGGGCGCTCCTACGGACTCCGACCATGACCGACACCACCGCACTCGAAGCCGCCGCCTTCCGTCGCCTGCTCAGGCATCTCAACCAGGAACGCACCGACGTGCAGAACATCGACCTGATGATCCTGGCCGGTTTCTGCCGCAACTGCCTGGCCGACTGGTACCGCGAGGCCGCCGAAGAGGCCGGCGTCGCGATGGACAAGGAACAGGCCCGCGAACACGTCTACGGCATGCCCTTCGCCGAATGGAAGGCACGGCACCAGCGCGATGCCACGCCCGAGCAACTGGCCGCCTTCCAGGCCGCGCAGCAGCGGCACGGCTAGGCCTGTTGACGCTATTGGGACAGGCCCTAGCGTGCTGGGCAAGATCCTGCTGGTCGTCGCGATCCTGCTGGCGCTGGCCTACCTGGGCCTGTGCGCCCTGCTCCATTCGCAGCAGCGGTCGTTGATCTATTTCCCCCAGGCCACGCGCGCCGATGCGGCGCGGACCAACATCGCCATCGCACGGCCCGATGCCGTGCTGCGCGGCTGGGTGGTGAATCCCGGCCGCACCGATGCCATCGTGTACTACGGCGGCAACGGCGAAAGCATCGAGTCGTACCGCGATGCCTACCGCGAATGGTTCCCGGGCACCACAGTTTACCTGGTCGCCTACCGCGGCTACGGCGCCAGCGATGGCGAACCCAGCGAGACCGCATTGCTCGGCGACGCACTGGCCGTGTTCGACGAAGTCGCCACGCGGCATTCCGGCGGGCGCGTCGGCGTGATCGGCCGCAGCCTGGGCAGCGGCGTGGCCAGCTACGTGGCCTCGCAGCGCAGGATCGTCCGGCTCGCGCTGGTCACTCCGTTCGACAGCCTGGCCCGGGTGGCGCAGGCGCACTACCCGGTCTTCCCGGTGCGGTGGCTGCTGCGCGATCGCTACGAGTCGTTCCGCTACCTGCCCCGCCACCATGGCGAACTATTGGTGCTGCGCGCGGGCCGCGACGAAGTGATCCCGGCCCGCAACACCGATCGCCTGATCGCGGCGTTCCCGCGCCCGGCGCAGGTGGTCGATTTCCCCGACGACGATCACAACAGCCTGTCCAACCAGGCACGGTACTGGTCCTCGCTGCGGGATTTCCTGCAGCCCGCCGACGGAACCGGCCTGAAGGAACAGGCGATACGCTAGATGCGAATCGACATTCAGCCTCGTGCACGGAAAGCCGGCGGCCGCGCCGCCTGTAAAGAGGCAAGTCGGCCGCTGCGCGGCCTGTAAGTCAAGAGCAACCGCGCTTCTTCTTACCCTTTACAGGCGGCGAAGCCGCTGGCTTGCAGTGTGCGAAGCGCACGACTTCCCGCTCTGCGCCGTCACTCCTCTTCTTCCTCTTCGCCGATGATCTCGGCGGCTTCCTCGTTCAACGCGCGGGCCTCGCGCTTGGGCTTGGTCAAAGGCGTGGGCGTGGGTTTGGCGGGCCTCTTGCCGTAGATCATCGCGGCGCCGGCCATCACGCTGCCGCCCGCCATTTCCAGTTCGAACCGCTCGGCATCGCGCCTGCGGATCTCCCCGGCGATGGTCTCGGCGTCTTCCTCGGACACGCCCACGCTCACCAGCGCGGCCTTGCCGAACTCCACCGCCGACTCGAAGGTCTCGCGGATCTGAAAGTCCACCCCGGCGCTGATCAGCGCCAGCGAGTGCTCGCGGTCGTACGAACGCACCAGTACCTGCGCCTGCGGGAATTCGTGCTTGACCAGTTCGACCATGCGGTTGGCCGCGCCCCTGTTGTCCACGCAGATCGCGATGGCCTGCGCGGTCTGCGCGCCGCACGCGCGCAGCACGTCCAGCCGGGTGCCGTCGCCGTAGTAGATCTTGAAGCCGAACTCTTCGGCGCTGCGGATCATCTCGATGTCGGTATCGATGATGGTCACGTCCACGTCGCGGGCCAGCAGCGACTGGCTCATCACCTGGCCGAAGCGGCCGAAGCCGATGATCAGCACGCTGCCGGTCAGCCCCTTGGCTTCCTCGATCCCCTCCATCGACTGCTTGGCGACCGGCGAGAACCTGCGGAACAGCAGCACGAACAGCGGCGTCAGCGCCATCGACAGCACCACGATGGCGGTCAGGTTGGCGTTGACGGTGGCGTCGATGATGCCGGCGCCGGCGGCCGCGGCGAACAGCACGAAGGCGAACTCGCCGCCCTGCGCCATCAGCACGGCGCGGTCCAGCGCCTCGGCGTGCGGGCTGCGGGTGAAGCGCGCCACCGCGTAGATGCACAGCGCCTTCACCAGCATCATCGCCAGCACCGCGCTGACGATCAGCGGCCAGTTGCGGCCCACCACGCCCAGGTCCAGCGCCATGCCCACGCCCAGGAAGAACAGGCCCAGCAGGATGCCGCGGAAGGGTTCGATGTCCGCTTCGATCTGGTGGCGGAAGGTGGATTCGGACAGCAGCACGCCGGCCAGGAAGGCGCCCATCGCCATCGACAGCCCGCCCAGCTGCATCAGCAGCGCGGCGCCCAGCACGACCAGCAGCGCGGCGGCGGTCATCACCTCGCGCGCCTTGGCGGCGGCGAGGATGCGGAACAGCGGGTTCAGCAGCCAGATGCCCGCCGCGATCAGCCCCGCCAGCGACGCCACGCCGATGCCGATCGCCATCCAGCGCGAGCCCTCCTCCGGCTGCACCACCTGCGGCGACATGAAGGCCACCAGCACCAGCAGCGGCACGATCAGCAGGTCCTCGAACAGCAGGATCGACACCACCTTCTGCCCCTGCGGCAACGCCACGTCGCCGCGCTCGGACAGCAGCTGCATGACCACCGCGGTGGAGGTCAGCACGAAGCCCATGGCGCCGATGAACGACACCGGCAGCGGGTAGCCGAACGCCAGCCCCACGCCCGTCAGCGCCAGCGTGCACAGGCCGATCTGCAACGCGCCCAGCCCGAAGATCTGCCGGCGCAGGCTCCACAGGTGGCTGGGCCGCATCTCCAGGCCGATGACGAACAGGAACATCACCACGCCCAGTTCGGCCACGTGGAGGATCGACTGCGGGTCGGAGAACCACCCCAGCCCGAACGGCCCGATCACCAGGCCCGCCGCCAGATAGCCGAGCACGGAGCCCAGGCCCAGGCGGCGGAAGATCGGCACGGCCACGACTGCGGCGCCCAGCAGGGCGACGACTTTCACCAGGTCACTGGCACCAGCTTCTGCACTCATGCGGGGAAGTCTAACGGATGCGGGCGACGATCTAGCGGCGACCGCGCGCCTTCCACGCCAGCCACCAGCCCGCCGCCACCGGCAGCGCGAAGATCAGCAACTGGATGGGCGCTTCTTCCTGCAACGAGTAGCCGTGCGACAGCCCCGTGCGCAGATTCCACAGCACCACCAGCAGCCAGCCCAGGGTGAACACGCCGGCCACCGTCCGGCGCTTGGCCGGCTTGGCCAGCCAGATGGCGAAGCCGACGATCAGCAGGCCCGCCACGATGAAGGTCAGGGTACGCATACGCTCTCTCCTCGGTGGCGCGATGCCGGCAAGGCAGGCCACCGCAGACTAGCCTCAACAACCCCTGCGCTCAAGTTCGGTCAGGGCGACGCGCGGCAGAAGGCCGCATAGTCTATGTAGCCCGGGAAGGCCCGGCCGGCCGCGCATACCGCGCAATCCGGATCGTGGCGCAACCGCGTCTCGCGGAAGCGCATCGCCAATGCATCGAAATGCAGCAGCCGGCCGGTCAACGGCTCGCCAACACGCAGCAGCAGCTTGATCGCCTCGGTGGCCTGCAGCAGGCCGATCACACCGGGCAGCACGCCCAGCACGCCGGCCTCGGCGCAATTGGGCGCGAACTCGGGCGGCGGCGGTTCCGGGAACAGGCAGCGGTAGCACGGCTGCTCCCCGCGATGCCGGCCCGCGTCGAACACACTCACCTGCCCTTCGAAGCGTTGCACCGCGCCGTACACCAGCGGTTTGCCCAGCTTCACGCAGGCATCGTTGAGCAGGTAGCGCGCGGGGAAGTTGTCGGCGCCGTCGACCACCACGTCCACGCCGTCCAGCAGCCGTTCGACGTTGGCGGCCGTGACCCGTTCGGCCACCGCTTCCACCTGCGTACGCGGGTTGAGCGCCGTCAGCGTCGCCTGCGCCGAGGCGACCTTGGGCGTGCCGACGCTGGATTCGGTATGCAGTATCTGCCGCTGCAGGTTGCTGCGGTCCACCACGTCGTCGTCGGCGATGCGCAGGCGGCCCACTCCGGCCGCGGCCAGATAGAACGCGGCCGGCGAACCCAGTCCGCCCGCGCCGATCATCAGCACGCGCGACTCCTGCAGGCGCTGCTGGCCGGCCACGCCGACTTCCGGCAACAGCAGGTGGCGCGAATAGCGCTCGTTGAAATCCCGCGCGTCGGCGGACAGCGCCGGCCTGACGACGGGCCGCTGTTCCTCGATCCAGCGCGTGGTGCCGCCGGCGACCGAGGCCAGCCGCGTGTAACCGGCGGCTTCCAGCGCGCGCGCCGCGGCCATCGAGCGTCCGCCCGCCTGGCAGATCAGCACGATGCTGGCGCCGCGGTCCGGCAGGTGCGCCACGGGGTCGGCTTCCAGCCGCGCCCTGGGAATGCCGCGCGCACCTTCGGCCTGGCCGCCGGCGCGTTCGTGGTCCTCGCGCACATCGACGAAGACGCTGCCTTGCGCCAGCAGTGCGGCCACCTCGGCCGGCGTGATTTCGCGGATCGCCATGGCGGCATTATCCCCGAAGCCGCTACCGCCGGTGCGCACGGCGCATGGAACACGCTGTCCGCGTCAGTAGCCGATCACGTCGACCACGTCGCCCGACGCATAGTCGCGCGCGCCTTCGGGCAACACGATCAGTGCGTTGCTGTCCGCCGCCGCCCGCAACTGGTGCGAAGCATCGGCGCCGTTCGGCACGACGTGCAGTCGACCGTCCTGCCCACCGTCCAGCCGGCCGCGCAGGAACTCCAACCGGTCGTGGCTCTTGCGCCAGGCTGCCTTCAGCCGGGCCTTCCATTGCGGGCGCGGTTCGCGGCGCCCTTGCAGGCCATCCAGCAGCGCCCGCCCCAGCGTCAGGAACGTGGCCAGCGTTGAGACCGGGTTGCCGGGCAGGCACAGGAACAACGCGCGGTCCATCTGGCCGAACAGCACCGGCATGCCGGGCTTCATCCGCACCTTCCAGAAATGGATGCGTCCGTGCGCGGCCAGCAGCGCTGGGAGATGGTCCTTCTCTCCGGCCGACACGCCGCCGCAGGTGACGACGACATCGAAGGCCGACGCGGCATCGGTCAGCGCGGTGGTCATGCGCGCGAGGTCGTCGGGCAACGTGGGCCATGCGGTCGGCTCCAGGCCTTCGGCGCGCAGCAGGCCCATCAGCAGTTCGCGATTGCCGTTGTAGATCTGCCCCGGCGCCAGTGGCAGGCCGGGCTCGACCAGTTCGTCGCCGGCGGTGAACACCGCCACCGTGGGCCGCCGCGCGACCCGCAGCGAAGCGATGCCCAGCGCCGCCGCCAACGCCACGCGCGCAGGCGTGAGCGGCTGGCCCGCGGTCAGCACCCGCGCACCAAGCGGCACGTCCTCGCCCGTGCGGCGGATGTCGGCGCCTTGCGCCACGCCGGCGGGGATGCGGACGACGCCCTCGCGTTCGCTGGCGCCCTCCTTGATCGCAATGGTGTCCGTGCCGGCGGGCAACGGTGCGCCGGTGGTGATGCGCACGCATTCGCCCGGCCCGACCGTCAGGTCGCGCAGGCGGCCGGCGAACTGTTCGCCGACCAGGCGCAACGCAGTCTCCCTGCCGGGCACCAGGCTGGCATGGGCGAAGGCGAAGCCGTCCATGCGGCTGTTGTCGAACGGCGGCAACGGGATCGGCGCCGCGATGTCCTCGGCCAGCACGCGTCCGCCGGCCCGGTTCACGGCGACCTGTTCGGTGTCGGTCATCCATCCCTCGGCCACCTCGCTGATGAGGTTGAGGGCCACGGCGAAACTCACGCGGGCCGGGTATTCGCTCACTTGCCGCGCTTAACGTGCCGGATCATCCGCCGCTTCTTGGCGACCTGCTTCTCGGTCAGCACGTTCTTCTTGCCCTCGTACGGGTTGGCGCCCTCGCGGAAGACGAAGCGCACCGGCGTGCCGACCAGCTTGAAGCGCTTGCGGAAGAAGTTCTCCAGGTAGCGCTTGTAGGATTCCGGCAACACCTTGAGGCGCGTGCCGTGCACGATGAAGGTCGGCGGATTGGCGCCGCCCGGATGCACGTAGCGCAGCTTGGAGACGTGGCCGCGGATGCTCGGCGGCGGGTTGGTCTCGTAGGCGATTTCCAGCGCCTTGTTGACTTCGCTGGTGCCGAATTCCTTCGTCGCCGACGCGTGCGCGCGGTGGATGGCGCGGAACAGCTCGCGCAGGCCCGAGCCGTGCATGGCCGAGATGCGCACCGCCTCGGCCCATTCGACGAAGCCGAGCTTGCGCGACAGCAGCGCCTCGGCCTGCTCGCGCTGGTAGCTGGTCAGGCCATCCCACTTGTTGATCGCCACCACCAGCGCGCGGCCGGCGTCCAGGACGGCGCCGAGCACGCTGGCATCCTGGTCGGTGACGCCTTCGGTGGCGTCCAGCAGCAGCACGGCCACCTGGCATTGCTCGATGGCTTGCAGCGTCTTGACCACGCTGAACTTCTCCACCGCCTCTTCCACCTTGCCCTTGCGGCGCAGGCCGGCGGTGTCGATCAGGCGGTACTGGCGACCGTCGCGCTCCATGTCCACGGCGATGGAATCGCGGGTGGTGCCAGGGACCTCGGACGCGATCATGCGTTCCTCGCCCAGCAGGCGGTTCACCAGCGTGGACTTGCCCACGTTGGGACGGCCGACGAAGGCGACGCGCATGCGCGAGGGATCCTGGTCCAGCGCTTCGCCCGTGCCTTCTTCCGGCAGGCGCGCATGCACTTCCTCCAGCAGGTCGTCGATACCCTGGCGATGCGACGCCGAGATGGTGGTGACGTCGGCGAAGCCGTAGCGGGCGAAATCGGCCAGCGCGGTGGATTCGTTGATGCCATCGATCTTGTTGATGACCAGCAGCGTGGGCCGCGCGGCCTTGCGCAGCCAGGCCAGGATGTCGTCGTCCAGCGCCGATGGGCCTTCGCGGCCATCGACGATGAACAGCACCAGATCGGCTTCCTCGGCGGCGGCGCGGGCCTGCCGCGCGGTGGCGCCGGCCAAGCCTTCCTCTTCGCCGGCGATGCCGCCGGTATCCACGACCAGGAAGGGCTCGTCCGCATCCAGCCGGCAGACGCCGTAATGGCGGTCGCGGGTCACGCCCGGCTGGTCGTGCACCAGCGCGTCGCGGCTGCGTGTCAGCGCATTGAACAGCGTCGACTTGCCGACATTGGGGCGACCGACCAGGGCAACGAGGGGAAGCATCGGGACACAACCAGGAAGGGATGAAGGAATGCCGGAACGGCGGCGCGGCACGCGCGAGGCGGCCGTTCCGGTACGGAACGGGCCGTCATGGTATCGGGAAATGCGCGCTCCGTCGCGAAGAAGGGCCGCGAGGCGGCCCTTCCACAACGCAGTGTCGGCAGGATCGCCGGGGCCGGATGCGCCCCGGCCCGCTGGATCACCTGAAGCCGAACGCGGTCAGGCCGCCCTCCACGTCCTGCACGACCAGGACGCCGCCGGCTTCGACCGGCTTGCCGCGCAGCGTCTTGCCGCCGACGCGCGCGCGCGCGGCCTGCTCGCCGTTGTCCAGCTTCAACCAGTGCAGGTAGCCGTCGAAGTCGCCGACCACGGCGTAGTCGCCATGGATGGTCGGCGCGGTCAGCGAACGGCGGGCCAGCGTGGTGTTCGACCACAACGCAGCGCCGCTGTACTTGTCCAGCGCCCACACCGTGCCGGCCGGGTCGGACACCAGCACCGCGCTGCTGGTGACGCCGAGGCCGCCGGCGCCACCGTTCTCGCGCGTCCACAACGGGCGGCCCGACGGGCCCTCGATGGCGACGGTTTCCTTCTTGTAGCTGGTGGCGAACAGCGTGGTGCCTTCCAGCACCGGGGCACCGTCCACGTCGGCCATGCGCTCCAGTTCGGTGCGGCCTTCGGGAATCCCGACCGCCTGCGTCCACAGCGGGCGGCCGTCGTTGGCGGCCAGCGCGGTCACCGTGCCATCGTCGTTGCCGATGAACAGCACGCCGGGCCCCAGTACCACCGGCGCATTGCCGCGCACGGTCAGGCTGGGCAACTCGTTGTTCCAGAACCAGCGGCGCTCGCCGCTGGCGGCATCGAACGCGGAGACGCGGCCATCGTTGGTGCGGACGAAGACCATGCCCTGCCCGATGGCGGGCGCGGCGATGACTTCATTGGGCACCTTGGCCTGCCACTTCTCGGCGCCGGTGGAGGCGTCAAGCACGATCACCTGGCCGTCCAGCGTACCGACCGCCACCAGGCCATCGCCCGAACCGGGACCGCCGGAGAGGCGCAGCTTGGACTTGTACTGCCAGACGGACCTGCCGGTCTGCAGGTCGAAGGCGCGCACGCCGCCTTCCACCGCCGCGGCATACACGCGACCGTCGTTGATCGACGGCGTCTGCTGCACGCCGACGCGGCCCTCGCCCTTGCCGGCGTTGGCGCTCCAGAGCTTGGAAACGTTCGTGCTGGCGGCGAAGTCGGTGAGCTTGGCCGGCTCGGTCGGCTTCTCGCCTTCCTTTTCTTTGCTGCCGAACCAGCCCTTGATGGTGCTGCAGCCCGCCAAGGCGACCAGCAGGGTCGCGGCGATCAGCAACCGCGATAACACGGAAGAGGAAGCACGCATCAGGCGTTGTCTCCCGTCTTCGGCGGCGTGCCGCCGGCGCCGGCCAGCTTCAATTCGACCAGGCGGCGCTGCGGCGAGGCCACGTCCAGCGTGGTCAGGGCCTTGGTATAGGCCTCCTGCGCTTCCTTGGCCTTGCCGGCGGCGAGCAGGGCGTCGCCGCGCGCTTCCAGGCTGGACGCATCGTCCGCCTGTGCCAGCAGCTTCAGGGCTTCGTCGTGCTTGCCGGCGTCGTTCAACAGGCGCGCCAGGCGCAGGTTGACGATGGGGCGAAGCGAAGCATCGGGAGTCAGTGCACGCAGCGTGGCGATGGCCGCGTCGCGTTCCCCTGCCTGCACCTGGGCCTTGGCCAGTTGCAGCCCGGCCAGATCGGCATAGATCTCGTCTTCGGCGGAGAGCTTGGCGACGACGGCCTGGGCCTGCTTGAGGTCGTTGCCGGCGGCCCCCTCCAGGGCGGCCTGGTAATCCTGGTGGGCCTGCTCGTTCTTCCGGGCCTGGTCCTTCTGCCACCATTGCCAGCCCAGGATGACCGCAAGGCCGAGGGCCACGCCGCCGATCAGGCCGGCGCCATTGTTCCTCAGCCAGCTGCGGACACGTTCGCTTTGTTCGTGCTCGTCGAGCAGATCATCAATCGCCATGCGCTCTCTTGCCCCGTCGAGGCGGGGTCTTGGTCTTGGTTGGACAAACCCGCGCGCGGGTCAGTCACCGACCGGCGCTAGGGAACCCTCAGAGGATACCGCAAAGCGTGCGACGTTCGCTCGCTGGTACGGCGCCAGATCCACCGTACTACCCGCATGCTGAACCTCGACCGCTGTGGCATCGCCCAGTTTGACGCGGCCCACCTCGCCCCGCGCGTAGCGACGCTCCTCGCCCGACTTGATCAATGCGTGCTCGACCTTGCGTCCGTCGGGCGCGTTGACCTCCACCCAGCTGTCGCCCTTGAAACGCAACGACAACCAGGGCGCGGCAGCGCGCGGAATCGGCGCCATCGAGGCCACGTACGGCGTCGCCTGCGACCGCGTGGCCGCTGGCCTTCCGTGGGTCTGCGCCGGGCCGGCGGTCTCGGCCGGGACCACGTCCAGCGACGCGGTCGTGTTCGCGGGACTCTTGCCCAGTTGCGGGCGAAGGCCCATCCACACCGGGGTGACGATGACCACGGTCAGCACCACGTACACGGCGCGGCGCTTGGCGCTCTCGAAGAAATGCTGGAAGCGCGGCGTATAGCTGTGGCTGACCAGTTCGGCCGGCTGCACCGGGCCGATCGCGGCCTGCTGAAGGAACGGCTCCACGTCGATCCCCACCAGCCGGGCGTAGCTGCGCAACTGGCCGCGCACGAACACGGCTCCCCCCAGCTGCTCCCACTGCCCGGCCTCCAGGGCCTGCAGCACCCGGCTTGGCATCTTCAATCGCTGGCTGACATCCTGAAGCGACATTCCGGCGCGTTCGCGCGCCGCCCGCAGCGATTCCCCGCAGCCCTGCGGGTGCTGCGATCCCACATCGAAATCCGTCATGGCCCTGCTTTTCCCCCAGTTGTGACGTCCACCGCGTCGGGGAACTCCGCCCGAAGTCGCTGAACATATCGGCTGGCAGCGGCCTTGTCGCCGAGTCTTTCTTCAATCTGTGATGCGAGTTTCAACACGCTGGCGTTGGCTGGTGCAGCCGCCAGGCGACGCTCCACGAACGCGCGCGCCGGCAAGTAGCGCTGATGCCGGAATTCGACTTCCGCCAGCGCACCCAGTGCGGTGGCGTTGGACGGGTCGAGGGAAAGCGCCTGCCGCAGGTCGCGCTCGGCCCGTTCGATCTGGCCGGACGACAGCGCGCAATTGCCGGCATTGGCCAGCGCCATCGCCGGCGTCGGGTAGTCCGGCGCGCGCAAGGCGCGGTCGAACCACACCAGGGATTCGGGCGCGAAGCCGTTCGCGCACAGCCAGGTGCCGTAGTTGTTCTGCACCATGCCCTGCTGCGGGGCCAGTTCCGCGGCGCGCTTGTACAGTTCGCCCGCCTGCTTGGAGCGGCCGCGGCGATCCTCGACGACCGCCATCATGGTGGTCGCGTCGACCGAATTCGGATCCAGCTTCAGCGCGGCCTGCGCCTCGCGGGCCGCGGCATCCAGTTCGCCGGTCTGCAGGCGCTGCACCGAACGCGACAGCATGCCCTGGATGGCCTGGCGGCGCTTGACCTCGGGACTGTCCTTGACGTGGTAGTCCTCGGCGATCTGCTCGCCGTCCTTGCGCTCCATCTTCGGTTTGACGAAGGTCAGGCGGCTGCAGCCGGTGGCCAGCAGTATGGGGACGAGCAACAGCCAGAACCCCTTATGCCGCATCGTCGATGCCCTGTTCCTGCAGGTGGCGGCGGAATTCGGCCTGCCGGCGGGTGCGGTCCATCACCTGCCCCTTGAGCTGTCCGCAGGCCGCGTCGATGTCGTCGCCGCGCGTGCGCCGGACCATGGTCAGCACGTGGGCATCGAGCAGCAGTTTCTGGAAGGCGCGGATGTCCTCTTCCGGCGCGCGTTCGTAGCGGGTGCCGGGGAACGGATTGAAAGGGATCAGGTTGACCTTGCCCGCATCCTTCGACTGCACCGCATTGCCGAACTTGCGCATCAGCTGCGCAAGCTGGCGCGCGTGTTCGGGCTGGTCGTTGACGCCCTTCATCAGCGTGTATTCGAAGGTCACCGATTCGCGCTTCTTGTTGGCGCGCAGGTAGCGGGCGCAGGACGCCATCAGCTCGGCGATCGGATACTTCCTGTTGAGCGGCACCAACTGTTCGCGCAGCGCGTCGTTCGGGGCGTGCAACGACACCGCCAGCGACACGTCGGTCTCGGTCGAAAGCCTGTCGATCATCGGCACCAGGCCGGACGTGGACAGCGTCACCCGCTTGCTGGCGAGGCCGTAGCCCAGGTCGTCGCGCATGATGTTCATGGCGCGCACCACGTTGTCGAAGTTCAGCAGCGGCTCGCCCATGCCCATCATCACCACGTTGGTGAGACGGCGGTTCTGCGCGGGCACGTTGCCCAGGTGGCGCGCGGTGATCCACACCTGCCCGATGATCTCGGCGGTGGTCAGGTTGCGGTTGAAGCCCTGGGTGGCGGTGGAGCAGAACGTGCAGTTCAGCCCGCAACCCACCTGCGACGACACGCACAGCGTGCCGCGGTTCTTGTCGGGGATGTAGACGGTTTCCACCGCGTTCTTGCCGTCCACGCCCATGCCCAGCAGCCACTTGTGGGTGCCGTCGGCGGAGGGCTTGTCGAACACGATGCCGGGGACGACGACCTCGGCATGTTCCTGCAGCTTGGCTCGCAGGTTCTTGCCGAGGTCGGTCATCTGTTCGAACTCGGTGACGTAGCGGTGATGGATCCACTTCATCACCTGGTGGGCGCGGAACTTCTGTTCGCCGAGTCGCTCGACGAAGAAACGCTCCATGCCTTCCCGGTCCAGGTCCAGCAGGTTCTGTTTCGCGGACACGACCGCGCCGACGGCCACGGATTGCGCATCCGTGGCCAGCTTCAATTCGATCGGCGCTAGTTCGTGGCTGCTCATCGCCTGCTGCTTAGCGCGAGAACACTTCGGTGGCGGCGAAGAAATAGGCGATCTCGATGTTCGCGTTCTCGACCGAATCCGAACCGTGCGCGGCATTGGCGTCGATGGAGTCGGCGAAGTCGGCGCGGATCGTGCCCGGCGCGGCTTCCTTCGGATTGGTGGCGCCGAGGATTTCGCGATGCTTGAGGACCGCGTTCTCGCCTTCCAGCACTTGCACGACGACCGGGCCGGAGATCATGAACTCGACCAGCGCGTTGAAGAACGGGCGCTCGCGGTGCACGGCGTAGAAACCTTCGGCTTCACGACGCGACAGGTGCTTCATCTTGCTGGCCACGATCTTCAGGCCGGCCTTTTCGAAACGTGCATAGATTTCGCCGATGACGTTCTTGGCAACGGCATCGGGCTTGACGATCGACAGGGTGCGCTCCAGCGCCATGGGGATTTTCTCCGTTGGGCGGGCCACTAAAGGGCCCAAGGTTAACATAAAAAACCCGCGTCGAAACGCGGGCTTAGACCAGAAAGCGTAGCGAGATTCTAACGTATCCCGGCGCAGGATGCAGCGGGTCCTTTCGACCGGATTGCTGCTTAGCAGCATGACAGTCGCGGACGACAGGCGGACAATGAATCAAACAAGCGTTTGATTAAGCCGGAGACTCCATTGGGCAACGCCACGCACTTTTCCACCAAGGAACGGATCCTGGGGGCCGCCGAAGAACTGTTCGCCCAGCACGGCTTCGCCGGCACCTCGCTGCGCCAGGTCACCAGCCGGGCCGACGTCAACATCGCCGCGGTCAACTACCACTTCGGCAGCAAGGAGAACCTGGTCAACGAGGTCTTCCGCCGCAGGATGGACGACATGACCGCGGCCCGCCTGTCCCAGCTGCAGAAGGCCCTGGCCGAGCGGCCGGGCGAACTGGAACCCATCCTTGCCGCCTTCGTCGAGCCCGCGCTGGCGCTGGCCCAGGACCGTCACGGCGGCGGCGCCTTCGTCCGGGTGATCGCCCGCGCCTACGCCGAGAAGAACGACGGCCTGCGCCAGTTCCTGTCCGACCACTACGGCCACGTGCTGCGCGAGTTCGGCAAGGCCATCGCCGCCTGCGTCCCGGCGCTGAGCAAGGAAGAGTTGTACTGGCGCCTGGACTTCTTTTCCGGTGCGCTGACCTACGCCATGGCCGACTTCGGCCTGATCAAGCGTCCCGCCAATGTCACCGAGGTGGCGCATCGTCAGCGGGCTGCACAGGAACTGATCCGCTTCGCCGCGGCCGGATTGAAAAGCTGAGCCGCCACGGATGATGCGGATGAGCACGGATAAGGCAGCAGGCTCTTCGTAAGGGGCTGTATTCGTGTTCGCCCGCATGATACGTGGCTAAATTTTCTTTAAATTACAATAGGTTGATGAATATGTCTCAGAAACTACTTGTACGCAAGGCGGCCGTGCTCGGCGCCGGTGTCATGGGCGCACAGATCGCCGCGCACCTGACCAACGCCGGCGTCGATACGGTGCTGTTCGACCTGCCCGCCAAGGACGGTCATCCCGACGGCATCGTGCTGAAGGCGATCGCCAACCTGGCCAAGCTGAGCCCTGCCCCGCTGGCCGGCAAGTCGCTGGCCGAGGCGATCACTCCGGCCAACTACGAAACCGGGCTCGAACACCTGAAGGGCTGCGACCTGATCATCGAGGCCATCGCCGAGCGGATGGACTGGAAGCAGGACCTGTACAAGAAGATCGCGCCGTTCGTGGCTGGCCATGCCGTACTGGCCAGCAACACGTCCGGATTGGGAATCAACAAGTTGGCAGAAGTTCTTCCCGAAGAACTTCGCCACCGCTTCTGCGGCGTGCACTTCTTCAACCCGCCGCGCTACATGCATCTGGCCGAGCTGATCCCGGCCAAGACCACCGACGCCGCGGTGCTGGAAGGGTTGGAAACCTTCCTGACCACCACGCTGGGCAAGGGCGTGGTCTACGCCAAGGACACCCCGAACTTCATCGGCAACCGGATCGGCGTGTTCTCGATCCTGGCCACCGCCCACCACACGGCGGAGTTCAAGCTGGGCTTCGACGAAGTGGACGCCATCACCGGTCCGCTGATCGGCCGGCCCAAGTCGGCCACCTACCGCACCTCCGATGTGGTCGGCCTGGACACCATGGCCCACGTCATCAAGACCATGGGCGACACCCTGCCCGACGATCCGTGGCACAAGCACTTCGCCGCGCCGAAGTGGCTGGAGGCGTTGATCGCCAAGGGCGCGCTGGGCCAGAAGACCGGCGCGGGCATCTTCCGCAAGGTCGGCAAGGACATCGTGGTGCTGGACCTGGCCAAGCAGGACTACCGCCCCGCCGACCGCGCCGCCGCGCCGGACGTGGTCGAGATACTGAAGATCAGGAACCCGGCCGAGAAGTTCGCCAAACTGCGCGAAAGCGAGCATCCGCAGGCGCAGTTCCTGTGGGCGGTGTTCCGCGACCTGTTCCACTACAGCGCCTTCCACCTGTCCGACATCGCCGACACCGCGCGCGACGTGGACCTGGCCATCCGCTGGGGCTACGGCTGGTCGCTGGGCCCGTTCGAGACCTGGCAGGCGGCAGGCTGGAAGCAGGTGGCGCAGTGGATCGCCGACGACATCGTCGCCGGCAAGGCCATGAGCAGCGCGCCGCTGCCGAACTGGGTGTTCGACGGACGCGAGGGCGTGCATGCCGCCGAAGGCAGCTACAGCCCCGCCCGCAACGCCAAGCTGCCGCGCTCGGCCCTGCCCGTCTACCAGCGCCAGCGTTTCCCGGACCCGCTGCTGGGCGAAGTGTTCCCGCAGGGCGAGACGATCTACGAAAACGACGGCGTGCGGCTGTGGACCGACGGCGACGGCATCGGCGTGGTCAGCTTCAAGACCAAGATGAACACCGTGTCCGATGCGGTGCTGGATGGCTTGCAGGAAGCGGTCGCCATCGCCGAGCAGAAGTTCAAGGGCCTGGTGATCTGGCAGCCGAAGGAACCGTTCTCCGCCGGCGCCGACCTGGCCGGTGCGCTGGGCGCGTTGCAGGCCGGCAAGATCGCCGAGTTCGAAGCGATGGTCGCCAACTTCCAGGCCACCAGCCAGCGCATCAAGTACGCGCTGGTGCCGGTCGTCGCGGCCGTGCGCGGCCTGGCCCTGGGCGGCGGTTGCGAGTTCCAGATGCACAGCGCCAAGGCGGTGGCGTCGCTGGAAAGCTACATCGGCCTGGTCGAGGCCGGCGTGGGCCTGCTGCCGGCCGGCGGCGGCCTCAAGGAACTCGCCGTGCGCGCTTCCGCGGCGGCGGGTCCGGGCGGCGATGTGTTCGCCGAACTGAAGAAGACCTTCGAGACCGTGGCGATGGCCAAGGTGTCCGCCTCCGCCGTGGAGGCCAAGGAACTGGGCTTGCTGCGCCCGACCGACCACGTGGTCTTCAACGCCTACGAGCAGTTGTATGTGGCCAGGCAGCAGGTACTGGCGCTGGCCGAAAGCGGCTACCGCCCGCCCCTGCCCGCCCGCCGCATCCAGGTGGCCGGCGACGTCGGCATCGCCACCTTCAAGATGATGCTGGTCAACATGCTGGAAGGCCGCTTCATCAGCGACTACGACTACGAGATCGCCGTGCGCATCGCCACCGTGCTGTGCGGCGGCGAGATCGATCGCGGCGCGCTGGTGGACGAGGACTGGCTGCTGAAACTGGAGCGCAAGCACTTCGTCGAACTGGCCCAGCAGGAAAAGACCCAGGCCCGCATCGCGCACATGCTGAAGACGGGCAAGCCGCTGAGGAACTGAGATTCGGGATTCGGGATTGGAGATTCGTAACAGCGGACTCCGATTCCTTCCAACCTTCCAAAATTCCGCCGGGTGCAAGAGTCGTTCGGAGAAACAGGATTCGCTTTTGCGAATCCCGATTCCCGAATCCCCAATCCCGGCTTTCGGAGAAAGCCATGAAACAGATCCAAGAAGCCTACATCGTCGCCGCCACCCGCACCCCGGTCGGCAAGGCGCCGAAAGGCGTATTCCGCAACACCCGCCCGGACGACATGCTGGCGCACGTGCTGAAATCCGTGATTGCGCAGGCGCCCGGCATCGACGTCGATCGCATCGACGACGCCATCATCGGCTGCGCCATGCCCGAGGGCGAGCAAGGCATGAACGTGGCGCGCATCGGCGTGCTGCTGGCCGGCCTGCCCAACACCATCGCCGCGCAAACCATCAACCGCTTCTGCTCCTCCGGCCTGCAGGCGGTGGCGATGGCCGCGGACCAGATCCGCCTGGGCAATGCCGACCTGATGCTGGCCGGCGGCACCGAGTCGATGTCGATGGTGCCGATGATGGGCAACAAGATCGCGATGGCACCCAGCGTGTTCGACAACGACCATGTCGCCATCGCCTACGGCATGGGCATCACCGCCGAGAAGGTCGCCGAGGAATGGAAGGTCAGCCGCGAAGAGCAGGACGCGTTCGCCCTGGCATCGCACCAGAAGGCGCTGGCCGCACAGGCCGCCGGCGAATTCAAGGACGAGATCAGCCCGTACGAAGTCGTCTCCCGCCAACCCGATCTGGCGGGCAACCTCGTGCGGCTGAAGAAGCTGCTGGTCGAACAGGACGAAGGCCCGCGCGCCGACACCTCGCTGGAAGGCCTGGCCAAGCTGCGCACCGTGTTCCGCAACCCGCAGTTCGGCGGCACCGTCACCGCCGGCACCTCGTCGCAGATGAGCGACGGCGCGGCCGGCGTGCTGCTGGCCTCGGAACAGGCGATCAAGGATTACGGCCTCACCCCGCTGGCGCGCTTCGTCAGCTTTTCCGTCGCCGGCGTGCGCCCGGAAGTGATGGGCATCGGCCCGATCGCGGCGATCCCGAAGGCCTTGAAGCAGGCCGGCCTGACCAAGGACCAACTGGACTGGATCGAACTCAACGAAGCCTTCGCCGCGCAGGCGCTGGCCGTGATCCGCGACAGCGAACTGGACGCATCGAAGGTCAATCCGCTCGGTGGCGCCATCGCGCTGGGCCATCCGCTGGGCGCGACCGGTGCGATCCGCACCGCCACCATCGTGCACGGCATGCGTCGCCGCCAGCAGAAGTACGGCATGGTGACCATGTGCATCGGCACCGGCATGGGCGCGGCGGGCATCTTCGAGTCGCTCTGATCGAAGCCGACTTTCCGGAAACTCCGATCACGAATGGCGCCGAAAGGCGCCATTCTTTTTCCACCGGCCGGACACGAGGGCTCAGGCCATTCGGGTTCCGTCCGGCACCGGCCTTTCCACCGTGGCGACGACCACGCCTTCGTCGGTATGGAAGCCTGTCAACAGGAATTCGGACAGGAACGGCCCCACCTGTTTCGGCGGAAAGTTGATGACACCCACGATCTGCCTGCCAACGAGATCCTCCGCGGCATAAAGCGCCTTGACCTGCGCACTGGTTTTCTTCACCCCGTACGGACCGAAGTCGACCCACAGCTTCCAGGCTGGCTTGCGCGCCTGCGGGAATTCCTCCACTTTCAGCACGGTGCCCGCGCACAACAGGACGCGCTGGAAATCGGTCCACTCGATGGTGTCCAGGTCGTTCATGGCCTCTTTCCTCTTTCCATCCTGTCCTTCCAGGCGTCCTTGAACTGGGCCCACCAGTAACCGAGCTGCGCCCCCACGAATCCCGCCGGCTTCAGGGCCGAGACGAGGCCGTAGTCGGAGAATTCGCGCCAGCGCCCATCGCCCTCGGCGATCGCCGCGGCGATGATTTCGCCGGCGAACGTGGTGGGTGCCACGCCATGCCCGCCGAACGCCTGCGCCAGCCACAATCCTTCGTCCACCTTGCCGATCTGCGGCATCTCATGGCGCGCATAGCTCATCAGGCCCGACCAGGCGTAGTCGATGCCGACGCCTTCCAGTTGCGGGAAGACTTTCATCAGGTCGCGGTAGAGCAATCGCTTCACCGCCGCCGGTGCGCGATCCCGCACGGAAATCCGCCCGCCCCACAGCAGGCGCGTGTCCGGCAGCGGACGGTAGTAGTCGAAGGCGAAGCGGGTGTCGTAGATGGCGGCACGGGTCCTCAGCGCGTCGTCCATTCGCGAATGCAGGGGCTCGGTGACCATGGCGTAGGTGGCGATGGGAAGGACGCCCGCATCCACGCGGCGGTGAAGCCCGGCCAGGTATCCCCCACAGGCCAGCACGACGTTCCTGGCGCTTACCTGGCCCTGCGGAGTCTCCACGCACCAGCCCGCTCCTTCGCGCCGCAGCGCGATCGCAGGCGAGTGGGCGAACACCGAGACGCCCTGTGCGAGCGCTATCCGCGCGATGCCGTAGGCGTACTTCAATGGATGGAAATGGAACGCCTGTGGCTCGAACAACGCATCGTGGTAGCGATGGGTCCGGATGCGCTCACGCACGTCCTCGCGCGGCATCCATTGCCAATCCTGGGCGTAATGCTCGGCAAGCAGGCGTTGCCGGACGCGCAGCACGTCCTGGTCCCGGAACCAGTTGGCCCAGATCACCCCCGCCCGCGTGTCGTCGCAGGCGATGGCATGGCGGATGATGCGCTGCCGGATCAGTTCGACCGCATCGGTCGTGCCGGCGTAGAGCGCCCGGGCTCGCGACGGCCCGAGTTCGCGCAGCAACGCGCCCTCGCCACGCGAGAAACCGCCGAACACGAAGCCGCCGTTGCGACCCGACGCGCCGTAGCCCGGCATCCGGGCCTCGAGCACGACGACATCCCGGACGCCTCGTTCGGCCAATCCCAACGCCGTGTTGAGACCGGCAAACCCGCCACCGATCACGCATACCGACATCTCCAGGCGCTGCTGGAGTGCGGGCAACGACGGTGGAATCCCCGCTGTATCGAGGTAGTAATTGGCAGCCGGTGCCGGGTGCGAAGCAAGCATGGATGGGCGACGTAGAAGTAATGGACTGAACCGTCCCCACTACCATAGCCGCTCGAGGCGGGCTATTTCAGCTCCTGCACGCCCAGTTCGTTCAGCGCACTCTGCATCATGTCGCGCGCGGCATCGCTCAGCGTTTCGTGGTCCAGCGCGTAACGGATGGTCGCCTCGATCAAGCCGATATGGGTGCCGCAATCGAAACGGGTGCCCTGGAAGCGATAGGCATGGACGGGTTTCTCCGTCAGCAGTGCGGCGATGGCATCGGTCAGCTGGATCTCGCCGCCCGCGCCAGGCTGCGTGCTCTCCAGCAAGCCGAAGATGCGCGAATCGAGTACATACCGCCCCACTACCGCCAGGTTGCTGGGCGCCACTTCAGGCTTGGGTTTCTCGACGATGGCATCGATGCGGCCCTCGCGCCCGGAGAAGTTGCCGGTGGCCACGATGCCGTAACTGCCGGTCTGCTCGTGCGGCACGTCCTGCACGGCGATCATGCTGGCACCGGAAATTTCGGCGGCGTCGGCCATCTGCTTCAGGGCGCCGGGACCCCGGTTCCAGATCAGGTCGTCGGGCAGCAGCACCGCGAATGGCTCATCGCCCACGATGGGTTTCGCGCACAGCACCGCATGGCCCAGGCCCAGCGCCTCGGCCTGGGTCACGAACACCGCGCGCACATGCCGAGGCAATACGTTGCGGATCAGCTCCAACTGCTCGTGCTTGCCGGACTGTTCCAGCTTCTGTTCCAGTTCGTAAGCCTTGTCGAAGTAATCCGCCACCGCGTGCTTGTAGCGGTTGGTCACGAACACCAGGGTGTCGCATCCCGCCTCGACGGCTTCGTCGACGGCGTACTGGATCAGCGGCCGATCGATGATCGGCAGCATTTCCTTGGGAACGGTCTTGGTGGCGGGAAGGAAACGGGTGCCGAGTCCCGCAACGGGAAACACGGCTTTGCGGATGCGCTGGTTCATCGGATCCTGCGGGCTTCGCGGCCTGGGAAGGCCACGATGTTAGCCGATGCGGCCTCTTCCTGATTCGACATCGGCGTGAATTCCGGCACGGCGACCCGCAGCACTTCCTGGAGTTCTTCCGAGTCGTAACGGCCATACGCGGCGCGCAGGCGCTGCAGCGCCAGCTCGATGAACTCGGGCGAGACCTCGCGCGCCACCGCCTGCATGATCTTGGAATGCGAGGTGGGACGATAACGCTCGTCCGCGTGGAACAGGGTTTCGTGCAGCTTCTCGCCCGGCCGCAGGCCGGTGTAGACGATGGCGATGTCGCGTCCGGGCTGCTTGCCGGCCAGGCGGATCATCTGTTCGGCCAGCAAGCGGATCGGTACCGGTTCGCCCATGTCCAGCGTATAGATCGATGCGTGGGCCGCTCCCGACGCCGCCTGCAGGATCAACTGGCAGGCCTCCGGAATGGTCATGAAATAGCGGGATACGTCCGGATCGGTCACCGTCACCGGCCCGCCCTTGCGGATCTGCTCGCGGAACAGCGGGACAACGCTGCCGGCGGAATCCAGCACGTTGCCGAACCGCACGGTCACGTAGCGCGTGCGGGAATGGCTGTCGTCCAGTGCCTGGCACGCCATTTCCGCCAGGCGTTTGGTCGCGCCCAGCACGTTGGCCGGATCCACCGCTTTGTCGGTGGAGATCAGCACGAAGGTCGATACCCCCACCTCCCGGCAGGCACGCGCCACCGTCTCCGTGGCCAACACGTTGTTGCCGATGGCTTCGCGCAGGTGCTGTTCGAGCAGCGGCACCTGCTTGTAGGCCGCCGCATGGAAGACCGCATCGGGCTCTGCGAGACGCAGGGCATGCGCGATCACCGCCGGGTCGCCGCAATTGCCCAGCACCGGCAGGATTTCCAGGTCGGGGAACGCGCGCTGCAGGTCGCCCTGTATGGTGATCAGCGCCAGTTCGTCGATTTCCAGCAACGCGATGCGTTGCGCCCCGTGCCGCGCGCACTGTCGGCAAAGTTCCGAACCGATGGAGCCGCCGGCGCCGGTGACCATGACCGTGCGCCCGCCCAGCCAGCCCCGGATCAGCTTCCAGTCCGGCGTGACGGACTTGCGGCCCAGCAGGTCCTCGATGGCGACCTCCTTCAGGTCGCCCGGCATCGACTGGCCTTCCAGCACGTTGACCAGCCGCGGCACCATCCGGAATGGCAGGCCGGTGCTTTCGCAGATCGCCACGACGCGCTGCATGGCCGGCGCATCCAGCGACGGCATCGCGATGACCAGCATGCGGGCAGCCGTCTCGCGGGCCACCGCGGCCGCGCTCTCCAGGCCACCCAGCACCGGAACGCCCTGCAGCTTGGATCCGTGCAGCCTGGGGGCATCGTCGAGGAAAGCCACCGGATAGTAGACGCCGGTACGGCGCAGTTCGCGCACCAGCGCCTCGCCCGCCCTGCCCGCTCCCAGGATCAGGACGCGCGAGGCCGTCTCCTGCGAGCGCTGGGCCTGGCTGTCCTTCCAGGCCCGATAGACCAGGCGAGGCAGGCCAAGGAAGCCCACCAGGGCGAACGGATAGAAGCCCAGCACGGCGCGCGGCGTCGAGCCGAATCGATTGTAGAAGAACAGGCCGGTCACCACCGCCAGGAATCCCAGCGCGCTGGCCTTCACGATGTTCCACAGGTCCGGCAAGCTGGCAAAGCGCCAGAGGCCCCGGTAGAGGCCCATCCACCAGAAGACAAGGCCCTGCCCCAACAGGACGATGGCGACTTCGTTCGACCAGAAGGGAAATTCCGGCGGCTGCGCCACCATGGCATAGCGCAGGCGGTGCAACACCTGCCAGCACAGCCACACCATCGCCAGGTCATGCAGGGCCACCAGGAAACGGGGCAGTGTGCTGCTTACGCGATCTCGCCAGGAATTCATTGCGTCCCTCTCCTTGAACTAGCCACGCACTCTCCTTCGCAAAATTCCCCACATCGCCGACGCTCCCATATACACGCAGACCGTCGCGGCAAGCGCTGTCCGGGCATCCTCCTGGGACAGGAGATAGGTTAACAGTAAAGTAACGCCACCGAATGCTGCGTAAATCACGGTTACCGCCGTATGACCGAAACGCCGGGCGGCGGACTGGTAAAGATGCGTCACATGGGGCGTCCACCACCGTTCTCCTATCAGCATGCGCCTCAGCAATGTGAAGCCCGCGTCGACAAGGAAGGCGCATAGCGGCAAGCACAGCAATGGCCACGGGGCTGTCGAGCGGGTCCATCCAGCCGCCAGCAGGGCCGCCAGGGAAAAACCCAGCGCTCCGCTGCCCACGTCCCCCAGGAAGATGCGGGCCCGCGGGAAATTGAAGGGCAGGAACCCCAGGCAGGCCGCCAGCAATCCGGCCGCCAGCCAGGCCCAGTCGCCCTGCAGCGAGAAAGCGAACCCGCACGCGGCGATCGCCGCCTGGCTTGCGGCCAGCCCATTGATCCCGTCCATGAAATTCCAGACGTTGACCAATACCAGCGCGGCCGCAAAGGCGATCATGGCGGCCAGGGGATCTCCACTGTCCCGGCCCGCGGCCATGGCGAGCAATCCGGCGGCGACCGCCTGCACGACCAACCGGGACGCGGGGGAAAGGGGGCGATGATCGTCCCACCAGCCGATGCCGGCCACCAGCACCAGGCCGACCAGGAAGGCGGGCAGCAGGGTTCCCTGCCCCTGATCCGGGCCGTTCCAGAGCAGCCATCCGCCAGCGCACAGCAGGGCCGCCACGATGGCGATGCCGCCGCCACGCGGGGTGGCCACCGTGTGGCTGCGCCGCTCGCCCGGGTGGTCCATCAGGTTGCCGCGCAGGGCGTAATGCCGTGCCATCCAGGCCCCTGCCACTGCGATGCCGAAGTGCAGCAACAGCCAGTACGTCATGGCCGGCACTACACCACCGCGTAATTGAGCAGCGGCTTGATGGTGCCCCATTCCTTGCAACTGGGGCATTGCCAATGATGGGTACGAGCGCCGAAGCCGCAACGGGTGCAGCGGTAGCTGGGATTGCGCACCAGCAATTGATCGGTGATGTGCTTCAGGTCGTGCAGGGTCGCGGACGGGTCCGCGCCCTCGGCCAGCGTCAGGTCGATCAGCGCCGCTTCGCCGCGCACGGAAGGACGGTCCTTCAGCTGGCGCGCCAGATAGGCCCGCGCCGCCGCCACGCCGTCCTGGCGTTCCACCAGCTTGGTGAGTGCCAGCACCGGCGCGATGCCGCGGTAGTGCTCGCACATCTCCGACAGGAAGGCCCGCGCCCCCGACAGGTCGCCCACCTGTTCATAGCTGGCCAGCAGGCTGGGCAGCACTTCCGGCAGGTAGTCCGGATCATGGCGTGCCGCCCGCTCGAAGGCGCGGATGGCGGCCTCGTGGTGGCCGGCATCGGTTTCGATGCGGCCTTCGATGATGCCGGCCCGCACGCTGCCCGCATCGGCCTGGTAGGCCCGCGCGACGGCGGCGCGGGCCGCTTCCACGTTGTTGGCGGTGCGCTGGCGCTCGGCCAGTTCGCACTCGAACTGCGCCACCAGCTTGCCCATCGCTTCGCCGGTGGCTTCTTCGTAGCGCATCGCGTTTTCGATGGCCTTTTCCCAGTCGCGTTCGGACTGGTAGATGCCGATCAGGTGCTTGAGCGCCTGCGGGGCGCGCTGGTCGATGCGGGCAAGGTCGCTGAACACGGTTTCGGCACGGTCCAGCAGGCCGGAACGCATGTAGTCCTCGCCCAGCGCCAGCAGCGCCTGGACCTTCTGCGCATCGTTCAGGTCGGGGCGCTGCACCAGCCCCTGGTGCAGGCGGATGGCGCGGTCCACCTCGCCACGGCGCCGGAACAGGTGCCCCAGCGCGACCTGGGTCTCGAAGGTTTCCTTGTCCAGTTCGGCGATGTGCAGGAACAGCTCGATGGCCTTGTCCGGCTGTTCGTTCAACAGGTAGTTCAGGCCGCGGAAATACGTGGTGGACAGCCGGCTGACCTGGGTGTCGCCATGTCGCTGCCCGCCCCTGCGGCCGATGATCCAGCCGCTCAGCGCGGCCAGCGGCAGGAACAGGAAGAACCAGAACCACTCGGTCAGGAAGGCCATGGGTCAGACGCCGTTGCCGGTGGAAACGGAGTCGCCGGAGGCACTGGAAGCCTGCGCCTTGCCTGCCTTGCGCAACTTGGCGTACAGCGGCAGTACAAGCGTGGCCAATACGATCGATCCGCCGATCACGACCCCCGTCAACAAGGACAGGATGATGGCGTTGCCGGGCGTGGTGGACCACTGGAAGAAGATCAGGTCCAGGGTGATGGCCGGGCTGTCGTTGAGGAAGCCGATCACCAGCCCCAGGATCAGGAAGACCAGGGCAACGACCAGGCGGAACATGTTCATCAGGCGGCTCCTTGCGGGATAGCGCCTAGCTTAACGGAGACGGCGCGCATCGACACGGCGCCGCGGAACGGAAGGGCTACTCGCCGGCTTCCTCGATCGGCGTGACGTCGCTGACGCGCTCACGCAGTTCCTTGCCGGGCTTGAAGTGCGGCACGTGCTTGGCGGGCAGCGCCACCGATTCGCCGGTCTTGGGATTGCGCCCCAGGCGGGGCGGACGGTAGTGCAGCGAGAAACTGCCGAAACCGCGGATCTCGATGCGGTCGCCCTGCGCCAATGCGCCGCCCATCATCTCCAGCAACGCCTTCACGGCCAGGTCCACGTCCTCTGCCTTGAGGTGCGGCTGGCGGCGGGTCAGGATTTCGATGAGTTCGGATTTGGTCATCGCATGCGGGTTCGGGCGGGTGTACCCGAACCGGCCCGGGTGACCCCGGGCCGGCTGGGAACGGACTTGCTTTGAGCGTCTGTCGCCCGGGCTTACTCGGACTTGCCGCCATCCAGTTGCGCGCGCAGCAGCGCGCCCAAGCTGGTGGTGCCGGCGGCGGCTTCGCTGGCGGACTTGTTGTACTCGGCCAGCGCTTCGGCGGTTTCCGCTTCGTCCTTGGCCTTGATCGACAACTGCAGGGTGCGGCCCTTGCGGTCCATGCCGATGAACTTGGCTTCGACCTTGTCGCCGACCTTCAGGTGCTGGCTGGCGTCGTCCACGCGGTCGTGGCTGATGTCGCGGGCCGACACGTAGCCTTCGATGCCGTCGGCCAGTTCGATGGTGGCGCCCTTGGCGTCCACTTCCTTGACCACGCCCTCGACCTTCGAGCCCTTCGGATGGGCGGCCATGTACTGGCCGAACGGATCCTGCTCGAGCTGCTTCACGCCCAGGCTGATGCGCTCGCGCTCCGGATCGACGGCCAGCACCACGGCTTCCAGCGTGTCGCCCTTCTTGAAGTTGCGCACGACGTCTTCGCCGGTGGTGTTCCAGCTGATGTCGGACAGGTGGATCAGGCCGTCGATGCCGCCGTCCAGGCCGATGAAGATGCCGAAATCGGTGATCGACTTGATCTGGCCGGACACCTTGTCGTTCTTCTTGTGGGTGGCCGCGAAGGTCTCCCACGGATTGGCGGCGACCTGCTTCATGCCCAGCGAGATGCGGCGACGCTCTTCGTCCACGTCCAGCACCATCACTTCGACCTCGTCGCCGACCTGCACGACCTTGGACGGATTGACGTTCTTGTTGGTCCAGTCCATCTCGGACACGTGCACCAGGCCTTCGACGCCCGGCTCGATCTCGACGAACGCACCGTAATCGGTGACGTTGGAGACCTTGCCGAACACGCGGCTGTTGGCCGGGTAGCGGCGGGCGATGTTGTCCCACGGATCCTCGCCCAGTTGCTTCAGGCCCAGCGAGACGCGGTTGCGCTCACGGTCGTACTTCAGCACGCGGACGTCCAGCTCCTGGCCGACTTCCACGACTTCGGACGGATGGCGCACGCGCTTCCAGGCCATGTCGGTGATGTGCAGCAGGCCGTCGATGCCGCCCAGGTCGACGAACGCGCCGTAGTCGGTGAGGTTCTTGACCACACCCTTCAGCACCACGCCTTCCTGCAGCTTGTCCATCAATTGCTCGCGCTCTTCCGAATGCTCGCTCTCGACCACCGCACGGCGGGAGACGACCACATTGTTGCGCTTGCGGTCCAGCTTGATGAGCTTGAATTCCAGCTCCTTGCCTTCCAGGTAGCCCGGGTCGCGCACGGGGCGCACGTCGACCAGCGAGCCCGGCAGGAACGCGCGGACGTCCTTGATGTCGACGGTGAAGCCGCCCTTGACCTTGCCGCTGATGCGGCCGGTGATGGTTTCGTTCTTCTCCAGCGCTTCTTCCAGCTCGTCCCACACCATGGCGCGCTTGGCCTTCTCGCGCGAGAGGACGGTTTCGCCGAAGCCGTTCTCGATGGAGTCGAGCGCGACCTTCACTTCGTCGCCCACGCCCACGTCGATCTCGCCGGCGTCGTTCCGGAACTGTTCGATCGGCACGATGCCTTCGGACTTCAGGCCGGCGTTGATCACCACCACGTCGTTGCGGACTTCCACGACGACGCCGGTGACGATGGCGCCCGGCTTCAGCTTGGCCAGTTGGGTCTGGCTCTGTTCAAACAGTTCGGCAAATGATTCGGTCATTGTTGATTACTCAGTTGGACACACGGACAGGTGTTCGCCGGATGCGGCGAGCCCCCCTGTCCACCCTTTCGGCACGGAAGTGCCGTGTGTTGGAGTGGAAAAACCGCCGCCATGGCACCATTGCCGCGGGACGGGACTGTCTCTGCCGCACGTGGATCCGCGCTGCGTGCGGACGCGATGAATCCGGGTTACGGCTTCACCAGCGACAGCACGCGCTCGACCACCTGATCGATGTCCAGGCCGGTGGTGTCGATGAGGACGGCGTCTTCGGCCGGCCGCAACGGCGCCACCGTGCGCTGCGCATCACGGGCGTCGCGGGCGAGGATCTCGCGTAGCAGACCGTCGATTGTGACCGAAACCCCTTTGTCTTTCAACTGCTTATACCGTCTTTCCGCCCGTTCCTCGGCGCTGGCGGTCAGGAACACCTTGTAGGGGGCATCCGGGAAGATCACCGTGCCCATGTCCCGGCCATCGGCGACCAGCCCCGGCGGCTGCCGGAAGGCCCGCTGGCGCTCCTTCAGGGCGGACCGCACCTCAGGGATCGCCGCGATGGCCGAGGCCAGGGCGCCGGTGGTTTCCAGGCGCAGCTCGTCGGTGGCGTCAAGGTCGTCCACGATCACCCGCAGCCCATCGTCGGCCTCGCGGAAGCGGATGGTGGTGTCGAAGGCGCAGCGGACCAGTGCCGCCGGGTCGGAAATGTCCAGGTCGGCCCAGCTGGCCGCCACCCCCACCGCCCGGTAGAGCGCCCCGGAATCCAGGTAATGCCAGCCCAGCCGACGGGCGGCGATCCGGCTGACCGTGCCCTTTCCGGCGCCGGAGGGGCCATCGATGGTCAGTACGGGGGCGGTGTCGGGCATGGCGGATCCTTGTGGTTTTCCGCCATTATGCCGCCCCCTCGCCCGCCCTCGCCTGCCCGGACGCCGCCGGCCGTTCCCGGAGCGACCGCAACCGCTTGATATGCCAATGGAATTGCCGTTAGAATAGCGGGCTTAGTTTCGCCCACACTCTTTTACGCCGAGGTTTATCTCATGAAGGTCCTGTCCTCCCTGAAGTCGGCGAAGGCCCGTCACCGCGACTGCAAGGTGGTCCGCCGCCGCGGAAAGGTCTTCGTGATCTGCAAGTCCAACCCGCGTTTCAAGGCGCGCCAGCGCTGAGGCTGCGGGACACCCCGACGGGCGGCAGCCAGTTCCCGTCCGCGTGGCGCAAAGCAAAAAGCCGCCGCAAGGCGGCTTTTTGTTTCAGCCCATTCATTGCTCGGGCGCGCGGCGACGCGCCGATCCATCCATCGCCGCGCATTACTTGCGGCGCGGCGGTTTTTTGTTGGCGGCCTTTTGTTATAAATGGCGGGTCACCCAGGGGAACCCACTCATGAACCGTCGCGCCCTCGCACTCCCGTTGATCGCCCTGCTCGGCCTCGCCGGCCACGCCGCCGCCGACACCCTACTGGTCGAACGCGCCCGGGAAAAGCCGGCGGAAGCCGCGCCCGTCCGTGGACAGACCGCCGCCCAGGTGGAAGCCCGTTTCGGCGCCCCGCAACAGAAGCTCGAACCGCGCGGCGGACAGAAGCGCCAATGGCCGGTGATCAACCGCTGGGTCTATCCGGACTTCACGGTGTATTTCGAGAAGAACCGCGTCATCGACGTGGTGCTCAACAAGGCCAGCGCCGAGGAAATCGGCCCGAAGCCGCCGATCCGTTGACCCCGCCTTTCCACGCAACCTCCAGCGCAAGCCGATGACCGATGCTTTCCGTTTCCCCGCGGAGTGGGAGCCCCAATCCGCGGTCCTGATCGCGTGGCCGCACGCCGAGACCGACTGGGCCGAGCGCCTGGCCGCGGTCGAGGACACCTACGTCGCCCTGGTCGCGGCCATCGCCCGTTTCCAGGACGTGGTGGTCTGCGTGGCCGACGACGACCTGCAGACCTATGCCGAGGCGCGCCTGCGCTCGGCGCGGGTGGACATGCGGCGCGTGCGCTTCGTCTTGGCCGAATACGACGACACCTGGTTGCGCGATTCCGGCCCCATCACCCTGCGCGACCGCGACAATGCCCACTTCAAGCTGCTCGATTTCCGCTTCACCGGCTGGGGCGGCAAGTACGAAGCCAGCCGCGACGACCAGTTGGTGGGCGAGCTCTCGGGCATGGAGTTGTTTCATAACTATTTCGTCCAAAGCATTGATTTTGCTTTGGAGGGCGGCGCCATCGAGACCGATGGCGATGGTACTCTGCTGACCACCTGGCAATGCCTGCACGAACGCCACCCGGACGCCTCGCGCGAGGAACTGACGGCCAAGCTGGCCGGCTGGCTGAAGCAGGACCGCGTGCTGTGGCTGGACCATGGCTACCTGGAAGGCGACGACACCGACGCCCACATCGACACCCTGGCCCGCTTCGCGCCGGGCGATGCCATCGTATTCCAGGCCTGCGACGACCCCGCCGATTCGCACCATGCCGAACTGCAGGCGATGGCGGCCGACATCGCGGCCTTGCGCACGCGCGACGGCAAGCCCTACCGCCCGTTCCCGCTGCCATGGGCGCGGCCGGTGATCGACGACGGCCGCCGCCTGGCGGCGTCCTATGCCAACTACCTGATCGTCAACGGCGCCGTCCTGATGCCGGCCTATGGCGATGCGGCCGACGACCGCGCCGCCGTCGTGCTGGCGCAGGCCTATCCGGACCGCGAGATCGTGCAGGTGCCCTGCCGTCCGCTGATCTGGCAGAACGGCAGCCTGCACTGCATCACCATGCAACTGCCGGCGGGCCTGCTCGGCTGATCGTGTTTCCGTCACGGTTCGCCGCATCCGTGGCGTACGTCGGGGCGGGTTGAACGTTTCGTTTACACACCGTGCCCGCCGATCATCGATAACCGGTGGTTCCTTACGCATGAGGAGTCCGCCGTGTACACACGACGCAAGTTCCTGACCACGTCCGCCATCGCGGCCGCCGGCATCGGCCTGGCGGCCTGCCGGGATGCGGCGCAGGCCAATGGCGCCACGCCTTCCGCCGCCTCCGCCGCGCAGGCCGCCAGCGCGCCCGTCCTGTCGGGCCCGTTGAACACCCGGGCGATTCCCGCCACCGGCGAAAGGATCCCGGTGATCGGCATGGGCACCTCCGGCAGTTTCGAGGTCGGCCAGTCGGCCGCCGAACTGGACCCGTTGCGCGAGGTGCTGAAGCGCTTCTTCGCCGCCGGCGCCACCCTGATCGACACCGCCCCCACCTACAGCGTCGCCGAGGACGTGATGGGGGCCCTGCTCGCCGAGCAGGACCTGACGGCGAAGGCCTGGCTGGCCACCAAGCTGTCGGGTGTCAGCGGCCGCGAGGCCGGCCTGGCGCAGTTCGACGACTCACTGCGTCGCCTCAAGACCGACAAGGTGGCGCTGTTGCAGGTGCACAACCTGCGCGACCTGAAGACCCAGCTGGCCGTCGCGCGGGAACTGAAGGAACAGGGCAAGGTACGCTACGTGGGCGTCACTCATTACGTGGAAAGCGCGCAGGACGAACTGGCCGACGTCGTGCAGGCGGAGAAGCCCGACTTCCTGCAGATCAACTATTCCGTGGTCAGCCGGGGCGCGGAGAAGCGGGTGCTGCCGCTGGCGCAGGACCTGGGCGTGGCCGTGCTGATCAACCGGGCGTTCGAGGACGGCAAGCTGTTCGCGCAGGTGAAGGACAAGCCGCTGCCGGCGGCGGTCGCCGAGACCGGCGTGTCCTCGTGGGCACAGGCCTTCCTCAAGTTCGCGCTGAGCCACCAGGCGGTCACCGCGGTGATCCCGGCGACCGGCAAGCCCGACCGCCAGAGCGACAACCTGCAGGCCGGCCTTGGCCCCGACCTGACCGAGACGCAGCGCCAGGCGCTGATCGCCGCGCTGGCCTGACCCGCCGCGATGAACGACCCGGCCGCCGGAACCCCGCCACCGCTGCGCTTCATCGCCCGCGTCTTCAACGTGGAACCGCACGAAGCGCCGGCGGTGGGCGCCGGGCTGGCGATGTTCTTCCTGTTGTTCACCGGCTACTTCATGCTGCGGCCGATCCGCGAAACGATGGGCGTGGCCGGTGGCGTGGACAACCTGCAATGGCTGTTCACCGGCACCTTCCTCGCCACGCTGGCGGTGCTGCCGCTGTTCGGCTGGCTGGCGTCGAAGGTGTCGCGGCGGCGGATCGTGCCGTGGGTGTTCGGCTTCGTCGTCGCCAGCCTGCTGGCGTTCGGCGTGGCCATGCTGGTGCAGCCCGAGAACGTGTGGATCGCGCGCGGGTTCTACATCTGGGTGTCGGTGATCAACCTGCTGATGATCTCGCTGGCCTGGAGCGTATTGGCCGACGTGATGGCCAGCAGCGAGGCGAAGCGGCTGTTCGCGCTGATCGCAGGCGGCGCCAGCCTGGGCGGACTGGTCGGACCGCTGCTGACCACGGCCCTGGTGGAACCGCTGGGCCACGGCGGGCTGATGCTGCTGTCGGCCGTGCTGATCGCGGCCAGCGCGGGCACCGCCACCTGGTTGCATCGCTGGCGCGACCGCCATCCATTGCCCGCGGGTGCCAGCACCAGCGAACAGCGACGGCAGCCGCTGGGCGGAAATCCCTTCGCGGGCGCGACGGCGGTATTCCGCTCGCCCTACCTGCTGGGCATCGCGCTGTTCGTGCTGCTGCTGAGCAGCGTCACCACCTTCCTCTATTTCGAGCAGGCGCGGCTGGTGGAGGAATACTTCCCCGACCGGACGCGGCAGACCCAGGTGTTCGGCCTGATCGACACGGTGGTGCAGACGCTGGCCATCCTCAGCCAGTTGTTCATCACCGGCCGCATCGCGCAACGGCTGGGCGTGGGGATACTGCTGGTGGCGGTGCCGCTGGTGGTGGCCGCCGGCTTCCTGTGGCTGGCGCTGGCGCCGGTCTTCGCCGTGTTCGTGGTGGTGATGGTGGTGCGGCGCGCGGGCGAATACGCTTTCGTGCGGCCCGGCCGCGAGATGCTCTACACCGTGGTCCCGGCCGAACAGAAGTACAAGGCCAAGAACTTCATCGACACCGTGGTCTATCGCGGCGGCGATGCGCTGAGCGGATGGGTCAAGCGGGCGCTGGACGTGCTGGCCGAGCACCCGTCGATGGCCATGTTCATCGGCGCCGCCATCGCGCTGGCCTGGGCATTCACCGGGCATGCGCTGGGCCGCCAGCAGCAGCGGCGGGAAACCGCCCCCGATGCGTCCGCCTGAGCGACCCGTTCACGCCGCGTCCGCCTGCCGCCGTGGCCGACGCGGTACCATGCGTTCCCCACGGCGCATGCCCCATCCGACTCACGCACGATGACCCGCACCACCCTGCCCGTTGCCCTGATCCAGGAAAACAACCACGGCGACGCCGACGCCAACCTGTCGGTGATCGAGGACCGCGTGGCCGAGGCGGCCAAGCGCGGCGCGAAGCTGGTGCTGCTGCAGGAACTGCACAACGGCGCCTATTTCTGCCAGCACGAGTCGGTGAACGAATTCGACCTGGCCGAACCGATCCCCGGCCCCAGCACCGAACGCCTGGGCCGACTGGCGAAACGGCATGGCGTGGTGCTGGTGTCGTCCCTGTTCGAACGCCGCGCCGCCGGCCTGTACCACAACACCGCCGTGGTCTTCGAGAAGGACGGCAGCATCGCGGGCAAGTACCGCAAGATGCACATCCCGGACGACCCCGGCTTCTACGAGAAGTTCTACTTCACGCCCGGCGACATCGGCTTCACGCCCATCGACACCTCGGTGGGCCGGCTGGGCGTGCTGGTCTGCTGGGACCAGTGGTATCCGGAAGCGGCGCGCCTGATGGCGTTGACCGGCGCCGACCTGCTGCTCTACCCCACCGCCATCGGCTGGGACCCGGACGACGAACAGGCGGAAAAGAACCGCCAGCGCGACGCGTGGATACTCAGCCACCGCGGCCATGCCGTCGCCAACGGGCTGCCGGTGCTCAGCTGCAACCGCGTCGGGCACGAACCCTCGCCGCTCGGCACCTCCGGCATCCGGTTCTGGGGCAACAGCCATGTGCTGGGGCCGCAGGGCGAGTTCCTGGCCGAAGCCGGCGTCGACGCCGACATCCTGACCGTCGAGGTGGACTTGCAGCGCAGCGAGCACGTCCGCCGCATCTGGCCGTTCCTGCGCGATCGCCGCATCGACGCCTACGGCGACCTGCTCAAGCGCTACATCGACTGAGACGCCCCGCGTGGAACTGACGATACGCGACGTCGCGTCGGCCGACGTGCCGGCCATCACCGCCATTTACGCGGCGGAAGTCCGCGACCACGTCAACACCTACGAATACGACGTGCCGGACGAAGCCGGGATGTCGCGGCGCGTGCGCGGCGTGCTGGACGCGGGCTATCCCTACCTGGCGGCCGAGCATGAAGGGCGACTGGTCGGCTACGCCTACGCCAACAGCTACCGCGCGCGCATCGGCTACCGCTTCACCGTGGAGAACTCGGTGTACGTCGTCGCCGGACAGCAGGGCCACGGCATCGGCGCCGCTTTGCTGGAACGCCTGATCGCCGAATGCGAACGACGCGGCTACCGGCAGATGGTCGCGGTGATCGGCGAACCCAACAACACCGCGTCGATCAGACTGCACGAGAAGTTCGGCTTCCGGCTGGTCGGCGTTTTCCGCGGCATCGCCTGGAAGCACGGCCGCTGGCTGGACACCGTGCAGATGCAACGCACCCTGAGCGCCGGCAACGCCGACGCGCCCCATGACGAATGAGACGATGAACGACACCACTTCCCTTTCGTCGGCCGCCGCCGCGCTGGCCGGCCAGCCGCACCATGTCGTCGAGCGCGATGGCGTGCGCTTCACCCTGCTGGGCACCGCGCACGTCTCGAAGAGCAGCGTGGACGCCGTGCGCGCCGCGATCGCCAGCGGCCAGTTCGACAGCGTGGCGATCGAACTGGATGCCGGCCGCCTGCAATCGCTGACCGACCCGGACGCCCTGGCGCGGATGGACCTGGTCAAGGTGATCCGCGACGGCAAGACGCACCTGTTCGCCGCCAACCTGGCGCTGGCGGCCTACCAGCGCCGGTTGGCGGAGCAGCTCGACGTCGAACCCGGCGCCGAACTGAAGGCCGGCGCGCTGGATGCGCGCGAACGCGGCCTGCCGCTTCACCTGATCGACCGCGAAGTGGGCCTGACCTTCAAGCGCGCGCTGCATTCGCTGGGCTGGTGGGGCCGCAGCAAGGTCGGCGCCGGCATCCTGGCCGGCATGTTCGCCGACGAGGAAGTCGGCGACGCCGAGATCGAGAAGCTCAAGCAGGGCGACATGCTGGAATCCAGCTTCGGCGAGTTCGCCGCCGAAAGCCCCGCGCTGTACCAGAGCATCATCGCCGAGCGCGACCAGTACATGGCGACGCGGTTGCGGCAGGTCGCGGCGGCCAAGCCTTCGTCCGCCGATGGCGGAACCTACGACGTGCTGGCGGTGGTCGGCGCAGGCCACTTGCAGGGCCTGGCCCGCCATCTTCGCGAAGACACCGACGAGCCCACCGAAGTGCTGGCCCGGCTGGAAACCGTTGCGCAGAAAAGCGACATCCCGTGGTTCACGATCCTGCTGGGCGTGTTCCTGGTCGGCGGTTTCGCCTGGGGCTTCTGGCAGGGCGGCGTGGACGTGGGCTCGGACCTGATCCTGCAATGGGTGCTGGCCACCGGCGTGCTGGGCGCCATCGGCTGCGCCATCGCCGGCGGGCATCCGCTGAGCATCCTGGCGGCATTCGTCTCGTCGCCGCTGACGCCGCTGCATCCCGCGCTGGCTTCCGGCACGGTCAGCGCCTTCGTCGAGGCCACCCTGCGCAAGCCCACCTACGCCGACTTCATGGCGCTGCGCGACGACGTGCAGACCGTGCGCGGCTGGTGGAAGAACCGGGTGGCGCGCATCCTGCTGAACTTCTTCCTGACCAGCCTGGGTACCGCGATCGGCGTATGGACGGGCGGACTGCGCATGCTGGGCAAGTTCTTCGGTTGAGTTCCCGCCGTCGGATGCCACAAACAGGAGAAAGCCGGGCATCGCCCGGCTTTCCTTTTTCCCCCTGCCCGCGCACGGATCAGTCCACGTGCAGCGCCGTCATGCTTGCCGACGCCGCGGCGGGCTGCTCGCCCCGGCGCAGCCGGGCCCGCTTGACCAGCCTGGCGGTACCGCTGCGCAGATCGTCGAGGATGGCGTAGATGGTCGGCAGGAACAGCAGGCTGACCACGGTGGAGAACGCCAGGCCGCCTGCGATGGCGCGGGCCATCGGGTAGTACGGCGGCATGCCGTCCGCGGTTTCGGTGTTCAGCGCGATCGGGATCATCGCCAGGATCGCGGTTCCCATCGTCATCATGATCGGCCGCAACCGTTCGCGGCTGCCTTCGACCAGCGCATCGGTACGCGGCAGGCCGCGCCGACGCAGGTTGTTGATGTGCTCGATCATCACGATGCCGTTGTTCACCACCACGCCCATCAGCACCAGGATGCCGATCACCGCCATGATGTTCATCTCCGTGCCGGTCAGCCAGAACAGCCAGTAGACGCCGAAGATCGAGAACAGCACGCAGGACATGATCGCCGCGGGGAACAGCAGCGACTCGAACACCGCCGCCATGATGACCAGCATCAGGACCAGGGCGATGAGAATGGCGTTCTTCATCTGGTCCATGCCGTCGAAGTTGATGTTGAAGCTGCCCCCGGCGAAGGTGTAGCCGTAGCCAGGGGGGAACTGCACGCCGTCGAGCGCGGTCTCGATCGACTTGCGCGCCTCGTCCACCGGCACGTCCTTGGCCAGTCCGGCCTCCACGCGCAGCATGGTCTGCCGGTTCAGGCGCTGGATCGACGTCGCCGCCGGATTGACGTTGACGTCCACCATCGCCAGCAGGGGCACTTCGGTGCCGTTGGGCGCCCGCACCATGAAGGTGGAAAGATCCTCGATGCCGTAGCTCTCGGAGCCTGCGAAGCGCACGTTGACGGGTATCTCCACGTCGTCGCGGTGGAAATCGCGCAACGACGAGCCGCGCAGGGCCATGCCGACGAACTGCGCCACCTGCTGCGCGCTGAAGCCGTATGCCGCCGCCCGCTCGCGGTCCACCTGCACGGACAGTTCCGTGTTCGCATCGCCGGTATCCACTCGCACGTCGCGCAGCTTCGGGTTTCGCGACAACATGGGCACGATGTCGTCGGCCAGTTCCTTCAGCGTCTGGGTCGAATCGCCGACCAGGCTGAAGCGGATGCCCTGCCCGTCGCTGCCCATGCTCCCCGGCCAGCCGATGCCGATCTTGGCGCGGGCGGATTGCGGCAACCCCTTTCGCACCTCCTCCTCGATCTGCTTGCTCTGGTCGCGGTCCTTCACGGTCAGGAACAGGCGGGTCGAGGCCCAGCCCTGCTCGCTGTAGCGGCTGTACACGCGCTCGATGTGGAATTTCTCGCGGTTGGCGTTGGCGAACGCCTCCACCCGGGCCACTTCCTTGCCCATTTCCTCCTTCGAATAGGCGCCGCGCCATTGGTAGAAGATGTTGATCTGGCTGGGGTCGCTGTCGTCGCCGCCGCCCTGGGTATGCGTCATCGGGTAGACGCTGACCAGCGATATGGCCAGGATGCCGGCCACGCTCCAGCCGCGATGCTCCAGGGTCCAGCGGAGCACGCGCGAGTAACGGTCCTGCAGCCGGGTTATCAGCGGCGATTTCACCGCCGGCGGGGTCCGCATGCGTGCCGACAGCATCGGGATCAGGCTGACCGCGACCAGCCACGAGGCCAGCAGCGATACCGAGATCGTCACCGCCAGCTGGGACAGGTAGATGGTGATGATGTTCTTCTCGCCGAACATCATCGGCAGGAACACGACGCAGTGGCACAGGGTACCCGCCGACAGGGCGATGGCGACGTGGCGGGTGCCGATGATCGAGGCCAGCGAGGGCCTGGTCGGGTATTTCTCGCGCTCCTGGTAGATGCTCTCGACCACCACCACCGCGTTGTCCACCAGCATGCCCACCGCCAGCAGCAGGCCCATCATCGAGATGATGTTGAGCGAGATGCCGGCGAAGTACATGAAGCCCAGGGTCATGATGAAGCAAATCGGGATGGCCAGGGTCACCATCAGGGTCGATGGCCAGTGGCGCAGGAACGCGTACAGCACGATCACCGACAGCACCAGGCCGATCGCGCCGGCCTCGGCCAGCGCCAGCAGCGAACTGGTCACCGCCTGCCCCTGGTCGTCGGTGATCTCGATGCCGACTCCGCGCATGGACGGGTCGTTTTCCAGCACCTTGATTTCCGCGCGCACGGCGCGGGAGAGGTCGACCAGATTGGCCGAGCGTTCCTTGTAGATATCCACGGCCACGCTGGGCTTGCCTTCCATCTGCCGCACATAGCCCATGCGCTGCGGTTGCAGGCTGACCTGGGCGATGTCGGACAGGCGCGTGCCGCGGCTGTCCAGGCGCAGGTCGCGCAGCGCCTGCAGTTCCTGCAGTTCGCCCTTGGGCTGGATGCGCAGGCGCCTTCCCGCCTCGGTGATTTGCCCGGCGGACACCGAGAAGTTCGCCGCCTGCAGCTTCTCCACCAGTTCGTTGAGCGCCACGCCGTGCGCGCTCAGGCGATCCTTGTCCAGGGCCACCAGCACTTCCTGCTTGGCCACGCCCTCCACCTCGACGCGCGCCACGCCGGGCAACCGCTCCAGGCGCTGCTTGATGCTGCGTTCGATCAGTTCGGCGCGCGTGGTCAGATCCATGTCGCTGGTCAGGCGCAGGCTCATCGCTTCGCGGTCGGTGGTGCTCCAGCGCTGCACGTAGTAGCGGCGGAAGTCGTCCGGCAACTGGTCGCGGATCGCATCGATGCGTTCGCGCGCCTCGGAGGCGGCCACGGCTATGTCCTTGCCCCAGTCGCTGAATTCCACCTGCATGGAAGCGCCTTCGGCGTTGGCGCGCGCGTTCATCGACTTGATGCCGGACATCGTCGCGATGGCTTCCTCCACCGGGCGCAGGATGTTCCGCTCGACCTCCTCCGGCGTCGATCCCGCGTACGGCAACGAGATGAAGAAGAACGGGATGGTGGCTTCCGGCTCGGCTTCCAGCGGCAGGCGGAAGGACGCGATCAGGCCGATGGCCACCATCGACACGAACAGCATGATCGTGGTGACCGGGCGGCGGATGGACAGTTCGGTGATGTTCATCCGGTCAGTCCTTCACGCCCGCGCCGCCCAGTGCGTCCTGCTCGTGCGCCAGCACCTCGGCCACCTGCACCGCATCGCTGCGCGCACGTCGCCCGCGCTCGGCGTAGAACGCGTCCGGCTTGCGGTCGAGCAGATCATAGACGATCGGGATCACCAGCAGGGTCAGCAGGGTCGACACCAGCAGGCCGCCGATCACGGTGATCGCCATCGGCGAGCGCACCTCGGCACCTTCGCCGAAGGCCAGCGCCAGCGGCAGGAAGCCGAACACCGCGCACAGCGTGGTCATCATGATCGGGCGCAGGCGCGAGCGCGCGCCCTCGACCAGCGCCTGACGCTTGGCCACGCCCTCTTCGCGCAACTGGTTGACCTTGTCGATCAGGATGATCGCGTTCTTCACCACCAGGCCCACCAGCAGGATCAGGCCGATGAACACCACCACCGAAATCGGCGAACGCGACAGCAACAGCGCGCCGACCGCACCGACCAGCGCCAGCGGAATGGTGAACAGGATGACGAAGGGATGCAGCAGCGATTCGAACTGCGAGGCCATCACCAGGTAGACCAGGAATATCGCCAGCCCGAACGCGAACAGCAGCGAACGGATCGACTCGCCCAGTTCCTGGCCCTGGCCGCCGATGCGCATGCCGATATCGGTGCCCAGTGGATTCTCGGCCACCATTTTCTGCACTTCGGCGATCGCCGTGCCCAGGTCGATATCGCGCAGGTTCGCCGACACGATCGCCACGCGGCGCTGGTCGGCGCGGTGGATCTCGCTCGGCCCGGTGGTGGAGACCACGTCCGCGACCGAGGCCAGCTCGACCGGCGCGCTGCCGTTCGGGTTGACGATCAGGCGCCTGATGTCGTCGACCGAGGAACGCTCGGATTCCTGCACGCGCACCAGCACGTCGATCTTGCGGTCGCGGAAGCTGTAACGGGTGGCGACATTGCCGCGCACCTTGTTGACCACCGCATCGGCGATCTGGCGCGTGGTCAGGCCCAGCGCCGCGGCACGGTCCTGGTCGAACACCACCTGGATCTCCGGAAAGCCCTGCTCCACCGTCGACTTCACGTCGGCATAGTGCGGATTGTCGCGCAGCATGCCGGCGAGGCGGGTACCGGCGACGCGGATCGCCTCGAGGTTGTTGCCCTCGATCTCGATTTCCAGCGGCGGCGACAGCGAGAACAGCTCGGGGCGGGCGAAGTCGACCTGCGCGGACGGATAGGCCTTCATCGTCTCGCGCAGCTTCTCGGTCAATGCCGGTTCGCGCGAAGTGTCGTCCATCACCACCGACAGCTTGCCGATGTTCTCGCCGCTTTCGGTCGGGCTGGCGTCCAGGCGCGTGCCGGTGCCGGACACGCCGTACAGCAGGCGCACGCCGTCCTCCTTGGCATGTTTCTGCTGGACGTCGCGGATCAGCGCGTCGGTCTGCGCCAGCGGCGTGCCTGGCGGCAGCTTGGCGGTCATTTCGAAGCGATCCTGCGCCAGCTGCGGAATCAGGTCCACGCCGAGGAACGGCAGCACCGCCAGGGTCAGCGCGAACGCCAGTGCCGCGCCGCCCAGCACCGGCCATGGCCTGGCCAGCGCGGCGGGCAGCATCCGCAGGTAGCCGGCCTCCGCGCGGCCATAGGGCGCCATCGCCATGTCGCTGGCCTTGCGCATCACCGGGCCGATCAACGCCACGATGCCGCGGAAGATCCGCACCATCGTCCAGGCGGCGGCGAAGAAACCGTAGCGGAACATCGCCGCGATGCCGCGACCGGCGAATGCCGCGGGCTTCTGCCAGGTCTTTTCCGGCCGCCACGGCTGGCGCGGCTCTTCCTGCGGAAACTCCAGCGGCGGCCGACCCTTCAATGCGCTCAGCATGGGGATCAGCGTCATGGACACCACCAGCGAGACCGCGATGGCGATGGACACGGTCAGGGCCTGGTCGCGGAACAGCTGGCCCGCGATGCCCTCGACGAACACCAGCGGCAGGAACACCGCGATCGTGGTCAGGGTGGATGCCACCACCGCCATGAACACCTCGCGGGTGCCGCTGATCGCCGCCTCCAGGATTCCGAGCCCGCGCTCGCGGGCCTTCGCGATGGACTCGAGCACCACGATCGAGTCGTCGACCACCAGGCCCGTCGCCAGCGCCAGGCCGCCCAGCGACATCACGTTCAGGCTCAGGCCCAGCTGGCCCATGAAGAAGAAGGTGGTGATGATCGAGATCGGCAGCGACAGCGAGATGACGAACGTGCTCCAGCCGTCGCGCAGGAACAGGAAGATGATCAGGACCGACAGCAGGCCGCCGATCACCGCATCCACCTTGACGTCGCTGATGGCGTGGCGGATGAATACCGACTGGTCCTCGACCACGGTCATCTCGATGTCCGCCGGCATCTGCCCGCGGATCGTCTCCAGCCGCGCCTCCAGCGCGTCGGCGGTGGACACCGTATTGGCGTCGCCTTCCTTGTAGATGGCCAGTTCGACCGCCTCGCGGCCGGCGGTGCGGATCACCGCCTCGCGCTCCTTGTAGCCCTGGCGCACCTCGGCCACGTCCTTCAGGCGCACCGGCGATGTGCCGCCGCTGCTGCCATTGCCGCGCAGCGCCGCCAGCACGTTCGGGTCGCGGCTGCCCAGGATCGCCGTCATCAACTGGCGGTTGTCGCCCGTCGAAGAGGCGGCGCCGCTGCCGCTGGCCGTGGTCAGCAGCATCTCGCGTATCTGCTCGACCGTGGCGAACTGGTTGACGGTGCGCACCAGGTAGCGTTGCGAGCCCTCTTCCAGGCGGCCGCCCGAGAGGTTGACGTTTTCCTGCTGCAGGCGCTGGATCACGTTGTCCAGCGACAGGCCCAACTGGGCCAGCTTGCGCTGGTCGATATCGACCTGGATCTCGTCCTCCAGGCCGCCGCCGACCTTCACCGCGGCCACGCCGCTGACGGGCTCGAGCTTGCGCTTGAGGTCGTCGTCGGCGTAGCGGCGCAGTTCCATCAGCCGCCGGATCGCATCGACCTGGCTGCCGCCTTCCTGCCTGGACGACAGCGCCAGGCGCATGATCGGCTGGGTGGAGGGATTGAAGCGCAACAGCACCGGCGGCTTGGCCTCCAGCGGCAGTTGCAGCGTTTCCATCTTGTCGCGCACGTCCAGGCCGGCCTGTTCCATGTCGGTGCCCCAGACGAACTCGAGCACCACGTCGCTCTGCCCGGTTCGCGAGATCGACTTCAACTTGCGCAATCCCTTGACGATGCCCAGCGCCTCTTCCGCCGGCTGCGAGATCAGCGTCTCCACTTCGGCCGGCGCGGCGCCTTCATAGTCGGTGCGCACCGTCAACGTGGGGTAACTCAGGTCCGGCAGCAGCTCCACCTTGAGGCCGGACAGGGAGATGAGGCCGAACAGCACCAGGGTGAGCGTCATCATCGCGATGGTGACGCGGCGCCGGGTGGCGAACTCGATCAGATCGAATCCGCCGCCGGCGCCCTGCATGTCCTGCGGGCTCATTACTTGGCCGCCTGCGCGACCGGCGCGGCCGCCTTCGATTCGTCAGGCTTGTCGTCGCCCAGCACCTGCACGGCGCTGCCTTCGCGCAAGGCGGCCTTGCCGGCGACGACGACCGCATCGCCTTCCTTCAACCCTTCGCGCACCTCGATCCAGCCGGAATCGTCGTAGCCCAGCTTCAGGCCGGTGCGCAGCGCCTTGCCGTCGCGGATCACGTACACCGCCGGCTCGCCGCCGTCCTCCAGCAGCGCGCTGCGCGGCACCACCAGCGCGTCGGCACGCTGGTCGTAGTTGATGCTCAGGCGCCCGAACATGCCCGGCTGCAGTTCGCCCTCGCCCGAGAACGTGGCGACCACGCGGAAGGTGCCGGTGCCGGTATCGACCACCGGCGACACGCGGTCCACGGTACCGGTGAACCGCTTGCCCGGCAGCGCGTCCGCGCTCAGCCCCACCTCCTGGCCCGGCTTGAGTTTGGCGATCTCGCGTTCCGGCACGTTGAGCGTCGCCTCGAGCCGGCTGCTGTCGACGATGCGGATGATGGGCGAATTGATCTGCACGAAGTTGCCCGGCTTGATGTCGCGCGAAGCGACCAGGCCGGAGATCGGCGCGACCACGGTCGTGTACGACAGCTCCAGCGCGGCCGCCCTGTACTGCGCACGCGCATTGGCCAGGTTGTACTTGATCTCGTCCAGGTCGTTGGCGCTGATCATCTGCTGCGTCACCAGTTGCTGCGCGCGGACGTAGTTGTTCTCCAGCTTGTTCATCTGCGCCTCGGCCTGGAGCACGGCCAGGCGCGCGCGATCGTCGTCCAGCTTCACCAGCGCCTGGCCGGCCTTCACCTGCTGGCCCTCCTCGACCAGCACCGCCAGCGCCACGCCGGAGGTCTTGGCCACCACCTGCGATTCGGCGCGGGGTTCCAGCGTGGCCGTATTGGCGTAATTGGCGGCGATCGGCCGCTTGCTGGCCCTGGCGACCTCGACCGGCACCGCATCGGACTGCTTGGGGGCGTCCCCGTTCTTGGCCTGGGCCTCGGCCGCCGGGCCGCCGCCCTTGCAGGCGGCCAGGGCCAGGAAACCGCACAGGACGGGCACCAGCGCCATGCGCTGGTAGGGACGGCCGGGATGTTGGAGAGGTCGGGACATGGGGGCGGGACCGTGGTGGTGTTGTTTAGGTGTTGTATGAAGGTATATCACCCCTGAACGACTTCCATGCGCCGAAGGTCATGGTGACGAGCGTCGGACAGGCGGGACCGATGGCTTGGATGCGGCACGGTGTCGGACGGTTGCATTCCCTTCGCGGCGGGCGTCGGGCGAAGACACAGCGCATGACGGCGCCTGCGCTTCGCGCAGATGCGCTCGCGCGACGCGGACGCGGCATGAAACGCCCCCGCCAGAGGCAGGAAGAGAACGCCAGGCGCCACTGCCGCAAGCTTGCGCCCTGCCGCGCCGGGCGGATCGCCGTCCGGCGGATGGCGGCCTTCGTGAGTGGCACGCTATACTTGCTGAAGCCAAGCGCCGCGGTGGTACGTGGCGCGCGCAACTATGAGAGTCCCGGATTACGACATGATGCGACCGCTGCCGCTCGCCGCTTGCCTTGCCTTGGCCGCCCTACCGCTGGCCGCCCTGACCGCCCAACAGGAAACCCCGGCCGCCGCGCCCGCCCCGACCGAAACCGTCGCGGCCCCGGCCAAGCCGCCGGTGGGCAACGCCGACACCGGCCGCACGCTGACCTACACCTGCCAGGGCTGCCACGGCATCGTCGGCTACAAGAACGCCTACCCCAGCTTCCACGTGCCGCGCATCGGCGGGCAGTCGGCCGATTACCTGGCCAACGCACTGACCGAATACCGCAACGGCAACCGCAAGCACCCCACGATGCAGGCCCAGTCGCAGAGCTTCTCCGACCAGGACATCGCCGACATCGCCGCTTTCCTTTCCACCGTCAAGTAATCCCACCATGCCCAACGCCAAGCACGCCCAGCGTCTAGCCATCGCCCTGTTCGCTGCCCTCGCCCTGGTGGCATGTTCCAAGGTGGAGACCCCCGAGGCCGCGGCCGAGAGCCCCGGCCACGCCAGCGGTGAACACGGTTCCAGTTCGTCCGCCGGCCTGCCCAAGGGCCACATCGCCAAGGGCGAGGAACTGGCCAAGGCCAAGGGCAAGGCCACCGGCCAGAGCTGCGTGGACTGCCATGGCGCCGAAGGCAATGCGCCGATCGACGACGCCTACCCGAAACTGGGCGGCCAGTACGCCGACTACCTGGCGCACGCGCTGCAGGCCTACCGTGCCGGCGATCGCCAGCACGCGCTGATGACCCCGCAGGCCGCCAGCCTGAGCGACCAGGACATCTCCGACCTGTCCGCCTACTTCGGCTCGCGCCCCTTGCAGTTGCGCGACCTGCACGGCGTGCATTGATACGCCGCGACACGGATCGCAAGGAATGAAGAAACGGAGCCGCGAGGCTCCGTTTCTTTTCGTACGCCCGGGCAGACGAAACCGCTCCGCGTAGGGTGCGCCCTGGCGCACCCTTGCCACCCACACCGCCATGCCATCGTCCGCCCGAGTGGTGCGCCAGGGCGCACCCTACCGGGGCAAGATCAGCTGTCCGTTGGGATGGGATTGCGCTTGACCGGGATTTCCGGGGGCGGACGCGCCACGGGCGGATCCGCGAACAGGCTGCCCAACCCGCACCCGCCGCCCAGTTGCAGCACGGAAATCCTGCACTTGAGCTTCAGATTGGTGCCCGGGATCGAGATCTCCATCTCGCGCACGTTGCGCCGCACCCATTCGGCCAGCAACGACTCGCTGGGCACCCAATACTTGTCGAAGCTGGTCGGCTCGTAGTCGTACGGCGGGCGCTGCAGCCAGGTGCCCGCCTGCTCCAGCCGCTCGCGGGTCCAGACGTCGTTCTCGCCACCGGGCGCGCCACGATCGGCGATCGAATCGCCGGCGCCATCCGGCACGCGCAGGCTGCCGTCCGCGTTGTACAGGCCCGGCGCGTCGCCGCCATCGGCGCCGCTGTCGCCCGCGACGTTGCGGTTCGAAGCGCCCCAGTCGTCCCCGCGCTGCGGCGTCGCCCAGCCGCCCGGCGCGGCGGCAGGACCAGAGGCGGTGGCGCCGGGTTGGGTTCCGCGCGCGGCGGCCGGCGTGCCGGCGGCGGGAGAAGGCGAGCGCGATGGCGTGCTGGCCGTCGCACCGGGGCTCGTCGGCGCCGGTGCGGGGGAAGGCGCAGCCGGTCGCGGCGCCGGCGCGCGTACTTCGGCCTGGCGGACCGTGGCTTCGGGCGCGCTGAGCGTGTCCGGTACGATTTCACGGCGCGGCACCTGCACCTCGCGCACCTGCGGCGCCGGCGAAAGCACTTCGCGCTCGCGGATCTGCGCCTCGCGCGTGGCGATCTGCGGTATGTCCACCGCACGCTGCGGCAGTTCGCGGCGCACCGGCGGCGCCTGCACCGGCATGGGAACCTCGCGGGTGGGCACGCCGGCCTCTCGCATTTCGGGAGCCACCACGTCCGGCATCCTCGGCGTCGGCGAAGGCAGCACGAAGGCGCGGGTGGGTTCCAGCACTTCGGTGACCTGCAGCGGTTGCGAGGCGATGGTCGGTTCCGGCACGTCGCGAGGCGCCAGCTCGGGCACCTCGGCCGTGAGCGTGGGCGCGGCGATAGCGGGTTGTGGCGCGGAAGGCACCGGCGTCGCGCCACCGGCGTCCTGCCGCGGGGCGGTCTGCGCAGTCTCCGGCGAGGGCTCGGCCGCCGGCGGACCGCCGCCGGTTTCCTCGGGCGTGCCATCGCCGACCATTTCCAGCCGGACACGGCTGCTGTCGCCCGCGTCCGGCGCGGGAGGCGGCAACTGCACCAGCGCCACCCACAGCAGGAACAGGAAGAACAGCACGTGCACGAAGGCGCTGGTGAATCCCGCGAACCAGCGCAGCCCGCGCTCCTCCCGCAGCGGCGGCTCCCAGCCCTGGTAGAACAGCGAGCGCCAGGCCTGGTAGCGGTTCAACACCGGCGCCACCGGGTCCGGCGGGCGTATCGGCCGCTGCGCCAGCAGCAGGACCAGCGCATCGGCCTTATCGCGCGTGATCGTGCCCAACCGCGCCGGCAACGCACGCATCCACAGGCCCCAGCCGTAGGGCAGGCCGGTATGGCGTTCCAGCATGGGCGCCGCCTTGCGCGGCAGCAGCGCGGCGATGAGGTCGGCGGCTTTCGTCACCGGCGCCCGGGGCCTTCAGGCCGCGTTGTCGCGGGGGATATAGGGCGCGTCACCGGTGTCGTGGTCGGTGACGTCGCGCACCGCGGTGACGCCAGGCACGCGCGCCATCAGCGTCTTCTCGATGCCCTGCTTCAGGGTGACATCGGCCATGCCGCACCCGTGGCAGCCGCCGCCGAAGCGCAGCCAGACCACGCCTTCGCCGCTGACTTCTTCCACCGCCACCCGGCCCTTGTGCTGGGCCAGCTGCGGGTTGACCTCGTTGTCCACCACCCAGCGCACGCGCTCCACCAGCGAAGCGGATTCGGCCGGCGCTTCGCCTTTGATGCGCGGCGCCTTGATGGTCAGCTGGGCGCTGGCGCCCTTCATCACGTAATCGATGTCGGCGCCGTCCAGCCAGTGCACGCTGCCGGCATCGACGTACAGGGTGAAGCCGTCGCAATCCACGGCCCATTCGTCGCCGGCCAGATCGCGCGGCTCGGCGAATTCCAGCCGCGCATCGGCCTGCGCGGTGCCGGCATGGACGGCGCTCAGGCGCACGCCCAGGCCCGGCAGGGCTTCGCGTTCGATGAGCTTGCGGAAATGCGCCTGCGCGCTGTCGGAAATCTGGATCATGCGGGTATTCTAGCCCCCTGCCCGCAAGGCGCTCACCCCCCTCAGCCCGTTGTCGGCCGGCGTTCAGCCAGCCCGCACGCCGGAGAATCCGCCATGTCCGACCTGATCCCGCTCGCCCAGGCCCATTGCGTGCCGTTGCGCGGCAGCGAGCACCGCCTGCCGCCCGCCCGCATCGCCGAACTGCTGCCGCAGGTGCCCGGCTGGGAACTGGTGGAGGAAGGCCATGCGCTCGTGCGCACGTTCCCCTTCGCCAACTACTACGAAACCATGGCCTTCGTGAACGCGCTGGCGTTCATGGCGCATGCCGAGGACCACCACCCCGACCTGGGCGTGCACTACAACCGCGCCGTCGTGCGCTACTCCACCCACGACGTCGGCGGCCTGAGCGAGAACGACTTCATCTGTGCGGCCAAGGCCAGCGCATTGCTGGGAGAAGCCTGATGCGCACGCTCGACATCCGTTTCCTCGCCCTGCCCCTCGCCATCGCGTTGCTGGCCGGCTGCGGCGGCAGCGAGCCGCCCGCCGCGCCAGCCGTACCGCCGACCGAACTGGCCGCGATCGACACGCCACCGCCCGCCTATCCGCGCGAAGCCGAGTGCGACAGCGACGGCGGCACCGTCGTGCTGCGCGTGACCATCCACCAGGATGGCGTGCCCTCCAACGTGGCGCAGGCGCAGAGCAGCGGCCACCCGGCCCTCGACCAGGCCGCGCTGGAAGCGGTGCGCACCTGGAAATTCCGGGCCGCCACCCGCAACGGACAACCGGTCAGCCATACGATCACCGTGCCGGTGACCTTCCCGCCCGTGCAGGAGAAGCCGGTGCGCTGCTTCGCGCAGGGCGCGCCGCGCTGACTCGGCACATGCTTGCCCGCGCCACCCTGCAAAATGTCCATCGCGCAGCATCATCGACAGTCAACCGTTGATCCTGCGCTGCCGGCGCGGCGGACCCGTTACCCCAGCCTGTCCAGCACGTCCGCGAGTTCCTCGGCCAGCGGCGCATTGAGCAGGTAAGGCGTCTTGCCGCCGTCCAGCGAGAATTGCAACGACGCCGCGTGCAGGAACAACCGCTTCAGGCCGACCTGCTCGCGCAGGCGCTTGTTGGCGGCTTCGTCGCCATACTTGTCGTCGCCCGCCACCGGGTGGCCGATGTGCTGAGCATGCACGCGGATCTGGTGGGTGCGGCCGGTCTCGATGCGCACTTCGCAATAGGAATGCCCGCCGCGGCGTTCCAGCACGCGGAAATGGCTCAGCGATGCCTTGCCGTTGGCGTTGACCTGCACGTGGCGCTCGCCGCCCTGGCGCAGGCCCACGTGCAGCGGCGCGTCCACGCTCATCACGCCGTCGGGCATGCGGCCGACCAGCAGGGTCAGGTAGCGCTTCTCGATGCCGCGCGCGCCATTCTCACTGTCCTCGCGCAGCAGGGCCTGCAATTCGGACAGCGCCGAGCGCTTCTTGGCCATGACCAGCAGGCCGGAGGTGTCACGGTCCAGCCGGTGGACCAGTTCCAGCGTCTGGTTGGGGCGCAACGCTCGCATGGTCTCGATGGCGCCGTGGCTGATCCCGCTGCCGCCGTGGCTGGCCACGCCGGACGGCTTGTTGATGACCAGCAGGCGGGTGTCCTCGAACACGATGGCCGCTTCCATCCGCTTCAGGAACCCGGCCGGCGGCGCCACCTTGTCTCCCGCCTCGGCGAGACTGACCGGCGGGATACGCACCTCGTCCCCGCTCTCCAGCTTGCGCTCGGCCTTGGCCCGGCCGCCGTTCACCCGCACTTGGCCGCTGCGCACCAGCTTGTAGACCAAGCTGCGTGGGGCGCCCTTCAACTGGCCCAGCAGGAAGTTGTCCAGCCGCTGGCCGCCCCGGTCCTCCGGCACCTTGACGGTACGGACGGCGCTCTTGGCGGCCGGCGCCGGCTTGTCGGACGGGGGGCTGGGGTTCATACCATTCATTCTGTTACACTCGGCGGGCGAGATAAGGGTTTGATTTCGCAGGGAGTGTTGCATGGGCCAGAAGCCCGGCTCCCCGCGATTCCGGCAAGTGCGCGGCCACCGCCCCAGGGGCGGCCATGTTAGCGGCTCATCGGCAGGCCCGGATACCGCCAGGTGCGTGACGGCACCTGTGGCTGAACATGTCCCGCGCGGCGCGCCCCTTCCGGGGAGTCGCCGCCGGCCCGCAACACACATTAGTAAAAAGCGCTCCCGCGGCCTGCCGTGGTGTCGTAGCGCTGGAAACCCGACCTGCCCCGCTGCGCCTGCGCAAGGGGCGGAGCACCGTTCCAGAGGCGAAACGCCATGGCGTTCCGCGCGGTAGCAGCGCGCGAGGAACGCACAATGAAACGCATGTTGATCAACGCCACGCAGGCCGAAGAACTGCGCGTGGCCATCGTCGACGGTCAGACCCTGTACGACATCGATATCGAACAACCGTCGAAGGAACAGAAGAAGTCCAACATCTACAAGGGCCGCATCACCCGGCTCGAGCCCTCCCTGGAAGCCGCCTTCGTCGATTACGGCGCCGACCGCCACGGCTTCCTGCCGCTGAAGGAAATCTCCCGCGACTACTTCCAGGCCGGCGTCGACCACAACAAGGCCGGCATCCGCGAACTGCTGAAGGAAGGCCAGGAAGTCGTCGTCCAGGTGGACAAGGACGAACGCGGCAACAAGGGCGCCGCCCTGACCACGTTCATCTCGCTGGCCGGCCGCTACATGGTGCTGATGCCCAACTCGCCCACCGCCGGCGGCGTGTCGCGCCGCATCGAGGGCGACGACCGCGCCGAGCTGAAGAAGGCGATGGACGCGCTGGCCATCCCCGACGACATGGGCGTGATCATCCGCACCGCCGGCGTCGGCCGCGATGCCGAAGAGCTGCAGTGGGACCTGGATTACCTGCTCAGCGTGTGGAAGGCCATCGCCGAGGCCGCGCTGACCAAGCCGGCGCCGTTCCTGATCTACCAGGAAAGCCGCCTGATCGTGCGCGCCCTGCGCGACTACCTGCGCAGCGACGTGGGCGAGATCCTGGTCGACACCGACGAACTGTACGAGACCGCCCGCGAGTTCATGCAGCAGGTGATGCCGCACAACCTGCGCAAGCTGAAGGCGTACAAGGACGACATCCCGCTGTTCAACCGCTTCCAGATCGAATCGCAGATCGAGGGCGCCTACGAACGCAACGTCCGCCTGCCCTCCGGCGGCTCCATCGTGGTCGACCAGACCGAGGCGCTGACCGCCATCGACGTCAACTCGGCGCGCGCCACCAAGGGCGGCGACATCGAGGAAACCGCGTTCCACACCAACCTGGAAGCGGCCGAGGAAGTCGCCCGCCAGCTGCGCCTGCGCGACCTGGGCGGCCTGGTGGTGATCGACTTCATCGACATGTCCAGCAACAAGCACCAGCGCGAAGTCGAGAACAAGCTGCAGAACGCGCTGAAGTACGACCGCGCGCGCGTGCAGATCGGCCGCATCTCGCGCTTCGGCCTGCTGGAAATGAGCCGCCAGCGCCTGCGTCCGTCGCTGGGCGAATCCAGCCAGATCGTCTGCCCGCGCTGCGAAGGCCACGGCCGCATGCGCAGCGTGGAATCGCTGTCGCTGTCGATCATCCGCGTGGCCGAAGAGCACGCGATGAAGGACAACACCGGGCAGGTGCTGATCCAGGCGCCGCTGGAAATCGCCAACTACCTGCTCAACGAGAAGCGCAGCGCGCTGCGCGAGATCGAACAGCGCCACGACGCGCCGATCATCATCGTCGCCGACGAGTCGCTGGATACTCCGCACTACGAGGTCACCCGCATCCGCGAGAACGAACTCGGCGAGGAATCCAGCAAGCCCAGCTACCAGCGCGGCACCCCGCGCAAGCTGCCGGTGCATGCGTTGACCAAGGCGCAGCTCAACATCCCGGTCGCGCCGGCCGTCACCCACGTCAAGCACGCCCAGCCCGCCCCGGTCCGCGAGGAACGCGAAGCTCCCGTGGCCGCGGCGCCCGCCCCTGCCCCGATCGCCGCGCCCGTCGCGGTGGCCGCGCCCGTCAACGGCGGCGTGATCGGCTGGTTCAAGCGCCTGCTGGGCGGCAGCGAAGCCGCCGCGCCTGCACCGCAGTCGCGCCCGCAGCAGGACAACCGCCAGCGCAACGACCGCAATCCGCAGCGCCGCGAGAATCGCGACGCCCGCGGCCAGCAGAACCAGGGCCGTGGCGGCCAGCAGCCGTCGCGCCGCGACGAACGCAAGCCGCAGGGTGGACAGCCGCAGGGCCAATCGCAGAAGACGCGCGGCGAGCAGCCGCAGAAGGCGCAGCAGGGCCAGAAGCAGCAGAACCCGCAGCAGCCGCCCAAGGCCCCGAAGCCGCAGCAGCAGAACGCCACGGCCGCCCAGCAGAATGCGCCGCGCAATCCTGCGCAGCGCCAGGCCGATGCGCCGAAGCCGGCCAAGCCCGAAACCGCCACCGCGGACGCCGTGGAGCAGGTCGCTCCCGCAGTGGCCGCGGTGGTCGCCGCGGAAGCTGTCCGTCCCGCGCCCATCGCGTCCGACGTGACCACGCAGGACACCGCGCCAACCGACGCCGCCATCGTGACCGAAGGCGCCGAGCCGCCGGCCGCATCCGGCGAAACCGGTGACGCGGGCGAAGGTGGACGCCGCCGCCGCGGTCGCCGTGGTGGCCGCCGCCGCCGCCGTGGCAATGGCGAAGCCGCCGCCGCCGGCGACGAGCTGTCGATGGACGAACTGGGCGGCGATGACGACGCCTCCCCGGTCGCCAGCAGTTCGCAGCCGGAGTTCGACTTCGACGATGACGCCGTCGCACCGGCCGCGAAACCCGCCCCGCGCGAACGTGCGCCGGCCACACCGGTCGCGGCCGCTGCCATCGCGGCACCCGCGCAGATCGCGGCGGAACCGGCCATCGCGCCCGCCCTGACACCTGCTGCCGCGCCGCCGGTCCGTGAAGTCACCGCTGCCGCGCCTGTCCCGGTCGAAACCGTTGCGCCCATCAGCCACCAGGCCAAGGCCGAAGTCGCGGCCACGGTGGAAGCCGAAGCGGCCATCGGTGCCGCCGTGGTCGAGCAGGCCAAGGTGGAGATCGCGGCGGAACCCGCGCCGGTCGCGCAGGCCGCTGCCGCCATTGCGCCAACCTCGCCGCCCGCAGTGCTGGAAGCCGTCAAGGCGGACATCGCGAAGACGGCCGAAGAAGCTGCCCCGGTCGCCCGGCACGATGCCGTGGTCGAAGAAACACCGGCTACCGTCGTCGCCACGCCGGTCCGGGCACCCGCCCCGATCCAGGCGACCGAGGTGCGTCCTGCCGAAACGAAGCCGGAAGCACCGGTCGTGGCGGAAGCTGCCATCCCGACCCCGGTGGACGCTCCGCTGGCACCGCCGCCGGTTGTTGCCGCCGCCAAGCCTGCCGCACCGGTCACGCCGCTTGGCAGCACGGGCTCGCTGTTCTTCGTGGCCGATGCCGATACGCCGCCTTCCGTCACCCGCAGCCTGTTCGAGCCCGTGCCGACACCCCAGCCGGTCGAAAAACCGGCGGCGTCGCCGTCCGTCGCCCATAACGACGACGCGCCGACCGGGTCCGACGGCGAAGGCAACGACGAGCGCAGCGCCTGATCGCGCCGCACACCGCAAGACAACGACACTGGCCGCTCATGCGGCCAGTGTCGTTATGAGGGTTGCCATGTGGGAGCGACGCGAGTCGCGACAGCCCATTCGTGCTTCGGAAATCGAGGGTGGATGAGAAGCGGCCTATCCGCCCGCCGGCCGCCCTGCATGGCATCCACGCATCACAGCGCGCGTGCCGGATCCACCAGCCCCCACTGCGCAGCCAGCCGTGCCAGCGCGATGTTGTCCTGCACGCCGGTCTTCTCGAACAGGCGCGTCTTGTGCGTGTTGACGGTCTTGGCGCTCAGGCTCAGGCGCTTGGCGATTTCCTCCTGCCGCAAACCTTGCGTCAACAGCATCGCCACCTCCAGTTCGCGCGGCGACAGCGCATCGAACGGCGAGGCATCGCCGCCCACCGTATGCAGCGCCAGGTTCTGCGCCACGTTGGTGCCCAGGTAACGCTTGCCGCGCGCCACGTCGCGCACGGCCCGGATCAGTTCCGTCGCATCGCCGCCCTTGCCGATGTAGCCGGACGCGCCCGCTTCCAGCAGGCGCTTGGGCAGCGGGCCGTCCTCCAGCACCGACACGATGATCACGCGCGCGCCGGAATCGCCGCGCACGATGCGTTCGGTGACCTCCAGCCCGCTGTAGCCCGGCAGGTGCAGGTCGCACAGCACCACATCGGGTTTCAGCTGCCGCACTTGCGGCAACGCCGCCTCGCCGGTTTCCGCTTCGCCCACGACATCGATATCGGTTTCGGTGCCCAGGATCAGGCGCATGCCGGTTCGCACCAGCGCGTGGTCGTCAATCAGGAAGACACGGATCGGCATTCGGCAAAGCTTCCGGACCAAGGGGACGAAATCCGAGACTAGTCCTGTGGACCCGGGCGCCGCAACTCACATTTTAGCGGCTTCGTGGGCCGGCATGCCGGTCACTCCGCGTTGGGCGATGCGGCATACTCCGGACTTTCACCCTCAGGGTTCCCCGATGCCGCATCCGCTCTCCTCCCGCCGCTGGCTTTGCCTGTTCGCGCTGCTGGCCCCGCTCCCCGCCTTCGCCGATGCGGATGTCTCCAGCCGCTGGGAAAGCCAGGTGCAGCGGATCAGCGCGCATACGCAGACGCCCGCCCGCGCGGCGGCCATCGGCGAGCGGCTGGACACGCTCGGCCTGTCGTGGAAGCAGGAGGGCTTCGAGCAGGACGGCAAGACGGGCACCAATCTCGTCGCCGACCTCGGCGGTCCCGCGGATGCCCCACTCCTGCTGATCGGCGCGCACTACGATCAGGTCGATGTCGGCCACGGCGCCACCGACAACGCCTCCGGCGTGGCGGCGGTGCTGGAACTGGCCACTGCACTGAAGGCCAATCCCTTGCAGCATCACCGCGTGCAGCTGGTGTTCTGGGACCTGGAGGAACATGGCCTGCTGGGTTCGCGCGCCTGGGTCGCCACGCCGGAACGCGAGCAGCCCGCCCTGTACGTCAACTTCGACGTGTTCGGCTGGGGCGATACGCTGTGGATGATGTCCCCGGAAGCCGACACGCTGCTGGTCGCCGCACTGCGCGCCGCCAGCAAGTACCAGAAGCTGGATTTCGAGCCTGGCGACAAGTACCCGCCCACCGACCATCTGGCCTTCCTCAAGGCCGGCTGGTCGGCGGTGTCGTTCTCGCTGGTGGGCCGCGACGAAATCGGCCCGATCCTGGAGATCTTCGGCGGCGGCAAGCCCGCGGAAGTCCCCAAGGTCATGCAGGTGATCCACAGCCCGCGCGACACCGCGGCCGAACTCGACGGCCGGCAGGTCGACGATGCGTTGCGGGTGGTGGAGGCCGGGCTACGCGCCTGGGACCAGGCCGGCACCGCCCGGCACTGACGCGCCTGCCGGCGTCCGGCACGCAAACGGGCCCTTCCGGGCCCGTTCTTGTTTCCTTCCTGATTGTGCGAGAACACGCCTGGCTCTCCGGACGGCGACGGTGTCGGACTCGCGATCGACCGCCAGGCGCAGCAATGGAACAGGGGGATGTCCGTGCGCTGCGTTTGGTTCTCTCGTGGCTCCCGGGTCGTCGGCCCATAGGGCTCGGTGAAAGGGGAACAGGCGGCGGAAGGGGTGGATCCGCGCGCCTACCACTGCGCGCGTTATACGTTCGGGAATGCGAAGGCCATGTGCAGGCCGTTCAGCCCCAGCGCACGTTTTCGCAACATCCGCTGCACGTGCCTGAACCGCCGCGAAAGCCAGGCCGGCATTTATGCGCCTGCGTCACGGCACGCTCCGTAGATTCGTGTCAGGCAATCCCCCACCTGCCGACATGATGACCTTCGACCTCTACAACGCGCCCGCCGAGGACGGCACCTACTCGCTGTCCATCAACGAGTCTCCGCCCCTGCATTTCAACAGCCGGGGCGCGGCCCTGCGTTATGCGGTGAAACTGGCCAACCAGCGGATCCAGCAGGGCCTGGACTACGCCATCAACGTGGAGGGCGGCGACGGCAAGTGGCGCCTGTTCCACGGACTGCGCCTGTGCGCGTGACGACCGTGGGCCGCCGGGGTATGGCCGGCCCCATGCGGGTAGGAATATCCTTACATGCCATCGCGGCATTGCCTGACTGCGAATGTGACTGCCGGCGCGCAGGATGGGCACGTTCCCCGACAGCACGCCCTGCGAAGGCCACGAAGGCCGCTCAGCAACGGAAACGGGCGCCGCCTTGAGCAAGCGGCACGGCAGGAGAGTCGGGGGCTTCCCCTTTCAAACCCGGCGCCTGTGGCGGCCGGGTTCGTTTTTTCGGGGCTCCGGAATGTGGTGATGGGATAGCCGTCCCCTCCCCCTCTCCCCGGCCACGGGGAGAAAGGTTCCCGCGTTGGAACTGATATTGGTCTCGTCTTAGTGCGTACGCGGAAACACGCGGCGCTCAGCCACCGGTGGGAATCCACAACTCGGGCATCTGGGCCAGGCCGAACAGCAGCAGGGCTGCCGAGCCGATCAGCATCCAGGTCATGCAACGCGTCATCATCGTCCTCATGACAGGCCTCCTGTCCCTTGCCTGAGACATCACTATCGACACGCGCAACAGCCGTTGTCAAAGGTAAATGCATGGAGTTGCAGGTAAATGCATTGAGTTGTGACGGACTTCTTCAAGGCCGGTCCGACCGTCCGGTCAGGTCGCCGCGACCCCTTCCAGGAAATCCCGCCCCCAGCGCGCCAGATCGTAGTGCCGGACGATGTCGAACAGGCGCCGCTTGCGGTCCTTGCGTTCCACCAGCGGCATCATCAGCGCATGGCGCAGCACCCGGCTCAGGTCGGCGGGGTCGTGCGGGTTGGTCAGCAACGCGCCTTTCAGTTCGGCCGCCGCGCCGGCGAACTCGGACAGCACCAGCACGCCGTCGCCGCGCCGCAGCCCCTGCACCGCCACGAATTCCTTCGCCACCAGGTTCAACCCGTCGCGCAGCGGCGTGATCCACATGACATCGGCGGCGGCGTAGTGCGCCACCACGTCGGCGAACGGCAGCACGCGCGAGAAGAAGCGCACCGGGGTCCAGTCCAGTTGCGACATGCGGCCGTTGATGCGGCCCACCGCCTGTTCGATCTGCTGCTGCAACGGGCGGTACACCGTCATCTCCTTGGCCGCCGGCACGCACACCATCACCAACGTCACCTTGCCCTGCAGCTCCGGAGATTCCTCCAGCAACCGCTCGAAAGCGTGCAGCTTCTGCAGGATGCCCTTGGTGTAGTCCAGCCGCTCGATGGACAGCACCAGCTTGCGCTCGCCTATCTCGCCACGGATGCGCCGGATGTCGTCGGACACCTCCTCCGTCTTCAGGCAAGCTTCGATGCGTCCCACGTCGGTGCCGATGGGATGCGCGCCCAACCGTACCCTGCGGCCGTCCAGCGAAAGCTCCGTGGCCATGCTGTCCACGCCCACCGCGCAACCATAGGTCAGGAAACGCGGCGCGCACGAGGCGCGCGACACCACTTCCACCGGGAAGGTGCTGCGCACGGCATCGGTGAAGTTCTCCACGTGGCGCGGAATGTGGAAACCGATGTAGTCGCAGGCCAGCAGGCTGCCGAGGATCTCGCGCCGCCACGGCAGGATGCTGAAGATGTCCGCCGACGGGAACTGCGTATGGTGGAAGAAGGCGATCTTCACGTCCGGCCGCAATTCGCGCAGCACCGACGGCACCATCCACAGGTTGTAGTCGTGCAGCCATACGGTCGCGCCCGGCGCGGCCTCGGCGGCGGCGGCCTCGGCGAAACGGCGGTTGACCTGCTTGAACAGGCGCCAGTCGTCCTCGTTGAAGCGCGCGCGCTCCCAGAAACTGTTGATCACCGGCCAGAACGCTTCCTTCGAGAAGCGCTTGTAGAACACGTCCACTTCCGCCTTGCTCAGCGGCACGTGGGTCGCGGTCAGGCCCGGGTAGCGCTCCGGGTCCACCGGCACATGCGTCTCGAACGCGGGACGCTTGGCATCGTCCACCGTCCACGCCACCCACGAACCGGGATGCCCGTCGGAGAAGAAGCTCAGCAGGCTGGGAATGATGCCGTTGGGCGAACTGTGCGGCCGGCGCAGACGCTTGCCGTCCACCACGTGCTCCTCGTACGGAAGCCGGTGGTAGACCATCACCAGTTCCGCCTTGCCGTGCGTGCGCACGGGCACGGCGTAGTCGCGCGCATCCAGCAGTTCGAAATGCGCGATGGCCTGCAGGATGCCGCCGCACCCGGGTTCGTCGGCATGCAGCACGCGCGGCAGCCCGGCCGTGGCTTCCAGCAGCGCGGGCTCGGAATCGCCCACGCACACGCCGGCGAACCCCTCGCCGTACATCGACAGATCGTTCAAGGTATCGCCGGCCACCAGCACCTGGCCCGGCCCCATCTCCAGCTTCGCCACCAGGGCCGACAACGTGCTGCCCTTGCGCGTGTCGCGCGGCAGGATGTCCAGGTAACGGTCGGCCGAGTACAGCACTTCGCAGCCCAGCGACGCGGCGACGGCTTCGATCTGCGCGCGCAGGGGCCGCAGTTCTTCCGGGTGGCAGTAGTACGAACAACGGCGTTCCTGCGGTACATCCTGCCGCACCAGCATCGGGAATCGCCGCATCGCCTCGGCCACCACGTGCTCGCCCGGCCAGCGCGCCTCGATCTGCGATTGCAGCGGCTGTATCGCGCGCATGTCGCGGGTGCTCAACACGGTGGCGCCGACATCGCAGATGATGAAATCCGGTCGCGGCAACGCCGGATCGGCCAGCAGCGGCAGCACCGCTTCGCGCCCGCGCCCGGTCACCCATGCCAGCCTGACGTCGGGATGCGCGTCCACCAGGTGGTACAACTGCATGCGCGCTTCGGCATCGCCGGCCAGGAAAGTGCCGTCGAGATCGGTCGCCAACAGCAACGGCGGCGTGGATGTCATCAAACTCATGGGCGGATGCTCCTTGTTCTGCCGCGCACGGGGCGACGTAAGACGTCCGTCGACAACACGAGGGACATGCGGAGGCATCGTGGCCGGCGCGGGTCGAAGCGACGCACGCATGGAACCCCACAACCGATGGCGCAATGCGCGAGGCAGGCCGCGGAAAGATCGTGTGCATGGCGTACAGGGCGCGAGGCGCCGCAAACAGGAACGTCGATCCCCAAGACTGACGTCGTGCCGACTGATGCGATGCAGCATTCTAGCCCGCATCGCATTTCATTAAGTCAACACGATGTTAAGAACGTTGCATGCGTCCTGTCATGAGGGCGGATACGCATCATGCGTTGGCATGGCCATCTTGATGCTGGCGCAGCCGATGCGCGCGCGCATCAGGTCGCGGCGCCATCGCGAAGATGCTTGCTGGAAAAGTGGAAGCAACCGCGACGCGGGGCGCATGCCTATCGCGTTCGCGAATACAGCCGGCACGGCCCGGATGCATGCTGGTAATCGCGTTCGTGGCGCATGCCGATCTTCTCGGCGACGCGGGCGGAAGCGATGTTGCCGGGCTTGATCAGGGCGATCAGGCGGTCGATGCCCAGCGTGCCGTGGGCGTATTCGACGATGCCTTGCGCGGCCTCGCCCGCCAGGCCCTGCCCCCAGCGCGAGCGGTCGATCAAATAGGCCACTTCGATTTCGTCCACGCCGTCCAGTGTCCACGGCAGCAGGCCGCAGCGGCCGATGAGGGCGCCACTGCTGCGCTCGATGGTCGCCCATAGCCCCAGGCGCGGATCGTCGGGGTGCCCGTGCCGGTGCCACTCGAGTTCTTCCTGCGTCTGATCGCGGGTAAGCGTGCCACGGGGAAAATGGCGACGCGTTTCCTCATCCGCGTAGAGCGCCGCCAGCGCATCCAGGTCGCCGGGTTGCAGGCGACGCAGCGTCAGGCGCGGGGTTTGCAGGATGAGCATGCGATGTCGTCGATCGGGCCGGGCAAGCAGGACAAGAAGCGGTTCAGCGGATGAACCGCATGTCGCCATATTCCCACGTCCAAGGCACGCCGGTTTCGCCCAGTGCGAAGGCGACCAGGCGCGGGAACGCGCGTTCGGCACGGACATCGTTGGCCAGGATGACCACGCAGCGCTTGTTCCGCGGGATGCATACCAGCGTATTGCCGGTGGAATCGTTGTGCCCGCCCTTGAAGAAGCCGGCCCCCTGCGGCCCCTCGAACACCACCACGCCCAAACCGGCGGCCAGGTCCTTCCGGCGCTGCGCCGCAGGCAGTTCGTCCTGCAACGTCGGGAACTGCGAGGCAGTGGTGATCGGCAGGTGCGGAGAGGTCAACTCGGAGAAGCCGCGCGGCGTAAGCCCTTCTCCATTGATGTATCCGGCAGCGAAGTTCGCCATGTCGGCGATGGTCGTGTCCATGGAGCCGGCGGCACGCACGCGGCTGCGCGGGTCGTGGGGCTCGACGCCGCCGTCTTCCGTCCAGCCATCGGCGAGGTTGGCGGCGAAATCCTCGCGCCAGATCATGCTGGTATCGGGCATGACGAACCGGTCGAACACGCGGCGCTGCATTTCCTCGCCCACGTCCAGGCCCAGCCCGCGTTCCAGCACGTATTGCAGCAGGATCAGGCCTTCGCCGGAATACGCGTAGCGGCTGCCGGGCTCGAAGTGGATGCGCAGTTTCTCGTCGGGTTCCAGGAAGGCGAAGTTGGCGAAGCCGGCGCTGTGGGTCAGCAGGATGCGCGGCGTGATCCTCTTCCAGCGCGCGTCGCCGGCCAGGTCGGGCCACGGCCCGTACTTGTCCTCGGCCGGGTAGTCGGTCAGCGGCTTGTCGAAGTACTCGCCGATGGGGCGATCGAGGTCCAGCACACCCTCCTCCACCAGTTGCATGACGGCATGGGCGAAGACGGCCTTGGTCAGCGACGCGCCGTACATGATGGTGTCCGTCTCAAGCGGATCGCCCGCCGCATTGCGCGTGCCGTATGCCGCGACGTGGACCACCTTGCCCTGGTCGATCACCGCCAACGCCAGGCCATTGGCCTGCGCGGCGGTCATCACGCGGGCGACTTCGGCGTCCAACTCGGTACGGCTGGGCACCGGGGGTGCCGTCGGTTCCGACGCCAGTCCGACGAGTGGAAACACGGCAAGCAAGCAGGCCCATCGAACCAGACGCATAACCCCTCCTGTCCCTGCAGGATGATACGGGTTACCTCCAGCCGTCAAAGCCCCGGAAGTCACTGTGCCTTGATGACCAGCCTTGGCCGATCATCGATATCGATACCAGCGGCGATCATCGGCCGCCCGCGACAAGAACGTCGCATCCCGATTCCTTCAATACCCGCTGCGTCACGCTGCCCAGGAGCGCATGGGGCAAGCGTCCCTGGCCATGCGGTCCCATGACCACCAGGTCGACCCGGCGACCCTTCGAAAGGCGGACCAAGGCAGGACCAGCCCTGCCGTGCACGACGCGGGTGTCGATCTTGCCGGCCCCGGCAACGTCGCGCACGAATGCGGCAAGATCGCGACGCGCCTTGTCGATCCTTGCCAAACGGTATCTTTGCATCTCGACCTGAGAGGTTCCGGCGCGCAGCATGGCCTGCTCGAAAGCGGGCGGAATGTCGACGGCGTGGACCAGTTGCAGGGCGGCTTCGGGAACCAGCCGGCGTGCCTCCTTCACGGCCACCGCCGATTGAGGCGAGAAATCGACGGCGGCCACCACCTGCCGATAGGGTTCCGCCGACGCCTTCCTGACCACGAGGACCGGGACGGCGGCCGTCCTGATCACCCTGTCCGCCGTGGAACCCAGGACCTTTTCCTTGAGCGACCGGCCCTTGCCCGGCCCGATCACGACGACGGCCGCATTCTGCTCGCCCGCGATGCGCGCGATAACTTCATGTGGCGCCCCGAATTCGATGTGCGCATCCGCCCGCCAAGTGCGGCCGCTTTCGACCAGCAGAGGCTCGATCGTCGAAAACGCTTGCCGCTCGAGTTCTTCCTGCAGGTCGCTTTCGCTGCGACCCGACAAAGCGGCAACCTGCGACAGAGGCTCGGCCTCGATGACATGCAGCACGAGCAGCCTGGCGGCATGGGCCGTCGCCAACTGGATCGCCCGGGCCAGCACGGCATCGGTGCCGGTCTCCAGGTCGAGGGCCGCCACTATCGTGTCCACGTTCGTCATATCCACCGCCGCCATCGTCAAGGATCGTCCAGACCGGAGATGCCAGTTCGGCCCGTATGGCAAGCACTTCCGCACGGCGGCCGGGACCGGCAATGACGCCGATTGTCGTCCACTTCATGGTTTCCCGCTTGCCTGGATCGAAGCTGCCACAAAACTGCAAACCTTCTCCTCTATTTTTCCAATATTCCGGAAAGATGGAAGCATGAACAGCCGACACACCGTCCAGGCGCTGCGCGCCCTCGCCCACGATCATCGCCTGGCCGCCTATCGGGCGCTCGCGCAGGCGGGACCGGAAGGGCTGGCCGTGGGCCAGTTGCGCGAGGCGCTCGACTTGCCCGCCGCCACGATGACCGCGCACCTCAATCAATTGCGGGCGGTGGGACTCGTCACCGACGAGCGCGAGGGACGGGTGATCCGCATCCGCGCCGACTTCCAGCACATGAACGCGCTGGTCGGCTTCCTGGCCGAGAACTGTTGCGGCGGCCGGGCCTGCGCGCCGGCCACGAAAGAGCCGCGGCGCCGAGTTTTTCTGAACCGATGAGGCAACCGATGGAAAACAAGACCTACAATGTTTTGTTCCTCTGCACGGGCAACTCGGCGCGGAGCATCATGGCGGAAGCCCTGCTCAACGTGCTTGGCAAGGGGCGATTCAACGCCTTCAGCGCCGGCAGCGATCCCAGAGGCGAGGTCCAGCCGATGGCCAGGGAACTGTCCGAAGCCCTCGGTTACGACACCGCCCGCATGCGCAGCAAGAGCTGGGACGAATTCTCGGGCGACGGCGCGCCCGAAATGGACATCATCATCACCTTGTGCGACAACGCCGCCGGTGAAGCCTGCCCGGTATGGATCGGCCATCCTGCGCTCGCGCACTGGGGAGTCCCCGACCCTGCGGCGGTGAGCGGCGACGAAGACACCCGCCGGCACGCCTACACCGCCGCCTTCGCGATGCTGCGCCGTCGGATCGAACTGCTGGTCTCGCTGCCGCTCGAGCAGCTGGACCATCTGGCGGCCCAAGCCAAACTGCACGAGATCGGCGGGGTCGGCGCCGGATGACGGCGCCGCGAATGCCTTGCGGTTGGCGGAGAGAGTGGGATTCGAACCCACGGAAGGTTTGACCCTTCGCCGGTTTTCAAGACCGGTGCCTTAAACCGCTCGGCCATCTCTCCATTGTCGCTTCACTACCTGCGGCGCTGACGCGCCGTCGCCGGTTTGACCATCGACCTGCGGTCGATGTTCGCTTCGGCCTTGCGGCCTTCGCAGTCAAGACCGGTGCCTTAAACCGCTCGGCCATCTCTCCATTGTCGCTTCACTACCTGCGGCGCTGACGCGCCGTCGCCGGTTTGACCATCGACCTGCGGTCGATGTTCGCTTCGGCCTTGCGGCCTTCGCAGTCAAGACCGGTGCCTTGAACCGCTCGGCCATCTTTTCGTCGTAACGGCTTCGATCCCGATCGCAGGTTCAAATCCCGTCCCCGCTACCAACTGCCTGGCCCCTTGCAGACGGGGCCGCATTTTCGCACGAACGCCGGGGCTTGGCCTACGAGGCCTTCTTCACCTTGCCGGCGCGGGTGTTGTCGATGGCCACCGCCAGCGCCTTTTCCTTCTCTTCCGAGCACTTGCCGCCGCAATCCAGGCGCGAGGACTCGATCTGCTGCGGCAGGTGCTCGGCCAGAAAGTCGATGAACACCCGCACCGCCGGCAGCAGCCCGCGTCGCGAAGCGAACACTGCGTGGCAGATGCCCTGCGGCAGGCTCCATTCCGGCAGCACCACTTCCAGCTCGCCCTTGCGCACGGCCTCGGCGCAGACCGTCTCAGGCAGCAGGGTGATGCCGAAGCCGTCCTTCGCCATCGACTGCAGCAGCGGGAAGTCGAAGCCGGCCAGGCGCGGTTGCAGTTCCACCCGGCGCACCTCGCCGTTGGGGCCATGCAGCTCCCAGCGCTGGCGCGCCTCGTCCTCGCTGATGCTCAGGGTGACGTGCTGGGCCAGTTCGTCCGGGTCGCGCGGGCGACCGGCGCGTTGCAGGTACTTGGGGCTGGCGACCAGCAGTTCCTGTATCTGGCCGAAGCTGCGCATCACCAGGCTGCCGTCGTCGTCCAGCTTGGCGCGCACGCGCAGGGCCACGTCGTAGCCTTCGTTGATGATGTCCACGCGGCGGTTGTTGACGTGCAGTTGCAGCCGGACCTTGGGGTACTTGTCCAGGAACATCGGCAGGATCTTCGGCAACTGCATCTGCGCCACCGCCACCGGCACGCTCACCCGCACCACGCCGCGCGGCTCCGCGCTCAGGCGATCGACCACTTCGCGCGCGGCCTGCGCCTCGGCCAGCATGGTCTGCGCGTGGCGGTGCACGCTCATGCCCACGTCGGTCACCGCGAAGCGGCGGGTGGAACGTTGCAGCAGGCGCACGCCCAGGTCGGTTTCCAACTGGCTGATGCGGCGGCTCAGGCGCGACTTGGGAATGCCCAATGCCCGCTCGGCCGCGGCGAAGCCGCCGTGATCCACCACCATGGCGAAGTAATAGAGATCGTTGAGGTCGTGCTGCATGACTATAGTTCCACCCTTAGAACAATCAATGATGTTAGACCAACTTTATTCCACATATGCAACGATCTAGAGTGCTCTCCAACGCGGTTGAGGCCGCATCCCGACCGGAGAGACACCATGAAACTATTGCATATCGACAGCAGCGCCCTGGCCGACAACTCGGTCACCCGCCAGCTTACCGCGGCCATCGTAGCCCGTTGGCAGGACCAGTTGCCCGGGCTGGAGGTCACCTATCGCGACCTGGACGCCGAGCCGCTGTCCCACCTGACCGGTGCGGTATTGGGTGGGGGCGATGCCGCCGCCGCGCAAGCCGGCGAACTGGCGATGTAGCAGTTCCTCGATGCCGACGTGATCGTCGTCGGCGCGCCCCGCTACAACTTCGCCATCCCGTCCACGCTGAAGGCCTGGATCGACCGCATCGCCATCGCCGGGCGCACCTTCAAGTACACCGAGAACGGCCCGGTGGGCCTGGCCGGCGGCAAGCGCGTGATCGTGGCCGCCGCCAGCGGCGGCATCTACACGGGCACGCCGATCGACTTCGTGGAACCGTATCTGAAGCAGGTGTTCGGCTTCCTGGGCATCACCGACGTGGAGTTCGTCCATGCCGAAGGCGTGGCCTACTCCACCCAGCATCGTGCCGATGCCATCGAATCAGCGCTCGCCAACATCCCGCAACCTCTCAAGGAAGCCGCATAACCTGCTGTTGCAGAAATACTTCCTTCCTCCAACGGCCTGCGCAAGCGGGCCGTTTTTCCTTGTACGGTTGACGCTCACTCTTAACGTAACTATTATGGTTACATGAAATCCGACGACCGCCTTTCCGCCGTTCTGCATGTGCTGCTGCACATGGCTCAGGTCGATGGCCCGATGACCTCCGACCAGATCGCCCGGATGATGCATACCCATCCGGTGGTGGTCCGCCGGACCCTGGCCGGGCTACGCGAACTGGGGTGGGTGCAGTCCGCCAAGGGCCATGGCGGCGGCTGGAAGCTGGCCTGCGACCTGGATCGAACCACCCTGCTGGACGTGCATCGCGCACTGGGCACGCCGTCCCTGTTGAAGATGAATCCCTTGAACGAGCGCCCCGAGTGCGCCGTGCAGCAGGCGGTGAACGTGGCCCTCAACGGCGTGATGCGCGATGCCGAGGCACTGCTGGCCGCCCGTCTGGGCGAAGTGACGCTGGCGGACCTCGCCGCGGATTTCCGGCAGCACATGGCTGCCCACCCGTTCCCTGCCGCGAAGCGAACCCATGGACACTGAAATCCCCACCGCTTGCGACGCCCTGGTTGTCGGCGGCAGTTTCGCCGGACTGGCCGCGGCCACCTATATCGCCCGCGCAAAACGCCGCGTGCTGGTAGTGGACGGCGGACAACCGCGAAATCGTTTCTCTCCGGCCGCGCATGGCTTTCTCGGCCACGACGGCCAACCGCCCCGGCATATCCTCGCCACGGCGCGCCGGCAAGTCCTGGCCTATCCCACAGCGGCGCTGCGGACGGGCGACGTGATCGCCATCCAGGCCATGGCATCGACGTTCGACGTGCTGCTGAGCGATGGCACCACGGTGACCAGCCGCAAGGTCGTCATCGCCACCGGCTTGCGGGATGAATTGCCCGCACTGCCCGGCCTGCAGGAGCGCTGGGGCCGGACGGTCCTGCACTGTCCGTACTGCCACGGCTACGAAACCGGCGGTGGGCCGCTGGGCGTGCTGGGCGGCCATCCGCTCTCGGGACATCAGGCCAGCCTGGTGCGGGACTGGGGTCCGACGACCTTCTTCACCCATGGCGGACCGCTTCCGGACGAAGAGGCCGCCGGCAAGCTCAAGGCTCGAGGCGTGGCCATCGAGACCACACCCATCGCCGGGCTATCGGGCAACGCCCCTGATCTGACGGGGGTGGTGTTGGCCGATGGACGCGAATTGCCATTGAAAGCACTGTTCGTCGCGCCAACGCTGCACCAGCGTCCCCTGGTCGCCCAACTGCAACTGGACATGGACGACAGCCCCATGGGCCGGCTCGTCCGCACCGACGAACGCCGCATGACCAGCGTACCCGGCATCTACGCCGCCGGCGACATCGTGCGCGCGGGGCATAGCATCAGCTTCGCCGTGGCCGACGGCGTGACTGCCGGCGTTTCGCTGCACCAGGCGCTGGTGGCGGAAGCGGCGTGACCAGCAGGTAGGCGCCTGTCATTCGTCGAGGCTTCGTGCTTGCCCCCATCCCAGCCTTCCCCCGCAAGCGGGGGAAGGAGTGGATCCCGTCGCTAGTTCATTTCAGGCGATACGTTCGGTGCCGCCCATGTACGGGCGGAGCACCTCGGGCACGGTGATGGAACCGTCCTCGTTCTGGTAGTTCTCCATCACCGCGATCAGCGCGCGGCCCACGGCGGTGCCGGAACCGTTGAGCGTGTGCACGGGCTCCGGCTTGCCGGTGGCGGGATTGCGCCAGCGCGCCTGCATGCGGCGGGCCTGGAAATCCTCGCAGTTGGAGCACGAGGAAATCTCGCGGTAGGTGTCCTGCGACGGCAGCCAGACTTCCAGGTCGTAGGTCTTGGTCGCGGAAAAACCCATGTCGCCGCTGCACAGCAGCATGCGGCGGTACGGCAGGCCCAGCTTCTCCAGCACCACTTCCGCGCTGCGGGTCATGCGCTCGTGCTCGTCGTAGCTCTCCGACGGGCGCGCGATGGAGACCAGCTCCACCTTCTCGAACTGGTGCTGGCGGATCATGCCGCGGGTGTCGCGGCCATGGCTGCCGGCCTCGGCGCGGAAGCACAGCGAGTGCGCGCTCATGCGCAGCGGCAGCACGGCGTCCTCGACGATGGCGTCGCGGACGATGTTGGTCAGCGAGACCTCCGAGGTCGGGATCAGGTAGCGCCGGGCGTCGCCCACCTGGGTGGCGAACAGGTCTTCCTCGAACTTCGGCAGCTGGCCGGTGCCGCGCATCGAGTCCTCGTTGACGATCAGCGGCACGTTGGTTTCCTCGTAGCCATGTTCGTTGGTGTGCAGGTCCAGCATGAACTGCGCCAGCGCGCGATGCAGGCGCGCCAGTTGGCCGCGCAGCACGGTGAAACGCGCGCCGGACAGCTTGGCGCCGGCATCGCTGTCCAGCCAGCCGTGGCGCGCGCCCAGTTCCACGTGGTCCTTCACCACGAAGCCGAACGCGCGCGGGGTGCCCCAGCGGTGCTGTTCGACGTTGGCCGATTCGTCCGCGCCCGCCGGCACGCTGGCGTGCGGCAGGTTGGGGATGCCCAGCGCGATGGCTTCGATCCCGGCGCGGATCTCCTCCAGCTTCGCCTCCGAGGCCTTCAGTTCCTCGCCGAAACCGGCCACTTCCGCCATCAGCGCGGACACGTCCTCGCCCTTGGCCTTGGCCTGGCCGATGGCCTTGGAGCGGGTATTGCGCAGGTTCTGCAGTTCCTCGGTGCGCTTCTGGATCTGCTTGCGGGCGTTTTCCAGTTCGGCCAGCCGGGACGTGTCCAGGTCGAAGCCCCGGGTGTCCTTGAGGCGCTGGGCGAGTTCGGCGGTCTGGGTGCGGAGCAGGACGGGATCGAGCATGGAAACAGCGGTCTGGCGAGGGAAGCGGGCATTATCGCCCATCCGCGGCCGCTTGCCCGCGCGGTTAACGCCGGCTGTGCAAGAATCGGCGCGATTCCACCGGTGATTCCCATGTCGGCCTCCCAGCAACCGCGCGATCCGCACTTCGTCTTCCGCCTGCCCCGCCGTGCCCTGATCTTCGCCGCCCTCGCCTTCGGCATCGGCCTGCTGCTGTTCGTCATCGTCTGGTGGGTCGGCCGCGACGATGGGTTCTACAAGCCCGAAACAACCGTTGCCGGCGCAAACCAGCCGGTCGAGGCCCTGCCCGAGCCGCTGCCCAGCGGCGATGGCGCCAGCGGCATGGACGAGCCGCCCGCGCGCCCGGCGGACGATCGCCCGACGCTGGTCGAGGAAAGGCCGATGCCGGCGCCCGTGCAGGACGCTCCCGGCGCACCCGCCGCGCCCGTGGCGCCTGCCGCTCCCCTGCCCGCTGGCGTGGCGCTGGCCCCCGGCGAAGTGCCGGTGCCGGTGCCGGGCCAGACGCCGGCCCCGCAATATCCTTCGGCGGCGATGCGCCGCGGCACGGAAGGCACGGTGATGGTACGCGTGCAAGTGGGCGCCGACGGCGTGCCCTTGTCCGTCGAAGTGCAGCAGCGCAGCGGATCGCGCGACCTGGACCGCGCCGCCGTCGAGGCCGTGCGCCGTTGGCGCTTCCAGCCCGCGCAACGCGACGGCCAGCCGGTCGTGGGCAGCGTGACCATTCCCATCGACTTTAAGTTGCGTTGACGCCGCGCTCGCGTTGCTGAACCTGCGTTCGGGTTGCTGAATCCACCGGCGGCGACTTCACTTGCGGATCACATGGCCCGAACAAAGCGCCATGCAAGACTCGGCCACGTTCCACAACGTGATCAGGAGGTCCCATGTCGCCGTCCACGAACAACGAATACCGCACTCCGGAAACGATGGAAGACAACGCCGCCTCTCCGCGTCGCAGCGTATCGCCCTTGCTGCTTGTCCTGCTGGCGTTTGCCGTGACCACGGCCGCGCTGGTCTGGATGAGCCAGAACCGCCAGGCCGAACCGCTGCGTCCGGCCAGCGCGCTGCCCGCACCTACCGCTCCCGCCGAGGAAGCCCTGCGCGAACGTTCCACGGCCGCCGCCCCCGCGCCGAAAGCCAAGGCGACGACCCGCGCCGCCATCAACCGCGAGCCACGTCCGTTGGCCGGCAACGCCGAACCCAAATACCCGGCCGCGGCCTTGCGCGCCGGCGTTGGCGGCACCGTGGTGGTGCATGCCGAAGTGGACGCCAACGGCGTGCCGGTCGAGGTGCGCGTGGCCAAGCGCAGCGGCGAACGCGAACTGGACCGCGCCGCATTGAGCGCCGTGCGCCAGTGGCGCTTCGAACCCGCGATGCGCAACGGCAAGACCGTCGCCAGCGCCGTGCGCGTGCCGGTCGATTTCAGGCCGTCGGACATGGTCGCCGCGAGGTAAGGTCCAGCAACAAGCGGACCGGACAGAAACGGGGAAGCCATCGGCTTCCCCGTTTTTTATATATCCCCTGTAGGAGGGGCTTCAGCCCCGACCCGACAACCGGGTAGCCTGGATCGGGGCTGAAGCCCCTCCTACACACAGGAAGGATCAGGCGCCGCGCAGTCGGAAACCCGCGCCGGCGGCCAACTCGTCGAAACCGGGGAACGAGGTCGCCACGTTGGCCACGTCGCCGATCCGCACTTCGCCCTGGGCGCGCTGCGCGGCCACCGCGAACGCCATCGCGATGCGGTGGTCGCCATGGCTGTCCACTTCGCCGCCCTGCAAGGCGCCGGGGAAGATCGTCGCGCCGTCCGGCGTTTCGTCCACGCGCAGGCCCAGCGCGCGCAGGCCGTTGGCCATGCTGGCCAGGCGGTCGGATTCCTTCACCCGCAGTTCGGCGGCGCCGCGCACCACGGTCGGGCCTTCTGCGCAGGCGGCGGCCACGAACAGCGCCGGGAACTCGTCGATCATGTCCGGCACCAAGCGTTCCGGCACCTTGATGCCGCGCAGCGGCGCATGCCGCACGACCAGGTCGGCGACCGGTTCGCCGCCATGCTCACTGGCGTTTTCCTCGGTGATGTCGGCGCCCATCAGGCGCAGCGCTTCCAGCAGGCCGGTACGGCGCGGATTCAGGCCCACCGCGCGCAGGCGCAGTTCCGAGCCGGGCACGATGCTGGCGGCGACCAGGAAGAAGGCGGCCGAGGAGAAGTCCGCCGGCACCGCGATGTCGGTGGCCTTCAACCGCTGCCCGCCGCGCAGGCGCGCGAAGCCGGGCGAGAATTCGATCTGCGCGCCGAACGCCGACAGCATGCGCTCGGTGTAGTCGCGGGTGGGATGCGGCTCGCGCACCACGGTCTCGCCCCCGGCGTACAGGCCGGCCAGCAGCACGGCGGACTTCACCTGCGCGCTGGCGACTTCCAGCGTGTAGTCGATGCCGCGCAGCGGCTGGCCGCCATGGATGCGCAGCGGCGGCAGGCCACCCTCTTCGGTATCGATGCGCGCGCCCATCTTCGACAACGGATTGGCAACGCGGCGCATCGGGCGCTTCGACAGCGATTCATCGCCCACCAGCACGCTGTCGAACGGCTGCGCCGCCAGCAGGCCGGCCAGAAGACGCATGCCGGTGCCGGCGTTGCCGCAGTCCAGCGGACCCTCGGGCGCCTTCAGCCCATCCACGCCCACGCCGTGCACGATGCGTTGCGACGGCGACGGGGTTTCGATGCGCACGCCCAACTGCGAAAAAATCGCGGCGGTGGCGCGGGTGTCCTCGCCTTCCAGGAAGCCGTCGATCCTCGACACGCCATCGGCCAGCGCGGCGAACATCACCGCCCGGTGCGACACCGACTTGTCGCCGGGAATGTCCTGCGTGCCGCGCAGCGGTCGGCCTTGGGATGCGATCCAGTGTTGCTTGTTCGTCATTGCGATCTCTTGGTTAGCCCCTCCCCCGCTTGCGGGGGAGGGCTGGGGTGGGGGCAAGCAGCGCTCGCGGACTGCCCCCATCCGCCCTTCAGGCACCTTCCCCCCGCACGCGGCGGGAAGGGTTCGCATCAAGGCACGGCGACGGGATACGACCCCAGCACCTTGATCTGCGCCGAGTGCTTCTTCAGTTCGGCCAGCGCCTGCTTCATGCCTTCGTCCTCGACATGGCCGGCCAGGTCAATGAAGAAGCCGTATTCCCACTTGGCATGGTGCGAAGGCCGCGACTCGATGCGGTTCATGCTGATGCCGTGCCGCGCGAACGGGCTGAGCACGTCGAACAGCGCGCCGGGCTTGTCGTGGATGAACACCAGCACCGAGGTGCGGTCGTGGCCCGACGGCGGGAAGATGCTGCGGCCGATCACCAGGAAGCGGGTGGTGTTGTCGGCGTCGTCCTGGATCGGGCTCATCACCACTTTCTTGAGCCCGTAGACATGGCCGGCGCTCTCGCCGCCGATGCTGGCCGCGTCGTCGGAGCCGCGCGCGCGGCGGGCGCCTTCGGCGTTGCTGGAAACCGGGATCTTCTCCACCTTGGGCAGATTGGCGCGCAGCCAAGACGAGGTCTGCGCGAACGACTGCGGGTGCGAATAGATCCGCTCGATGTCCTCGATGCGGCCGGTGCGCGACAGCAGGTACTGGTGCACGCGCAGTTCGACTTCGCCGCAGATCTTCAGGTTGGAGGTGAGGAACATGTCCAGCGTGATCTGGATGGTGCCCTGCCCCGAGTTCTCCACCGGCACCACGCCGAAGTCGGCGTTGCCGTTCTCCACTTCCTGGAAGACTTCCTCGATGCTGGCCAGCGGCAGGCCATGCGCCGAGCGGCCGAAATGCTTCAGCACGGCCTGCTGGCTGAAGGTGCCTTCCGGCCCGAGGAAACCGATCTTCAACGGCTCCTGCTGGGCCAGGCAGGCCGACATGATCTCGCGGAACACGTGCACCAGCACTTCGTCGCTTAGTGGGCCTTCGTTGCGGTCCACCACCATGCGCAGCACCTGCGCCTCGCGTTCCGGCCGGTAGTAGTCCACCGCCGCGGCCAGCTTGCCCTTGGCCTTGCCCACCTGATGCGCGAACTGCGCGCGCTCGGCGATCAGCGCCTGGATCTGCCGGTCGATGCCGTCGATCTTGGCGCGCACGTCGGACAGGACGGGGGCGACCGCCTTGGATCCATCGGTTTTCTTGCCGACGGGTGTAGTGGTCTTGCCTGCGGTCTTCTTCGGCTTTGCGGCCATGTTCCTTTCCTCACGGTGCTTTCTGTAGGAGCGGCTTCAGCCGCGACTGCCGTTCCACGGTCGCGGCTGAAGCCGCTCCTACAATAGATTCATTCAACCATTGCGCTGCTGGAAATCGCGCATGAAATCCACCAGCGCCTGCGCGCCCTCCACCGACAGCGCGTTGTACAGCGAGGCGCGGAGGCCACCGACGGCCTTGTGGCCTTTCAACGCCAGCAAGCCGGCGGCCTTGGATTCGGACACGAAGCGCGCGGTCAGCGTTTCGTCCGGCAGGAAGAACGGGATGTTCATCCGCGAACGCACGGCCGGCGCCACCTCGTTGCGGTAGAAGCCGCCGGAGGCGTCGATGGCGTCGTAGACCAGCGCCGACTTGAGCGCATTGCGCCGGGCGAATTCCTGCACCCCGCCTTCGGCCAGCATCCACTTGAACACCAACCCGGCCAGGTACCAGTTCCAGGTCGGCGGCGTGTTGAGCATCGAATCGCGTTCGGCGTGCGAGCGGTAGTCGAAGATGTCCGCGCGCGGCTGGCCGGCGCGCTGGAACAGGTCCTTGCGGATGATCACCACCGCCACGCCCACCGGCCCCAGGTTCTTCTGCGCGCCGGCGTAGATCGCGCCGTACTTCGATACGTCGATGGGCTCGGACGCGATGCTGGAACTGAAGTCGGCGAACAGCGGCACCTCGCCGACCTCCGGCGTCTCCCGGAACTCCACGCCATGGATGGTCTCGTTGGCGGTGATGTGCACGTAGGCCGCGTCCGGCGTGAGCTTCCACGTCTCCCGCGGCGGGATGTCGTGGAAGCCGCCCGGCCCGCCATCGGCGGCGATGTTGACGGTGACGTAGGGCCTGGCCTGCCTGATCGCGGTCTTGCCCCAGTGGCCGGTCACCACGTAGTCCACGACCTGGCCGGGCGCGGCGAAGTTGAGCGCCAGCAGGGCCTGGTGGGTGGTGGCGCCGCCGGACAGGAACAGCACGGCATAGTCGTCGGGAATGCCGATCAGCCGGCGCAGGTCGGCTTCGGCCTCGGCGGCCACGGCGATGAAGTCCGCGCTGCGGTGGCTGATTTCCACGATGGACGCGCCGATGCCGTTCCAATCGAGCATTTCGGCCTGGGCCTGCCGCAGCACCGGCTCGGGCAGCGTGGCGGGACCGGCACTGAAGTTGAACGCGCGCGTCATGGAGCACCTGAAGGAATGAATCCCTAGTATGCCGCAGCGCATCAGTTGCAGGGGCAACCAAGCGCGACCCGGGCAGGCGGATTGCGCAAGGCGTGCACTCCGCCTTCAGCCGCCGGCGCCTACCCTGTTCCCGCTGCCCCGGCGCGGTCGGGAATTTTCCGCTCCTTCCTTCGTCCAACAGTAATGTCCGGAACCTGCCCTGGAGCCCCCATGTCCCTGCGCGACGCCCTGCGGATCCCCGCCTCGGAGATCACCGACGAAGCGGTCTACCGCGACCGACGCAACCTGCTGCGCACCTTCGCGATGACGCCCGCCCTGGCCCTGTCCGGCTGCGCCGACGCCGAGCCACCCGCTCCTCCCACAGCCACCGTGACGCCGGAACAGGCCCGCTCGGGTTTCCGTACCGCCGAAACGCTGACCCGCTACGAGGACATCACCAGCTACAACAACTTCTACGAGTTCGGCACCGGCAAGGCCGACCCGTCCACCGCCCGCAAGACCCTGAAGACCTCGCCCTGGTCGGTCGCGGTCACGGGCGAATGCGCCAGGCCCGGCACGCTGTCGCTGGAGGACCTGGTGAAAGGACTCGTGCCGGAGGAACGCATCTATCGCCTGCGTTGCGTGGAAGGCTGGTCGATGGTGATCCCGTGGCTGGGCGTGCCGCTGGGCGAGGTGTTGAAGCGGTTCGAACCGACTTCGAAAGCCAAGTACGTGGCATTCACCACCCTGGCCGACCCGGTGCAGATGCCCGGCATCCGCTATCGCTCGATCAACTGGCCCTATCGCGAGGGCCTGCGCATGGATGAGGCGATGAACCCGCTGACGCTGCTGGCGACCGGCCTGTACGGCAAGCCGCTGCCGCAGCAGAACGGCGCGCCGCTGCGGCTGGTGGTGCCGTGGAAGTACGGCTTCAAGAGCATCAAGTCGATCGTGGAGATCACGTTCGTCGAGCGGATGCCGAAGACCGCGTGGCACGATCTGCAACCTTCGGAATACGGGTTCTTCTCCAACGTCAATCCGAACGTGGACCACCCGCGCTGGAGCCAGAAGACCGAGCGACGCATTTCGGGCACCGCCAGCAAGCTGTTCGCCGAGCGCATCCCGACGAGGATGTTCAACGGGTATGCGGACCAGGTGGCGGCGATGTATGCGGGGATGGACCTGAAGAAGTGGTATTGAGTCCGCGCGGTGGCCTCCGCTGGGTGCGCCCGCGCCCCGCGCCTGCGCGACGACGAGCACGCCGTAGGGTGCGCCCTGGCGCACCACTGCTCCTCGGCATGCACGATCCAGGCCCCTCTCCCACCGGGAGAGGGGTTGGGGTGAGGGCTGAACGAAGCCTGCCTGCGTCCCACTTAACATGTACTGGCGACATGCGGATTCACGTATCACGTTCATTTGTGATGAACGCAATATGTTCATTCTCACTTTTCGGAGGGGCCTGCTTTCATCAAGCATGGCGCGCTCGCCGCGGGGCGTTCTTTCTTTGCTTGTGCAAAGAAAGAACCAAAGAAAGCACACCCCAGGCGGCGCGCCCTGCGCTTCGCTCCGGGTCCGCAAGCGAACCGGGAATTTTCGTAAGGCACATCCCTGTGCCATACGAAAACGGCGCGCATCCAGCGCGCCGCCCTACGGGTTTTACCCGGCCCGCTTGCCGCGCCTAAATGGGGGCCCCTGAAAGCAAGAGCACAAGCAGGTTGTCTGATTGATCCGGGAGCCCGCTGTCGGGGCCCCTGAGGTCCGGCAGTCCCGGCAGGTACAACCCGCAGGGCGGCGCACAAGGATGTGCGCCGTTTCCGGATGACACAGGATGTGTCTTCCGGAAATTCCTGCCGGGACTGCGCACCCGCCACGCAGTGGCGGGCGGACCGCCGGGGTGTGCTTTCTTTGCCTACTTTCTTTGCACAAGCAAAGAAAGTAGGGCCCCCGCGGCGAGCGGCACCATGCCACCGAACACCACAAACCCACCCCGCAGGGCCAACGAAAACAATAAGCCCCAAACCAGACCCGCAAAGCAGGCATCATCCCCACCATGCCCAAGACCTCCCCCACCCTCATCGCCGCCAAGACGCTTGTCCACGCCCTGGCCCTGACCCCACTGGCGATCCTGGCCTGGCAGTTCCACGACGTCTGGACCACCGGCAGCGACGCGCTCGGCGCCGACCCGGTGGCCGAGATCGAACACCGCACCGGGCTATGGGCGCTGCGCCTCCTGATGATCGCCCTGGCCGTCACCCCGCTGCGGCAACTGACCGGCAAGCCCGTGCTGATCCGCTTCCGCCGCATGCTGGGGCTGTATGCCTTCTTCTACGCCACCCTGCACCTGTCGGCGTACCTGGTGCTGGACCTGCGCGGTTACTGGACGCAGATCTTCGAGGAGATCGTCAAGCGCCCCTACATCACCGTGGGCTTCACCGCCTGGCTGCTGCTGGTGCCGCTGGCGATCACCTCCACCCAAGGCTGGATGCGGCGACTGGGTCGCAACTGGGGCAGGCTGCACAAGGCCGTCTACGCCATCGGCGTGCTGGCGGTGCTGCACTTCTGGTGGCTGGTGAAATCCGACATCCGCGAGCCGCTGTTGTATGCGGCCATCCTGGCCGCGCTGCTGGGCTGGCGGGTATGGAAGCGCCTCAGCCCGCGCCGAACAGCAACAACGCGCTGAGCGCAGCCGCCAGCAACAGCGCGGCCAGCAACAGCCACGGCCAGCGGCCGACCGAGCGGCCCTGCGGCGGACGCTCGGCGACCGGGGCATCGGAAACGGGCGGCTCGTCGGCGTCCATCGGTTCCCCCACCGAAGCGCTCGGCAACCACGGCACTTCCAGGACGAAGCGATGCTGCGCATCGAAGACCACCTGGTCGCCGGCCACCAGCAGCGCGTCGCGCACCGGCACGCCATTGACCCGGGTGCCTTCGGCCGAACCCAGGTCCCGCAGCAGCACGCGTTCGCCGCGCAGCTCCAGGCGGGCATGGCGCTCGGCGAACGCCGGATCGTCCACCCTCAGGGTCGCGTCGCGGCCGCGCCCGACCACGCAGGGCTGGCCCAGCGGAATGCTGCGGCCGTGGTACTTGCCTCCCACGCCGCGCAGCACCACGCGCGGGTCGCCCTGGCCGGCATCGGCCTCGCGCACCTCGGTGGCCGGCAGGTGGGAGGATTGCAGCAGCAGCTCCACGCCTTCCACGTAGACTGAATCGCCGGGGCGCAGCACGGCCATGCGCTTCACCGGCCGGCCGTTGATGTGGACGCCGCGCATGCCGTTGGCCACCTGCAGCCACAGGCCGCGGCGGTCCACGCAGATCTGCGCCAGCAGTGCGCCCTGCAACGCGTCGCCGACCCCGATCGTGCCGGCGGCTTCGCGCACGATGCGATGCACGCCCGTGGACAGCGGACGGTCGGGAGAGGGACGGTTTGTGAAATGAAGCCGCAGGTTTTCCACGCGCAGGGAGCCTAGCAGGTTGCCGCGGGTTCGACAGCCCCGCAGGAGGGGGGAATCGTGCGCCGCGCGCACTGCAAGTCGGCGGTTGCGCCGCCTGCGAGGGGTGAGGAAAGCGTCCTTGCTCCTGCTTGCAGGCGGCGCAGCCACCGACTTTCCCCTTCCCCCTTTCCCGCTCCATCTCCCGCTTGGCCTGCGCGCCGCGCTTGCGCAGAATAGGCGTCATTCACCGGGAGCCCCGCACGCATGGCCAGCATCGATATCCTGCACGACCATTCCAAGACGCCGAAACAGGCGCGCAAAGCCATCGAGGAAGTGGCGAAGAAGCTGTCCGAGCGCTTCGACATGGATTACGGCTGGGACGGCGACACGCTGAACTTCAGCCGTTCCGGCGTGGACGGCCACATCGCGCTGCTGCCGCAGCAGTTGCACGTCACCGCCGACCTGGGTTTCCTGCTGTCGGCGATGAAGGGACCCATCGAGTCGGAAATCCGCCGCGTGCTGAGCGAGAAGTTCGGTTGATTGAAGCCGGGATTCGGGATTCGGGATTGGGGATTCGTTGGAAGCCGACGGCACCCGGTTCAAAGCCAGCCTCTCGCTTTTGCGAATCCCGAATCCCCAATCCCCGCCTTCAGGCGAACGGATCCGGCTCGCCGGCGAACAGCCGGCGCGAGACCTCGCGTTCGGCCTCTTCGATGTCGCGCACGAAGGCCTTGCCGTCGCCTAGCGCGGCGAAGGCGGCGAAGCCTCGTTCCAGGAAGCCTTGCAGGTCGCCCAGGCCGGTGGCCTTGGCGGGGCCGCGCGACAGCTTCAGCAAGGTGGCCACGCCGGGCGTCTTGACCGCTCGCGCCAGGCCCACGCCCACTTCGGCGATCAGGTCGATCTGGTGGCGGCGCAGGCGCGGGTGGCCGACTTCGCGATAGGCCTTGGCATACAGTTCGGCGTCCAGCTTGCGGCGGCCTGGCGCGATCCTCTGCAGGGCTTCGGCCATGCGCACGTCCAACGCGTGGGTCAGCGCGCCCAGTTCGATGCCATCGGCCACGGTGTGCAGCACGGCGGCGGGCAGCAGGCGCTGCATCATCGGCATCACCTTGGCCACGTTGGCGTCGCGACCGCTGAAGTCGTGGTCGCCGTAGACGTCGGTCAGGAAGAACAGCGCGGCCGCGCGGCGCTTCGGATCGTTCAGGAAGTGCTCGAAGCTGGCCTCCAGCCGCTCGGCCTGCCAGCGCCGCAGCTCCGGCAGCCAGCGCAGCCGGTTGCGCGGCTCCTGTTGCGGATCGTGCAGGGACTGGTGCCAGCGGAGCCGTCGCCCCAGACGTTCGACCAATGGATTGCGCGCCATGCCGCGCATGATCCCGGGTGGGCCGGCCCACCGCAAGCGCCCCATGGGTCGGCTACACTCGCCCGGCAAGGTCAAGACGGGAACTACATGCTTTCGATCCACAGTGCGCGCAAGCGGGGCCGCAACGGCAAGATCGGGCTGGCCATCGCCGGCGGCGGCCCGATCGGCGGGATGTACGAACTGGGTGCGCTGCGCGCGATGGACGAGGCGCTGGACGGGCTGGACCTGACCCGGATGGACTGCTACGTGGGCGTCAGCTCCGGTGCGTTCCTGGCCGCCGGCCTGGCCAACCGGATGAGCACGGCGGAGATGTGCCGCATCTTCATCACCGGCACCAGCGACGATGCCGAATTCCGCCCCGAGACCTTCCTGCGCCCGAACGTGGGCGAATACCTGCGCCGCGCCGCCACGCTGCCCGCGCTCTACGGCGACTGGCTGTCGCGGCTGCTGCGCAATCCGCGCAAGGCGGCGCGCTGGTCGGACATGTTCCTGCGCTTCGGCGGACTGGTGCCCACCGGCATCTTCGACAACGCGGGCGTGGAGCGCTTCCTGCGCGACATCTTCAGCCGCCGCGGCCGCAGCAACGACTTCCGCGAACTGGAGGCCGACCTGTTCGTGGTGGCGGTGGACCTGGACAGCGGCGAGGCCGTGCGCTTCGGCGAGGAAGGCTGGGACGACGTGCCGATCTCGCGCGCGGTGCAGGCCAGTTCCGCCCTGCCCGGCCTGTATCCGCCGGTGGAGATCTGCGGACGCCATTTCCTGGACGGCGCGCTGCGGCGCACCATGCACGGCAGCACGGTGCTGGAACGCGGCATCGACCTGATGATCGGCATCAACCCGCTGGTGCCCTTCGACGCCAACCACGCCGCGCCGCACGCCGACGAGGCCGAACAGGTCGGGCTGGCCAGCGGCGGGCTGCCCGCCGTGCTGTCGCAGACGCTGCGCACGCTGCTGCAGTCGCGCATGCAGATCGGCATGGAGAAGTACCCGCACCAGTTCCCCGACATCGACCAGCTGGTGTTCGAGCCCAACGCGACCGACAGCGAACTGTTCTTCACCAATCTCTTCAGCTTCTCCTCGCGCCACCGGGTCTGCCAGCTGGCCTACCGCAACACCCTGGCCGACCTGCGCAAGCGCGCCGACGTGCTGAGGCCCATGCTGGCCGCGCACGGCATCCGCTACCGCGACGGGATCGTCGACGACCGGCACCGCTCCATCCTCGATGGATTGGACGTGACCCCGCGCATGACCGAAACCACTGCGCGCCTGCGCCGTGCGCTGGACGACGTGGACCAGGTGGTCTCGCGGCGCCGCGCCAGCCTGGTCAAGGCCTGAGGCCCTGCAGGAGCGGCTTCGGTCGCGACCGCGGGCAGACGGAGAAGCTTCCGCCGCGGATTGCGCGGATGAGCACGGATAAGACCTTGATGTGTTCATCCGTGTCGATCCGTGGCTCGATGTTTCCGGATTCCACGGTCGCGACTCACGTCGCTCCCACAGTTAGGTCGGGCTACTGCTCTCCCCCTGTGGGAGCGACGTGAGTCGCGACCGGAACATCCAAGCCATGGGTCGCGGATTCAGGTCCGATATGACGCTTCAAATACTTTATCCGCGTCATCCGCGTCGATCCGTGGCTCGACGGCTGTTGACGCATCCCGATCGCGACTGACATCGCTCCCACGCCACGGGGGCCATGCGCTGGTGTGAAAACTCTAGACAGCGCACCGATTCTGGTACGCAATCCCTTTCCCCGACCGTCTACGGAATCCCATGGCCACGCTGAAGAAATCCGCCCGCAAGACCGCTTCTTCCACCAAGAACGAAAACCTGCAGGCCCAGGCCGAGCGCCTGTCCAAGAGCCTGGGCGAATCCGCCCAGCAGGTGTGGCTGGCCGGCGTGGGGGCGTTCGGCCGCGCGCAGGCCGAAGGCACCAAGCTGTTCGAGACCCTGGTGAAGGAAGGCCTGTCGCTGGAACAGACCACCCGCAAGCTGGCCGGCGGCAAGGCGCAGGTGATGCGCGATGCCGTGGAAAGCACCGTGGGGCAGGCCCGCGAACGCGCGTCCGATACCTGGGACCGCCTGGAGAAGGTGTTCGAGGAACGCGTGCAGCGCGCCCTGCGCCGCCTCGAGGTCCCCGGCCGCGAAGACCTGTCTGCGCTGATCGACCGTGTCGACGAACTGAACGCGCAGCTGCGCTCGCTGGGCGGCGCGCCGACCGCCAAGGCCGCACGCAAGGCCCCCGTGCGCAAGGCGACGAAGAAGGCCACCAAGGCGGTCAAGAAAACGGTCAAGAAAGCCCCCGCAAAACGCGCGCCGCGCAAGGCCGCCAAGGCCTGATCCGGCGTTGCGACGAACGGCCTTTTTTCTGAACAGAATTTTGTTGCAAGGCAACATCAAAAAGCGTAACAATCGACTCGGCCCGCCAGTCCACTCGAAGTACGTATGCTCCCCTCCCCTTACGGCTTCGGACTGGCGGGCTTTTCTTTGCCCGCGGCCCCAGCCCGCGGGCCGCGCCAGTGACCCGGCCGCCGCCCGGGGACGGCCCGACAGACAGCTTCCGCCGCACTGGTTAGAATTACCGGTTCGACTGACAACAACCGCGTTCGCGATCTATGCCCATCTGGCTCCTTGGCTTGGCCGTCACCCTGCTGGTCGGCATTGCGGCAACCGTCTACTTCTGGCTCGTGCGCCGCCCCCGCGACGAGATGTCCTACGGCCTGCATGCGCTGTCCGGCCTGCGCTGGCGTGAATTCTCGAAGCTGGTGCTGGCCGCGATGGAGCACCGCGGCCTGGTGGTCGCCACGCCGGAAGCCCATGAATCGCGCGAACCGCAATCCACTTTCCTGCTGCTGGCCAGGGGCAATGAACGCTGGCTGCTGTCGTGCAAGCATGGTTCGGCCTACCGCATCGCCGCCGCGCCGGTGGTGGAGCTGGCTTCCAGCATCCGTCTGGGAGCGGCCCGGGGCGGCATCCTGGCCACCGAGGGCAAGGTGGAGAAGGAAGGCCGGGACGCCGCGCAGGGCACCAACATCGAGCTGCTGGACGGTCCGCGCCTGTGGCCGGAAGTGAAGCCGCTGATCGAACCCGCGCTGCGCGACCAGGTGGTCGGTTACGCCGCCGCACGCGCCAAGCGCCATGTCGGCATCGCCTGGCTGGGTGCCGTGGCCGCCGGCGCGGTGGCGATGGTCGGATTCAACGATGTCGGTGGACTGGCGCTGGAACTCGCGCCCCGCGAAACCGCAACCACCGCCGCGCAACCCAGCGTCCCCGGCCCTGTCCCGCCAACTGCCGAGCCGACCGCCGAGCCGGGCACGGGTTTCCGCGAGCCGACCGAAGAAGAACTCGAACAGCAGATGCGCGCCGTGCTGAAGGCGCTGTCGAAAACACCTGGCATCGGCAGCGGCGTCTGGCAGACGAAACTGACGCTCAGCGTGGACCGCATCGCCAGCGAAAAGGAAGTCTGGCCGTGGATCTGCCTGGAACTGGAGCGCTATCCCGCCCTGCGCACCACCCGCGTGCAGCTCAACCCGCCGCCGGGCAGCGACGAACCGGTCCGCTGGCGGCAGTGCAAGACCGTCTGACCGCATCCCGGCCGACCGCCCCCGCGGAAGCGACGTGAGTCGCGACCGGAAAGCCTCGCGTCGCGACTCACGTCGCTCCCACACGTCGCTTCCACAAGGCTTAGGGTGCAGTTCCTCCCCCCGGCGCCGGCGGCCACGCCCATGGCGCTTCTTTCCCAGGACCTCCCCGGCATGAACGTATCCCCTGAAGCCACTCCCTACCAGCGCATCGGTGGAAGCGAGGGACTGCGCCGGATGACGCGGCGCATGTATGCGCTGATGGAAACATTGCCGGAAGCGGCGGCGGTGCGCCGGCTGCATCCAACCTCGCTGGAAGGCAGCGAACAGAAGCTGTTCGAGTTCCTCAGCGGCTGGCTGGGCGGCCCGCCGTTGTTCACCGAGCGTCATGGCGCGCCGATGCTGCGCGCCCGCCACCTGCCCTTCGCCATCGGCATGGAGGAAGCCGGCGGCTGGCTGGCCTGCTTCCACCAGGCCATGCACGAAACCGTGGACGATGAGGCCCTGCGCGAGTTCCTGTGGTCGCGCATCGAACCGCTGGCCCTGCACATGCGCAACCAACAGGCGCTGCCGTTGCGGTGGGCCGACAACGCGCCGTAGCACCTGTAGGAGGGCCTTCAGGCCCGACCGCAACGGGAAACACCCGCGAACCTCGCAACGCGACACCAGGGGTTGCGTGCGCCCGGAGGCCTTGCATACGACAACCCCACCCCTGCGATGATTCCCGGTCGGGCCTGAAGGCCCTCCTACAACACGCTGCGTCTACCAATGCACCCCGCGCATCAGCGCGGCGAAGGCGATCTGCTCCTGGCTGGGCGCGACTTCCTTCAGCGCCTTGCGGTCGCCCTTGGCGGCGGCCGAGTCGGGGAACAGTTCGAAGGCGGTGTTCATCACCACCTCGTAGGCCTTGGGCGCCACCGCGTTGATCAGGGCGGCGAAGATGCCCAGGCGGGTGGCGATGCGGCTGGGCCTCTCGATGATCGCCTTGACCAGCAGGTCGGCCGCTTCCTCGGGGGAAAGCGTCGGCACGCTGTCGTACATCTTGGTCGGCGCGATCATCGGCGTCTTCACCAGCGGCATGTTGACGGTGGTGAAGCTGATGCCCTTGCCCGACAGTTCGCCCTGCGCGCAGCGGCTGAACGCGTCCAGCGCCGCCTTCGACGCGACGTAGGCCGAGAAGCGCGGCGAGTTGGCCAGCACGCCGATGGAACTGATGTTGATGATGTGGCCCTTGCGGCGTTCGGTCATCTTGGGCAGGAAGCCCATGATCAGGCGCAGGCTGCCGAAGTAGTTCAGCTGCATGGTGCGCTCGAAGTCGTGGAAGCGGTCGTAGCTCAGCTCGATGGAACGGCGGATCGAGCGGCCGGCGTTGTTGATCAGGATGTCGACGTGGCCATGCTCGTCCAGCACCGTCTTCACCAGCCGGTCGCAGTCGGCCATGTCGGCCAGGTCCGCGGTGTAGGCGAACACCTTGCCGCCGGCCTTCTTCATCTCGTCGCGTGCCTTGAACAGTTCCTCCTGTCCGCGCGCGACGATGATCGTCACCGCGCCCGACTCGGCCACGCGCTGCGCGGTGGACAGGCCGATGCCGGACGAGCCGCCGGTGATCACCACGACCTTGTTGCGCACCTTGCCCTTCAGCGTGCGGTCGACGAACAGGTCCGGGTCCAGGTGGCGCTCCCAGTAGTCCCACAGGCGCCAGGCGTAGTCGTCCAGGCGCGGCACGGCGATGCCGCTGCCCTTCAGCGCACGCTCGGTCTCGCGGCTGTCGAAGCGCGTGGGATAGGTGATGAACTTCAGCACTTCCTTGGGGATCTTGAAGTCGCGCAGCAGCATGCCGATGAAGCGGCGCACCGGCGGCAGGTTGCCGACCGCGGCGCGGATGCCGCTGGGCACGAAGGCGAACATGCGCGCGTCCAGCCGCATCGTCATTTCCGGCGCGTGGCCGGCACGGCAGAAGGTGTTGAGCACTTCACCCACCCGCATCGGCTCGGGATCGGTCAGGTGGAAGGTGTGTCCGTCCAGCTTGGGCTTGTGGGCGATGTGGTCCATCGCATCGGCCACGAAATCCACCGGCACGATGTTGATGCGCCCGCCCTCGATGCCCAGCACCGGCACCCATTGCGGCAGCAGTTCGCGCAGCTTCTTGATCAGGGTGAAGAAGTAGTACGGGCCGTCGATCTTGTCGATCTCGCCGGTCTTCGAATGCCCCACCACCATGCCGGGGCGGTAGATGCGCCACTTCACCCGCGTCTCCTTGCGCACCAGTCCTTCGGACTCGTGCTTGGTGCGCAGGTAGGGATCGTCGAGGCCCTCGGCTTCCTCGAACATGTCCTCGCGGAAGATGCCCGGGTACAGGCCCGCCGCCGCGATCGAGCTGGTGTGATGGAAACAGCCCGCCTTCAGCGCCGCCGCCAGGTCCAGCGCGTGCTGCGTGCCGTCGATGTTCGCGGCATGCTGCGCCTCGCGCGTGGCGGTCAGGTCGTAGATGGCCGCCAGATGGAAGAAATGCTTCACCTTGCCCGACAGGCTGCGGACCTGGGCGACGGTCAGTCCGCACTTGGGCTTGGTCATGTCGCCGTGCACCACGGAAACCTTCTTCATGTCCCAGCCGGCTTTCTTGGCGATGGCGTCGAACTTTTTCTGCGAGTCCTTGCGGACCAGCACGTACACGGTGCCGCTACGCTTCAGGAGGTTGCCGACCAGGTAACGACCGATGAATCCCGTGGCGCCGGTGACGAAGTAGCTCATGACGTCCCATCCCTACGTTGTGTGGGCGAGCCCCTCCGACCGCCCTGCGGCCTAACTTGCCAGAGCCGCTGCGGTTCGACAATCCCGTCACGGATTGACCGCTACTGCGCCGCGTGGTGTGATGGCCGCGTTCATCGGGAGGGAACATCCATGGCCGATCTCAAGACCGCGTTCGAACAGGCATCCAAGGATATCCAGGGCCTGCCCGAGCGGCCGGACAACGACACGCTGCTGCGCTTGTACGGCCTGTACAAGCAGGGTTCGGAAGGCGACGTGAAGGGCGACAAGCCGGGTTTCTTCGATTTCGTAGGCACCGCCAAGTACGAGGCATGGGCCAAGCTCAAGGGCACACCGCAGGAAGAGGCGCAGAAGAAGTACGTGGACCTGGTGAAGAAACTCACCGCCTAGGGCCTGCCCCAGTGGCGCGCGATACCCGCCAGCGGATCCTCGACGCCTCGCTTGCGATGTTCAACACGCAGGGCGAGCCGCACGTCACCACCAACCACATCGCCGACGAACTGGAGATCAGCCCGGGCAACCTGTACTACCACTTCCGCAACAAGGACGACATCATCGAGCAGCTCTTCGCACGCTACGAAGAGCGCATGGATGCCGCGTTGACGCCGCCGGCGGACCGCCTGCCGGGGCTGGAGGACATCTGGCTGCAACTGCACCTGGTGTTCGAGTGCATCTGGGACTACCGCTTCCTGTACCGCGACCTGGTCGAGATCCTCAGCCGCAATCGCCGCCTGCGCATGCGCTTCGCCCGCATCCTCAGGCGCGCCGACGACAGCGCCCATGCGGTGATGCGCGGCATGGGCCACGCCGGGGTGATGCGCGCCTCGGCGGCCGAACTGGCCGCCACGGCGACCAACGTGCTGGTGATCTCCACCTTCTGGCTGAACTACGCGGCCACGCGCGGCGAGAAGGACGAACAGGCCGCCATCCGCCAGGGCATCGTGCAGGTGATGATGCTGGTGGCGCCGTTCCTGCGCGATGCCGAGCGCGTGCACCTCAACACGCTGACGCAGGCCTACGTGGAATAGGCGGCGGCGTCCGTTTCGCCCCGACCTGTAGGAGCGCCCCATGGGCGCGATGCTTTTCACGCTGAGATATCGGAAGGCATCAAAAGCATCGCGCCCATGGGGCGCTCCTACGCCGTCGTCAGGGCCCGCTCCAATCGTGAGGACGCCTCCCGCAATTGCGGCAACAGGCCGTGGTCGTCGATCACCTCGAACTCCGGCCCCACCAACGCCATCAGCGCCAACAGGGCTTCGACGGATTCCGCGCCCAGGTCCAGCACGCAATGATGCTCGTCGCCGGCCTGCAGGATGCCGCACCACGGCGGCACGCGGCCGGCCTGCTGCTCGATGGAGCCGCGCAGGCGCAGCTTGACCTTGAAGCGGGTGAACGGCTGGGTGATGGACTGCGCCACGTACTCGCCGACATCGCCGGGGAACGGGCGCGGCGGGAACTGCGCGCCGGTATCGTGCAGCGATTGCACGCGGTCCATCCGGAACGTGCGCCAGTCCTCGCGCTTCATGTCCCATGCCACCAGGTACCAGCGGCTGCCGGTATGCACCAGCCGCAGCGGTTCGATCAGGCGTTCGCTGGCGCGGTTGCTGCGGTCGCGGTAGTGCATGCGCAGGCGGAACCCATCGCGGCAGGCCGCGGCGATGCGCAGCAGCGATTCGACGTCCGAGGTGGGCGAACCGCCGGCCAGCGACAGCGTCACCGAATACAACGCGCTGGCCCGCCTGCGCAGACGCGCCGGCAGCCATTGGTCCAGCTTGGACAGCAGCCGCAACGCGGTGTCCTCCATCCGGCCCACGCTGGCCGCGGCCGTGCGCAGCGCCACTGCGACCGCGACCGCTTCGTCGTCCTCCAGCAGGACCGGCGGCATCTCGCTGCCCGCACCCAGCCGGTAACCGCCGCCCAACCCGGGCGAAGCGTCGATGGGATAGCCCAGTTCGCGCAGGCGCTCCACGTCGCGCCGCAGCGTGCGGCGGTCCACTTCCAGCCGCTGGCTCAGCTCGGCGCCGGTCCAGTGGCGGCGCGACTGCATCAGCGACAACAGGCGCAGGAGTCGGTTCGATGTGCTCAGCATGGAAACAGTATGCCGGCTATTGCGGACCGATTCTGTCCTCAACGGCGCGCATGATCCGCTGATTCCACCACCTGACAGGAAGCATGTGCATGGCGATCAAGACCTATCGGGGCAGTTGCCACTGCGGACAGGTCCGCTACGAGGCCGACATCGATCTGGCCGCCGGCAGCGGCCGCTGCAACTGTTCGATCTGCGCCAAGACCCGCTACTGGGGCACCGTCGTCAAGCCGGAGGCCTTCCGCCTGTTGCAGGGCGAAGAAGCCCTCAGCAGCTATCGGTTCGGCACCCGGGCAGGCAACCACCTGTTCTGCCGGCATTGCGGGGTGAAGTCCTTCGGCAGCGGCGAGCTGGAAGTGCTGGGCGGCCGCTATTACTCGATCAACCTGGCCTGCCTAGACGACGTGGAGGACGCCGAACTGGCCGCCATCGCCATTCGCTACTCGAACGGACGCGACAACGACTGGTTCTCGAAACCGACGGTGACGCGGCACCTGTGAGCGCCCTGCCCGCTCCGGGCATGCTCCAAAGGAAGGCATCCAGAATTCAGGAGGCGTCCTTCTCTTCATCGACGGGAGAGCCGCCCCCTGTAGGAGGGGCTTCAGCCCCGACGCTTGTCCACACCCATCCGGTCGGGGCTGAAGCCCCTCCTACAGGCACAGGCATCCCGGGCTTGGTCGACCGGGGCCGGATACCCAAAAAAAACACCCGGCGGGCCGGGTGTTTTCGTTGCAATGGAGGGAACTGGAACGATCAGGCGCTGCGGCGACGCACCGTGCGCTTGGCGGCGGGCTTGCGCGCGGGGGTGGCGCGGGCACGCTTGGCCGGGGCCTTCTTCGCCACCTTGCGGGCGCGCGGCTTTGCCGTCTTGCGGGCGGGCTTCAGGCCCAGCTTGGACAACACCGGCGCCAGGCGCGCTTCCACTTCGGCGCTGAACTGGCCGACCCTGGCCTCGCCCTGCTCGCGCACGCTGGCGATGCCGCCCAGCACGTTGGCCTGGGTATCGCTGGCCAGCTTTCCGGCCTGCCGGCGCAGGGCGACGACGCGGGCGGCCGCATCGTTGGCGGCGGTGATGGCTTCGCGACGGGCCACGGCGGCCAGTCCCAAACCGGCCAGCCACACATGGCGCAGGGTGGGTTCCGGAGTCTTGGCGCGGGATTTCTTCTTGACGGGCATGGGGGCTTTCCGAATACCGGCCCCAGTGGCCGGTTTCCATGAGGCGATGCTGCCCAAGGCCCATCGAGCAATCACACTATTGGCGTTCACGGTGCGGGGCTTGCCACCGGCCGACGCTGCGGCCATGCTCGATGCCTCCTGGGAGGGACGCAAAATGGCCGGAAAAACATCGAAGTGGGCACCGTTTCCGCATGACGCCAAGGCCTTCGCCCATGCCGGCGACGCATTGAAGAAAGCCTGGCCGGTCCTGCATGCCGGCGACCTGGAGCCCTACCCCGACGACAAGCGCGCCAAGGCGCTGATCGCGGCCGCGGGCAAGTCGGCCAAGGGCATCGAACCCGCCGACCTCGCGCAGCGGCTGCAGGACGCGTGGCGCGCGTTCCACCGTGGCGATTTCCAGGCGGCCTACGAGGCCGGCGAGGCGTTGGGCCCGCTGGGCGCGTCGGTCGCGGTGAAGGCCATGGGCATCCATGCCACCTATCTGGTGGACGACGAAGCCGAGCAGCTCAAGCGTTTCGAGCAGGCGGCCAAGCTGGCGGAAGCGGCGGTGAAGGCATTGCCGGACGAAGCCAACAGCCACTACCGCCACGCCTTCGCGCTCGGTCGCTACAGCCAGGGCCTGAGCATCGCCAAGGCGCTCAAGCAGGGCATCGCCGGCAAGGTGCGTACCGCGCTGGACGCCACGCTGGAACTGGCGCCGAAACATGCCGAGGCGCATACCGCGCTGGCGCTGTACCACGCCGAGATCATCGGCAAGATCGGCGCGATGATCGGCGGCCTGACCTACGGCGCCAAGGCGGCCGAGGCCGAATCGCATATCAGGACGGCGCTTAAGCTGACGCCCGATTCGCCCATCGCGCACATCGAGCACGCCAACGTGCTGTTGTTGCTGTACGGCGACAAGAAGGAAGACGCGGCGGCGACGGCCTTCGAGAAAGCCGGCAAGCTGAAGCCGCGCGACGCCATGGAAGCGCTGGATGCCGCCCATGCGAACGCCCAGCTCGAGTAAAGCCCTCGCCCTCGTCTGCCTGCTGTCGTGGGCGGGCACGGCACAGGCGCAGGCCCCGGCATCGCCCGCTTCGTCTCCGCCCGTCGCGGAAAGTGCGGCCATCCCTAGCGGCGCGGACCCACCCGGCGACACGCTGCTGGATGCGTTGACCTGCCGCACCTCCGTCGCGGACATCGCCAGCCTGTTGCCACGGCTGCGGCGCGAACGCCCCGACGAGTTCGTGCAGACCGAACGGCAGTATTCGTCGCCGATGATGGACCTCTATCGCCTGGTCGAACCGGTGCGTGCATGGGGCCATGAAAGCGACGCCGTCGTCGTCACGCCCAACCGCGTGCTGCTGGCCGTCGAAGGGCCGCTGGAACAGGCCGCCGCGCAACTCGAACACGAGTTGCAACGCACGCAGGATGCGCCGTTGTCCGGCGCGCTGGACGAGCAGCATGCGCTGCTGGTGTACGCGGGCGACCGGCCCGGACTGGATACTCGCACGCTGATCGGTTGCGAATACCGCATCCCCGACCTTTCGCTGCTGGACGACCCACAGGACGCGTGGCGCAAGTCCACGCCCTGATCTGATCCGATCCGCACCGCGCTGTCGCCCACCCGCACGACGCCTTCTCCTGCCGCGACGGCAGGTCCATCTTCGCCAAAGGCCGAAGACGGATTCTTCTTCCGCGATGCGCAGATATCGCCGGCCTTCCGGTGCGCATGCTTTCGCGTCGTCGCCGCCCCGTCGCCACCGTCCCGCCGGAGAGCGGCCGGTTAACGGCAGGCTCCGGACGTTCTGAAGGGTCCGGACCGACGCTTTCCAGGTCTTTTTCGAACCCCTGCGCAGCGGCGTCCATGCGTGCGTCCTGCCGCCTAACACAAATTTTCGCAAGAGGCCTAAAGGTTTTTTTGGCAGCGCCGTTATTCATTTCGCAACCGAGGGCGACTAGCCACCACACATAAAACCGGCAGCACCCTCATCCATCCACGCCGGGACCCAAATAAGAGGAGACGACCCATGGCACAGGTAATCAACACCAACACGATGTCCTTGAACGCTCAGCGCAACCTGAGCACCAGTGGCGCTTCGCTGGCCACCACGATCCAGCGCCTGTCTTCGGGCCTGCGCATCAACAGCGCCAAGGACGATGCGGCCGGTCTGGCCATCTCGGAACGCTTCAGCACCCAGATCCGTGGCCTGGACGTGGCCGTGCGCAATGCCAACGACGGCATCTCGCTGGCCCAGGTCGCCGAAGGCTCGCTGACCGAGATCGGCAACAACCTGCAGCGCATCCGCGAACTGGCCGTGCAGTCGGCCAACGCCAGCAACTCCGCTTCCGACCGTGCGGCGCTGAACGCCGAGGTCAAGCAGCTGACCGCCGAAATCGACCGCGTCGCCAAGCAGGCCGACTTCAACGGCACCAAGCTTCTGGACGGTTCCTTCACCAGCCAGCTGTTCCAGGTCGGCGCCAACGCCGGCCAGGCCATCGCCATCGACAAGGTGGTCGATGCCCGCGCCACCACGATGGGCGGTTCGCAGTTCGACAGCGGCACGCTGGCCATCACGGCCGCCGCCAGCGCCACCGCCGATATCAACATCACCGGCCTGACCCTCACCGACAGCCTGGGCAACGCCATCGCCTTCGACGACCTGACCGTGAAGAGTCAGGGTTCGGTAGCGGGCACCAACGAAGCCGCCGCCAAGGCGCTGGCCGCCCACATCAACGCCAAGATCGGCGAGACCGGCGTGTACGCCGAGGTCGATGCCGCGGGCACCGGGCTCAAGCTGACGTCGGTCAAGACCAGCGTGGACGCCAACGGCGACTTCGCGGCCTTCGGTGTCGCCATCACCGGCGGTACCTATACGGCCACGGCGCCGGCCACCAGCCAGATACCGAAGTTCGTGTCGGACCTGGACATCACCACCTTCGCCGGCGCGCAGCAGGCGCTGGAGATCGTCGACAAGGCGCTGACCTCGGTCAACGGTTCGCGCGCCGACCTGGGCGCCATCCAGAACCGATTCACCTCGGTGGTCGCCAACCTGCAGACCAGTTCGGAAAACCTGGCCGCCTCGCGCAGCCGCATCCGCGACACCGACTTCGCCAAGGAGACCGCCGAACTGACCCGCACCCAGATCCTGCAGCAGGCCGGTACGGCCATGCTGGCCCAGGCCAACCAGGTGCCGCAGAACGTACTGAGCTTATTGCAACGCTGAACCAGGTATCCCCGGCGGCACGGCGGGGATCGTTGGAAAACTTTTCCCCCGTGCAGAAAACGCCCTAGGAGTCAAACTCATGGCACAGGTAATCAACACCAACACGATCTCGCTGAACGCCCAGCGCAACCTGGGCACCAGCGGCGCCTCGCTGGCCACCACCATCCAGCGGCTGTCTTCCGGCCTGCGCATCAACAGCGCCAAGGACGACGCCGCCGGTCTGGCCATCTCCGAACGCTTCAGCACCCAGATCCGCGGCCTGGACGTGGCCGTGCGCAACGCCAACGACGGCATCTCGCTGGCCCAGGTCGCCGAAGGTTCGCTGACCGAGATCGGCAATAACCTGCAGCGCATCCGCGAACTGTCGGTGCAGTCGGCCAACGCCACCAACTCGGCCTCCGACCGCGCCGCGCTGAACGCCGAAGTCAAGCAGCTCACCGCCGAAATCGACCGCGTCGCCAAGCAGGCGGATTTCAACGGCACCAAGCTGCTGGACGGCTCGTTCTCCAGCCAGTTGTTCCAGGTCGGTGCCAACGCCGGCCAGGCCATCGCCATCGACAAGGTGGTCGATGCCAAGGCCGATGCGCTGGGCGGTTCGCTGTTCGCGCAGGCAGGCTTTACGGCGACCGCCAGCGGCACCACCGAAACCACCGGCACGTTCAGTTACAACGCCGCCACCATCGCGGCATTCACCATCACCAATGACGGTGTCACCACCAGCTTCGACGCCATCGACATCGCCGCCTCGGGCTCCACCTACGGCTCCGCCCCGGCCGCAGCCACGGCCAGCCAGGTCGCCAAAGGCAACGCCATCGCCGCCGCGGTGAACGCCAAGACCGGCGATACCGGCATCACGGCGGAAGTGAACGCCACCACCGGCGCGGTCACCTTCTCGTCGTGGAAGGAAGGCCAGGTCGGCGACCAGATCACCAGTACGCTGGCCGGCGGCACCTTCACCAACGCCGCCATCGCCGCGGGCGACTCCAAGTTCGTGGGCGACCTGGACATCTCCACCTTCGCCGGTGCGCAGAAAGCCCTGCAGATCGTCGACAAGGCGCTGACCGCCGTGAACAGCGCGCGTGCCGACCTGGGTGCGGTGCAGAACCGCTTCACCTCGGTGGTCGCCAACCTGCAGACCAGCTCGGAAAACCTGGCCGCTTCGCGCAGCCGCATCCGCGACACCGACTTCGCCAAGGAAACCGCCGAACTGACCCGCACCCAGATCCTGCAGCAGGCCGGCACGGCCATGCTGGCCCAGGCCAACCAGGTGCCGCAGAACGTGCTCAGCCTGCTCCGCTGATCGCGGAGAACCGCCGAGACGGGCGCTCTCCCGTCCGTTCCGGCCAGGCCCCCCTTCTAGTCCGTACGACCAAGGAAAATTCTCATGGCACAAGTCATCAACACCAACACGATCTCGCTGAACGCCCAGCGCAACCTGGGCACCAGCGGCGCCTCGCTGGCCACCACCATCCAGCGGCTGTCTTCCGGCCTGCGCATCAACAGCGCCAAGGACGATGCCGCCGGTCTGGCCATCTCCGAACGCTTCAGCACCCAGATCCGCGGCCTGGACGTGGCCGTGCGCAACGCCAACGACGGCATCTCGCTGGCCCAGGTCGCCGAAGGTTCGCTGACCGAGATCGGCAACAACCTGCAGCGCATCCGCGAACTGTCGGTGCAGTCGGCCAACGCCACCAACTCGGCCTCCGACCGCGCCGCGCTGAACGCCGAAGTCAAGCAGCTCACCGCCGAAATCGACCGCGTCGCCAAGCAGGCGGATTTCAACGGCACCAAGCTGCTGGATGGCTCGTTCTCCAGCCAGTTGTTCCAGGTCGGCGCCAATGCCGGCCAGGCCATCGCCATCGACAAGGTGGTCGATGCGAAGTCCGACGCATTGGGCAACGTCAAGTTCGCGGCCGTCCAGACCGCCACGACGGCGGCGGCGGCGGCCACCGCCGACGGCAAGCTCGCCGGCATGCAGATCAACGGCGTCACCATCGCCGATGTGGAATGGAAGAATGGCGCCACCGGCGATGAAATCGCGCAAGCCATCGCCACGGCCGTGAACGCCAAGCTGGGCGAATCCGGCGTATCGGCCTCGGTCGGCACCGGCGCCGATGCCGGCAAGGTCATCATGACCTCGGTGAAGGCAGGCAAGGACTTCGACATCACGGCCGGCGCCATCACCGGCGGCGCCACCGAAATCGGCCTGACGGGCATCGTCGACGCCACCGCGGCCGCCACCGCCACCGCCAGCTTCGCCAAGGACCTGGACATCACCACGTTCGAAGGCGCGCAGAAGGCCCTCGAGATCGTCGATGCCGCCCTGACCGCGGTCAACAGCGCCCGCGCCGACCTGGGTGCGGTGCAGAACCGCTTCACCTCGGTGGTCGCCAACCTGCAGACCAGCTCGGAAAACCTCGCCGCTTCGCGCAGCCGCATCCGCGATACCGACTTCGCAAAGGAAACCGCCGAACTGACCCGCACCCAGATCCTGCAGCAGGCCGGTACGGCCATGCTGGCCCAGGCCAACCAGGTGCCGCAGAACGTGCTCAGCCTGCTCCGCTGACGCCTCGCCGCTCCACCTTTCTCGACTAGTTCTCTGTCGTCACGGACGGATTCGTCTCCCTCCGTTTGGCAGTACTCCAACCCCTCCCGGCAACGGGAGGGGTTTTTTTCTTGGAGCCGGGATTGGGGATTGGGGATGATGGGATTGGGCGCGCCGTCGGCTGTTGCTCTACGAATCCCCAATCCCGGCTCTTCTGGCACAAACCCTGCATCCGTTCCCCTCGCCCGCATTTCTCACCAGCGGCCAGGCATACGGCGGCGGTGGGAGACGGAGAAATGCGGGCTAAAGAACGGCCGCCGCGGGCCGTTACTGGAACTGCATGGGCGGGCCGCATCCGGCAGCGGATGTCAGGCCCGCCCGGCCTCCCTTTTGCGGAAAGGGAAAGACAGGAGACACGGCATGGCAGACTACTCGTTGGGATACGGCGGCATCGGCTCCGGGCTGGACATCACCGGCATGGTGGAGCAGTTGGTGGCCGCCGACCGCAAGCCGGCCGAGAACCGCCTGACCCGCATCGAGAGCCAGGCCAAGTTCAAGTTGTCCGCACTGGGCACGGTCAGTTCGGCCTTCAGCACGCTCAGCACCGCGCTCAATGCGCTGAAGTCCTCCACCGCCTTCGATACCCGCACGGTCAAGTCGGGCACGGACAGCGTGCTCGGCGCCAGCGTCGGCAGCGGCGCCCCCAACGGCACCTACTCGGTGGAAGTCGTGTCGCTGGCCACCGCCAACAAGTGGATCGCCGACCAGCCGGTGGCGGCGGACCAGACGTTCGGCGCCGGCCAATTGACGCTGTCGGTGGGCGGCGAGTCGCTGACCATCGACATCGCCCAGGACAGCACCCTGCAGGATGTCCGCAGCGCCATCAACGACGCCGCGCGCAGCAAGGGCGTGCAGGCCAGCGTGCTGACCTCGAACGACGGCCTGTACCTGTCCGTGTCCTCGGACAAGACCGGCGCCGCCAACGGCATCTCGCTCGCCTTCGCGTCCGGCGGCGACGACCTGCAGGCCTTGGCCGCCAGCCTGCAGGAGCGCGTGCCGGCCGCCGATGCGGAAGTGAAGATCGATGGCCTGACCGTCACCGCCAGCGGCAACAAGATCACCGACGCCGTGCCCGGCCTGACCCTGGACCTGAAGACCGTGGGCACCAGCACCGTCACCGTGTCCACCGACACGGCGGCGGCCGGCAAGCTGATCCAGGATTTCGTCACCGCGTACAACGGCGCCATCAACGCCATCAACACGGCGACCAAGTACAACGCCACCAACAACGAGCCGTCCGCGCTGACCGGCGATGCGCAGATGCGCAGCGCCTCGGGCCAGCTGCGAAGCGTGCTGAGCAGCCTGCTGGGCGAACTATCCGCGCAGGGGCTGGACGCCAAGGCGATCGGACTGCAGACCAAGGCGTACCCCTCGTCCGACGGCACGCTGGTGTTCGACAGCAGCAAGTTCACCGCCACCCTGACCAGCGACCCCGAGAAGATCCGTGCCGCCTTCACCGGCGACAGCGGATTCGCCGGCAAGCTGCAGACCGCGGTGGGCAGCTACATCGGCAGCAACGGCGCGTTCACGCAACGCACCAGCAGCCTCAATGCCCAGATCAAGGATGTCGCCGCGCAACGCACCGCGCTGGATGCCCGCATGGAAGCCGTGGGCAACCGCTACAAGGCGCAGTTCGTGGCGATGGACGCGATGGTCGCGCGGATGAACAGCACCAGCAACTACCTGGCCCAACAACTTGCCGCCCTGGCAAACCAGACCGGATAACCGTCGATCCGCACCGGCGCCGAACAGTCGCGCCGGGGATCACAGGAGAAAATGGAATGTCATCCCATTCGTACGCCGCCCAGTACCGCAACACCGGCCTCAGCAGCGCGGTCATGGAAGCCGACCCGCACCGCCTGGTGGCGTTGCTGCTGGCCGGCGCCTGCGAGCGCCTGCGCCTGGCCGAAGCCTGCGTGGAACGCGGCGACCTGGCCCGCAAGGGCAAGGCCATCGGCGAAGTGTGCGCCATCATCGGCCACCTCAACGGCTCGCTCGACCATGAGGCCGGCGGCGAAATCGCCGGCAGCCTGGCCTCGCTGTACGACTACGTGCAATCGCGGCTGATCGAGGCCAATCTCAACAACGACGCCTCGGCCCTGCGGGAATCGCTGGACCTGCTGACCGAGATCGAAGCGGCGTGGAACGCCATTCCCGCCGAGCAGCGCCAGCGCCCCGCGGTGGCCGCCGCCGCGCGATGAGCACCGCGCCCACCCTGGACGAACTGTTCGCCCAACTGCAGGCCATGCAGGCCGACCTGCGCGATGGACAGCTCCACGACGTCGAACCCATGCTGCTGCGGCACGATCGCGACGTGCGCGCGTTTCTGCATGCCGACGGCGGCCGTGCCGCGGGCTACGATGCGCTGGCCACGCTGCTGCGCGCGCAGCTCGACCTGCAGCAGCAGATGAAGGATGCACGCGAGGAATCCCGTCGCCAGATGCAGGCCTCGCAACGCGCCGACCGCGCCGCGCGCGCCTACCTGGCCCTGGCCGAGGACTGACCATGCCCGTCGATGCGCCACTGCTGGACCACCCGGCCGAAACCGAACTGTTCGGCGACGCCCTGACCTGCGAGGCCGTGCTGCCCGCGCGATTCGCGGCCGGCGAGCGGCCGTTGCTGCAGGCGCAGTCCGAAGCGCTGCTGCACGGCCTGGCCATCGCCGAGGACGTGCGCGGCGAGGACCACGAAGACCGCAACGAAGCCACGCCCTCCCTGCAGCGCCTGGAAGCCAAGCTCGACCTGGTGCTGGCCCTGCTGGGCCGGCTGGCGCGCAGGCAGGAAGACGCCCTGCCCATCCGTCCCTTGCGCTGGTCGCATCGCGGCCTTCGCCTCGACCTGGCGCAGCCCGCTGGCGTCGCGCCCGGCACCGCCGGCGTGGTGATGCTGCAACCGGTGGCCTGGCTCAGCGACCACATCGAACTGCCCGCCACCGTGCTGGCGCATGTGCCGGACGCGAAGGGCGGCCAGCATCTCTGGCTGCGCTTCGGTGCGCTCAACCCGGGCCTGGCCGAAGCGATGGAGCGGCACCTGTTCCGCCAGCACCGCCGGCAGATCGCCGAAGCCCGCCAGGCCGCGCTCGCCAGCCGCGAGGATTGATTCCCCACGGGCACGGCCCACGCGCATGCACCCACCCTACGCCTGAGCATGGTGCGGCCTCGTCGCGTGCCTGCCTTGCGTCGTGCGCGTTCTCGCGCCGCGAACGGACGCGCCAAGTGTGACCCAGGTCTGGAATCCGGCGCTTTCCCCGCTTTCTGAATTGGCGTCTTCCGACAGCGCCGCTATTGTGACTGCCCTAAGGACAGCTTCTGCCGACTGGTTTCTCCCCCGTGCGCGTACTCATCGTCGACGACCACACCCTGGTGCGGGCCGGTATCTCCCGCCTGCTGCAGTCATTGCCCGATGTGGATGTCGTGGCCGAAGCCTGCAACGCCCAGCAGGCCATCGACATGGCCGCCATCCACCGCCCCGACGTGGTGTTGCTGGACCTGTCGCTGCCCGACCGCAGCGGACTGGACGTCCTGCCGATACTGCGCGAGACGCTGCCGCAGGCGCGCGTGGTCATCATGTCCATGCACAACGACCCCACCCAAGTGCGCGTGGCGCTGGACCGCGGCTGCGCCGGTTTCGTGGTCAAGGAAGCCGCCCCGATGGAACTGGAGCTGGCCCTGCGCGCCGCGGCCGCCGGCCAGGTGTTCCTGAGCCCGCAGGTCTCCTCGAAGATGCTGGCGCCGATGCTGGGCAACCAGCGCCCCACCGGCATCGCCGCGCTTTCGCCGCGCCAGCGCCAGATCCTGCGCAAGCTGGGCGGCGGCATGAGCAGCAAGGAAATCGCCGCCAACCTGGGCATCAGCGTCAAGACCGTGGAAACCCACCGCGCCCGCATGATGGAATCGCTGGGCTGCCGCCGCGCCAACGACCTGCTGCTGCTGGCCGCGCGCCACCAGAACGAACTGGCCTGAGCCTTGCATGACCGGGGTGGATACGCCCCACCGGTGACGGATTCCCGTGACCGCCCCGCCCCGACAGGCACTCTCCATCGACGATAACCCGACGCTGTAGGGGCCGCCCCTACAGCCGGTCGGGCGCGCCCTCATCACAACCAGAAACGCCCCGATTATTTTTCCGGCGCGGCGCGCGCAAAGTGTTCACACGGTGTGAAGCCCACCACGGCCATCCATCGAATCGGGGACACGGGAATGAAAACGGGTATATCCGCCCAGCTCGGGCAACAGCTTCACCTGACGCCGCAACTGCTGCAGTCGATCCGGCTGCTGCAACTGGATGGCCTGCAGTTGGAAATGGAAGTGCGCCGCGCACTGGACCTCAACCCGCTGCTGGAAGTCGAGGAGACCGCCGAAGCCGACGCCCGCGAGACCCTGCAGGAACTGCCGCCGCAGGACGCCGCCGCCGTCGAGACGGCCGCGTTCGACGAACTGCCCGAATCCAGCCTGTGGGACGTGCCCGGCGCCAGCTGGCACGACGGCGACGACGATCGCATGCAGCGCATCGAGGCCGGCGAATCCAGCGACCCGCACGTGCGCGTGCTGACCCGCCTGGCGCTGGAACTGGACGAGCGCGCCCTGCCGGTCGTCGCCTTCTGGCTGGAGCACACCGACGACGCCGGCTACCTGCAACAGGACCCGGAATCGCTGGCGCTGATCGCCGCCGCGCAGTTCCGCACCACCGCCGAACACGCACTGGCCCTGCGCCTGCACCTGCTGCATGGCGAGTTCCCCGGCCTGGCCGCCCGCGACGTGCGCGAATGCCTGCGCGTGCAGCTCGAGCGGCTGGAAGGCCGCGTGCCGGCCCGCGCCATCGCCCTGCGCATCGTCAATGACGGCCTGGCCCTGCTGGCCGCGCACGAATACGACGGCCTGGCCCGCCTGCTGGACCTGGATCCGGAGCAGGTACGGGAAGGCGTCCGCCTGATCCTGTCGCTGGACGCCCGCCCGGGCGAAACACTGGCGCCCGCGCCGTCCGGCTACATCGTGCCCGACGTGGTGGCCTGGCACGCCGACTGCGCCTGGCGCGTGGCGCTGAACCCGGCCACCACCCCGCGCGTGCGCGTCAACGCCATGCAGGAACGCGCCCTGGACCAGGCTGACGCCTCGCCCGGCGCCGGCAAGCTGCGCGAACTGCTGCAGGAAGCCCGCTGGCTGACCCGCGGCCTGTCGATCCGCTACGACACCCTGCTGCGCACGGCCCGCGCCATCGTCGAGCGCCAGGCCGGCTTCCTGGCCCACGGCGACGAGGCGATGGCGCCGCTGACGCTGAAGGAGATCGCCGACGAGATCGGCATGCACGAGTCCACCGTCTCGCGCATCACCACCGGCAAGTACATGCAGACCCCGCGCGGCACCTTCGAGCTGAAGCATTTCTTCGCCGTGCGGCTGGAAGGCGCCAACGTCTCCGGCCCGGCCGTGCGCGCCATGGTGCGCCGCCTGATCGAGTCCGAACCGGCCGGCAAGCCGCTGGCCGACGAGGCCATCGCCGGCCTGCTGGCCCGCCAGGGCATCCATATCGCCCGCAGAACTGTGGCGAAGTACCGGGAACAGCTCGATATCGCTCCCGCCCGGGAACGCCGACGCGCTACCGTTACGGTCTTGGCCAAGGCCGGATAACGGAGCGAGTAAAAGCATGAGCAAGATCACGGTTCTGCTGGTGGACGACCACGAGGGTTTCATCAACGCCGCCCTGCGCCACCTGCGCAAGGTGGAGTGGCTGGACATCGTCGGCCGCGCCAGCAACGGCCTGGAAGCCATCGAGCGGTCCGAAACCCTGCGCCCGCAGGTGGTGCTGATGGACCTGGCCATGCCGGAAATGGGCGGCCTGCAGGCCACCCGCCTCATCAAGACCCAGGACGCACCGCCCTTCATCGTGATCGCCAGCCATTTCGACGACGCCGAACACCGCGAGCACGCCATGCGCGCCGGCGCCGACGATTTCGTCAGCAAGCTTTCCTACATCCAGGAAGTCTTGCCCATCCTCGAGAGATACAAAGACAGCCGCCATGAGTGAATCCCGCATCCTCGTCATCGACGCCGACGCCACGCGTGCCGAACGCCTGGCCGGCCTGCTTGAGTTCATGGACCTCACACCCCGCTGGGTCGCCGGCGCCGGCGACGTGGATGTGCAGCGGCACCGCCCGCACGACTGGCTGGCCGTGGTGGTGGGCACGCTGGAGGATGCCAGGGCGGCGGAATCCTTCTTCGCCTGGCTGGGCAAGGCGCAACTGCCGCCGCCGGTGCTGCTGCTGGAAGGCGACACGGCCGCGTTCGCCGGCGCGCACGGCCTGCACGAGGCCGGCGTCTGGGCGCTGGAAAGCCCGATCCGCCACGCGCAGCTGGAAGCCTGCCTGCGCCGCGCCAGCCTGAAGCGGCTGGATACCGAGCACCAGGCGCAGAACGCCGCCGGCAGCAGCGGCCCGACCGGCAACAGCCCGGCGGTGGTCCGCCTGCGCCGGATGATCGACCAGGTGGCCGCGTTCGACACCACCGTGCTGGTGCTGGGCGAATCCGGCACCGGCAAGGAAGTGGTGGCGCGCGCCATCCACGACCGGTCGCCGCGCCGCGACGGGCCGTTCGTGGCGATCAACTGCGGCGCGATCCCGCCGGACCTGCTGGAAAGCGAACTGTTCGGCCACGAGAAAGGCGCCTTCACCGGCGCGCTGAGCGCCCGCAAGGGCCGCTTCGAGATGGCCGAGGGCGGCACCCTGCTGCTGGACGAGATCGGCGACATGAGCCTGCCGATGCAGGTCAAGCTGCTGCGCGTGCTGCAGGAACGCAGCTTCGAGCGCGTGGGCGGCAACCAGACCATCCGCTGCAACGTGCGCGTGATCGCCGCCACCCACCGCAACCTGGAAGCGCGCATCGCCGACGGCCATTTCCGCGAAGATTTGTTCTACCGCCTCAACGTGTTCCCCATCGAGATGCCGGCCCTGCGCGAGCGCAGCGACGATCTGCCCGCGCTGGTCGCCACCATCGCCGCGCAACTGGCCCGCACCGGCCGTGGCGAAGTCCGCTTCGCCGCCGACACCCTGCAGGCGCTGGGCCAGTACGCCTGGCCCGGCAACGTGCGCGAACTGACCAACCTGGTCGAGCGCCTGGCGGTGCTGCACCCTGGCGGGCTGGTGCGCGCGCACGACCTGCCCAAGCGCTACCAGCCCGAAAACCTGCCGCCGGCCGCCGAGCCGGTGGCGGTGGAATCCGCACCGGCCGCCACCGCGCCCGCGCCGGCCACCGCAACGGAGACCGTCGTGGCCGCCCTGCCCGTCGACCGGCTGCCGGAGGAAGGCCTGGACCTGCGCGAACACATCGCCCAGATCGAAATCAACCTGATCCGCGACGCCCTGGAACGCGCCGGCGGCGTGGTCGCCCATGCCGCCCAGTTGCTGGGCCTGCGCCGCACCACGCTGGTGGAGAAGCTGCGCAAGTACGGCGTGGAACGCGACGACGCCCTGTTGGCGACGGAAAACTGACAAGCGGCGGCGAGCGGTTCCGGCACGCGTCTTGCACCTGACACGACAAGACACCACGACGCCCCGCACCGCCGCCCATGTCCGACGCCGTCTCCTCCATCCTGTCGCAGATCCGCAGCTACCAGACCCAGTTGGGCACGCGCTCGCTGGAACCGGTGCAGGATCCCGGCGCCTTCGCCCCCGGCGCGGTCGGCTTCGGCCAGCCGGCGGTCAAGGCGCCCAGCTTCGGCGAGAGCCTGCAGAACGCGCTGCAGGGCGTGAACAACGCCCAGAAGGAAGCCGGCGCCTTGGCGCAGGCGTTCGAACTGGGCGACCCGCGCGCCGACCTGGCGCGGGTGATGGTGGCCACGCAGCAGTCGCAGGTGGCCTTCCGCGCCACCGTGGAAGTGCGCAACCGGCTGGTGCAGGCCTACCAGGACGTCATGAACATGCCGCTGTAGAGCATGCCGCTGTAAAGCACGCCGCCGTAACGCAACACCGCAATCCTCCTCGCCCATCCGCCCATCGCCCAGACACGCCAGCGCAGGAACCGCAACGCCATGGCCCTCACCCTCTCCAAGGAATCGCTGAAGGAATCGCTGAATGCCGAGAAGGCGGGCGCGGCGCTTTCCAGGATCCAGGATACGCCGGTGTTCCGCCAGATGGGCACGCTGCTGACGATCGCCGGCGCGGTGGCGGTGGGCCTGATGGTGTTCTTCTGGTCGCAGAAGCCCGCCTTTACGCCGCTGTATACCGGGCTGGACGCCAAGGCCACCGCCGAGGCCGCCGACATGCTGCGCGCGGCCAAGATCCCGTTCCAGCTGGACCAGGCCACCGGCGCGATCTCCGTGCCGGAGCAGAACCTGCACGACGCCCGCCTGAAGCTGGCCGGCGCCGGCCTGGCCGAGAGCGGCCGGCTCGGCTTCGAGATGATGGAGCGCGACCCCGGCTTCGGCGTCAGCCAGTTCGTCGAGAACGCGCGCTACCAGCACGCGCTGGAAACCGAACTGGTCCGCACCATCACCACGCTGCGCCCGGTCCGCGACGCGCGCGTGCACCTGGCCATCCCCAAGCCCAGCGCGTTCACCCGCCAGCGCGACGTCGCCAGCGCATCCGTCGTGCTGGACCTGCGCTCGGGCGCGCTGCTGGAACGCAACCAGGTGGACGCCATCGTGCACCTGGTCTCGTCCAGCATCCCCGACCTGGCGCCGGAGCGCGTCACCGTGGTCGACCAGAGCGGCCGCATGCTGACCATCAGCGACCCCAACAGCGAGGCCGCGCTCAACGCCGCGCAGTTCGAGCGCGTGCGCAAGCTGGAGACCTCCTTCAACGAACGCATCCGCGAACTGCTGGAACCGTTGACCGGCCCCGGCCGGATCAACGCCGAAGTCGCCGTGGACATGGATTTCTCGGTCACCGAGGAAGCGCGCGAGACCTTCGCCAACGATCCGGCCAAGATCCGCAGCGAACAGGTCAGCCAGAACACGATCGCCGGCACCGGCCCCGAAGGCGTGCCCGGCGCCACCAGCAATACCCCGCCCGGCCCCGACGCCGCCGCCACGCCCAATCCCGCCGCGCCGGTCGAGACCGCCAGCAGCGCCACCCGCAACTTCGAACTGGATCGCACCCTGCAGCACACGCGGCAGCCGGCCGGCCGCGTGCGCCGCGTCACCGCCGCCGTGCTGGTGGACCACATCCCGCGCACCGGCGAGAACGGCAAGGTCGTGATGACCGCGCTGGACGCCGCCACCCTGACCCGCATCGAAGCGCTGGTGAAGGAAGCCGTGGGCTTCGACGCCGCGCGCGGCGATTCGGTGTCGGTGATGAACGCCCCCTTCGTGCGCGAGATCGACAAGCCGGAGGACGTGCCGTTCTGGGAAAGCCCGTGGCTGCACAACCCGCTGCTGCGCGACATCGCCCGCTACGGCCTGGGCGCGCTGGTGGTGATCGCCCTGCTGTTCGGCGTGCTGCGCCCGGCGATGCGCCAGATCATCGACCCGAAGGCCGCCAGGAAAGAGGACGACGAAGGCATCGACGTGACCGTCGTGGACGACGAGGACGACGACGCGCGCGCCGCCGCGGCGCTGCACCACGAGCCGCCGCCGATGCGCGCCCTGCCCTCCGACGCCTACGAGGACCGCCTGCGCCAGGCGCGCGAAGCGGTGAAGGCCGACTCCAAGCAGGTCGCGCAGGTGGTCAAGGACTGGGTGGCCAACGATGAGTAACCCCGAAACCAGCCTCAACGGCGTGCAGAAGGCCGCCGTGCTGCTGCTCTCGCTGGGCGAGGAAGACGCGGCCGAAGTGCTCAAGCACATGAACGCCAAGGAAGTGCAGAAGCTCGGCATCGCCATGGCCACCATCTCCGGCGTCAGCCGCGAGCAGGTGATGCAGGTGATGGACATCTTCGGCGCCGCGCTGGACAAGCAGACCTCGCTGGGCATGGGCGCCGACGACTACGTGCGCAAGGTGCTGGTGCAGGCGCTGGGCGAGGACAAGGCCGGCAGCCTGATCGACCGCATCCTGCTGGGCCGCAACACCACCGGCCTGGACACGCTGAAGTGGATGGACCCGCGCGCCATCGCCGACCTGGTGCGCAACGAGCACCCGCAGATCATCGCCATCGTGCTGTCTCACCTGGACGGCGACCAGGCCGCCGAAGTGCTGAAGATGCTGCCCGAGCGCGCGCGCACCGACGTGCTGCTGCGCATCGCCACCCTGGACGGCATCCCGCCCAATGCGCTGAACGAACTCAACGAGATCATGGAGCGGCAGTTCGCCGGCAACCAGAACCTCAAGTCGTCCAGCATCGGCGGCGTCAAGGTCGCCGCCAACATCCTCAACTTCATGGATTCGGGCCAGGACCAGGCCATCCTGGGCAGCATCACCCAGGTCGACGCCGACCTGGGCGCGCGCATCCAGGACCTGATGTTCGTGTTCGACAACCTGGCCGACCTGGGCGACCGCGAACTGCAGGCGCTGCTGCGCGAAGTGCCCAACGACCGCCTGGGCCTGGCGCTGCGCGGCGCCGACGCCAAGGTCAGGGAAAAGATCACCCGCAACATGTCCCAGCGCGCCGCGCAGATCCTGCTGGAAGACATGGAGGCGCGCGGCCCCGTGCGCCTGTCCGACGTCGAAGGCGCGCAGAAGGAGATCCTGGCCATCGTCCGCCGCCTGGCCGACCAGGGCGTCATCTCGCTGATGGCCAACGCCGAGGAGATGGTATGAACGTCCCTTCCCCGATCCGCTGGATGGCGCCGCCGCTGGACGTGGTGCTGTCCATCGACGAACCCGAACAGGACGCCCCGCCGCCGCCGCGCCCGCCCAGCCTGGAAGAGATCCAGGCCATCCAGGACGCCGCCTACCGCGAAGGGCTGGAACGCGGACTGGCCGAAGGCCACGCCGAAGGATTCGGGCAGGGCCAGGCCGAAGTGCGTCGCCTGGCCGCGCAGATGGAAGGCATCCTGGACAACTTCTCGCGCCCGCTGGACCGGCTGGAGAACGAAGTCGTCGCCGCGCTGTCCGAACTGGCCGTGCGCATCGCCGGCGCGCTGGTCGGCCGCGCCTACCAGGCCGACCCGCAGTTGTTGCAGGAACTGGCCAGCGAGGCGCTCGACGCCGTCGGCGGCGCCAGCCGCGAAGTGGAGCTGCGCCTGCACCCGGACGACATCGCCGCGCTGACGCCGGTGCTGTCGTTGATGCCGGCCACCCGCCTGACCGCCGACACCAGCCTGACCCGCGGCGACCTGCGCGTGCACGCCGAGAGCGTGCGCATCGACGGCACCCTGGAAGCGCGCCTGCGCGGCGCGCTGGAAACCGTCCTCAACCGCGGGGCGCGGGCATGAGCGCGCAACCGCTGGAATGGCTGACCGCGCGCGACCTGCGCCTGTCCGCGCGGCTGTCACAGATCAGTCCCGAGCTGGGCGGCCGCGGCCTGATCCGCGAAGGCATCCTGCGCCGCGCCGTCGGCCTGACCCTGGAAGCGATCGGCTGCGAAGCGCCGATGGGCGCCACCTGCAAGGTCGAAGTCGCCGACGGCGGCTGGGTCGATGCCGAAGTGGTCGGCTTCGCCGGCGAACGCACCTACCTGATGCCCAGCGCCGAACTGCACGGCCTGCTGCCCAACGCGCGCGTGGTGCCGTCGCGCCGCCGCGGCGGCGTGGAAGTCGGCGAAGGCCTGCTGGGCCGCGTGATCGACAGCGACGGCGTGCCGCTGGACGGGCGCGGCCCGATCCGCGCCGAAGGCACCGTCAGCCTGTCCGGCGCGGCGATCAATCCGCTCTCGCGCGAACCGATCACCCAGCCGCTGGACGTGGGTGTGCGCGCGATCAACGCGCTGCTGCCGATCGGGCGCGGCCAGCGCGTGGGCCTGTTCGCCGGCTCCGGCGTCGGCAAGTCCACGCTGCTGGGCATGATGACCCGCTACACCGCCGCCGACGTGATCGTGGTCGGCCTGATCGGCGAACGCGGCCGCGAAGTGCGCGATTTCGTCGAAAGCACGCTGGGCCCGGTCGGCCTGGCGCGCGCGGTGGTCGTCGCCAGTCCGGCCGACCGGCCGCCGCTGGCGCGCCTGCAAGGCGCCTACCGCGCCACCGCCATCGCCGAATGGTTCCGCGACCAGGGCCTCAATGTATTGCTGCTGATGGATTCGCTGACCCGCTTCGCCCAGGCGCAGCGCGAGATCGGCCTGTCGGTCGGCGAGCCGCCGACCACGCGCGGCTATCCGCCGTCGGTATTCGCGCGCCTGCCCGCGCTGGTGGAACGCGCCGGCAACGGTTCGGCCGGCCGCGGCTCCATCACCGCCTTCTACACCGTGCTGACCGAGGGCGACGATCCGCAGGATCCCATCGCCGACGCCGCGCGAGCGATCCTGGACGGCCACATCCTCCTGTCGCGCCGCGTCGCCGACAGTGGCCTGTACCCGGCCATCGACGTGGAATCGTCGGTCAGCCGCGTGGTCACCGAGATCGCCGACGAAACCTGGCGCGACCGCATCCGCAAGCTCAAGCGCCTGCTGTCCGCCTACACCAGCAACCGCGACCTGATCGCCATCGGCGCCTACCAGCGCGGCAACGATCCCACCGTGGACGAAGCGCTGGAACGCTGGCCGGAGATCGTCGAGTTCCTGGGCCAGGACGTGGCCCGCGCCGCCGACCTGCCCAGCAGCCGCGCCGCGCTGGAAACCCTGGTCGAACGCAATGCCCCCGTGGGCGCCCCCGCCCCACGCAGTCCGCTGGAAAGCTAAGGAAGTCCCGCCATGATGCAATCCCGCCGAATCGACCCGCTGCTGCGCCGCGCGCAGGAACACGAGGATTCCGTCGCCCGCGACCTGGCCGAGCGCCAGCGTTCGCTCGCCTTGCAGGAATCGCGGCTGGAGGAACTGCGCGGCTATGCCGCCGAATACGCCAACAGCCAGATGGCCGCCACCAGTCCGGCGCAGCTGGCCAACCGCCGCGCCTTCCTGGACCGCATCGACCAGGCGCTGGCGCAGCAGTTGCAGAACGTGGACCGCAGCCGCTCGAGCGTGGACATCGAACGCGACCGCCTGCTGCTGGCCAGCCGCGACAAGCAGGTGCTGGAACAGCTGGCCGCCAGCTACCGCGCGCAGGAGCGGCAGGTGGTCGAGCGCCGCGACCAGCGCGAGATGGACGACCTGGGCGCACGCCGCGTGCGCCAGGCCGCCACCGCCGCCGCGCAGGAAAGCGAGGAAGCCTGATGCCCCCTTCGATGTCCGCCCTCGCCTTCACCGGCAACACCGCCAAGGCCGGCGCCCCGGGCAAGGACGCGTCCGGCGCGGACCAAGTCGCACGCACGAAGGACAAGCCGGATTTCGAAAAACTGGTGCGGCAGGAACGACCATCGACCCGCTCCGCTTCCCGTGCCGACACGCACGCGTCCAGGCGCGATGAGCGGCGCCCCGCCTCCGCGCAGGAGGAACAGGCCGGCACGGAACGGACCGAACGCACGGCGGCCCGCCGCGCATCCAAGCCGCAGGAAGACGGCGCCGATCCGCTGCTGGCGACGGCCTGGCTGATGGAACTCCCTGCCGCGCACGACCTGGATTCCATTGTTGTCGCGAATCCGTTGCTCACCGATGCGGCGGCGACCCTGCTGCCCGCCCAGGCCCCGGCGAACAGCGCTTTCGTCGCCGATGCCGCCGGCAGCGCGGGTGCCGATCCGCTGTTGCCGCAGATCCTGGCCGGTGCCGCGGCATCGACATCGGCGGCGCCGGCGGATACTGCGCCGGCCGATGCCGCGGCCAACAACGCCCCGGCGACGCAGGCCGAAGGCGGCAAGCCCACCCTGCAGAACCTGCTGTCCTTCGCCACCCACCTGGCCACCGGCAACGTGGCCGCAGCCGTGCCCGAAGCCATCGCGCTGGGCAAGGACGCGGTGGACGCACTGCGCAGCGACGACACCGACTCCACCGCGCCCACCGGCAACACGCTGGCTGGGCTAGGCAATGTCGGCACGCCACTGGGCCTGGCGCGCACCGCCACCGTCAACGCGATGGAAGCGCCCGGCGCCGACCTGCACGGCGGCCGCTTCGACGAAGAGATCGGCGACAGCGTGCGCTGGATGGCCGACCAGAAGATCGGCCACGCCCACATCAGGATCAGTCCCAACGAACTGGGTACGGTGGAAGTGCGCCTGCGCCTGGACGGCGACCGTGTGCACGCCGACTTCACCAGCGCCCAGGCCGACGTACGCCAGGCGCTGGAAAACAGCCTGCCCAGGCTGCGCGACATGCTCGGCCAGCACGGCTTCCAGCTGGCGCACGCCGACGTGGGCCAGCAGCACCAGCCCTCGTCGCAGGCCACCGGTTCCGGCCGCCATGAAGGCGATGCCGCCACGGGCGCCGGCGGCAGCGGCGACGCCGACCTGCCCCGCCCCGTCCGCATGACCGCGCTGGGGCTGCTGGACGCCTACGCCTGACATCCCCCCTGTGGGAGCGACGTGAGTCGCGACCGGGGATCAGGCCAGCCATGAATCCTTGGAACATGCGTATCGGGTCCGGGGAGAGAGGTATTCCGGACATGTAGTTCTTGCGGTCGCGACTCACGTCGCTCCCACAAGGCTCCGCGGCCGCCGTCAAAACATCGACAGGCCTGCCGCAGCTCCGCGGCACACCGCTTGCATCCAGTACGGCGACCCCTCAGGAGATCCATCGCCGTGGCAGCCGCCGACAAGATCGCAAGCAAACCCAAGGCCGAGAAAGGCGACAAGAAGGCCAAGTCGGGCAAGCCGTTGCTCACCATCATGTTGGTGGCGGTGATCGCCGCGGGCGCGGCCGGTGGCGGCGCATGGTATTTCGCCAGCCGTGCCGGCACGGCCGACAAACCGGAAGCGCCCAGGACCACCAGGCCGGGCACGGTGCCGGCACCGGCGCAGTATTTCGCGCTGGAACCGCCGTTCGTGGTCAACCTGGTCGGCGAGACCGGCGGCGCGCGCTACCTGCAGGTGGAAGTGCAGCTGATGACGCGCGACCCGGAATCGCTGAAGGCCATCGAACTGCACGCGCCGGCGATCCGCGCGCGCCTGCTGATGCTGTTCGCCCAGCAGGACGCCGCCAGCCTGATGAGCCGCGCCGGCAAGGAACGCCTGCAGAGCGACGCATTGACCGAAGTGAAGACGCTGCTGGTCGCCGAGACCGGCAAGCCTTCCGCCGAATCCCTGCTGTTCACCAGCTTCGTGATGCAGTAACGGACGCCGTTCGCCATGATGACCAGTGACCTGCTGTCGCAAGACGAGATCGACGCCCTGCTCAACGGCGTGGATTCGGGCGCGATCGAGACCGAAGAGGCGCCGATCGACCCGACCATCGCGCGGCCCTACGATTTCGCCAGCCAGGACCGCATCGTGCGCGGCCGGTTGCCGACGCTGGAGATGATCAACGAGCGCTTCGTGCGCACCTGGCGCATCGGCCTGTTCAACCTGCTGCGCCGCTCGGCCGAGCTGTCGGTGCGCGGCATCGAGACGATCAAGTTCGGCGACTACCTGCATTCGCTGTACGTGCCCACCAACCTCAACCTGATCAAGTTCAAGCCGTTGCGCGGCGTCGGCCTGATCGTGTTCGAGCCGAAGCTGGTGTTCACCATGGTGGACAACTTCTTCGGCGGCGACGGGCGCTACCCCGCCAAGATCGAGGGCCGCGAGTTCACCCAGACCGAGATGCGGGTGATCCACCTGCTGCTGAAGCAGACCTTCGCCGACCTGATCGACGCGTGGGCGCCGGTGATGCCGGTGGACTTCGAATACATCACCAGCGAGGTCAACCCGCACTTCGCCAACATCGTCAGCCCGCGCGAGTACGTGGTGGTCAGCCGCTTCCACGTGGAGCTGGACGGCGGCGGCGGCGACCTGCACGTGACCCTGCCCTATTCCATGCTGGAACCGATCCGCGAACTGCTGGACGCCGGCATCCAGTCCGACCGCGTGCACGACGACGACAGCTTCCGCGTGACCCTGCACGAGCAATTGCGCGGCGCCGAGGTCACCGTGTCCAGCGTGCTGGCCGAGAAGCGCATCGACCTGCGCCAGCTGACCAGCCTCAAGGTCGGCGACATCCTGCCCATCGACCTGCCCAAGGCGGTGCCGGTGTGCGTGGAGCAGGTGCCGGTGTTCACCGGCGAGTTCGGCATTTCCAACGGCAACAACGCGGTGAAGATCACCGCCAAGCATCCACCCGGTAGCCAGCACAAGCACACGGTGCCGCCCAGCCATGCCCTCACACCCGTCGCCTTCCAGGACGCCACGCCATGATTCCCGAGAACGAAGACACCCTCGCCACGACTTTCGACGAACCGCCCGCGGAGACGCCGGCCGGCGAACCCGACATGAGCCTGGACGTGATCCTGGACGTGCCGGTCACGCTGTCGCTGGAAGTCGGCCGCACGCGCATGCCGATCCGCAGTCTGCTGCAGCTCAACCAGGGCTCGGTGGTGGAACTGGAGCGCGGCGCCGGCGATCCGCTGGACGTGTTCGTCAACGGCACGCTGATCGCGCACGGCGAGGTGGTGGTGGTCAACGACCGTTTCGGCGTGCGCCTGACCGACGTGGTCAGCCCCAGCGAACGCATCCGCCGCCTGCGCTGAGTGGACCGCGATGACCTTCCTGCCCACCCTGCTCGCCACCGCCGCCGCACCGGCCCAGAAGATCGGCCAGCACGCGCCGTCCACGCCCGGCGTCGGCGGCGCGCTGGTCGGCCTGATCCTGGTGCTGGGCCTGATCCTGGGCCTGGCCTGGCTGCTCAAGCGCATGCCCGGCGCGGGGCTGGGCATCCGCCCCAGCGAGCAGTTGCGCGTGGTGTCGATGCTGTCGGTGGGCGCCAAGGAACGCGTGATGGTGATCGAAGTGGGCAAGGAACAGTTGCTGATCGGCGTGACCGCCGGCGGCATCACCGCACTGCACACGCTGCCGGAACCCCTGGTCGTCGCGCCCGCGCCGACGATGCCGAATTTCGCCGAGCTGCTGGCCAAGCGCCTGCGCAAAGAGACCTGAAAGATGCGTCGCCTCGTTCTTTCCCTGATCTGCCTGCTGTGGCTGTGCGCACCCGCGATCGCGATGGCGCAGGCCACCAGCGCGCCCGCGACGGCGCAGACGGCGGCCACCGCCGCGCCGACGCCGCCGTCCTCGCCCACGCTGCCGGCCCTGCCGAAGGTCAACGTGGGCCAGGTCGGCGACAACACGGTCAGCCTGCCGCTGCAGACGCTGCTGCTGATGACGGCGATCACGCTGATCCCGTCCGCACTGCTGGCGATGACCGCCTTCACCCGCATCATCATCGTGCTGGGCCTGCTGCGGCAGGCGATGGGCACCGGGCAGACGCCGTCCAACCAGGTGCTGGTGGGGCTGGCGCTGTTCCTGACCATGCTGGTGATGATGCCGGTGGGCGAAAAAGCCTGGGCGCAGGGCATGGCGCCGTACCTCGACGGCCAGATCGATTTCGCCACCGCGTGGACCATGACCACCGGGCCGCTGCGCGACTTCATGCTGGCGCAGGTGCGCGAGACCGACCTGATGACCTTCGCCGGCCTGGCCGGCCACGGCGCCTATGCCGGCCCGGCCGACGTGCCCTTCCCCATCGTCGTGGCCTCGTTCATCACCAGCGAGCTGAAGACCGCGTTCGAGATCGGCTTCCTGATCTTCATCCCGTTCGTGATCATCGACCTGGTAGTGGCCAGCGTGCTGATGTCGATGGGCATGATGATGCTGTCGCCGATGCTGGTCTCCGCCCCGTTCAAGATCCTGCTGTTCGTGCTGGTCGACGGCTGGGTGTTGATCGTCGGCTCGCTGGCGGCGAGCTTCAACGTGGCATAGCCACGTTGAAGTCGGGATCGGGGATTCGGGATTTGCAAAAGCCCAGCCGATCTCCAACCTGCCCGCTCTTCCCGATCCCGAATCCCCAATCACGAATCCCGGCCCTCGAATGACTCCCGAACTTGCTCTCACCGAACTGCGTGGCGGCCTTGAGATAGCCCTCTGGGTCGGCGGCCCGCTGTTGCTGGTGGTACTGGTGGTCGGCGTGATCGTCGGCGTGATCCAGGCGGCGACGCAGTTGAACGAGCCGACCATCGCCTTCGTCGCCAAGGCCATCGCGCTGACCGCCGCGCTGTTCGCCACCGGCAGCTACTTGCTGGGCACGCTGGTGGAATACACCACCACGCTGTTCCAGCGGCTGCCGCACTTGATCGGCTGAGCCGACGTGATTGGGGATTCGGGATTCGGGATTCGCAAGAGCAGACCCGGCATCCAGGACGGTTCGATCCCCGTTCACCCACCGCTTTTCTCCAATCCCTAATCCCCAATCACGAATCCCGGCTCTTCATGGATCCCGCCACGCAAATGGTCATCGACGGCCAGCAGGCCTTCGGCATGGTCAATGCGGTGTTGTGGACGATGCTGCGCACCGGTGCGCTGCTGATGGCCGCACCGCTGATCGGCACGCGCGCCGTGTCGGTGCGCGTGCGGGTGATCATCGCCGGCGCGCTGGCGATGGCGTTGGCGCCGCTGCTGCCGGGCACGCCGGACCGCATCGCCTTCGACGCCTCCACGGTGTTGAACGTGGCCCGCGAACTGGCGCTGGGCGCCAGCATGGGCTTCATGCTGCGGCTGGCGTTCGAGGCCGGCGCGTTGGCGGGCGAACTGATCTCGCAGGGCACCGGCCTGGCCTTCGCGCAGATGTCCGATCCGTTGCGCGGGGTGAATTCCGGCGTGGTGGGCCAATGGTTCTACCTGGCCTTCGGCCTGCTGTTCTTCACCATGAACGGCCACCTGGCGCTGGTGTCGCTGCTGGTGGACAGCTACCGCTCGCTGCCGATCGGCGATGCCCTGCCCGACGTGGCGCGGATGCTGCAGGTGGCGCCGGCCCTGTTCTCGCACGTGTTGCGCGCGGCCGTGGGGCTGGCGTTGCCGGTGATGGTGGCGATGCTGGCGGTGAACCTGGCCTTCGGCGTGCTGGGCCGCGCGGCGCCGGCGTTGAACCCGATCCAGCTGGGCCTGCCGACCGCGCTGCTGCTGGGGCTGTTCCTGCTGGCGCTGCTGGCCGGCGAGCTGGGGCCGCCGGTGCAACGCATCTTCGACCTGTCCTTTGATGCGGCGCGGCAAGTGAGTTCCTGACGAAACCACGGTTACTCATCGACTGCGCTGTCAACCGCGTTTTTGGCACCTGTGCGCGCCTCATCGCCGTTTTCATCGGCCGCGGTTCCACTAAATGCATGAACCGGTGCAGAATGGCGTGAGGGAACGTGACATACGCCCGCGAATGGAACCGCATGCCGGATCCGTTCCAGGCGCGTGCCGTCATCCGCCGAAGATGGATCCAAGGAGGAGTGCCATGTCCAACAGCCCGACCTACAAGCGACGCACCAGTCACGAGACGCGCGAAGCCGTGCTGGCGGCGGCGCGACGCCTGTTCTTCACCAAGGGGTTCGACGAGACCACGTTGATGGACCTGGGCCTGGAAACCGGGCTCAGCGCGCGCGGCGTGATCCTGCACTTCGAGACCAAGGCCGACATCATCGCCACGCTGTTGATCCGCGACTACAGCGCGCGCAAGGCGCCGATGGTGGACCGTCCGCAGGGCTCGACGCATGCCCAGCGCATCCTGGATTTCTATTTCTGGATGGCGCGCGAGGACACCGCCACCTTCATCGCCTTCCCGGCGCTGTGGAGCGTGTCGGCCCGCTGGTCGATCGGCGTGGAAGCGGAAATGAACGCCGCGCTGCGCCGCATGCGCGAACCCGTGCGGCAGGAGCTGACCCGCGGCATCGCCGACGGCGAATTCCGCGGCGTGGACATCCAGCATGCCGACGAACTGATCTGGCAGAGCTACCAGCACGCCCTGCGCGCGGTCAGCGTCACCGGCGGCACGCCGGCGCTGGCGGTGCCGCAGGTGTTCAAGACGCTGGAAGCGCTGACCGCCTGATTCCCGGCGGCTTCCATCGGCGGCTTCCATCGGCTTTTTTTGCCGCTTTCACATGCATGCGGTTACCTTCGGCGCCACCAGGTCGTTCCGTGTCCTTTCCCCTGAGGCCGAACCATGTCCTGTCCGCTGCCTGTCCACCGCATTGCCGTTCCCCCGGCAGGCGGAGTGACCCACTGCCCTGACGGCAGACTCGCCCGGCCGACGGAAATCCACGCCTTCCCGCATCCTCCCCCGCGACGATGTTCCTGACGCCAGCTCATGCGTCAGCGGTTCTTCTTTGCTTCCCTTCGCAACCCGTAGTCCGTACCGCCCGAAGCGGCCCGTGTCCGGTCATCGTGCAGTTGCTTTCCCGGGTTCTTCGTGCGTCTCGCGATGCCTGCGCCCCCACGGCAAGCGTCGCTGTTTCCCCTGAAGTCCCGACATGGAGGCAACATGAAACAGCACGACTCTACGCAACCCGTCGAAGCGCCCCACCAACCCGACCGCGTGCGGGCCCCTTCCTCCCGCTTGCCGGTTCATCGACTTGCCACCGCCATCCTCTGCCTGGCGGCACCGGCATGCGCCTACGCCCAGTCGACATGCGAAGGCCCTGCGTCCGCGCCGACCGCCACGGGTACCAATGCCTTCGCCTGTGGCGATGGAGCGAACGCGGCGGAAGCAGGCAGCACTGCGCTCGGCACCGATGCGCAGGCACTGGGCGCGAACACCGTGGCCGTGGGCAATGGCGCCATCGCCAATGGCAGCGGCGGAATCGCCATCGGCCAGAACGCGATAACCGGCAGTGCCGCGGACCTGACCCGCATCAATCAGGTCGCCATCGGCACCAATGCGGCCGCCACCGCGCAGAACAGCACCGCGGTGGGCGGCGGCGCGCGGGCCACTGGCCCCCAGGCGACCGCCTACGGCTCCAATGCCCAGGCCACCGGCTCCAACAGCGTTGCGGTCGGACGCGGCGCCACCGCAGGCAACATCGGCACCGCCATCGGCATGAACGCCACGGCCAGCGGCACCCGCGGCACCGCGCTGGGCCAGGGCGCACAGGCCACGGCCACCGACAGCACCGCACTGGGCCAGTTCGCCTCGGTCACCGCGACCAACAGCGTGGCACTGGGGCTGGGATCGCTGGCAGACCGCGCGAACACGGTCTCGGTGGGCAACACCACCATGTTGCGGCAGATAGTGCGCCTGGCGGCCGGCACCGAGGACACCGATGCGGTCAACGTGTCGCAGCTCGATACGCTGGCACAGGCTTTGGGAGGCGGCGCCAGCTTCAATGGCGGCATCTTCAATGCCCCGGCCTATGTCATCCAGGGCAGCAGCTACAACAACGTCGGTTCGGCCTTCGCGGCGGTGAACACCCAACTGACCGCATTGAACACGCGCATCGACAACATCCAGTTGACCCCCGGACCGCAGGGGCCCGCGGGACCGCAAGGTCCTCAGGGGCCCTCCGGCCCGACCGGGCCCCAGGGACCGGAAGGCCCTGCCGGCCCCACGGGTCCGCAAGGACCCTCCGGTCCCACCGGGCCCGCAGGCCTCACCGGTCCGACCGGCCCGCAAGGCCCCGAAGGCACGGGCGGCGGCGGACCGGGCACCACCGGTCCGGAAGGACCCACCGGCCCGACGGGTCCCAGCGGCCCTGCCGGTCCCGGTGGTCCGACCGGTCCCACCGGACCGCAGGGTCCCAATGGACCGGAGGGTCCGATCGGTCCCCAGGGACCGCAGGGGCCCGCCGGTCCACAGGGCCCGCAAGGTCCGCAGGGACCCGGCGCCAACCCACTGGCCGTGGCCTACGACGACAACGACCGCAACGCGATCACGCTGGAAGGCGACGGCGGATCGCGCGTGGCGAACGTGGCCGCCGGCGTCAACGCCACGGACGCGGTGAACAAGGGCCAGATGGATGCGGGCGATGCGGCAGCGGTCGGCACCGCCAACAACTACACCGACGCGCGCGAGGCCGCAGTGCGACAGGATGTGCAGAACGACATCCAGTCCGGCGATGCCGCCACGCTGTCTTCCGCCAACGCCTACACCGACGCACGCTTCCAGCAGGCGCTGGCCGTGCCGATGGCGGCCATCGACGAGTTGCGCAGCGACATGGAATGGCGCTTCAACCGGCAGGACCAGCGCATCGAAAGGCAAGGCGCCATGAACGCCGCCATGTTGAACATGGCCACCAGTACCGCAGGCATCCGCACCCAGAACCGGATGGGCGTGGGCGTCGGTTTCCAGGGTGGCGAACAGGCATTGTCCATCGGCTACCAGCGGGCGATCTCGGACCGTGCCACCGTCACAGTGGGGGGCGCCTTCAGCGGCTCGGAACACTCGGCCGGCGTCGGCGTGGGTTTCGGCTGGTAGTCGCGTCCAGGCGTGCGTCGATGGCCAGTGGCGAAGGACAGGGAGACTGTGCCCGCTCCCTGTCTCTCGCTTTCGGGAATCCTGCGGCGCCGTTCCCCGGACGGCGCCGCGGCGATCACTTCCAGAGCATGACAACCGTGATGCGGGTCACGACCACCCTCCGGCAAGCCCCTAAACTGCGCGCTGCTTCCAGACGCATGGGCCAGGCGCCCCGCAGCAGCCGTTGAACGACGAACACCCCTCTTCCCTTCCTGCGCATCCGGCCCTTGCCATGAAGCCGAAACGCCGCGATTTCCGCCTGGACATCATCGTCCTGCTGGGTTCGATCACGGCCGCGACCATCGCCGTCTTCGGCGCCTACCGCTGGCTCAACGGCCAGCGGGCGCTGGCCTGGCTGGACTTCGGCATCGTGGCCTGCGTGATGCTGCCGGTCGTCTATGCGTGGCGCAGCGGCGACAGCCGGCGCGCCGGCGCGGTGCTGTGCGTGTTCAATTCGCTGGGCGCGCTGGCGGCGTGCGCGCTGATCGGACATACCGCGCTGACCTGGATCTACCTGGTCCTGCTGACCAATTTCTTCATCGCCAACCGCTGGCTGGCCGTCCCGGCCAACCTCGCCATCCTGGTCGGCGTGCAACTGCTGCCCGACTTCTTCGAGAACGGATTCCACGCCACGTCCGTGGCGGTCAGCATGCTGCTGATCACGGGCTTCTCCTACATCTTCGCCAAGCGCACGCAGGGCGACCGCGCGCGGCTGGAGGAACTCGCGGCGATGGACGCGCTGACCGGCGTGCCCAACCGCCGCAGCATGGAACGGGCGCTGGCCATGGCCGTGCACGAATTCCACACCGCCCATCGCCAGTTCGGGCTGGTGGTGCTGGACCTGGACCACTTCAAGGAAGTCAACGACCTGTACGGCCACGCCGCCGGCGATGCGGCCATCGCCGATCTCGCCGCGATCCTGCGCTTCGAGATGCGCCGCGGCGACCAGGTGTTCCGTTTCGGCGGCGAGGAATTCGTGGCGCTGCTGGAACTGGATTCCAGCGCCGACCTGGAGGCCGCCACGGAGCGCCTGCGCAGGGCCGTGCGCGACGGGCTGCGGGGGCCGGGCGGGCGGATCACCATCTCGCTGGGCGCGGCGATGATGCGCGAACAGGAGAAGACCTGGCACGACTGGTTCTCGCGCGCCGACGCCGCGCTCTATCGCGCCAAGTCCAACGGTCGCGACAGCTACGTCATCGTCGACGGCCTGTTCTGACCAAGCCGGGCTACCGCTTCGCGGCAGCGTCCTGCACCCATTCGTCCACCACCTGCTCCACCACCTCCAGCGGCAGCGCGCCGTTGAGCAGCAGCACGTCGTGGAAGGCGCGCAGGTCGAAGTCCTCGCCCAACCGGTCGCGGGCGCGCGCCCGCAGCTGCAGCAACTTCAGCTGGCCGATCTTGTACGAACTCGCCTGCCCCGGCTGGACGAGATAGCGGTAGACCTCCGCTTGCGATTCGGTTTCGCTCTTGCCGGTCTTCTCGCGCAGGTAGGCGATCGCGCGCTCGGGGGTCCAGCGCATGCGGTGCAGGCCGGTATCCAGCACCAGGCGCACGGCGCGGAACATCTCCGCCTGCAGGCGCCCCAGGTCGCCCGCGGGATCGTCGTCGTAGGCGCCCTGCTCGGCCATCAACTGTTCGGCATACAGCGCCCAGCCTTCCGAGAAGGCGCTGGGATTCAGCGTGCGGCGCAGGATGGGCAGGTCGGTGAGGCCCTGCGACAGCGAAACCTGGAAGTGATGGCCGGGCGCGCCTTCGTGGTAGGCCAGGGTCGGCAGCGTCCACCAGTTCAAGTCCATCGTGCCCAGGTTGAGGAAGAAGATGCCGGGGCGGGAACCATCCTGCGCGGGCTGCGTGTAATAGGCGCCGGGCGCGCCGTCCTGCGCGTACTCCGGCACGCGCCGCACGTCCAGCGGCTGCGTCGGCAGGCGAGTGAAAAGGGTCGGGAATTTCGCATCGGCGCGGTCCAGCAGCGTGCGCACGTCCGCCAGCAGCGCCTCGCGTCCCGCTTCCGAGTCCTCGTAGCGGCGGCGCGGATCCTGGTTCAAGGCTTCGATCCGCTCGACCAGCGAGCCTTCGGCCAGGCCGATCTCGCGCAGGCGCTGATCCATGGCCTGTTCGATGCGCGCCACTTCCGCCAGGCCCACGGCATGCACCTCTTCCGGCGGCATGTCGGTGCTGGTGTACCAGCGCAGCGCGGCCGCGTAGTACGCATCGCCCTGCGGCAGCACCCACAGGCCACGGCTGTGCGGTTGCGAGGCGATGGCCTGTTCCAACCGCGCCAGCAGGTGCGCGTAGGCGGGATCGACGTCGTCCTCCACGGCGGCGGTCGCTTCGGACAGCAGGCGTTCGCGCAGCGCGGGGTCCAGGTCCTCCACCTTGTCCAGCTTGCGCGCCAGCGACTGCACGAAGACGCTCTCGGCGGCCGGCGGCCGGATCAGTTCGCCGATCTGCTGCGCGGCCCCTTCCAGCGCCACCCGCGGCGGCACCACGCCCTGCGCGGCCTGCATGTCGAAGTTGGCCTTCAACTGGTCCAGCTTGATGCCGGCGGCATGCAGCCGGCGGATGTACTGGCGCGCCCCCGCCTCGTCGACGACGGCGTGGTTGGCATCCAGCGTGCGCGGCAGCATGGTGGCCATGCCGAACAGGTGGTCCACGGCGTAGGGACCGGCCGACAGTTGCATCCAGGCCGGCGCCCAGTCGAACGACAGCAGTTCCAGCTGGCGTTGGTAGAACCAGCGGCCGGTATCGTGGCTCCAGCGTTCCTGGCCGTGCAGGCGGTCGCGGTCGAACGCGTCGATCTCCGCCAGGAAGGTACGCATCTGCGCGCGCAACGCCTCGCGCTGGGCCAGCGAGATGTCGGTCAGGCGCCCGTTGCTGTCGTCGGTGCCCGCCCCGATCAAGCTCGCCAGTTCGGGGTCCGCGGCCACCGCGCGCTGGAACTGCGCATCCATCACCGCGTTCAGGCCGTCGGCGGCGGGCGGCTGCGCCATCGTCGTCGCGGCGAACAACAGGCTCGCTGCCGCCAACAGTTTCCGGGCAATCCGCGGCATCGGGCCTCCTGGCCATGACGAGAGGCGGGATTGTCGCCGCATGCGGGCCGTCACGGGTGAGACGGCAGTCGCGCTGCGCCGCCCCGGCGCATGGGAAGCCGGACTTCGGAACAACTCTTGCACGGCCCCGTCCGACCCCGTCGGAACAACGTCATGGCCGAGCAGGACGAAAGCGGCGAACGCACAGAACTTCCCACCGAGAAACGGCTCCGCGATGCCCGCGAACAGGGCAACATCCCGCGTTCGCGCGAGCTGGCGACGGCGGCGGTGTTCGGCGCGGGCGTGCTGTCGATCATCGCCATGGCGCCGCTGCTGGGCCGCAATGCGCTGGGCTGGATGAAGGTCGCGCTGAGCCCCGAGCCGGGCCTGATGCGCCAGCCCGACCAGTTGTTCGGCCACGTCGGCCTGCTGCTGCTGAAGCTGCTGGCGGTCGTCTCGCCCATCGCCCTGGTCTGCGTGCTGGCCGGCATCGCCGGCCCGGCGCTGATGGGCGGCCTGCGCTTCTCGCAGAAATCGCTGATGCCCGACTTCAAGCGGCTCAGCCCGATGGCCGGCATCAAGCGGCTGTACGGCCCCGAAAGCGTCGCCGAACTGCTCAAGTCGCTGCTGCGCGTGGTGCTGGTCGGCGGCGCGGCGACGCTGTGCATCAGGCTGGGGCTCAACCCGCTGCGCGAGTTGATGACCATGCCGCTGGAGCAGGCGGTGCGCAGCGGGCTGGGCTTCACCAGCACCCTGCTGCTGGCCACCACCGGTGCGCTGATCCTGCTGGCCGCCATCGACGCGCCGTACCAGAAGTGGAACTGGAAGCGGAAGCTGAAGATGACCCGCCAGGAACTGCGCGAGGAGATGAAGGAAAGCGAGGGCCGGCCGGAGGTGAAGGGCCGCATCCGCCAGTTGCAGCACCAGTTGTCGCAGCGCCGGATGATGGAGGACGTGCCCACCGCCGACGTGATCGTGGTCAACCCGACCCACTACGCCGTCGCGCTGAAGTACGAGAGCGGCCAGATGGGCGCGCCCACGGTGGTCGCCAAGGGCGTGGACGAGATGGCCCAGCGCATCCGCGAAGTGGCCGACGCCCACCGCATCGCCATCGTCTCGGCGCCGCCTTTGGCACGCGCCTTGTATCGCGAAGGGCAGATTGGCCGGGAGATCCCCGTGAGACTGTACGCCGCCGTTGCCCAGATCCTGTCCTACGTGTACCAGTTGCGCGCCTGGCGCATCGGCCAGGCGGCGTTGCCGGACCTGCCGGCGGTGGACGTGGATGAGCACGGGGGCAAGGCATGAGCGCCCAGCCGACCACCACGGCCCGCCTGATGGACATGCTGAAGCACGGCCTGGGCGCGCCGCTGGTCGTGCTGGCGCTGCTGGCCATGGTCGTCGTGCCGCTGGCGCCGCCGGTGCTGGACGCGCTCTTCAGCTTCAACATCGCCATCTCGCTGGTGGTGCTGCTGGCCGTGGTCTACGTGAAGCGGCCGCTGGACTTCACCATCTTCCCCATCGTGCTGCTGATGACCACGATGCTGCGGCTGGCGCTGAACGTGGCGTCCACCCGCGTCATCCTGCTCAACGGCCAGGACGGCCACGAGGCCGCCGGCAAGGTCATCGCCGCGTTCGGCGAGTTCGTGGTGGGCGGCAACTACGCCGTCGGCATCGTGGTGTTCGCCATCCTGACCATCATCAACTTCGTGGTGATCACCAAGGGCGCCGGGCGCATCTCGGAAGTGTCGGCGCGCTTCATCCTGGACGCGATGCCCGGCAAGCAGATGGCCATCGACGCCGACCTCAACGCCGGCATCCTGTCCCGCGAGGAAGCCAAGGCCCGCCGCGAGGAAGTGCGCGAGGAAGCCGACTTCTACGGCGCGATGGACGGCGCCAACAAGTTCATCCGCGGCGACGCCATCGCCGGCATCCTGATCCTGTTCATCAACCTGGTCGGCGGCTTCGCCGTGGGCATGTTCCAGCACGGCATGCCGGCCGCCGATGCCGCCGCCACGTACACCCTGCTGTCGATCGGCGACGGCCTGGTCGCCCAGCTGCCGGCGCTGCTGGTCTCCTCGTCCGTGGCCATGCTGGTCACCCGCGCCTCGCGTTCGCAGGACATGGGCCAGGCGGTGATGGGCCAGGCCTTCGGCCAGCACCGCGCGCTGGCGGTGGCCGCCGGCGTGCTGGGCCTGGTCGGGCTGGTGCCCGGCATGCCCAACGTCGCCTTTTTGACGCTGGCCGCGGCGCTGGGCTACCTCGCCTGGAAAATGTGGAAGAAGACCCAGGCCGGGCCGGAAGCCACGAGCGACACGGCCGCCCTGCCCGCCCCCGGCACGCCCGACCGCAATGCCGAACTGACCTGGGACGAACTGCGCCCGGTGGACCCGCTGGGCCTGGAAGTGGGCTACCGGCTGATCCCGCTGGTGGACAAGAACCAGGGCGGCGAACTGATGTCGCGGATCAAGGCCGTGCGCCGCAAGCTGACCCAGGACCTGGGCTTCCTGATCCCGCCGGTGCACATCCGCGACAACCTGGAGCTGCCGTCCAACGGCTACCGCCTGCTGGTGCACGGCGTGCCGGTGGCCTCGGCCGAGATCCATCCCGACCGCGAACTGGCGCTGGACCCGGGCGGCGCGTTCGGCCCCATCGACGGCATCCCCGGCAAGGACCCGGCCTTCGGGCTGGACGCCGTGTGGATCCAGCCCCACCAGAAGGCCACCGCCGAATCGCTGGGCTACACCGTGGTCGATCCGGCCACCGTGGTCGCCACGCACCTGTCGCACCTGGTCCGCGAGCACGCGCCGGAACTGCTGGGCCACGAGGAGGTGCAGCAGCTGCTGGCCACGCTGGGACGCAGCGCGCCCAAGCTGGTCGAGGACCTGACGCCCAAGGCGCTGCCGCTGGCCACCGTGGTGCGCGTGCTGCAGAACCTGCTGATCGAGCGCGTGCCGATCCGCCAGTTGCGCCGCATCGTCGAGGCGCTGGTCGAATTCGCCCCGCAGAACACCGACCCGGCCGCGCTGACGGCGGCGGTGCGCACCTCGCTGGGCCGCTTCATCGTGCAGGAGATCTCCGGCATGGCGCCGGAGCTGCCCGTCTACACCTTGGCGCCGAATCTGGAACGCGTCTTGCAGGACAGCACGCAGGGAACCGGCGCGGCACTGGAACCGGGGCTGGCGGAACGCCTGCACCAGAGCCTGTCCGACGTGGTGACCAAGCAGGAAGCCCGCAGCGAGCCCGCGGTGGTGCTGGTACCGGGATCGGTCCGCGCCGCCCTCGCCCGCCTGGTCCGCCACAGCGTCCCCGCACTGTCGGTGCTGGCCTACAGCGAGGTGCCGGAGGACAAGCGGCTCAAGCTGGTGGGGACGATCAGTTGAGAGCCGGGATTCGGGATTCGAGATTGGGGATTCGCAAGAGCGGTTCCCTTCAAGCGGAGAGAGCAGGAATGAAATTGGCGACGACATCGAAAAGGCCTCGACGAATAGGACGTACCGCTTGCGCTGTTACCAATCCCCAATCCCGAATCACGAATCCCGGCCCTTCAAAATGAAAATCAAACGCTTCGTCGCCGCCGACATGCGCACCGCCTTCGCGATGGTCCGGCAGGAACACGGGCCGGATGCGGTCATCCTGTCCAACCGGGTGACCGAGGACGGCGTGGAAATCGTCGCCGCCAGCAACTACGACGAGGCGCTGGTGCAGCGCACGCTGGACGCCATGCGCCCCGCCGCGCCGGCGCCCGCGCTGCATCCGCTGCTGGACCCGTCGCCCGCCCAAGCGTCCCACAGGACGGCGGTGGATGGCACGCGCAGCACCGCCAGGAACGCCGCCGCGCCGTCGCCGGCCGAAGAGGCCGCCAGCTATTTCCTTTCGCGTCGCCAGGGCAATCCGCCGCAGGCCACGCAGGGCACGGACATCGCCCCGCCGGCGCAGGAACCGCCGCGCGCGCAGGAATCCGCGCCCACCGCGCGAATCCCCGCAAACCGCCCGGCCGCGCCGATGATCGAACCCCCGTCGTTCGCCGCCAAGCTGGCCGCATGCCTGCCGCCGCTGCCCGCCAACGAACCGGCCAACGAACCGGTCATCCAGGCGCCGGCCGCCATCAAGCGGGAAACGGTCGTCGAAGCCGCGCCGCGCGCGGACGCCGCGACCAGGCGCGACGCCAGCGACGCCCTCGATTTCGACGCCCTGCTGCCCGCCATCGCACCCCCGGTCGCGATCCCGGAGCCGGTCGACAACGTCGCCGCGCTGCATGCCCACCCGCCGGCGGCGCCGGTCGCCGGCCAGGTGCCCACGCCTTCCGCCGTCATCGTGCCGACCCTGACCGTGGTCGCCGACAACGCCAGCCAGGCGCGCGAGAGCGACGAGCAACTGGTGCAGATGCGCAGCGAGCTGGCCTCGATGCGCGAGATGATCGAACGCGAGATGCACCGCCTCACCGACGAACGCCTGCGCGGTTCGCCGGTGCGCATGCAGGCGATGGAACTGATGGAGGACTACGGCTTCGACGCCGGCATCACCCGCGACATCGCGTTGCAGATTCCCGCCGACACCGAAGCCCACCGCGGCCGCGGCCTGATGCTGGGCCTGCTGTCGAAGAAGCTGCCGGTCACCGACACCGATCCGCTGGAAACCGGCGGCGTGATCGCCCTGGTCGGCCCGACCGGCGCCGGCAAGACCACCACCATCGCCAAGCTGGCCGCCTGCTTCGCCGAGCGCCACAACGCCCGCGACGTGGCGCTGGTCACCACCGACACCGTGCGCGTCGGCGGCCGCGAACAACTCCATGGCTACGGCCGCCGGCTGGGCATCGCCGTGCACGAGGCCGACAGCGCCGAAAGCCTGGCGCAGGTGCTGCACCGCCTGCGCGACTACAAGCTGGTGCTGATCGACACCGCCGGCCTGGGCCAGCGCGACCGCAACCTGGTCGGCCAGCTCAACTGGCTGCGCGCGTCCGGACAGGTCAAGACCCTGCTGGTGCTGCCGGCCAACTCGCATTTCGGCGACCTGGACGAAGTGGTCCGCCGCTTCAGCAGCGTGCAACCGCAGGGCGTGGTGCTGACCAAGCTTGACGAGACCGGTCGCCTCGGCAGCGCGCTGTCGGTGGTCGTGGACCACCAGTTGCCGATGGCCTGGGTGACCGACGGCCAGCGCGTGCCGGACGACCTGCATCGCGCCAACAGCGCGCACCTCGTGCTGCGCCTGGACCAGTTGCGCCGCGAAGCCGATGAACCCTGCTCTCCCGAGGCCAGCCATGTCGCCTGATCACCTGCTGCAGACCAATCCGCGCAACACGCCACCGCTGCCGGGGGCCTTCCACCCGGTGCGCGTCATCGCCATCACCGGCGGCAAGGGCGGCGTGGGCAAGACCAACGTGTCGGTGAACCTCGCCGTCTCGCTGGCCGAACAGGGCAAGCGCACGCTGCTGATGGACGCCGACCTGGGCCTGGCCAACGTGGACGTGCTGCTGGGCCTGTCGCCCAAGTTCACCCTGGCCGACCTGGTGGCCGGCCGCTGCCAGCTGGATGACGTGCTGGTCGAAGGCCCCGAGGGCGTGCTGATCGTGCCGGCCTCGTCGGGTTTCCGGCACATGGCCGAACTCTCGCCGGCCGAGCACGTCGGCCTGGTCAACGTGTTCTCCGAACTGCAGCGCGCCCTGGACGTGATGGTGGTGGACACCGCCGCCGGCATCACCGACAGCGTGCTGACCTTCTGCCAGGCCGCGCAGGACACCGTGGTGGTGGTCTGCGACGAACCCGCCTCGATCACCGACGCCTACGCGCTGATCAAGGTGCTGGCGCGCGAACGCGGCCTGGACCGCGTGCACGTCATCGCCAACATGGTCCGCGACCCCAACGAGGGCCGCAAGCTGTACGAGAAGCTGGCGCGCGTGTGCGAGCGCTTCCTCGGCGACGTCGCCCTGCACTACCTGGGCGCGGTGCCGCAGGACGACTGGCTGCGCCGCGCCGTGCAGCGCCAGCAGGCCGTCGTGAAGGCCTACCCGGGCAGCCCGTCGGCGCGCGCCATCGCCGAGATCGCCCGCACGGCCGCCCGCTGGCAGCCGCCGGCCGGCGCGCGCGGCAACGTCGAGTTCTTCGTCGAACGCCTGATCTCGCCGCGCGGGGTGGCCGCATGAACACCGCCGCCGCCCAATACCGCGCCGTGCAACGCAGCACCGCCACCGACTTCGTCGCCCAGCATTCGGACCTGGTGCGCCGCATCGCCCACCACCTGGCGGCGCGCCTGCCGGCCAGCGTGGAGATCGACGACCTGATCCAGGCCGGCATGATCGGCCTGATCGAAGCCTCGCGCAGCTACGACGCCGAACAGGGCGCCTCGTTCGAGACTTACGCCTCCATCCGCATCCGCGGCTCGATGATCGACGAGATCCGCCGCGGCGACTGGGTGCCGCGCTCGGTCCACCGCCGCGCGCGCCAGGCCGCCGCCACCGTGCGCGAGATCGAACAGCGCACCGGCCGCGCCGCCATCGCCACCGAAGTGGCCGCCGCCATGGAGATGCCGCTGCCGGAATACCTGCGGCTGATGGAGGACGCCGCGCGCGGCCAGGTGCTGAGCCTGGAATCGCACATCGACGACCACGGCGAACCCAACACCTCGCGCACCGGCGGCCCATCGCCGCAGCAGAACCTGGAGCGCGGCGAGTTCCGCCAGCAACTGGTCAAGGCCATCGGTCAGTTGCCCGAGCGCGAGCAACTGGTGCTGTCCATGTACTACGAACAGGAACTGAACCTGAAGGAGATCGGCGCCGTGCTGGGCGTCAGCGAATCGCGCGTGTGCCAGATCCACGGCCAGGCCATGGTCCGCCTGCGCGGCCGCCTGCAGGTGTTCGAGAAAGCGGATGCGGGGCTGGAAGACGAGTGAGGGTGCCGGTCCCGTAGGAGCGCCCCATGGGCGCGATGCTCTTCGACCCGATCACGCAAGAGCATCGCGGGCATGGCCCGCTCCTACAGCCCAATCCGGCTCCGGCCCCTCCTGCCCCTAAACATTTCCTCCCGCCGGCCGATACCGCCACAAGACCCACCGTCCACGCCGCACCGGAGCACCCGTGACCGCCAACAAGAACATGCGCATCCTGATCGTGGACGACTTCTCCACCATGCGTCGCATCATCAAGAACCTGCTCAACGACCTGGGCTACACCAACACCGCCGAGGCCGAGGACGGCAACAGCGCGCTGACCGCGCTGGGCCAGGGCAGTTTCGACTTCGTGGTCACCGACTGGAACATGCCCGGCATGACCGGCATCGAACTGCTCAGGGCCATCCGCGCCGACGATCGCTACAAGACCCTGCCGGTGCTGATGGTGACCGCCGAGGCCAAGCGCGAGCAGATCATCGAAGCCGCGCAGGCCGGCGTGAACGGCTACATCATCAAGCCGTTCACCGCGCAGACGCTGGAAGAGAAGCTGGGCAAGATCTTCGAACGCCTGGGAGCGGCTGCCTGATGAACGCCGTCGCCGATGCCACCGGCGCGCGAGCCGCGCTGGTGGAAAGACTGCAGCACGCGCTCGACGCGCTGGAACAGGGCGACGAAGCCGGCTGGCGCCGCGAACTGGACGCCATCGCCGCCTGGCGCACTCAGCCGATGATGCAGGGCCTGGGCCGGCTGGCCCGCGAACTGGCGCAGACGCTGGGCGAACTGCCGCCCACCGACGCCGGCGAGCTGGACGACGCCTGCGCGCGCCTGGACCACGTCGTCGCGATGACCGAACAGGCCAGCCACACCACGCTGGACCTGGCCGAGCAGTGCCGCGGCTACGCCAACGAACTCAAGCACACCGCCCTGTTGCCCGAACAGGCCGTGCTGGTCGACCGGATCGGCAAGGGCCTGTCGGACATGGCGCTGGCGCAGAGCTACCAGGACCTCACCGGCCAGATCATCCGCCGCGTCGCCGGCATCGTGCGCCGCGTGCACGAAGGCTTCGGCGCGCTGGGACTGCCGCCGGAACAGAAAAAGACTTCAGAACTCGCCGGCCCGGCCGTTGCCGGTCTTGACCGCAATGCGTTCTCGCAGGACGACGCCGACGACCTGCTCTCCGGGCTGGGCCTGTAAAGGCCGGGATTCGGGATTGGGGAGTCGGGATTCGCAACACGCCCGTTGCTCCCGCTTCATCGAGTCGCCGGCTCACGCACCTTGCTTCCAACGAATCCCCAATCACGAATCCCGAATCCCCGCGCCCATCCATGTCCGCCGTCACCCCCGAAATCGCAGCCGACTTCCTGATCGAAGCCCAGGAAATCCTCGATCGCCTGGGCGAGCAGTTGGTCGCGCTGGAACAGGACCCGGCCGACGGCGCGCAGTTGAACGCGGTGTTCCGCGGCTTCCACACGCTCAAGGGCGGCGCCGGCTTCCTCGGCATCCAGGCCATGGTCAACCTGTGCCATGCCGCCGAGGAGGCCCTGGGCATGGTGCGCGCCGGCCAGGCCACGCTGGAACCGCACCACTTCGACGCCGCGCAGCAGTCGCTGGACTACCTGCAGCAGCAACTCGACGCCGTGGGCGCGGGCGAGGAACCGCCGCACGCGCCGGCCACGCTGATCGAACAGTTCGACATGCACGTCGTCGCCGCGCCCGCGAAAGCCTCCGCGCCCGCCGCCGCATCGTCCGCCGGCGGCGACCTGATCAGCGACGACGAATTCGAGGCCTTGCTGGACCAGTTGCACGGCGGCGCCCCGCCGACGGCGAAAGCGCCATCATCCGGCAACGACCTGATCAGCGAGGACGAATTCGAATCCCTGCTGGACCAGTTGCATGGTGGCGCGCCTCCAGGCGCCAAACCGGCGAGCCCGGCGCCCGCCGTCGCGGCACCGCCCGTGCCCGCGCCGCCGAAGCCCGCGCCCGCGGCCAAGCCCGCCGCCAAGCCAGCCAGCGAAGCCGAGCAGACCATCCGCGTGGACACCAAGCGGCTGGACGCCATCGTCAACCTGGTCGGCGAACTGGTGCTGTCGCGCAATCGCCTGAAGACGCTGCGCGCGCGCATCCGCGACGAGGAACTGGATCGCGCCGTCAGCAGCCTGGACATCGCCACCGCCCGCCTCCAGAGCGCGGTGATGCGCACGCGCATGCAGCCGGTGGGCAAGGTGTTCTCGCGCTTTCCCAAGGTCGCCCGCGACGTGGCGCGCACGCTGCAGAAGGAAGTCGACCTGGAACTGGTCGGCGCCGACACCGAGCTGGACCGCAACCTGGTGGAAGCGCTGGCCGACCCGCTGGTGCACCTGGTGCGCAACGCCATCGACCACGGCGTCGAACTGCCCGACCTGCGCGAAGCCTGCGGCAAGCCGCGCCAGGGGCGCGTGCGCCTGTCAGCGCAGCAGGAAGGCGATTTCGTCACCATCGAGATCCGCGACGACGGCGCCGGCATCGACCCCGAACGCCTGCGCGCGAAGGCGCTGGAAAAGGGCCTGATCGATCCCGAGGCCGCCGCGCGCCTGTCGCACGACGAATGCCTGCAGCTGATCTTCCTGCCCGGCTTCTCCACCAAGGCCGAGGTCACCGACATTTCCGGCCGCGGCGTCGGCATGGACGTGGTGCAGTCGCGCATCCGCGAGCTGAGCGGGCAGATCACCATCCATTCCGACGTCGGCCGCGGCAGTCGCTTCATCATCCGCGTGCCGTTGACGCTGGCCATCCTGCCGACCCTGCTGGTGCAGGCCGGCGAGCCGGTCTACGCGCTGCCGCTGGCGCGCGTGCTGGAAGTGCTGCACGCGCCGGCCACCAGCCTGCGCTGGTTCGACGGCCAGGCCGTGCTGGACCGGCAGTCGCACACCCTGCCGCTGGTGGACCTGCGCCAGTGGCTGGACGTGGAACCGATGGTCGCGCCGCTGCTCACCGTCGTGGTGCTGCAGATGGGCGAACAGCGCTTCGGCCTGGTCGTGGACCAGGTGCGCGGCCGCGAGGAAGTCGTCATCAAGCCGCTGCCGCGCGCCGTGCGCGGCCTGCGCGGCTATGCCGGCGCCACCCTGATCGGCGACGGCCGCATGGCCCTGATCCTGGACGTGGACGGCCTGCGCGCGACGGCGTGACTGCTTCCTTGTAGGAGCGCCCTCGGGCGTGATGCTCTTGTCTTCGATGATGGAAAGGCATCGCGCCCATGGGGCGCTCCTACGGGCACGTCATGTGGTTACGGTGCGATGACGCCGTGACCCACGTCGCGACTCACGTCGCTCCTACAGTGCATCCACCTCAAGTCCCACCCCTTCGGGCCGATAGATCAGCACATGGACATCTTCAGCCTCATCGGACTCATCCTGGCGCTGGTCGCCCTGGTGGGCGGCAGCATCCTCAAGGGCGCGGGCCTGTCGTCGCTGTGGTCGTCGGCCGCGTTCGTGATCGTCATCCTGGGCACCATCGCGGCGATCCTGGTGCATACCCCGCCGTCGGTGTTCAAGCGCGCGCTGTCGATCTCGCGCTGGGTGATCCGTCCGCCCGGCAAGAACGGCGACGAGCTGGTCGGCCAGATCGTCGAGTGGAGCAACATCGCGCGCAAGCAGGGCCTGCTGGGGCTGGAACCGCTGGTCAACGAACAGGACGACCCGTTCCTCAGGAAGGGCCTGCAGATGCTGGTGGACGGCGTGGAGCCGGAATCCATCCGCCACATGATGGAAATCGACCTCAACGGCCAGGAACACCAGGACATGGCCGCCGCCAGGGTATTCGAGGCGATGGGCGTGTACGCGCCCACGCTGGGCATCATCGGCGCCGTGTTCGGCCTGATCGCGGTGATGAAGAACCTGGCCGACCCCAGCAAGCTGGGCCACGGCATCGCCGCCGCGTTCACCGCCACCATCTACGGCATCGCCTCGGCCAACCTGTTCTTCCTGCCCATCGCCGCCAAGCTCAAGAGCGTGATCGGCGGCCGCAGCCGCGAGCAGGAAATGATCATCGAGGGCCTGATCGCGATCGCGCAGGGCGAGAATCCGCGCAACATCGAGGCCAAGCTGGCCGGCTTCCTGCACTGACCCGGCGGAGCGACGGCGATGGCGCGCAGGCGAAACGACGAGCACATCAATCACGAGGCCTGGGCGATCCCCTACGCCGACCTGATGACGCTGCTGCTGGCCTTCTTCGTGGTGATGTACGCCATCTCCACCATCAACGAGGGCAAGTACCGGGTGATGGCCGATGCGCTCACGGCCGCCTTCGGCGGCGCGCCGCGCACGATCAACCCGGTGCAGGTGGGCAACCACCAGTTGCAGGGCGCCGATTTCGACCGCCCCTCGCCGATCAAGTCCGGCGCCAAGCGGGGCCCGTCCGCGCCCTCGCCGGCTCCCAACGTCACCCTGCTGGCCGCGATGGCCTCGCAGATGAACGTGCCGGTCACCGCCAAGGGCCTGCAGAACGCGCAGGCCGAGCTGCAGCGCATCGCCCAGGACCTGGAGAAAGCGCTGGCGCCGCTGATCGACGAGAAACTGGTCGTGATCAAGCGCGCCGAGCTGTGGATCGAGGTGCAGATCAACAGCGACATCCTGTTCCCGACCGGTTCGGCCGCGCTGGACCCGAAGGCGCAGGACACCGTGTCCCGGCTGGCCGGCGTGCTCGCCGACGTGCCCAACTCGGTGCGCGTGGAGGGCTATACCGACGATCGTCCCATCAATACCTGGCAGTTCCCGTCCAACTGGGAACTGTCCTCGGCCCGCGCCGCCAGCGTGGTGCACCTGTTCGTGCGCGACGGGATCCCGCCGGAGCGGCTGGCGATGATCGGCTACGGCGAGTTCCGACCGATCGGCGACAACGCCACCGTGGAGGGCCGCAACGCCAACCGCCGCGTGCTGCTGGTGATCCTGGCCAGCCAGGCCGGGCCGGCACCGGAATTGCATGCGCAGGACACGGCCGACGTTCCGCCGCCGTCGGTGATCTCGCTGCCGCCGCTGCCGCAGACCGCCGCGTCGTCCGTGCCGGGGGGCGCCAACGGTGTCCCGGGTCCATGAAGGAGTGAACTGATGCGTGTGTGGGCAATCGCCAACCAGAAGGGCGGCGTCGGCAAGACGACCACCACCCTCGCCCTGGGGCGCGGGCTGGCGATGCGCGGATCGCGCGTGCTGCTGGTGGACCTGGACCCGCACGCCTCGCTGACGCGTGCCTTCGGCGTGGCCGCCGAACCGCCGCCGGCCGGCGTGCTGGACCTGTTCGACGAACATCCGCCGGAACTGGCGCGCGTCGTGCGCGCGACCGAGATAGAGAACCTGGGCTTCATCGCCGCCCAGACCGCACTGGCCACGCTGGAACGCCGCAGCGCCACCCAGCCGGGCCTGGGCCTGGCCCTGTCGAACGCATTGGCGCGTGGCGGCGGCGCCTACGACTACGTGCTGTTCGACTGCGCGCCCACGCTGGGCCTGCTGATGGTCAACGCGCTGGCCGCGGCCGACCACGTCATCATCCCCACCCAGACCGAACCGCTGGCGCTGCACGGCCTGAAGGGCATGTGCCGCACCGCCGACATGATCGAGCGCTCGCGCCGCCGTCCGCTGCCGGTGTCCGTGCTGCCCACGCTGCACGATCGCCGCACCCGCACCGGCGCCGACACGCTGAAGGCGATGCAGGACGAATACGGCGAATGCGTCTGGAACGACGCCATTCCCAACGACACCCGCATCTGCAGCGTCGAAGTGCTGACGCGCTCCACGCCGGCCGCGCAGTATCCGGGGCGCGGCCTGTCCGCCTACCGGCGCGCGCTGGACTGGCTGCTGCTGACCGAAGCCCGCTTCACGGAGCAGGCGGCATGACCACGCCCGCCGTGCTGGACGACTACCTGCTGGACCTGTTGGGCGACCTGGGCGCCACACCCGCGCGGCCGGCCGCCGGCGAGGCGGCTCCCGACGGTTCGCCGGCGACGGCCGACGTCGCGCCCCTGGCGGCCGAGGCCGTCGTTGCTTCCGGAACCTCCACGGCCGATCCCGACGATGCGGCCACGAAGGAAGCCTCTCCGGAACCCGCGCCTGTTCCGCCCGCCCCCGCCCCCGCCCCCGCCCCCGCCCCCGCGCCCGCGCCCGTCCTGGCCGTCGCACCGGTGCGGCCCGGCAGCGAAAGCGAGCTGATCACCGACGACGAATTCGAAGCGCTGCTGGACCAGTTGCATGGCGGCGGCGCGCCGACCGACCGCACCGCGACCGCGACGGCCAGCGAAGCGGCGACCATGCCCCCGGCCGCCCCGCCCTTGCCGGTGCCGCCCGCGGCCATCGCGGCGGCCGCGCCGACGCCGAAACCCACGCCCGCGACGGCACTGCCGCCGTTGCCCAGCAAGCCCTACCTGCAAGCGCCCATCGACACCGGCCAGCGCCGCCGCGCCACCGAGCGCAAGACCCGCTGGCTGCGCCTGCGCTGCGACCAGCAGCACTACGCACTGGAACTGCTGAAGGTGCAGGAAGTCGTCCTGCCGGCCACCCTGCTGCCGCTGCGCGGCGCCGCCCACCACATGCTGGGCGTGATGAACCTGCGCGGCCAGGTGGTGCCGGTCATCGACCTGGGCCTGTACCTGGGCCGCCGCCAGGTGGAAACCGACGCCACCACGCGCGTGGTGGTGCTGGAGGAAAACGGCGAAACCCTCGGCCTGCGCGTCACCGCGGTGGAGGACGTGGCCAACCTGACCGACCAGCAGATCGAGCCGCCCGACAACGCCCGCGTCGGCCGCATCACCCATCCGCTGTTCCGCGGCGTGGCGCGGCTGCACGAGCGCGCGGTGATCCTGCTGGATGCCTCGCAGTTGTTGAAGTGAGGTTGTTGGTTGTTGGTTGTTGGTTGTTGGTTGTTGGTTGTTGGTTGCGGGTTCCAGGAACCAGGAACCGACAACCAGCATCCAGCCCGATTCCCCAACCCCGTCACACATTCACGCGCCACCCTCAAGACCGCGCCGACCCCGCCGATACCCCATCAGAGCCGCCCTTCCGGAGACAAGATGAGCGCAGTGCCATTGGGTGACGACCTCGGTATCGAGGCCGCCACCGACCTCAAACAGCATCTCGCGCCGCACCTGGCGCAGCCGCACACGCTGGTGCTGGATGCGGGCGCCGTGCAGCGCATCCACACCGCCAGCCTGCAAGTGCTGTGCAGCTTCGTCAGGCAGCGGCGGCAGGCGGGGCTGGCCACCGATTTCGGCGCCGCCAGCCAGAGTTTCCGCGACGCCGCGCGCCTGCTGGGCGTGGGACCGCAACTGGGCCTCGCCGCCTCCGACAACGACAAAGACAATTCGCAACAAGTGGAGAACGCTGCATGAGCGCACGTATTCTGGTAGTGGACGATTCGGCCTCGATGCGACAGATGGTCGCTTTCGCCCTTACCTCGGCCGGTTACGCCGTGGACGAAGCCGAAGACGGCCAGGTCGCGCTGGGACGTGCGCAGGGACAGAAGTTCAACGCCGTGGTCACCGACGTCAACATGCCCAACATGGACGGCATCTCGCTGATCCGCGCGCTGCGCGGCCTGCCGGACTACAAGTTCACGCCCATGCTGATGCTGACCACCGAGTCCGCGGCCGACAAGAAGGCCGAGGGCAGGGCCGCCGGCGCCACCGGCTGGCTGGTCAAGCCGTTCAACCCGGAACAACTGGTCGCCACCGTCCAGAAGGTCCTGGGCTGATCCCTGCCCCACCGTCCTCCACACCGCACACCGCCACAGGTCTCCACCGCAATGAACATGGACATGCAGCGTTTCCACGCCACGTTCTTCGAGGAAAGCCGTGAAGGGCTGGAAGCGATGGAGGCCGGCCTGCTGTCGCTGGAACAGGGCAGCCGCGACGGCGACCTGATCAATTCGATCTTCCGCGCCGCGCATTCGATCAAGGGCGGCTCGGCGACGTTCGGCTTCGACGCCATCGCCGGCCTGACCCATGTGCTGGAAACCCTGCTGGACGAACTGCGCGCCGGCCAGCGCGCCGTCAGCGTGCCCGCCATCGACGCCATGCTCGCTTCGGTGGATGTGCTGCGCGCGCTGCTGGCCGAAGCCGAACACGGCACGCCGGCCGACCCGGCCGCGGTGCAGGCGATCAAGGACCGCTTGAACGCGGTGCTGACCGGCGGCGAAACGACCGCCGCCGCGAACGCCGAAACCGCCAAGGGCGAGGAGACGCCGGAAGGCTGGCGGATCGGCTTCACCCCGGCGCCCTCGCTGTTCATGAGCGGCAACGACCCGCTGCGCATCATCCGCGAACTGGAACACCTGGCGCCGCTGGAAGTCGCGTGCAGGCTGGACCGCCTGCCCGGCTTCGAGCAGATGGATCCGCTGGAAGCCTATCTGGCGTGGGACCTGGGCCTGATCGGCAAGGTGCCGCGCAGCGCCATCGACGACGTCTTCGCCTGGGTGGCGGACGATTGCGAGCTGGACATCCAGCCGATGCAGCGCGACGCCATCCCGGTCGCCGCCGTGGCGGCGGCCGCGCAGGCCACCGCCGGCGTCGCGGCCGCCGCGCCAACGGCGTCCGGCGCCGCCAACGACACCGCGGAAACCTCCATCCGCGTCAGCGTCGACAAGATCGACGGCCTGATCAACCTGGTCGGCGAACTGGTCATCACCCAGGCGATGCTCAAGCAGGTCTCCGGCGTGCTGGACCAGGCACAGTGCGAACGCCTGTTCGCCGGCCTCGACCTGCTGGAACGCAACACCCGCGACCTGCAGGAAGCGGTGATCGGCGTGCGCATGCTGCCGGTGGACGCGGTGTTCCGCCGCTTCCCCCGCCTGGTGCGCGACCTGTCCGCGCGCCTGGGCAAGCAGGTGCGCCTGCGCACGGTCGGCGAAGGCACCGAACTGGACAAGGGCCTGATCGAACGCATCGCCGATCCGCTGGTGCACCTGGTCCGCAACTCCATCGACCATGGCCTGGAACTGCCCGAAACGCGCCGCGAGGCGAGCAAGGACGAGACCGGCACCATCACCCTGGCGGCCTCGCACCAGGGCGGCCACATCGTCATCGAGGTCAGCGACGACGGCCGTGGCCTGAACCGCGACCGCATCCTGGCCAAGGCCAGCGAGCGCGGCCTGGCCGTGCCGGAAAACCCCACCGACGCGCAGGTGTGGGACCTGATCTTCCAGCCCGGCTTCTCCACCGCCGAGGCGGTGACCGATCTCTCCGGCCGCGGCGTGGGCATGGACGTGGTCCGCCGCAACATCCAGGCGCTGGGCGGCGAAGTGCAGCTGGAAAGCGCCGCCGGCAACGGCACCCGCGTGGTGATCCGCCTGCCGCTGACCCTGGCCATCCTGGACGGCATGGCCGTGTCGGTCGGCGAGGAAACCCTGATCCTGCCGCTGGGCTACGTGCTGGAAGCGCTGCAGCCGCAGGCCGAGGACGTGCGCACCATCGCCGGCGACGGCCGCGTGCTGCGCGTGCGCGGCGAATACCTGCCGATGGTGGCGCTGAACGAGTACTACCGCTACGGCGACCCGCGCAGCGCCGATCCGCTGGTGGTCGTGGTGGAAGCCGACGGCCAGAAGCTGGCACTGGAAGTGGACGAGCTGATCGGCCAGCAGCAGGTCGTGGTGAAGAACATCGAGAACAACTATCGCCGCATCGACGGCATCTCCGGCGCCACCATCCTGGGCGACGGCCGCGTGGCCCTGATCGTGGATGTCGGCGGCCTGGTACGCTCGCGCCGCGTGCCGCAGGCGGCCTGACGCACCGCCCCATCCGCGTCCCTCCTGCGTTGCGTGCGGACGCGGCCCGCCGGGCCATGGCGAATATGTGAAGGCGGATGCCGCGCGGCGCGGGCTGTGTTCACCCTGACGTGTTCGAACTGCGCGCGCAGGTGCACTTCTGATCCGGGCCGGCGGCGGGCGCACGCCGCGCATCACACTCGGCGCACGACACGCCCGACAGTTCCGGTAAACGCGATTACGTTCCCTCCGGACGGTCATCAAGAAGCCTGCGCGGCCGCCGTTACTCCCCTTGCAGACGACGCAACGCCGGCACGGCCGATGCGGGACGGGAAGCCCCTTGTCGAGACCCCAACGTCCACGTCCCCGTGGGCGCCGGCCGCCGCACGCCTTGCCTGCCCAACCGGAGATATCCCTACATGAAATGGTTCCAGAACCTGTCCATCGCCCGGAAGCTGGCGATGGCCTTCACCACCACCACCCTGCTGACCCTGCTGCTGGGCAGCTTTTCGCTGTGGCGCCTGGACGTGGGCGACGCGCGGATGAGCGAAGTCAACGAGAACTGGATGCCCGCCGTGCAGCATCTGGGCGAGATGCGCGTGCAACTGGGCGAGTTCCGCGCCTACGAGCAGGCGCAGCTGACCAAGCAGGGGGACGTCGCCGAGATCGCCGACTACGATAAGCGGCTGGCCGACACCCGGGCGATGATCGAGGCTTCGGAAGCCGCCTACAACGCCATCCCGGCCGAATCCCTGCCCGAGGAACTGGCGCTGTACCAGAAGGTGGAAGCCGCGCGCGCGGCCTACTTCGAGGCGCACGACCGCATCGCTGCCGCCGTGGCCGACGATGACTTCGCGACCGCCCAGGCCGTCTCGGGCAGCGCGTCGCGCCAGCTGCGCCGCGAGCTGTTCGAACACCTGAAGGCGCTCTCGCAATACAACGTCGATCACCTGGCCAAGGATGTCGTCGCCTCCAAGCTCGCCCACCAGCGCACCGTGGTCACGATGGTCGCGGGCCTGGCGCTGGTACTGGCGCTGGCCGGATTGCTTAGCTGGTCGATCACCCGCTCCATCGTCAAGCCGGTCGGCGAAGCCGTGCGCGCGGCCAACGACGTCTCCGCCGGCAAGCTGGACGGCAGGATCGATGCCAGCCGCCGCGACGAAGTGGGCCAGTTGTTGTCGGCCATGCAGCGCATGCAGACGCAGGTGCAAGCGGTCATCCAGGCCCAGAGCGAGATGGCCGTGCGCCACGACGAAGGCCAGATCAGCTTCCGCATGGACGATTCGCGCTTCCCCGGCGAATACGGTCGCATGGTCCGCGACACCAACGCGCTGGTCGCCTCGCACATCGCGGTGAAGCTGCGCCTGGTGGAGATCATGCAGCGCTACGCCATCGGCGACCTGTCGATGGACATGGACCGCCTGCCCGGCGAGAAGGCCGTGCTCACCGATGCCATGGACGCCACCAAGGCCAACCTGATGGCGATCAATGGCGAGATCAAGCGCCTCGCCACCGCCGCGGCGTCCGGCGATTTCTCCCATCGCGGCGAAGCCGACAAGTACCAGTACGACTTCCGCGCCATGGTCGATGGCCTCAACCAGCTGATGGAGACCACCGACGAGAACCTGGCCGAAGTCTCCGAACTGCTGCAGGCCATCGCCCGCGGCGACCTGACCGCGCGCATGGAAGGCGACTTCCACGGCGTGTTCGCCCGCATGCGCGACGACGCCAACGCCACCGTCGCACAGCTCACCGACATCGTCGGCCGCATCCAGGACGCCTCCACCTCCATCAACACCGCCGCCGGCGAGATCGCCTCCGGCAATAGCGACCTCTCCCGCCGCACCGAGCAGCAGGCCGCCAACCTGGAGGAAACCGCCGCCTCCATGGAGGAACTCACCTCCACCGTCCGCCAGAACGCCGAATCCGCACGCCAGGCCAACCAGTTGGCCATCGGCGCCGCTTCCATCGCATCCCACGGCGGTGAGGTCGTGGATCGCGTGGTGACGACGATGACGGACATCGAGCAGTCCTCCCGCAAGATCGCCGAGATCATCTCCGTCATCGACGGCATCGCCTTCCAGACCAACATCCTGGCCCTCAATGCCGCGGTGGAAGCCGCCCGCGCCGGCGAACAGGGCCGGGGCTTTGCGGTCGTGGCGAGCGAAGTGCGCACCCTGGCCCAGCGCAGCGCCAACGCCGCCAAGGAGATCAAGGGCCTGATCGAAAGTTCGGTGGAACGCGTGGCCGATGGCTCGGCGCTGGTCAACCAGGCCGGCACCACCATGGGCGAGATCGTCGCCAGCGTGCAGCGGGTCACCGACATCATGGCCGAGATCTCCGCCGCCTCGCAGGAGCAGTCCGCCGGCATCGAGCAGGTCAACCAGACCATCACCCAGATGGACGAGACCACCCAGCAGAACGCCGCGCTGGTCGAGGAGGCTTCCGCCGCCGCACGATCCATGGAGGAACAGGCCGGCGCGCTGAGCGAGTCGGTCTCGGTCTTCCGCCTGGCCCATGCGCCGGCGGCCCCGGTGCGCAACAAGCCGGTGGCCGAGCCTCCGGCCGAGCCGGTCAAAGCCCCGGCGGCCAAGGCGGTGCGTGCGGTCAAGCCGGCCGCGCGCCGCGCCGAACCCGTCCTCGCCGACGGCGACTGGCAGGAGTTCTGAGGACCTGTTCACCATCTCGAGCAGCGCGGTCGATATTCGAGAAAAAAGACCCGTCATTCCGGCGAAAGCCGGAACCCAGCGACTTTCATTGAGTCGACGCGAGCATTCCGAAGAGCAAAGACACTGGGTTCCGGCTTTCGCCGGAATGACGAACTCCTTTTTCGAGGTCGTGAACAGGCTCTGAGCCGGCATCCGCCGCGCCCTGCCATGCGATGCCCCACGCGGCCCGGGAGTTGCTTCCGGGCCGCGCGCATGTTCCACCCTGCATCCGTCGCCGGCATCCGTCGCTAAAGGTCGTGCGACCGCCGCCGATACTGGATTCGACGCCTCATCGCCAGGCATCCACCGCACCCGACCAGCCCATGTCCGAACCCACCGATTCCTATCTGGCCGAACCCGTCCGGTACGAGGAAGAGGAGAAGTACCTGGTGCGTGGCGCGCGCGAGATCCGGAAGATCCTGCAGTCGCTGATCGAACGACGGGCGCTGGTCACCGCCAACGCGGCGCCGCGCAACCATGCCTTTCCCACCTCGCTGATCAGCGTGGAGGAAGACGAGGACACGCTGCTGATCGACGGCAGCAGCAACGAGACGATCAACCGCAGCGTGGAGGAAGCCACCCACCTGACCTGCGTCTCGCGGCTGGACCGGATCCACGTGCAGTTCCGGCTGCAGGACCTGGTGCGCACGCAGGTCGATGGGCAGAACGCGTTCCGCGCGGCGATCCCCGAAAGCGTGCTGCGCCTGCAGCGCCGCGAGTTCTACCGCCTGCAGGTGCCGGTCGCGCAGCCGATCGACTGCGGCATCCCGCAGCACCAGGCCGACGGCGAAACCACCTACCAACACTACCGCGTGCTGGACATCAGCGGCGGCGGCATCGCCCTGGCCGTGCAGGCGGACGACCCCACGCTGCGGCCCTACCGCGAGTTCCCCGACTGCCTGCTGCACCTGCCCGACACCGGACCGCTCAGCGTGCGGCTGATGGTCAAGAGCCTGCACCGCCAGCTCAACCAGAACGGCACCGAGAGCTGGCGCGCCGGCTGCCAGTTCACCGACCTGCCGCGCGGCGCCGATGCGCAGATCCAGCGCTACATCTTCCGGCTGGAGCGCCAGCGCAGCGCCCGCGAGCGCGGCGCGGCCTGATCCCGACCGACCGTCCGTCGGCCATCACCGCCGCCCGCTAAACGTTGACGGCGGCACGCCGATACACCTGTCGTAGCCACTCACCGCTCCACGACAGCCAGGCCGCCGGATCCCAATGAAAAAATTCGCCCAGCTTTCCATCGGCAGCAAGCTTTCCCTGCTGGTGTCCATCGCCGTCGGCGTCGTGCTGATGATCCTGGCCTGGATGGTGCAGCACCAGTCCGGCCGCGCCGTGGAAGAACGCGCGCTGACCGACCTGGACGTGGCCGCGCACGTCATGCTGGAGTCGGTGGCGCTGTACGACAGCACCCTGACCGAAGCCACGCAGCGCATCGCCGGCAGCTTCGGCGCCACCCTGCCCGAGGGCGAGGTGTCCATCGATGCTGCGCGCACCACCACGATCGGCGACTTCGAAGTGCCGGTGCTGCGCTTCGGCAGGCAGCCGATCAACCTGGACTTCACCGCGGTCGATCGCTTCACCGCCGCCACCGGCGTGGCCGCGACGGTCTTCGTCCGCAGCGGCGACGAGTTCGTCCGCGCCTCCACCTCGCTGCGCAACGCCCAGGACGAGCGCGTCATCGGCACGGCGCTGGACCACGCGCACCCGGCGTATGCGCTGATGCTCGAGGACAAGCCGTACACCGGCCGCGCACGCCTGTTCGGCCGCGACTACATGACGCACTACCAGCCGCTGAAGGACGCCCAGGACCAAACCGTCGGCATCCTGTTCGTCGGCCAGGACTACGGCGACGGCCTGGCCGCGCTGAAGGACAAGCTGCGCCGCACCCGGCTGGGCAAGGAAGGCTACTTCTTCGTCGTCGACCAGGCCGAAGGCGACAACAACGGCAGGCTGGCCGTGCATCCCGCCAGCCAGGACAAGCCGTACGGCGAACTGGTCGACGCCGAGTCCGCAACCGCATTGAAGGCACTGCTGGCGCAGGAGAGCGGACACGCGGAACTGGACATCGCGCCGCGCGCGGGCGAGGCCGGCGTGACCGCGCTGGTGGCCGTCAAGCGCTTCGCGCCCTGGAAGTGGGCGCTGGTGGCCGTGGAACCGCGTTCGACCATCATCGCCTCCACCCGCACGCTGACCTGGCACATCGCCTTGCTCTCGCTGCTGGCGCTGCTGGCGATTTCCGCGGCGACGTGGTTCGCCGTGCGCCGCATGGCTTCGCGCCCCTTGCAGGAGGCGGTGCGCATCGCCGACGACGTCTCGGCCGGCAAGCTGGACGGCAAGATCGACACCTCGCGCCAGGACGAAGTCGGCCAGCTGCTGTCGGCCATGCAGCGCATGCAGTCGCAGGTGCAGTCGGTCATCGAGGCCCAGAGCGAGATGGCCGTGCGCCACGACGAAGGCCAGATCAGCTTCCGTATGGACGACTCCCGCTTCCCCGGCGAGTACGGCCGCATGGTCCGCGACACCAACGCGCTGGTCGCCTCGCACCTGCAGGCCATCGGCGATGCACTGAAGATCATGCAGCGCTACTCCATCGGCGACCTGACCCTGGACATGCCCAAGCTGCCGGGCGAAAAGGCCAACCTGACCGAGACGATGGACGCCACCAAGGCCAACCTGTCGGCGATCAACGGCGAGATCAAGCGCCTGGCGATGGCGGCCTCCTCCGGCGACTTCAGCCAGCGCGGCGACGTGGATCGTTACCAGTACGATTTCCGCGACATGATCGATGGCCTCAACCAGCTGATGGAGACCACCGACGAGAACCTGGCCGAAGTCTCCGAACTGCTGCAGGCCATCGCCCGCGGCGACCTGACCGCCCGCATGGAGGGCGACTTCCATGGCGTGTTCGCCCGCATGCGCGACGACGCCAACGCCACCGTCGCCCAGCTCACCGACATCGTCGGCCGCATCCAGGACGCCTCCACCTCCATCAACACCGCCGCCGGCGAGATCGCCTCCGGCAACTCCGACCTCTCACGCCGCACCGAGCAGCAGGCCGCCAACCTGGAGGAAACCGCCGCCTCCATGGAGGAACTCACCTCCACCGTCCGCCAGAACGCCGAATCCGCCCGCCAGGCCAACCAGCTCGCCATCGGCGCCGCCGGCGTCGCCTCCCAGGGCGGCGAGGTCGTCGGCCAGGTCGTCGTCACCATGCGCGACATCGAACAGTCCTCCCGCAAGATCGCCGAGATCATCTCGGTCATCGACGGCATCGCCTTCCAGACCAACATCCTGGCCCTCAATGCCGCCGTGGAAGCGGCCCGCGCCGGCGAACAGGGCCGGGGCTTTGCGGTCGTGGCTTCGGAAGTCCGCACCCTGGCCCAGCGCAGCGCCAATGCCGCCAAGGAGATCAAGGGCCTGATCGAGACCTCGGTGGACAAGGTCGCCGACGGCTCCAAGCTGGTCAACCAGGCCGGCACCACCATGGGCGAGATCGTCGCCAGCGTGCAGCGGGTCACCGACATCATGGCCGAGATCTCCGCTGCCTCGCAGGAACAGTCCGCCGGCATCGAGCAGGTCAACCAGACCATCACCCAGATGGACGAGACCACCCAGCAGAACGCCGCGCTGGTCGAGGAAGCCTCCGCCGCCGCTCGATCCATGGAGGAACAGGCCGGCGCGCTGAGCGAAACCGTCTCCGTCTTCCGGCTCGCCTCCGAGGGCGCGGTGGCGGCGCTGGTCCGCGATCGCGTGACCCGCATCGCAGTCGCGTCGGCCGCCGGTCCCGCTTCCGAGCGGCTGCCCTCCTGAGCCATTAGGGCCTGTTAACGCTATTGGGATAGGCCACGCCGCGCCTGGGTGCGTGCGGGCAGGGAAGAATGAGGGAATGTATGTCGATACACGACCGAATGATGACGCAGTCCCGCGCGCATCCAGGCGCGGCCCGAAGGGTTGCCGCTCCCAATAGCGTTAACAGGCCCTAAAGAAACCCGGCCCCGGGCCGATGTAAGCCACGACGCGTCCCGGCCCCGGGACCCTCCGACACCTCTCTACCGGCTGCAACAGGAGCCCATCGAATGAGCGACAAGAAGACCAACGCCGTGGCCACCGCCGACGAGTTCCTCAGCTTCACCCTCGGCGAGGAGCATTACGGCGTGGACATCCTGAAGGTGCAGGAGATCCGTGGCTACGATTCCGTCACCCGCCTGCCGGATGCGCCCGACTACATCAAGGGCGTCATCAACCTGCGCGGCACCATCGTGCCGGTGATCGACCTGCGCCTGAAACTGCGCCTGAAGGAAGCGCGCTACGACGCCTTCACCGTGATGATCGTGCTGAACGTGGAAGACCGCGTGGTCGGCATCGTGGTGGACAGCGTGTCCGACGTGATCGCGCTGAACGCGGAGCAGATCCGCCCCACCCCGGAATTCGGCGCCAACGTCGATACCCGCTTCATTTCCGGCATCGGCACGGTGGAAGAGCGCATGCTGATCCTGCTGGACATCGAGACGCTGATCGACAGCGCCGACCTGGTCCAGCCTGAACTGGAACCGGCCGTCGCCTGACGCCGCGCCGCGCACCGTCGGCGCGCCCGCCCCACAACCCGCCATACCGCGACGATCGCGGGCCGCCCGGCCTGCGATCGTTTCCGTTCGCGCGAACCACGGCCCGCCGGGGCGTGACCGGCCTCGCGGTTCGCCGCACTGGTCTGGAAAAGGACTGAAATTCCCGCGGCGACGGCCGCTAACGGAAAGGAGGACGCACCACGCCCGCGCAAGCGCGGCCGCTCCTCAAGGCCATGTCCGCAGTCCCGTCATCCGCACCACGAGTCCCCATGAACGCACAAGCCCAGTTCTCGTCCGCACTGTCCAATATCCCGCTCAAGCGCAAGTTCCTGATCCAGACGTTCTTCGTCGCCGTCGGCATCGTCGCGCTCGCGATCGTGGCCGCGCGCATGCAGTACCTGGACCTGACGGAAACGCGCCAGGCCGGCCTCAAGGCACAGACCGAAATGGCGCTGGGCGTGATCGGGCACTACGCCAGGCTGGCCGACGACGGCGCGCTGGACGAGGAGGCCGCCAAGCGGCTCGCGCTGCGCTCGCTCAGCGTGATGCAGGCGAACGAGGGCGTGGACTACTTCTACGTCACCGACGAAGAACCGCGCATGCTGATGCACCCCACCCGCCAGGACCTGGTCGGCAAGCCGGTCGCCGACGTGCTGAGCCCGGACGGCAAGCGCATCTTCCCCGAATTCGTGCGCGTGGCCCGCGCCGGCGGCGGCTACGTCGACTACGACTGGGCCAAGGCCGGCGAACCGGACCCCATGCCGAAGACCTCGTACGCGACCCTCTATGCCCCCTGGGGCTGGGTGATCGGCACCGGCGTCTACCTGGGCGACACCCAGTCGCAGGCCATGCAGTTCACCCTCGTCATGGCCTTCGCCGGCGGCCTGCTGGTGCTGTTGAACCTGGCGATCGGCTGGGCGATCGGCAACTCGGTGCTGGAACCGGTGTCGCGCGCGCTGGCCGCCATCAAGGGCGTCTCGCGCGGCGACCTGAACGTGCGCAGCGGCCGCCACGGCCGCGACGAAGTGGGCCAGATGCTCAAGGCCACGGACGAGATGGTGCACATGCTGGAGCGCTTCTCGCAGGAGACCCAGCGGATGATCGTGCTGCACGAGGCCGAAGACATCGGCCATCGCATGCCGGAGGACTTCCCGGGCGTGTACGGCCAGCTGGCCGCCGGCATCAACACCATGATGTTCGAGCACCTGGATGCGTTCAACGACGCCATCGGCATCCTCCAGCGCTACGCCGACGGCGACCTGTCGCAGGACGTCCGCCGCCTGCCCGGCAGCCGCGCCTTCCTGCACGAAGCGATGGATTCGGCCAAGCGCAGCCTTCTGGCCATCAACGCCGAGATCAAGCGCCTGGCCCAGGCGGCGGCGGCTGGCGACTTCAGCGTTCGCGGCGACGAGCAGCGTTTCCAGCACGACTTCCGCACGATGGTCGGCGGCCTCAACGCCATGATGCAGGTCAACGACGACAACCTGGGCCAGCTCTCCGAACTGCTGCAGGCCATCGCCCGCGGCGACCTGACCGCGCGGATGGAAGGCGACTTCCACGGCGTGTTCGCCCGCATGCGCGACGACGCCAACGCCACCGTCGCACAGCTCACCGACATCGTCGGCCGCATCCAGGACGCCTCCACCTCCATCAACACCGCCGCCGGCGAGATCGCCTCCGGCAACTCCGACCTCTCCCGCCGCACCGAGCAGCAGGCCGCCAACCTGGAGGAAACCGCCGCCTCCATGGAGGAACTCACCTCCACCGTCCGCCAGAACGCCGAATCCGCACGCCAGGCCAACCAGCTCGCCATCGGCGCCGCCGGCGTCGCCTCCCAGGGCGGCGAGGTCGTCGGCCAGGTCGTCGTCACCATGCGCGACATCGAGCAGTCCTCCCGCAAGATCGCCGAGATCATCTCCGTCATCGACGGCATCGCCTTCCAGACCAACATCCTGGCCCTCAATGCCGCCGTGGAAGCGGCCCGGGCCGGCGAGCAGGGCCGCGGCTTTGCAGTCGTGGCGAGCGAAGTGCGCACCCTGGCCCAGCGCAGCGCCAACGCCGCCAAGGAGATCAAGGGCCTGATCGAAAGTTCGGTGGAACGCGTGGCCGATGGCTCGGCGCTGGTCAACCAGGCCGGCACCACCATGGGCGAGATCGTCGCCTCGGTGCAGCGGGTCACCGACATCATGGCCGAGATCTCCGCCGCCTCGCAGGAGCAGTCCGCCGGCATCGAGCAGGTCAACCAGACCATCACCCAGATGGACGAGACCACCCAGCAGAACGCCGCGCTGGTCGAGGAAGCCTCCGCCGCCGCTCGATCCATGGAGGAACAGGCCGGCGCGCTGAGCGAGTCGGTCTCGGTCTTCCGCCTGGCCCATGCGCCCGCCCCGCCGGTGCGCAAACCGGCGGCCGAAGCCGTTGCCTCCCCGGCCAAGGTTCCGGCGGCCAAGGCCCGTGCGGTCAAACCGGCCGCGCGCAAGCCCGAACCCGTCCTGGCCGACGGCGACTGGCAGGAGTTCTGAGCCATGGCCTCCCGGTCAGGTGCCGCCGGGCCCCGTCGCCCGCGGCCTTCCGGTGTCGACGCGCCCACGCCTTCAAGTAACGCCGCGGGCGGCCGATATGACTCCCGATGGCATTCCCACTGGCCCACGATGACCGCCGCAACGCACGCCACCCTTGATGCCGGCCCGTGGGCCGTCGCGCCCGGCCAGGACACCGCATGCTCCGGCGCAGCCTGACATCGCGGCGGCCGTCCGGCCCGGTGCGGGACATGGCGCCGGACCCCCGCGCCACGGCCGAGGGCGCGCAGGACAGTCTCTGGCATGTGCTGGAACAGTCGGTGGATGCCGCCTTCGTGATGGACAGCCGCCACCGCGTGGTGCTGTTCAATCCCGCGGCCGAGGCCTTGTGGAAATGCCGGCGGGAGGACGTGCACGGCACGCCGTTCCTGAAACTGCTGTCCTGCACCGTGCCGGGCGGCGAGAGCGATCCGGAGACGGCGCTGGGGCACCTCCTGGGCAGCAACCGCGATGTCGTCATCCACCGCGCCGACGGCAGCCGCATGGCCGGATCGGTGTCGTTGTCGAAGGTGGTGCTGGGCCAGCATGTGTTCCATACCGCGTTCGTGCGCGACACCAGCGAGCAGCAGCGCCAGCTGGAACGGCTGCGCCAGCTGTCGATCGTGGTGGACAAGAGCGACAACGCGATCTTCGTCAGTTCGGCCGACCGCGAGGTGGTCTACGTCAACAGCGGCTTCACCCGCATGCTGGGCTACCGGCTGGAGGAACTCGGCGGACTGAAGCCCGCGGACCTGCTGTCCGGCCCGCACACCGACCCCACGCTCAACGCCCGCATCGACCGCGCCATCGCCGCCGGCGAGGGCCTGCAGACCGAAATACTCCTCTACACGAAGGTGGGCCGCCCGCTGTGGCTGTCGGCCGCGATCAATCCCGTGCACGACGAGGACGGCAGCCTGCTGGGACTGGTCAGCGTGCTGAGCGACATCACCCAGACCAAGATGCACCAGGTGCTGCACAACAAGGTGCTGGACGCGCTGGTGCACGAGTGGAGCGTCGCCGACGTGATGACGCTGATCTGCCGCGAGGTGGAGCACATCGCGCCGGAACTGACCGTATCCATCATCACCGTGGACAACGAAGGGCTGATGCGGCCGCTGGCCTCGCCCAGCCTGCCGGAGGCCTGGGTCCGGAAGACCGACGGCATGGCGATCGGCCCGCGCGCGGGCGTCTGCGGCGCCGCGGCCTGGCGCGGCCGGCCGGTGCTGGTGAAGGACATCGCCAGCGATCCGCTGTGCGCCAGCACCCGCCACCTGACCCTGCCGCTGGGCCTGCGCGCGTGTTGGACGCATCCCATCAAGTCCAGCAGCGGCCGCGTGCTGGGCACGCTGTCGTTCTACTACCGCGAAAACCGTGGCCCGGACGAACTGCACGAGCGCCTGGCCGATACCTGCCTGCACCTGTGCGCGCTGACCCTGGAACGCGAACAGACCAACGAACGCGTCCACCAGCTGGCGTTCTACGACACGCTGACCGGCCTGCCCAACCGCATCATGTTCAGCGCCAAGGCCGAGCAGGCGCTGGCCAACGTGGCGCAGGCCAATGGCACGGCCGCGGTGCTGTTCATCGACCTGGACCGCTTCAAGCGCATCAACGACGCGCAGGGCCACGCGGCGGGCGACGGCCTGCTGCGCGACGTGGCCGCGCGTCTCAGCGAGGAACTGGGCGGCGTCAACATCGTCGGTCGACAGGCCGGCGACGAATTCGTCGCGGTGCTGCCGATGTGCAGCGCCGCGCAGGCCGGCAGCATGGCCGAGCGGCTGCTGGGCGCCATCGCCGCGCCCACCAACGCCGGCCTGATGACGCTGCATCCCAGCGCCAGCATCGGCGTGGCGATGTTCCCCGACGACGGCCGCGACATCGACCTGCTGGTGCGCCACGCCGACATGGCCATGTACCGCGCCAAGAGCGACGGCGGCGCCGACTTCCGCTTCTTCAGCGTGGACATGAACCGCCTGGCGCAGGAGCGCGTTTCCCTGGAAACCGCGCTGCGCGAGGCGCTGCGCCTGGACCAGTTGCAACTGCATTACCAGCCGCAGGTCAGCGGCCACGAAGGCGCCTGCCTGTACGGCGTGGAAGCCCTGTTGCGCTGGCACCACCCCGAGCTGGGCGTGATTCCCCCCTCGCGCTTCGTGCCGGTGGCGGAGGAATGCGGGTTGATCTCCGAACTCAGCCTGTGGGTGCTGCGCCGGGCCTGCGCGCAGATGGCCGACTGGCGCCGCCGCGGCGTGGACATCCCGCGCGTGTCGGCCAACGTGTCGGCCATCAACTTCCGCGACCCCCAGCTGTCGCTGCAGATCTCCGACCTGCTGGACGAACATGGCCTGACCCCCGACGACCTGACGCTGGAGATCACCGAAAGCGTCATGCTGGACCCGGACCCGGACGTGCTGGAGAACATCGAGGCCATCTACGTGCTGGGCGTGCGCCTGTCGCTGGACGACTTCGGCACCGGGTACTCCAGCCTCAGCCACCTGCACCGCCTGCCGATCTACGAACTGAAGCTGGACCAGAGCTTCGTGCGCGACATCGACACCAGCGCCATCGCCCGCACGCTGACCACCTCGGTGCTGCGCATCGGCGAAAGCCTGGGCATGCGGGTCGTGGCCGAGGGCGTGGAAACCGAATCGCAGCACCGCTTCCTGACCGAGCAGCGCTTCCCGGTGCTGCAGGGCTATCTGTTCTCGCCGCCCCTGCCGCCCGCGCAACTGGAACAGTGGCTGGAAGAACACCAGTACGCCGCCGTGCGCGAAGGCGATGCCGACCTCCCCGCGCACGCCTGACCCGCTGCCTCCCGGTACGCCGGCCCGTGCCACGCCGCCGCTGTCGCGCGTGCCGCGCACCTATCCGCTATGTCCCTACCTGGCCTTTCCGCGCCGCATCTACCTGATGCGCATCGTGGCGGCGGCGCTGGCGATGCTGATGATGGGGACGGTGCTGCACCACCTGCAGAAACCCTGGATCCTCTGGGTCGGGCCGGCATTGCAGTGCCTGTGGTGGCCGCACCTGGCCTGGTGGCGCTACCTGCATTCCCGCGACCCCAACCGCACCGAGAAACGCAACCTGCTGATCGACCACGCGTTCGCCGGCCTGTGGCTGCCGCTGCTGGACTTCAACCTGCTGGCGATGGGCGTGGGCCTGGCCACGCTGGGTATGGCGTCGATGGCCGGTGGCGGCCTGCGCCTGGCCGTGCGCGGCGTGCTGGTCTATGCCGCCTGCATGGGCCTGGGCCTGGGATGGTTCGGCTTCGGCTGGCGCCCGGCGCCTTCGCTGGCCACGGTGCTGGCCGCCCTGCCCCTGATGTGGCTGCTGCCGCTGGGCGTGGGCCACACCGGGCACGAGGTGATCGAGCGCCTGCAGCGCAAGCGCAGGGACCTGGAACGGCAGAGCTGGCACGACGGTCTTTCCGGGCTGTTCAATCGCAGCCATTGGGAAACCGTGGTGCGCGGCGAATTCGCCCGCTGCCGCCGCACCGGCCAGTCCGCCACGCTGGTCATGGTGGACCTGGACCACTTCAAGAAGATCAACGATCTCTACGGCCACGCCGCCGGCGACCAGGCCATCCGCAATTTCGCCGTACTGTTGCGCAACCACCTGCGCGTCTTCGACGTACCCGCGCGGTACGGCGGCGAGGAATTCGGCATCCTGCTCCCGCACACCACGCCGGCCGAAGCGCTGGACGTGGTCGACCGGCTGCGCGCCCGGCTGCATGCCGCTCCGCTGCTCGAACAACACCCCATCACCGCCAGCTTCGGCATCGCCACGCTTACCGACGACCTGGAAAGCCACGTGCACTGGATCCGCGTCGCCGACCAGATGCTCTACACCGCCAAGTACGGCGGCCGCGACCGCATCGTCGCGCGCGAAGGCGGCCAGGCCAGCCGTCCCCCGCCCGGCCGCGGCGCGCTGCGGCCGTTGATGTCCTCGCGCGACCCGCTGGTCCTCTCGCAACTGCTGCAGGGGCTGGACGTGGCCGACACCCCGGTCGCGCTGTTCGACCCCTCCGACCGGCTGGTGATGGCCAACGGCGCGTTCGTCCGCCTGCACGACCTGCCACCGGGCGTGGACACGTTCGCGGAGATCATCCGCTGGCAGCATCCGCGCCGCGCAGGCCCGGTGATCGACGTGGAACCGGAGCAATGGCTGCGGCGCGCCAACCAGTTCCGGCGCAAGAAGCTGCGCCACGTCTTCCACCTGGAAACCCACGACGGCCAGCCGCTGCGGGGCGTGGAAACCTGCTTCAACGAAGGCTGGATCCTGATGGCGCTGGTGGCCGATTCCTCCTCGGCGGTAGCGGCCTCCCCTTCCCTGCATTGACGTCCGCCCACCGCGCGGCACCGCCGCCCCGGCGAACTGTGACCGGCTTTGCATTCGCGGGCATCGGTGCCTGCCGGACCACCCAGGGCACTCAAGTTTGCCGGTCCACCGCCGATCTCAGGCATCGAGCCCTTACCTCCCTACCTCATCAGATCACCCCCGGAGACACTGGAATGAAAATCGCATCCGCCCTGACCCTGTCGCTCGCCGTCGTCGGCACCGCCCTGCTGGCGTCGGCTGCACCGGCCACCGGCCAGTCGCAGATCGACAACGCCATCCCCGCCGACATGGCCACGCGCTTCACCGGCAAGGCCGGCACCGTGTGCGGCAAGGTCGGCAAGGCCCGCTTCGCCGAGAACTCGGAAGGCACCCCGACCTTCCTGTACATGGGCGGCAACTTCCCGCGCCACACCTTCACCGCCCGCATCCCGGGCAACGCCCGCGCCAAGTTCAAGCCGGCGCCGGAAGAGCTGGAAGGCAAGGACGTCTGCGTGATCGGCACCATCGAGCGCGACGCGTCGCGTGCCGAGATCGTGGTCGATTCGCCGTCCAACCTGAAGCTGGCGACGATCCGTTGAACCCTCCTGCCGGCGGGGCCCCGCGCCCCGCCGTCTCCTGGTCGTACTTGTGAGCGGCGCGGCGCGCGCCCTGGTAGAAGGAATAAGAATCCCATGCAGCGGATCAAGAACCTCAAACTGACGACGAAGATGATGCTGGCCTTCGGCGTCGTGCTGGCCCTGATGCTGGTCCAGGGCATCGCCGCCTTCGTCGGCCTCAACTCGTTGAACGGCGCCACCACCAACGTCACCGGCAACGCACTGCCCAGCGTGCGTGCGGCCGGCGAACTGAACGGCCTGATCGGCGACTACCGCACCACGTCCTACCGCCAGCACGTGCGCGCCAGCGAAGCGGTCAAGGCCGACGCCAAGACGCACGCCGCGCAGCTCGAGGCCGAAATCGACAAGAAGGTGCAGGACTACGCCAAGCTGATCACCACGCCCAAGGAAAAACAGGCCTACGACCAGTTCGTCAAGGACTGGAAGGTCGCCGAGCAGTCCTACGCCGAAGTCCAGGAAATGCTCGACCTGGGCCTGCCGGACGACGCCGTGGACACCTTCATCGGCACCACCCGCGACCTGCACAGCAAGGCCACCGGCGCGCTGGAGGTGCTGCTGGTCGAAGTGGACCGGCAGGCGCAGGAAAGCACCCGCAGCGCCGACAGCACCTTCACCGCCTCCAGCACGCTGACCATCATCATGCTGCTGGCCGGCATCGTCGGCGGCCTGACCCTGGCCTGGTTCTTCGCCCGCGCCATCGCCAAGTCCGTCGGCGAAGCCGTCCGCGTGGCCAACGACGTCTCGGCCGGCAAGCTGGACGGCAAGATCGACACCTCGCGCCAGGACGAAGTCGGCCAGCTGCTGTCGGCCATGCAGCGCATGCAGTCGCAGGTGCAGTCGGTCATCGAGGCCCAGAGCGAGATGGCCGTGCGCCACGACGAAGGCCAGATCAGCTTCCGCATGGACGATTCGCGCTTCCCCGGCGAGTACGGCCGCATGGTCCGCGACACCAACGCGCTGGTCGCCTCGCACCTGCAGGCCATCGGCGATGCGCTGAAGATCATGCAGCGCTACTCCATCGGCGACCTGACCCTGGACATGCCCAAGCTGCCGGGCGAAAAGGCCAACCTGACCGAGACGATGGACGCCACCAAGGCCAACCTGTCGGCGATCAACGGCGAGATCAAGCGCCTGGCGATGGCGGCCTCCTCCGGCGACTTCAGCCAGCGCGGCGACGTGGATCGTTACCAGTACGATTTCCGCGACATGATCGATGGCCTCAACCAGCTGATGGAGACCACCGACGAGAACCTGGCCGAAGTCTCCGAACTGCTGCAGGCCATCGCCCGCGGCGACCTGACCGCCCGGATGGAAGGCGACTTCCACGGCGTGTTCGCCCGCATGCGCGACGACGCCAACGCCACCGTCGCCCAGCTCACCGACATCGTCGGCCGTATCCAGGACGCCTCCACCTCCATCAACACCGCCGCCGGCGAGATCGCCTCCGGCAATAGCGACCTCTCACGCCGCACCGAGCAGCAGGCCGCCAACCTGGAGGAAACCGCCGCCTCCATGGAGGAACTCACCTCCACCGTCCGCCAGAACGCCGAATCCGCACGCCAGGCCAACCAGCTCGCCATCGGCGCCGCCGGCGTCGCCTCCCAGGGCGGCGAGGTCGTCGGCCAGGTCGTCGTCACCATGCGCGACATCGAGCAGTCCTCCCGCAAGATCGCCGAGATCATCTCCGTCATCGACGGCATCGCCTTCCAGACCAACATCCTGGCCCTCAATGCCGCCGTGGAAGCGGCCCGCGCCGGCGAACAGGGCCGGGGCTTTGCGGTCGTGGCTTCGGAAGTCCGCACCCTGGCCCAGCGCAGCGCCAATGCCGCCAAGGAGATCAAGGGTCTGATCGAGACCTCGGTGGACAAGGTCGCCGATGGCTCCAAGCTGGTCAACCAGGCCGGCACCACCATGGGCGAGATCGTCGCCTCGGTGCAGCGGGTGACCGACATCATGGCCGAGATCTCCGCCGCCTCGCAGGAGCAGTCCGCCGGCATCGAGCAGGTCAACCAGACCATCACCCAGATGGACGAGACCACCCAGCAGAACGCCGCGCTGGTCGAGGAAGCCTCCGCCGCCGCTCGATCCATGGAGGAACAGGCGATGGTGCTGGCCGAAAGCGTGTCGGTGTTCAAGCTGGACGGCCACGCCACCGCCAGCGTCGGCAAGCCCGCCGGCAAACCGGCACCGGCTCCGGTCGCCGCCGCCAGGCCGGCGGCCCGCCCCGTCGTGGCCGTGGCCGCGCCGGAACCCGCGCTGGCCGAAGGCGACGACTGGCAGGAGTTCTGAGGCACACCGCTTGCAACGTGCCCGCCGCCCGCCGGCTTCCTTCCCGCCAGGAAGGAAGCCGGTCATGGAACGACCGTAGTCCCGCCCCACCGAGAACCCGATGTCCGTCAGCACCCGCCACCCCGCACCGGCCGCCGCGACACGACGGACTTCCGCCCCACCCCGCGACGACGATGCCCGCGCCGTCGGCAGCCGCGACTTCGCGTTCGACGACCGCGACTTCCGCCGCGTCTGCGAACTGATCCGCGAACGCGCCGGCATCGCGCTGGCCGACGGCAAGCGCGACATGGTGTACGGCCGGCTTTCGCGCCGCCTGCGCGCCCTGGGCCTGCGCAGCTTCAAGGACTATCTGGACCAGCTGGAGCGCGACGGCGGCGACGAATGGCAGGCGTTCACCAATGCGCTGACCACCAACCTGACCTCGTTCTTCCGCGAACCGCACCACTTCGAACGGCTGCGGCAGGAACTGGCGCAGCGCGCGCACGCCGGTCCGCTCAAGCTGTGGTCGTGCGCGGCGTCCACCGGCGAGGAACCCTATTCCATCGCCATCACCGCCTGCGAGGCCTACGGCACGCTGGCGCCGCCGATCCGCATCCTGGCCACCGACGTGGACACGCAGGTGCTGGCCACCGGCGAGCGCGGCGTCTACCCGATGGAACGCATCGCCAGCCTGGACGATGCGGTCAAGCGACGCTATTTCCAGCGCGGCAGCGGCCCGAACGAAGGCTTTTGCCGCGTGCACCCAGCGCTGCGCCAGCTGATCGACTTCCGTCCGCTCAACCTGCTGGCGCCGCGCTACGACGTGGCCGGACCGTTCACCGCGGTGTTCTGCCGCAACGTGATGATCTACTTCGACAAGCCCACGCAGCGCGGCATCCTGACCCGGCTGGTGCCGCACCTGGCCGACGACGGCATGCTGTACACCGGGCACTCGGAAAACTACCTGCACGCCGCCGACATCATCCAGCCCTGCGGGCGCACGCTGTACCGCCGCGCGGGAGCCGCCGCATGAACGCCGCCGCGACCGCCTTCGCCGACGGCGGCGTGATGCGCTACCACGACGCGCGCTTCAAGACCGACGCGGCCAAGCTGCTGCCCACCCAGTACCTGGTGGTGGACAACGACACCGCGCTGGTGACGGTGCTGGGTTCGTGCGTGGCCGCGTGCATCCGCGACCCGCTGCTGAAGCTGGGCGGGATGAACCACTTCCTGCTGCCCGACGGCAACGTCGGCGACGGCGCGCCCGCGCGCTACGGCAGCTTCGCAATGGAACTGCTGATCAACGACCTGCTCAAGCGCGGCGCCGCGCGCAACCGGCTGGAAGCCAAGGTGTTCGGCGGCGCCAACGTGCTGAAGGGCTTCACCAGCAATCCGGTCGGCACGCGCAACGCCGAGTTCGTCCGCAAGTACCTGGACGCCGAACGCATCCCGGTGGTGGCGGAAGACCTGCGCGGCATCCATCCGCGCAAGGTCTGGTACTTCCCCAACACCGGCCGCGTGGTCGTGCAGCGCCTGCCGCATGCCCACGACGCCGAAGTGCTGGCCGCCGAGTCCGCCGCGCGCGCCCGCCTGTCCAAGGCGCCCGTCACCGGAGGGGTGGAACTGTTCTGATGAGTAGCGCCCCTCCCTGCCGCGTGCTGATCGTCGACGACTCGGCGGTCGTGCGCCAGTTGCTGACCGAGATCCTCTCGCGCGACCCCGCCATCGAAGTCGTCGGCTCCGCCGCCGATCCGCTGCTGGCGCGCGACAAGATCAAGCGCCTGAACCCCGACGTGATGACGCTGGACGTGGAAATGCCGCGCATGGACGGACTGGCGTTCCTGGAGAATGTCATGCGCCTGCGGCCGATGCCGGTGGTGATGATCTCCTCGCTGACCGAGCGCGGCGCGGACGCGACATTGCAGGCGTTGGCGCTGGGCGCGGTGGACTTCGTCTCCAAGCCCAAGCTCGATATCGCCAGCGGCCTGCACGCCTACGCCGACGAGATCATCGCCAAGGTCAAGACCGCGGCCAAGGCGCGCGTGCGCCCGCTGGCGCGCACCAGCGCGCCGCGCGTGGGCATGGACGCGGTGCTGCCGGCGGCGCCGGCGCTGCGCTTCCGCACCACCGACCGCCTGATCGCCATCGGCGCCTCGGCCGGCGGCACGGAGGCGTTGCGCGTGGTGCTGGAACAGATGCCCGCCGACGCGCCCGCCATCGTACTGACCCAGCACATCCCGGCCGGTTTCAGCCGCGCCTTCGCCGAACGCCTGGACCGCCACTCGGCGATGGCCGTGCGCGAGGCCGGCGACGGCGAAGCGATCCTGCCCGGCCATGCCTACCTGCCGCCGGGCGGCCAGCACCTGAGCGTGATCCGCGATGGCGCCCGCTGGCGCTGCCAGATCGACGACGGCCCGGCGGTCAACCGCCACAAACCCGCGGTCGATGTGCTGTTCCGCTCGGTGGCGCGCAGCGCCGGCGGCAACGCGGTGGGCGCCATCCTGACCGGCATGGGCGACGACGGCGCGCGTGGCCTGCTGGAAATGGCCCAGGCAGGCGCCCCGACGCTGGTGCAGGACGAGGCCACCAGCGTGGTCTGGGGCATGCCCGGCGCGGCGGTGAGGATCGGCGCGGCCAGGGACGTCGTGCCGCTGGACCGCATCGCCCAGCGCCTGCTGGACCTGGCGGCGAGCATCGCCTGATGCCTCCGCCGGCACCTGCAGGAGCGACGTCAGTCGCGACCGCAGGCCCGGGCTGGCCGTGATGCGCGGACGCGGGCGCAGTACTGCGGAGCGGGACGGGAAAACACCTTCTCCAGCACCACCAGCCACTCACCATCGCGGTCGCGACTGACGTCGCTCCTACAAAAGGCGGGAATGCGCATCACAGTTCGGCCGCATCATCGCAACCCCGCGAATTACCGCCTAAAGAGCCGATGGCCGCGGCCGATACTCCACAGTGAGCTTCAGTAGAGAGCACCCATGTATTCGCGCATCCTGGTACGTCTGGCGGCACCCCTCATCCTGACCCTGCTGTTCCCCGTGTCGGTCGGCCTGGACTGGCCTTCCGCCGTGCAGTGGGCCTTGCTGACCTCGTCGACCCTGGCCTGGCTGATCTTCGCCTGGCTGACCGCGGTCAATTCGCACCAGATCTCGCCCGAGCATGCCACCGTGGTGCGCGAGCAGGATTCCCTGCTGACCGAGCTGCGCCGCTTCGTCAACAACGAGATCGAAGGCTCTCGCCACGAGATCGACCGCGCCCGCGAGCTGATCCGCGAAGCCGTCAGCAACCTCGGCGGCAGCTTCGATGCGATGAACCGCAAGTCGCGCGAACAGAGCGCGGCCATCGCCCGCATCATCGACCGCAACGGCGACGGCGACCGTGCCGGCGTGGACGTGGCCCGCTTCGCCCAGAACGCCAGCCAGCGTATGGAGCAACTGGTGGAGGCGCTGGAGCAGGTGGCCGGCCAGAGCGGCACCACCGTGCACCACATCGACGACATGGCGCAGCACCTGGACGGCATCTTCTCGCTGCTGGAAGACGTCAAGTCGATCGCCGACCAGACCAACCTGCTGGCACTGAACGCGGCCATCGAAGCGGCCCGCGCCGGCGAGGCCGGCCGCGGCTTCGCGGTGGTGGCCGACGAGGTGCGCAACCTGTCCGAGCGTTCCACCGCCTTCAACGAGCAGATCCGCAAGCTGGCGCACAGCTCGAAGGAATCCATCGCCAAGGTCCGCGACACCGTGTCCAACATGGCTTCGCGCGACCTGGACCGTTCGCGGGAAGCGCGCAGCGAAGCGGCCAGCATGCTGCACCAGGTCGCCGCCATCAACGCCTCGCTGGGCGACGGCATGCGCGAAGTCTCGATGTGCGGCCACGCCATCGACGCCAGCGTCGCCGAGGCGGTCCGTTCGCTGCAGTTCGAGGACATCGCCACCCAGTCGCTGGGCAGCGCGATGACCCACCTGGAGCGCCTGACCGCGATCAACAAGGAAGCCGTGGCCCTGCAGGAACTGCTGCACCGCACCGGCGGCGCCACCGACAACGAACTGCTCAGCGCCCTGCGCCTGATCGGCAACCGCCTGCGCGACCAGCGCACCGAATGGGAGCGCCCGCCGCACAAGCCGGTCGCCCAGCAGAACATGGGCGCGGGCACGGTGGAGCTGTTCTAGGCCACCGCGCAACATCCGACAGCTTGCATCTCCGGGGCGACTGCACAGCAGCTCGCCCCTTTTTTTCGTGCCTGGAAGGGGAAACGGGATGCCCTTTCATCCCCCTCTCCCCGCCAGCGGGGAGAGGGTGCCGGAGGCGGGTGAGGGGCAGGACGGAGCCGACCCGGTTCGATGATGGCAATGCATCGAGTGTGGGGTTCCTGCCCACCGCCACGCTCGATCCGTTATCGCCGATATCACCTTCCCTGGCTCCGATACCCCTCATCCGGCCTGCCGGCCATCCCGTATCGAGTACGGGGCAGGCTCTTCTCCCCACCAGCGGGGAGAAGGCATCTCCGCTGGAAACCCGGATCGCCCGTTTCCGCGACGACAACGCATGCCGCCCGCACGGCTGGCATACTCACGACCCGATACACCGGCCCCTTGTCGAACCGCCGCAGATGCCCGACCCGTCGCCCGCCCACGCCCTGCTGTTGCAACTGCTGCTGCAGCAGGAAGCCGAACGCCATGCCGCGGGGCGCGCGTTGCACAACCAGGTGGGCCAGGCCCTGTCCGCCATCAAGATGACCGCGCACCTGACGCTGGACGAAACCGACGCGGAACAGCGCCGCCAGGACCTGCTGGACATCATCCGCGCCAGCGACGACACCGTGGCGGTGCTGCGCGACCTGCACGCGGCGCTGCATCCGCCGCAACTGGAGACGCTGGGCCTGGAGGCCGCGCTGCGCGCCGAGCTGGAACGGATCGCCGCGCAGGTCGGTCCCGTCGAAGCGTCCTTCGAACCGCTGCCCGCCTCGCCCGCCCCGCCGCTGCCGCTGGTGGCGTTCCGGATCGGCCAGGCGCTGGCGCGGCAGGCGGCGGCCGCATCGGCGGAACCGGTCCAGGTGTCCCTGGCGCCCAACACGGACGCGGGCCAGGCCGGCTTCCAGTTGCTGGTCGGCGCCGGCGCGCCTTTCGCGCTGGCCGACGCGCCCCTGCTGCGGGCACTGGCCGCGTCCGTGGGTGGCGACCTTGCCGAACCGGCCGGCGGGCACGGCGCCCGCTGGCGACTTCGCCTACCCTATGCGTTCGCGCCCACATCCGGTTCCGCAAGCGCTTGAACACCGACCTCCACCCGTCGCCCCCCCTGCCCCGCCTGGGTGCCGGCGAACCCGACCTGCAACGCATGATCGATGCGGCCAACAGCGGCGGCACGCCGGTGATGCTGCTGTACATCGACATCGACCATTTCCGCTCGATCAACGAGAACATGGGCGTGGAGGTCGGCGACCAGGCCCTGGCGATGATCAGCGAACGGCTGCAGCAGTCGGTCGGCGCGGACGCGCGCGCATGGCGGCATGGCAGCGACGAATTCGTGGTGGCCGTGCCGCGCACGCCGGGCACGCTGGCGCCGGAGGAGTTCGGCGCCTTCCTGCGCGAGCAGATCGAACTGCCGATGACGGTGCTGCCGTACACGCTGTTCCTGACCGGCACCCTGGGCATCGCCCTGTGCCCGGAGCACGCCGACAACGCCACCAGCCTGCTGCAGTGCGCGGAAAGCGCGGTGGACCAGGCCAAGCACGAGGGACTCAACCTGGTCCGCGTGTACCGGCGCGGCGCCGCCATCACCGCGCGCAGCGACAGCATCATCGCGCGGCAGATCATCAACGCCATCGCCAACAACGAGCTGCGCCTGTTCTACCAGCCGCAGATCAACGCCCACGACGGCCGCGTGGTCGGCATGGAGACCCTGCTGCGCTGGTACTCGCCGGCGCTGGGCATGCTGGTGCCGGAGCGCTTCATGCACGTGGCCGAGAAGCTGGGCGTGATCGTGCAGATCGGCGACTGGGTGCTGCGCAACGCGTTCAAGCAGGCGCGCATCTGGCGCGACTGGGGCTTCGACGATTTCGAGATCGCGGTCAACGTCTCGACCCTGCAGCTGCTGCGGCCCAGCTTCGTGTCCGAGGTGCTGGAAGCGATGCAGGAGGCCGGCATCCCCACCCAGATGGTGGTGCTGGAGGTCCGCCAGAACGCGCTGGCCAAGGACATGAACCTGGTCCACCGCACGCTGGCCAACCTGCACCGCGAGGGCGTGCGCCTGACCCTGGACGATTTCGGCATGGGCGACTCCAACCTGGATTCGCTGATCCGCTTCTCGGTGGACAAGATCAAGATCGACCGCAGCTTCGTGAAGGGCGTGCCGGCCAGCAACCGCGAGGTCGCCATCACCTGCGCCATCATCGCCATGGGCCACCAGCTGGGCATGAAGATCATCGCGCACGGCGTGGAGACGGACGTGCAGCTGGGCTTCCTGCGCCGCAACCAGTGCGACATGTTCCAGGGCCACCTGTTCGGCGAGCCGATGTCGGCCGAGGAGGCGGGCGCGGTGCTGCGCAAGCGCTACCTGCGCTCGGACGCGTTCACCGCCACCAAGCCGGACCGCACGCTGCTGCTGCTGGACGACGAGGAGAACATCCTGCGCTCGCTGGTGCGCCTGTTCCGCCGCGACGGCTACCGCATCCTGGCCGCCAGCAACGTCACCGACGCCTTCGAGCTGCTGGCCACCAACGACGTGCAGGTGATCCTGTCCGACCAGCGCATGTCGGACATGAGCGGCACCGAGTTCCTCGGCCGCGTGCGGGTGCTGTACCCGGACACCGTGCGCCTGGTGCTGTCGGGCTACACCGACCTGGCCACCGTCACCGAGGCGATCAACCGCGGCGAGATCTACCGCTTCCTGACCAAGCCGTGGAACGACGACGACTTGCGCGAGCACATCCGCCAGGCCTTCGTCGCCTACGAGAACCAGCCCCACCACCGCGTCCATGGCTGAGTCGGCGATCACGGTTCCCGTCGAGTCATCGCCGGCGTGGCATCTGTACCTGATCGAATGCCGCAACGGCGCCTGGTACGCCGGCATCACCAACCGGCTGGAAGCCCGCTACGCCGCGCACGCCGCCGGCAACGGCGCCAGGTACACCCGCGCCAATCCGCCGGTCCGCCTGCTGGCCAGCCGCGCGTATCCGGACCGCAGCGCGGCCTCGCGGGCCGAAGCGCAACTCAAGCGACTGCCCCGCGCGAAGAAACTCGCATTCTTCACGTAACGTGCGCCGCGCGCACGATGGCATGGCCCTCACCCTCGTCATCCCGGCGCAAGCCGGGACCCAGTGCCTTTGCGCACGGGCCGGCCCGCATGCGTGACGGAAGTCGCTAGGTTCCGGCTTGCGCCGGAATGACGGCGGCAGACGTAGGGTGCGCCCTGGCGCACCGCCGTGATCGACATTCACATCCTGAAAACCCGCCTGTTCGCCATCCGGGCGCACTGCGGCGCGATCGCCATGGTGCGAATGGAGTGGAGCGCGGTGCGCCGGGGCGCACCCTACGCAACTGCCCGCACGAAGAAACTCGCGTTCTTCGCGTAACGTGCGCCGCGCGCACGTCGCGAGGATGCATCTCCCCATCATCCCGGCGAATGCCGGGACCCAGCGACTTCCGTCACGCGCACGGGTCGGGCTCATGCGCAAAGGCGCTGGGTTCCGGCATGCGCCGGAATGACGACGGACGTAGGGTGCGCCCTGGCGCACCGCCGCGATCGACATCCACATCCTGAAAACCCGCCTGTTCGCCATCGGGCGCGCTGCGGCGCGATCGCCATCGTGCGAATGGAGCGGAGCGCGGTGCGCCGGGGCGCACCCTACGCAACTGCCCGCACGAAGAAACTCGCGTTCTTCGCGTAACGTGCGCTGCGCGCACGATGGCATGCCCTCCTCGCCACGAACGAAGAATTTCGCGCTTTTCGGTCCGGCGTGTAAGAGCGCCCTTGGGCACGATGCTCTTTCCAGCCATCCGCCCCAAAGCATCGCGGCGGCCTGCCCTCACCCCTTGCCCTCTCCCGGAGGGAGAGGGGGAGTGGGTGCCATGCGGGTCCGGCTTCGAGCCCTTTGCGGGCGCTTCGGTTCAGACGGCTTCGATGGCCGGTTGTCTGATGGGCAGGGTGATGCGGAAGCAGGCGCCGGCGCCCGGCACGTTGCGCACTTCGATGCGGCCGTTGTGCTTCTTCACGATGCCGTAGGAGATCGACAGGCCCAGGCCGGTGCCGCTGCCGACCGGCTTGGTGGTGAAGAACGGGTCGAAGATGCGCTGCAGGATCTCCTCCGGGATGCCGTGGCCGCTGTCCTGGATCTCGACCCACACTTCCCCGCCGTCCACGCCGGTGGTGACCGTGATGGTGCCGCGTTCGTCGATGGCGTGGCTGGCGTTGAGCAGGATGTTCATGAACACCTGGTTCAACTCCGAGGGCCGGCACTGCACCAGCGGCAGCTTGCCGTAGTGCTTCTCCAGCGTGACCTTGTACTTCAGCTCGTTCCAGATGATGTTGATGGTGGAATCGAGGCCGGCGTGCAGGTCGGTGGACTTCCAGCTGTCGTCGCGGCCGGAATACGAGAAGTCCTTCAGGTTGCGCACGATGGCGGTGACGCGCTCGATGCCCTCGCGCGACTCGGACATCAGCTGCGGCAGGTCGCCGGTGATGAAGTCGATGTCGTAGCGCCCGCGCAAGTCGTCGATCTCGGGCAGCATGGCCTTGGGATCGGGCGAACGCAGCGCGCGCTCGTACACCTCGATCAGCGAGAACAGGCTGTGCAGGTATTCCTGCAGCGAGCCCAGGTTGGAATGCACGTAGCCGATGGGATTGTTGATCTCGTGCGCCACGCCGGCGGCCAGCTGGCCGATCGAGGCCATCTTCTCCGACTGCACCAGCTGTTCCTGCGCACCGGCCAGGCGCACCAGCGTCTGCCGCAGCTGCGCATGGCGGCGCTGCAGTTCCTGCTGGCGCGCGTGCGCTTCGCTGACATCGTGGAAGACGATCAGGCAGTACCCGCCGTGCCCGTTGTCGTGGTGGTAGGCGCGCACCTGCACGATGCGGCCGTCGTCGAACGCCAGGTCGTCGTTCCAGCGGCCTTCCGCCCGGGCGGTGCGCAGCGCTTCCAGCGGCAGCAGCCCGACCAGCGCGCCCAGCGGGTCGCTGGCCTTGGGCACCAGCGCGCGGGCCGCGGTGTTGGCGTGCAGCGGGCGGCCGTCGCCGTGGCAGAGCAGCACGCCATCGTCCATCAACTCGCCCAGCGCCTGCAGGTCGGCGAAGCGCGGCGCATCGTCCTGCGCATGGAGGGGTCGCGGGCTACTCACGGGAGGGGCGCTGGCGGGTGCCGTCGGGGACGGCGGGACGCCAGTATCCGGCGCCGCCGCGGGAGCGGCAAGTTGCGGGTTCCCGCTTTGCGAAGCCGGCGCGCTCAGGCGACCGCCAGCGGACGCACCTTGGTGACGGTGCTGGTCTGGCCCTGCGCATCGTAGGCGCCGGCGCTTTCGCTGCGGCCCAGGTGGCGCAACGCCCAGTTCACCTCACGGCGGCGGCGCGCCAGCAGGATGCCGTTGGCATGGTTGAACTCGGCCAGCTCGGCCAGCCGTTCCTGCAGCTCGCCGGGGAAACCATAGCCGGCGGCCGCGCTTTCCAGCGTGCGCAACGCGTCGAGCTTGTCCTCGGTGGAGCGCACCAGCGCTTCCACGTCATGTTCCAGGATCGCGCGCCGCTCCTCTTCCAGGGCGGCGGACAGTCGCTGCAGGGGCGCGGCCGTCATGGCGGTCATGCGTCCAGTTGGCTTTCCAGACTGAGCATGCCGTCGGCGATGGCCTCGGCATTGACCTGGTAGGTGCCGGCCTGCAGCGACTCGCGCACGGCCTGCACGCGGGCGTTGTCGATGGCCGGGGCGGTGGACAGCTCGCGCTGCATCGCCTGCAGGCTGGCGGCCTCGCCGGTCAGACGAAGGCTGTCGCTGCCGGCGCTGGCTTCCACCGGCCCGGAACGGTCGGCACCCGCCGTGGCAACGCGGCCGCCCACGGGCCCGGTGCTGCGTACGGCGGCGGGGGGAGTGCCTTCGATTTTCTGGCTCATGTCGGTTCACCTGTAACAGGGTTCATGGGGGTTATCGGCCGCGGGCGCCGACACTTTAGTGACGACGTCCACGTTTCCTGCGAAGGGAACGGTTTTCCGCCATGCCCCTTCCACCCACGTACGGTATCGGCCGCCCCGGATGCAACTTTAGGACGGAATTTCAACAACACTTCAACGGTTGACCCAGACGTCGCCGGAGGCGCCGACCACGCCCTGGACCACCCGGCGCGAGGACAGGTTCTCCACGGTGACGCGTTCGTTCTCCCCCGCGTCGGCCAGCGCCTTGCCGGCCACGCGGACTTCCACCCCGCCCCGCCGCGACACCAGCGCGACGTTGTCGCCGCGGCGGATCAGGCGGGGAGCGACCAGGTCGGAGGCGGACAGCACGGCGCCGGCCGACAGCGTGCGCCGGGCGACGCGGCCGATGGCCTGGCCGGGATCGGCGACCGCCGCGCCGACGATGCGGGCGGCATCGCGCGATTCGGCGGTGAAGGCATCGGCGGTGATCGCCTCGCCCGGGGCGATCCCGCGGTTGAGCACGAGCACCGTCTGGCTGCGACGCACGCGCACCGGCACGAACAGGCGCCAGCCGGCGTCCTGCGGGCAGCTGACTTCCACCGAGTTGGAGCCGTTGACCCGCGCGGACAGCGGTGCCCCGCAGCGGGGCAGGCGCAACGCGGCATCGAGCGTGGCGTCGGCGTCGCTGCCAGCCGGCAACGCGCCCAGCGCCGCGGCCTTGATGCTGTCCACGGGCTGGAAATCGGCCGCCATGGCCGCGCAGGCGGTCAATCCGGCGATCAGGGCGGTGGCAAGGCGCAGCATGGGCGGACTCCGTCGGTTCATCGTCACGGGTGGTGCAAGGACTGTGCCAGCGCAGGCGGGGGTTCTCGGCGCCGTCTGCGTGTGAGTGCGGCGCGGGTGCTGGGCTGGGCCTGTGGCGCATTGCCATGGGCGCTGATGCGTGGTGCGCTCGCCGCGAGGCGTCACTTTCTTTGCTTGTGCAAAGAAAGTAACCAAAGAAAGCACACCCCAGGCGGCGCGCCCTGCGCTTCGCTCCGGGTGCGCAAGCGGACCGGGAATTTTCGTAAGGCACATCCCTGTGCCATACGAA